>JAVKDP010000088.1:0-76826 GCA_040222185.1 Balneolaceae bacterium | reverse complement strand
CCTTCAAGAGCTCCGTTATCCCACCAAATCGGAACTATACCTCTTTCAGCAGCTGCTTCAGCATAGTACCTTGCGTGAGTTAATCGATCCTGGTAATTATCTTGATTTATTGAACCCCATTCTCCCATTACTATAGGCCTTCCATTATCAATAAACTTTGCCTTCATTCTATCAAGCTCGGCATCTAGTCCTAACTTATCAGCTTCGGTACCCCAGGTTGGATCTGACTCACCAAGCGTGAACGGATAAGGGAAATAGCTATGAATAGAAATGATGACTCGCTCATCATCATTTGGAATCACCAATTCATTCATTGCAATTGGTATCGAGCTGGCGGCATAAGTTGAAATCATGATATGTCTTAATGCATTATTTTCACCAGTTGCTCGTATCGCATCCAGAGAAGCCTTATGATATTGATTGAGTACTGTCCTTCCCTCAGAGGTTCCTCCTGTCCATTCTTCAGGTGTATTTTTATGCCGTGGTTCGTTTAACGTCTCAAAGATTAAATGCTCATCATAATCAATAAATCTATTTGCAACCTGAGTCCAAACTTTTTCCAGTTGATCGGATACTTCAGATGCTTTATCAAATGTTGGAATAACCCATGATTCATCATGGTGGATATTGATAATAACGTACATATCGTTATCCAAAGCATAGTTAACAACCTGTTCTATCCTACTAAGCCAGTCTGGTTCAATAATATAATCCGGAGCAGCTCCCAGGTGCGAACCCCATGTTATTGGTATTCTTATAGTCTTAAAACCACGAGCACTAATTTCATCGATCATTGCCCTTGTTGTATGTGGATTTCCCCATACTGTTTCATCTTCTCCAATTGCATCAAAGCTATTGCCTAAGTTCCAGCCAGATCCCATTTCAGATACCAATTCGAAAGAAGTAATATCCCGAATAGTTCCATCCCCGGATGAGGTCGGTGAATCTTTTGAACACGAGACAAAAATAAACAGGCATAGTACCAGGCTGAATAGAACTTTCATGGACAGTTTTTGATGAGTGAATGGCTAAAAGATATTATTACTATCTATTTTTTTCAGAGATAAAAATTCTCACCTTAAACTACTTTATGAGCATCATTTGCTTACTAATAGTTGTTGATCCGGTTTCTAATCTATACATATACACTCCAGTCGAAAGTCCTGATGCATCGAATTCGATGGTATGAACTCCTGCGCTAACTGTTCCATCAACTAATATTACTACGCTTCTTCCAAGTAGATCAAAAACCTGAAGCTTTACATTTGATGCTTCCGGTAGCTGGTACTTAATGGAAGTAGTAGGATTGAATGGGTTTGGATAGTTCTGGTCTAAAGTGAGTCTTTGCGGTAACTCGGCGTCCAATTCACTTGATATTTGTACCGCTTCGTAAGTAGCTCCAACATAACGGGCGATATCATCTTCTTTGAGCTGGTTGAGTTTACCCTCATCGAAACCAGGAATGTTATTAATATTACCTTTCCAGGCTCCAACCAACAAAAAGTGTTCGTTAAAAAAGGTCGCTTTCTTTATTACTTCGGGACCTAGCTCAATTTCAGCTGCTTCAACATTTTGTGTATGCGCATGATAGTGATAGCCAAACCCGTCACTATGATCATGTCCGCCAAATTCATCCAAACTAATATCGTATCCAATCATTGAAGATTGAGATTCTTCATGCTTCCCAAATAGTGCAATACCATCATAAGCTATTCCTACAACCGGGGGATGGTTATTCCCTTCATAATCAGATAAGTTATATAAGTTAATTCCATTTCCGGAATAAGCATGACCATCGGCGTGGTAGTGTAGTTCAAGCCCTCCCCCAACGTGAATTCCGGAGTGGGTTACTTCTCCGTCTTCAACTGCGAACCTCAGGTTATTATTCTGAGCCGGATATATGGTAACTCCATCTACTGCAACACCAACAGAGGCTAATCCCGCATAATTATAAACCGTTTTTTCAGTAGTCGTACCTTTGCTTGAATCAAAATCCGAAGCTAAATCACCGTAAGGGCTTAAATCGTTATCTAGCAAGTTCTCAATTAGTCCATAATCTTTTAAAGGTATTTTAATTAAGAACTCTCCAAGCTTTCCATCCCTGGTAACCGTGGTTTCCGCATAACCCACTCCTTGTTGAGCACCTGGTGGGCGGTTTACATCTACCAGCTGGTTTGGACGTGTAGAAACTGCATATGCAGTTATTACCATGAACGGGTGAGGTACATCATTATCATCTAATGCATTTGTAAAGTACACATTTGGAACCGTGTTATAGCCAAGTCTAGCTCCGTATATGTCTGAACTCGCGATTTTATGAGAAAGCATATTTTCACGAAGGGCCAGGTAGAACTCCTTTGGATATCTTAATGCAGCACTATTTTGAGTCAGAGTACTTTCAATCGTATCCAGCATTAAACTTGCGGCAGCTGTTGCGCTTTCGGAAGCTCCAAGTTGATCATGAAAGAACTCATCTAAATCTTTAGTTAACTGAGTTGCTATAGCTGTTTCTTCGATTACTTCAACTTCAGGTAATGCAGCTGTTGCATTGGGTTGATAGGATACGCTAACTGGATTAAATGCCGAGCCATCCTCAATCTCTAAATCAATCAGGTCGTTTGCATCTGCAAGAAAAAAGTTGCTCGCTGAACCCTGATCAGTCTCCCATGTGTATGAAGTCCCACTATAGGACAACCATTTCGGCGTCCAGCCTACAGCTTCTATCACCGAATCCTGATCTGCATCATAAACCCATTGGTTTACAGCCTTTATTGTTGTTGAGCTCCCTGTGCCATCAAACTCTACCAATACATATCCTGTCCTCTCTGCTTCATTTATATACCTTGTTCCGCCATCAGTAATAATTGCCGAATTGTCTGTATCAGCATTAAGCCCAAAGTATTTATGCAGCATTGGATTCATTCGATATTGACCAGCCAGTGGTGTCTCAGTATTGGCGAGATGTGTATTTATATCAACGATTTGGAAAATACTCCTCATCAACGATCCATAAGTAGAAGTCGCTCCATGTACCGCATCAATGAGACTGACCTCAAGAGAAAAGTCCGTTTCATCTAATGTTGCTGCATGTGTATTTTCTGCATTAAGTAAAACAAAGTACTTCCTGTTTTCTATTTCTGACAACGCAGTTGGGGTCCAGGGTTTATTAAAGGAGTCATCCAGAATTTCCCCAAAAGGTTTAGGCCCGTAATAGTCAAAGATTTGTGATTTTATATCTGTAACTCCTGTGGATAGTATAATAACTAATAGTGCTAAGACCCTTTTCATTTTCTTTTGATGTGTTTAATGATTGGCAGATATAAATGATCCTCTAATTAGTAGGCCCACCTGATACCCTTTTACAACTAATGTAGAGTAATCCCAAAGAAGAGATGTGCCAATTACTTCAAAAGTTCTGCCAGTACATCTTTCAATTTGTAAAGTGATTTCACACTCCTTCTTTTTATAATTACTTTGTTAGTTATATCAAACTAACTACTCATAAAGGCTCAAATGCATATGAAAACTGCAATCTTTTTAGTTTTTCTCTTCTCCCCCCTTTTACAAGCTCAAACTTACTTTCCCGATACCTGGGGAAATTGGGAAATGAAATCTCCACAAGAAGTTGGGCTTAATGCCGACTCTATTCGAATGGTTATTGAATATGCTAAATCGATGGAGACAACAAACCCACGGAATATGGAGATAAACCACTATCAAACCTTTGGAAGAGAGCCATTTGGTGATGGAATCGGGCCTTTTAAAGAACGTGGTGATCAGACAGGTATCATTATCAAAAATGGGTATATCGTTGCTGAGTGGGGAGAGCCGTACCGGGTAGATATGACTCATAGCGTTGCAAAAAGCTTTTTATCCAGTACCGTTGGTATTGCTTATGACAAGGGTTTGATTCGGGATATTAACGACAAAGTTGATGCATATATGGCCCCTATCCATTTAATGGAATTTGATAATAACGAGCCGAAATCGGATGAAATTGGAAAATCGAAGTTCATTGAGCCTTTTAAAGGAGAACATAATTCTAAAATAACCTGGAACCATTTGCTGAGACAAACTTCTGACTGGGAAGGAACTCTTTTTGGAAAACCTGATTGGGCTGATCGGCCAAGCGGACCAAGAAGTGAATGGATTACACGCGAACGTAAAGAACCAGGTAGCGCGTGGGAATACAATGATGTTCGCGTAAACCTGCTCGCGTTAGCTGCTTTAAATGTGTTGAGAGAACCTCTTCCAAAAGTGCTAAAAGCTAACTTAATGGATAAAATCGGCGCTTCACCAACCTGGCGATGGTATGGGTACGAAACTTCGTGGGTGGTTATTGATGGTGAGTTGGTTCATAGTGTAAGTGGTGGTGGCCACTGGGGTGGTGGGATGTTTATCAGTGCCAGAGACCAGGCCCGGCTTGGATATCTCACACTTAGAAATGGCAACTGGAATGGAGAACAAATCCTGTCAGAAGAGTGGCTGGAAATGGCCCGAACACCAACAAAAGCTAATGATAGTTACGGATTTATGAATTTCTTCCTGAATACAGACAGAGAAGGATTGCCAAGCGCGCCGGAATCTGCCTTCTGGCATTTAGGGGCAGGAACAAACATGGTATATGTAGACCAGGAAAATGACCTGGTTATTGTTGCCCGGTGGATTAACCGCCAGGCGATGGACGGCATTGTGAAAAGAGTAATTGGTTCGATGGAATAAGCGCTGTTTATGTTAAACCATCCTAATATGGATTGTGTGTACTGATTCCTATTTTGGTCCATTATGGGAAGTACAGAAAAAACAGCAGTTGTGCTGGGGGCCACAGGACTGGTAGGGTCATCTTTGCTCCAGCTTTTGCTTGCTGATGATCGCTACAGTAAAATATTGGTTTTTCATCGCCGTTCTACCGGGGTTACACACCCAAAACTTGAGGAGCATGTGGTCAAGTTTGACGAGATGGTGATTTGGAAACATCTCATCAAAGGTGATCATCTCTATTCTGCTCTTGGAACTACCCTTAAAACCGCCGGAAATAAGCAAGCTCAATATAGAGTTGATTATGATTACCAATATGAAGTAGCACTGGCAGCAGTGAAGAATCAAGTACATAGTTATTGCCTGGTTTCATCTACCGGAGCTAGTGCACGATCAAAAAACTTCTATACCAATATGAAAGGAAAGCTTGACCGGGCAGTACAGAAACTGAACTTCCAAAAGGTTGTGATCCTTAGACCTTCTTTTCTAAAAGGAACCAGGCGTGAAAATCGCATTGGAGAAAAAATAGGCATACCGGCTTTTGAAGCATTGTCTTTTCTTCCCCAGCTTAAAAAATATCGCCCTATCCCAGCCCATACAGTAGCTAAAGCTATGATAGTAGCCCTCAACAGCGATTCATCAAAAGTCATATATGAAGCCGAAGAAATCTTCGGTTTGGTGTAACCCCTTAGCTCTTCATTCGTCTTGCATTAGCATACATTCAACCGTATCCTTGCAGACCATGAAACCAATTCAGACTATGAAAAAAACAGTGCTCCTGCTGTTCTGTGCATTCTTTTTTACTTCTGCCATTGCTCAAACCAGTGCTGAAGATGTACAGACAATTACACTTGATAACGGAATGAAAATTCTTGTACTGGAAGACCATTCCATTCCAAATGCGAATATGTATTTATTTTGGAAAGTAGGTTCCAGGAATGAACGGCCCGGTATAACAGGTTTATCCCACTTCTTTGAACACATGATGTTTAACGGGGCAAAAAAATATGGGCCCAAAGAGTTTGATCCGGTAATGGAGGCTAACGGAGGGTCAAATAATGCCTACACAACAAGCGATTTAACAGTATACACAAATTGGTTTCCAACGAGTGCAATGGAAGTAATCTTTGACCTTGAAGCAGACCGTATTGGTCATCTTTCTATTGATCCGGATATGCTTGAAAGCGAAAGAGGTGTTGTACTTTCTGAACGACGAACCGGACTGGAAAATAGTAACTACCGGGCTATCAGTGCACAGGTTGATGCGGCGGCTTTCTTTGCTCATCCATATAAATGGCCTGTAATTGGTTATGAATCTGATATTAAAGCCTGGACAAAAGAGGATCTCGAAGAATTTTTTAAAACCTATTACGCCCCGAATAATGCATTAGTTGTAATATCCGGAGATGTAACAGTAGAGCAGGTTAAAGCTTTGGCCAAAGAATATTTCGAGCCCATCCCGGCCCAAACGCCACCTGAGGAAGTAAGAACCGTTGAACCTCCGCAACAAGGCGAGAAAAGAGTTTTTGTAGAAAAGCAAGTTTCCTCTCCTAACCTGATGATAGCATGGCATGCGCCTGAAACCAGCCATGAAGATTATTATGCTCTGGATCTTCTTTCTAATATTCTTACTTCTGGAAACTCTGCTCGACTAAATCGGTCACTTATTTTTGAAGACCAGCTAGCCGTAGCTATCTATGCTTTGTATTTCACATCCCTTGACCCGACCCTGTTTAAGATTTATGCTATTGCCGGTGGAGAAGTAACTGCCGAGACGCTGGAGCAAGCTATTTATGACCAGCTGGAGGAGATAAAAACGAATGGGATCACAGAAAAAGAACTTCAGAAAGTAAAAAACCAGAAGCTTATGGAGTTCTATAGTCAGATTGAAACAATTGACGGAAAATCAGACAACCTTGGCACCTATGAACTATACTTCGGTGATTATAAAAAGCTTTATACCGCGCCTGATGAGTATAAAAAAGTTACTACCGAAGATATTCGTCGTGTTGTAGAAACCTATTTTACCAAAAAGAACAGAACAGTGGGCATACTTCAGTCCCCTGAGTCTGCACAAAAGGAGGCGCAATAATGAATCGCATTACAAAGACTATCACATTCGCTGTCTTAACACTCGCCATCTTCTCTTCATCTTCTGCAACTGCGCAAGAGGCATTCCAGCTTCCTGAATACGAAAAGTTTACACTGCCAAATGGAGTCACGGTTTATTTAATGGAACAGCATGAAGTACCCGTGATAAATGTCTCTACTGTGTTTGCAGCAGCAGGAGCTATCAATGATGGTACCAACCCGGGTTTTGCTAATATGACTGCAAACGCCCTTCTGTTTGGAACACAAAATTTCACTAAATCTGAAATTGAAGAACAGGTAGACTTTCTGGGAGCGAGTATAAATACATATGCTAGAAAAGAATCCGCAGGATTAAATGCCCGTTTTGCATCCAAAGATTCCGAGATAATGCTCAATATCATCAAAGAGGTAATCACATCTCCTGCTTTTGATGAAACCGAAATCGAAAACGCTAAACAGCGTGCCATACTAGGACTTTCCCAGGCTAAAGAAAGCCCGGGAGCTGTAATCAGTGACTATTTCGATGAATTTATATATGGAGACCATCTTTACTCAAACCCGGTTAGCGGTACAAAGAAAGGACTTGAAGGTCTAAAAAGGGAACATCTCCTAACCTTTTACCAATCCAAATATATCACCAACCAAACCGCCATTGCAGTTGTTGGCGATTTTGAAACCGATGAAATGAAAAGGGTTTTGCAGGATGCTTTTGGAGGATGGAGATCTTTGGTGACCTATGATAGAATCGATCTTGATACGCCTTCATTAGAGTTTGACAGCCCACAGGTGCTACTCGTTAATAAAGATGATGCCACTGAAACAACTTTTTATATCGGAGGAAAGGGTGTTTCCCGAAGTAATCCTGACTTTGTAGCATTGAATGTTTTGAATACCGTATTAGGAGGTCGATTTACATCCTGGCTTAATGATGCTCTAAGAATTAATTCCGGCCTCACTTATGGAGCAAGGAGCAGATTTGTTAACCAACGATCAGCAGGCACATTCTACATTTCAACCTTTACTGCTAATGAAACTACAGAACCAGCTATTGATATGGCACTGGCAGTATATGACAGCCTCCATACTACTGGCATTAATGAAGAAACCCTCGAATCAGCTAAGAACTATGTGAAGGGAGGATTCCCTCCTCGCTATGAAACCTCGGGAAGTTTGGCCCAGCTATTAACATCCATGTATATTTTTGACTATGATGAAGCCTTTATCAACGACTTCCAAAAGAATGTTGATGAGCTGGATGTGCAAAAGGCCCGTGAATTGGTTTCAAAATATTTCCCAAAAGAAAACCTTCAGTTTGTGCTGATTGGAAAAGCAGATGAAATTCGTAGTATTGCTGAGAAATACGGAGAGGTTACTGAAAAGGAAATTACGGATGAGGGTTTTTAATCGACTTTAGAAATCCACTTCCGGCGGAAAAGATTTATTGTCATAATTCTTCACAGCCAATCTAAGTTTTCGATTTATTCTTTGAACTAAATTATCCGGAGCAAGCACTTTCACGGATTCTCCAAAACCTAGTATTTTGCTTTCAAGCTCGAAATTAAGCTGAACTTCAAGTGTAATTATCACGCCATCCTTTATTCTTTTCTCTAGTTTTTGAGAGGGATGTATAGGCTTGGTAAGAACATAGGGGGCATGGGCCCGGTCAATGAAAAGCCTAACTATCCTTGGCTTCATATTCCTGTTAACCGTAACGCCGACAACATTCTTAAAATATTCTGTGGGATTTACATCAACATGGATATAATCCTCTGAACCAATTTGCTCAAGGGCTACAATTCTATCCAAGGCAAAGTTGAACAGGTAAGAATCCTTAGTCTTCACCCCCATCACAAACCACCTGTTGTTATACTCCTTTAAAAATTGCGGGTGGAATACAAACTGTCCTGGTTTTCTGGCCCTGAATGATTGATATGTCATTAACAAAGGTTTCCTGTTTAAGACTGACTGATATAATTCATCAAGATGGTGAAGTCCTTTTAGACCTTCAATTCTTTCAAAATCTATGATAGAACGACTCTTCTTTTTACTTTTATAAACCTTATCCTCGAGCCTCTTAATCATTCCATCCATATCCTCGAAATGTGAAAACCCCTTAAATTGTTTCAGGATATCTACTACTTCATTCAATGTACCCATATCCTGCTCAGTGAGTGGAATATTTGTAATTGTATACTCAGGATCTGAATAGGTGTAATGCTTCTTATCTTTTACTATGATCGGAGCATTATAACCCAGTTTATCAGACCTCATTAACTGAATATCTGATTGTATTGTTCTGCGACTCACCCCTTTTTCGATTCCTTCATACTCATATAAAGCTTCTGAACACTGATCGATTAGATCATTCAATGTCCAGTTTCTTTGCCTGTTTCTTAAACAGTTATCTATTGTTCTAAACCGGATAAGTGCGTTTCTGTTTACTGGCATTTCTAACTTTTTTAAAGAAAATCAGAAAAAAAAATTTACTGCGCAAAAAGGCTGCGCACTTTTATTCTATCATTGTCACGGAATTAATTCCAAAGAAGAAATAAAGGGAAGGCAATACGGCCTTCCCTCAAATAAATATTATAATTGAAGAAATGATTACAGGAAAAACAATAATTGAACTGGGATACAGACCCGGAAAATGGTTTAGAGAAGCTATTGAATATGCAAATGAACATAGCCTTGAAGGAGAATCGCTCACTACATATCTGGACACAGTATGTCCGGGTCCGGTTATAGAGCCTTTTAAAGAACCCGTTTCATATTTCAAAAATATCCGGTCAGAGTCTGAACTGGAAATCTCAAATGTGGAAAGTGTATTCAATACTATGGATGCCTTAATGGTAACGCCTACACTTGTTGGCGGGGCGGTAATGCCCGATGCCTGCCCAACGGGTGAAAAGGGGAAAATCCCTGTTGGTGGAGTAGCCGTTGCAAAAAATGCGATTCATCCGGAAATGCACTCAGCAGATGTTTGTTGTTCTGTAATGATGACCTCTTTTGGTAATACTGACCCAAAGAAAGTCCTCGATATGGCACATTCAATAACTCACTTTGGTGGAGGTGGCAGGTCAGAATTATTTGATTTCCCAGTCGAATTAGAAGAAAAAATTGTTTCTAATTACTTCCTGAATAGTAAAAAAAGCCTGGAACTCGCTAAGACTCATCTGGGTACTCAAGGTGATGGAAACCACTTTCTTTATGTTGGCAGATCCAGGAACACGGGTGAAACCGTAATGGTTACCCACCATGGAAGCAGAGGCTTTGGAGCCAACCTTTACAGAAAAGGTATGAATGTAGCTGAAAATTTCAGGCTGGAATTATCACCAGGTACTATGAAGGCAAATGCATGGATTCCTTTTGAAGAGGAAGAAGGCAAGTGGTACTGGGAAGCTCTTCAGGTTGTTAGAGAATGGACAAAGTTAAACCATACTGTTCTTCATAGAGCCACCTATGAGGGGTTAAAGGTTGACCCAACTGATAACTTTTGGAATGAACATAACTTCGTCTTTAAAGATGAGGATTTGTTTTATCATGCCAAAGGAGCAACTCCACTAGACAACAAGTTTGTTCCCGATTCACAAAATGGACTGAGGCTTGTTCCTTTGAATATGAGTGAACCTGTGCTTGTTGTAAAAGGTGATACTTCAGAGAATAACCTCGGGTTTGCTCCACATGGAGCTGGTAGAAATGTAAGCCGAACTCAGCATATCAAAAGTAAAGCGGGAAGAGGCATACAGGAAATATTCATGGAAGAAACAGCAGGATTGGATATCCGCTTTTTCTCTAATCACATTGATATTTCTGAATTACCAAGTGCTTATAAAAGTGCCCGTAACGTTCAGGATCAAATGAAAGAGTTCGGATTGGGAGAAGTTGTCGATGAAATCCTTCCTTATGGTTGTATTATGGCTGGCGACTGGCAGGCTGATGCACCCTGGAGAAACAGAAGGAAAAAAAGACGACGCAGATAGTCTCTACTCTCTTAAACACTCAAACCCTTGCTAACACAAAGTTGGTGAGGGTTTTCTATTTCCTGAACAAGAGCTCATTTTATGATCGGGCTTAAAAAAACGCCCAAAAAGAATAATAGTATGGTGTATACCGTCATAAGAAATATTAACAATGTATAGCGCTGTTTCACTCCCCTTTTGGGAGACATCGTTGACTTAATCCAGGGTACATGAAGCAACAGATGAACAAT
Source organism: Balneolaceae bacterium (assembly GCA_040222185.1). Taxonomy (GTDB): domain Bacteria; phylum Bacteroidota; class Rhodothermia; order Balneolales; family Balneolaceae; genus JAVKDP01. The sequence continues at coordinate 65,767 of JAVKDP010000088.1, read as the reverse complement.
GATTCCCACAATGAAAACCATAGCTACCCAAAAATGAATATCACCCCATTGATGCCTGCTAAAACCTAACAGTGTTGCATTATGGCTACCATGTGGAAGCCTCCAGTGTAATAAAACCCCTGTTACGACCAGTACTCCAAAACAAATGAAAGAGATATAGTCTACAATTACATTTTGATTATGCTTTCTTGCTCTTGCCATGGTTCCCTCTCCTTAATTACATACTTGCTCAAAATGATACTATACTCTAACTATGAATTGTATATGAAGGTTGGCAAGATTTCAAATATTTCGAGCTTTGAGCTAAGCCTGGTGTAATGTTCTTTGTATTAAACTCTGACTTAGAATTACAAATTCCTCCAATTTGGTTCAGCATTTTGAACATAAAGAAGGATTATTGACCTTAGGACCTGAACAATCGACACAAAAATCGTATTCCATAACCTTTTATTAAGCTTTTGATACTTCAGTTTCATACTCCTGCTTTTCCCCTCAACACCATTGTTGATTCGTTCACTTTCTACGAAGGGTTAATCCACGAGCATTCTATTGAGAGACTCTTACCAGACGGTTCTTCAAATCTTATCATTGAACTGGATAATATTCCAAAGTACACCTTCGATAATGACTCATTGGAAGTAAAAGAAAAATATCTCGGGGCATGGATTTCCGGGATGCAAAAGCAGTTTATTTCAATAGGTGCTGAAGTAGGGTCTTCAATGTTGATTATTCGGTTTCAGCCAGCTGGTCCATATTCGGTTTTTGGAATTCCGATGTATGAACTCAATGACAAAGTATTGGATGCAGATCTTATCCTTGGTACTGAAATCCGGACTTTGCGTGATCAACTGCTAGGTGCTCCAACCGGAACCGAAAAATTCAATATCGTAGAGCAATGGATTGGTTCATTCCTGAAAGAGCAACCTCATTCTATAGATATGATCCGGTATGCAACAAAGGAAATCTCAAAAAACCCAACATTGAAGCATGTTAAAACACTCTCTGATCGCTTTGGGTATTCTCAAAAACAGTTTATCCAACTTTTTAAAACCCAGGTAGGGCTTACGCCAAAATATTTCCAGCGAATCATCAGGTTTAACAAGGTGCTTGAAGAGCTTGAAGCGAAAAAACAAGTGAACTGGACTCGTTTAAGCCAGGATTGTGGGTTTTATGATCAGGCCCATTTTATCCGGGAGTTTCGGCAGTTTTCCGGCTTCAATCCCCAGGAGTTTCTCAGGGCAGAACGTGAATACAAAAACTATGTAATTGTAGCCTGAAGTAAATTTTTTACAATACATTGATAATCCAGCTCCCGACTTTTGAATTAAATCAAAATTAACCGGGAATAAATGGAAGAAATGTATATCAATCACTTTGCTACACTTAGCGCTGCGCTATCAATGTTTGTTTTGGGAGGGCTTTGGTATGGCCCTTTACTTGGAAAGCAGTGGATGGATGCAAATGGGTTTACAGAAGAAGATTTAAAAAAAGGGAATCCGGCTAAACAATATGGCCTTGGTTTTCTTTTTTCGGTCATCATGGCATATAACCTTGCCGCTTTTTTAGGAGATGCAAGTACTGATGCGATCTGGGGAGCTACAGCAGGGTTCCTTGCGGGCTTCGGATGGGTTCTTTTTGGAATAGCGATAATCAGTATGTTTGAACAAAGATCGTGGAAATATATTTTTATAAACGGAGGATACATGACGGTAGCTTTTACCATCATGGGACTTATTATCGGAGCATGGAGATAATGAAATCAATACTTGTTAAACAGCTAGCGATAGTACTGCTAGTTCTTACTCTTTCGACCTTGGCAAATGCCCAGGATTTAGGCTTAAAGCTTTCTCCATTAGAAAACCTTATTGGAGGAAGCTGGGAAATTGATACACAGTGGGGTGATGGAACAAAGTTTAAGCAGAAAATTACCTATTCATGGTCTTTATCCGAAAACATGATTTCTTCAAAAACTACCGGAAACATTAGTAAGACAGGATATGAACAAGGCCTTAGAAGTGAAGGTGTGCGTGTTTGGAACAGCACAGATTCCACACTAAAATTTTGGGAATTTGATATATTCGGAACCATAACTGAAGGGACTATTCTTATTGATGGTAACAACCACTACTACCAGTATTCTTATGAAACGGGTAATGGGGTAATGACCCTTACCGATGGTTGGGAGTTCGTTTCCGAGAATGAATACACCTATTCAGTCGGGGTATTTGAAGATGGGATGTGGACTCAAAAATATCTCTCAGGTTCAATGACCAGAAAAGCGGACTAGTATTGGGTTTCTTATTTCTGTGATTTTCTTTATCTCTTAGAGATTAACACACTAATTACCCCTCTATGAAAAAGCTTATCCTGCTCTGTACACTTTTTGCCATTTCTGCTTCTGCTTTTGCACAGTCTTCTAACTTAAAAACCATCATTGACCAAAAAGCTGATGAGATTGAAAACCAGGTCATCGAATGGCGCAGGTATTTCCATGAAAACCCTGAGCTGTCTAACCGTGAATTTAATACAGCAAAAAAAGTAGCTGAACATTTACAATCTTTAGGTTTGGAAGTACAAACTGGTGTAGCATACACAGGTGTAGTAGCCATTTTGGAAGGCGGAAAACCCGGGCCAGTAGTAGCTCTACGTGCTGATATGGATGCCTTACCTGTTGTTGAGCGAACAGATGTGCCTTTTAAATCTACCGTGCTTGGCGAATACCAGGGAAATGAGGTTGGAGTAATGCACGCCTGTGGTCATGATACACATATTGCCATGCTCATGGGTGTCGCAGAAATCCTAACTGGTATCAAGGACGAACTTTCGGGAACAGTGAAGTTTATTTTCCAACCAGCTGAAGAAGGAGCCCCAATCGGTGAGGGCGGTGGAGCTAAAATGATGGTTGAAGAAGGCGTTCTCAAAAACCCTGATGTCGACGTTATATTTGGTTTACATATTTCTGATGACACACCAGTTGGAGTAATCGAGTATCGATCAGAAGGAATTATGGCAGCTGTTAACAGCTACAATATTAGGGTAAAAGGAAAACAGGCACACGGTTCTGCTCCATGGAATGGCGTTGACCCTATAGTTACCTCAGCTCAAATCATCAACAATATTCAAACTATTGTTAGCCGAAATCTTCCACTCACAACTCAAGCTGCCGTAGTAACGGTTGGTATTATCAGAGGTGGTGTGCGAAGCAATATCATTCCCGAAGAAGTGTATATGGAAGGAACCATTCGCACTTTAGACGCAGACATGCGCGAGACTTTATTTGCAAGACTAGAAACCATTGTCACAAATACTGCTGAGAGTAATGGTGCTGAGGCCATTCTTACTATTAACGAAGGATATCCTATTACCTATAACGATCCTGAATTAACTGCGAAAATGCTTCCTACTTTACAAGAATCGGCTGGATCTGAAAATGTCGTACTTATCCCTGCGATTACTGGCGCTGAAGACTTCTCTTTTTTCCAGGAAGAAATACCTGGTTTATATTTCTTTATTGGTGGCCTTCCGGAAGGTAGAGAACCCGCTGGTCATCACACTCCTGATTTCTTTGTTTCCGAAGACGGGCTGAAACTTGGGGTTCGTACCATGAGTAACCTGGTTATCGATTATTTTGAAAAGTCCCGGTAGAATTAGAACTAATGACTAATTTATTACACCTTATATGAAGAAATCTCTTCTCTTGTCCACCCTTTTAATTCTTCCGCTACAGCTTTTCTCCCAGGAATATTCCCGAGCCATAGAGAAAGCTGATTCAGTAGTTCAGTCATTTGTCAGGAGTACCTCTCTGCCCGGAATGAGTATTTCGGTTTTTGTTGGCGAAAATATGATTTGGTCAGAGGGATATGGTTTTGCAGATATTGAGAACCAGGTTCCTGTAAACCCATCACTAACCAAATTCCGAATTGGAAGCGTTTCAAAAACGCTGACTTCTGCAGGAATGGGCGTCTTGATGCAAGAAGGGGTATTGGATCCGGATCAAATTGTACAAACTTATGTACCCGATTTCCCCGAAAAGAAATACCCCATCACTGTAAAACAAGTAGCTGGACACATTGCAGGAATCCGCCATTATAACGGTGGTGAATTCATGAGCAGAAAGCTTTATCCAACAGTAAGCTCTGGCCTTGAAATTTTTAAAGGTGACCCTCTCTTGTTTGAACCCGGTACCGACTATAGATACTCAAGCTATGGCTGGAACTTGATAAGCGCAGTAATTGAAGGAGCTTCTGGAGAAGAGTTTTTACCATTTATGGAGCAGCATGTGTTCAAGCCTTTCGGAATGAACAATACAGTACCAGAATGGAGTAATCAGGACATTCCCAATCTTACCAAATTCTACGTAGTTGGTGGGATAGGAAATATGGAAGCCGATTTTGTTGATAATAGTTATAAATGGGCCGGTGGAGGTTTTGTTGGTACAACGGAAGATCTGATACGTTTTGGGAAAGAGCTTCTTGACTACGATTTCCTTAACGAAGAAACCCAGGAACAACTCATGTTCCCGCAGGAAACTACTAATGGGAATTCAACCAATTACGGTATGGGCTGGCGATCGTGGGTTAACAATAATCGATATTGGGTTGGCCATTCAGGAGGCTCTGTCGGCGGAAGCACTATGTTCTTGATGAATAAACAGCACCGGATTATAATCGCTTACACTATCAACAGATCTAATGTGGGTTTTGACAGCCTCCACTTTAAGATTGCAGATCTTTTCCTTGAGGAATAATGACAGAGAAGGAAATCCGGGAAAAGTATGGGGTCATTGATTCGCTTTTTAAGCTTATCGAAAGTAATGACATTGTATTAGCTATTCTTCCAGAAACCACTGAGCTGAAGACGGTGTCTTTTCGGGAAATTGAATTTAAAAGCCCGACATATACCTGCACAATCCCGGTTGATGATGAATATGATGACGCCAGGAATCCTAACCCGGTTATTCTTCTCCAGCTTATACTACACTCTTGTTATGAATACGAAGATCATGACAACATCACAACCTGGTCAACTGCTTATGGATTAGATATCTCCATTCCATTAACACTTTCTATTTATAAAACCCTTGGTGAGGTTGTACCAAAAATCAGGAGAATACTTGGAAATGATATTGAAGAAATTTCCGATTATGACTGGCAATTAGATGCCGGTGCTGCCCGGGCGTTACGAGAGTTAAAGAATTAGCCTATACTTAGAAATGGAATACCCAAAAAACTGGACTGATTATGAGCTTCTCGATTTTGGAAACGGTAGAAAGCTAGAGCGCTTTGGAACATTAGTTACGAACCGTCCTCAACCCTCTGCTAGAACCCAACCAGTGTTGTCAAAAAAAGAATGGCAAAAAGCGCACATCCATTTTAAAGAAGAAAAGGGGCAAAAAGGGAGTTGGGATAGACCGATAGATGATTTCGAGATTGAATATCCGCTTGGTGATCAGCCGATTAAATTTAAGCTGAGCCAGGGAGCATTTAAACATTTGGGCGTTTTCCCTGAACAAGCAGATAACTGGGAGTTTATCAAAGACAGGTGTGCAGAAATTATACAGGCAGGAGTCACACCAAGAGTTTTAAACTTGTTTGCTTACACCGGAGGAGCTTCATTGGCGGCCAACCTTTCAGGAGCAGTAGTTACCCATGTCGACTCTTCAAAAAGTGTAGTAAACTGGGCCAGAGAAAATGCTGAATTGAATAATATAGATTCCATCCGCTGGATTGTTGAGGACGCTAAAAAATTTGTAGAAAAAGCAGTGCGTCGGGGAGATTTCTATCATGGAATTATAATGGACCCTCCCATTTTTGGATTAGGTTCCAAAGGAAAAAACTGGAAACTAAATAGAGATTTAGGCCCACTTATCGAAAACGCCTTTAAGATTCTTGAACAAGATCACCGCTTTTTTGTCCTGAATACCTATTCTCCTCAGTTACCACTACGTAGCCTGAATAAGTTGCTTTCTGGAATTAAAGACTTCCCTGAAAGCTTTGAAAGTACAACACTGGGACTAAAAAGTACTTCTGGCCTTGAAATGGAACTAGGAAACCTGGTAAGAGTGTAGCAGATATAAAAAAAGCGACCTTAAATTGAGGCCGCTTTTTATCATATTAGTTATCCTTTTCGAGATTCTCTTTTAACTCTTTCATTTTCTGGAGCTCTTCTTTTCTCAGCTCCTGAACTTCGAATGAATTCATGCTTATAGAGTCTTTTCGAACCACACCTAAATCTACATGCAGAGATTCAATCCCTCTTTTGAGCTGAAGGTTTGCATTGGCATTAGATCCATATTCTATATTTAAACCATCCATAGCATTCAGACTGTTTTCGATAACCAATTCCACATACCTGACTCCGTTTTCATCCGTAAAAACGTTGCTGGTTCCTTCTACTGAACTGTTCTCGTGTATAAATTGATCTATTCTTCTTGCAACTACCGAATCTGGAATATCACTTCTCAGTTTTAAATCAAACTTATTAAGGGCTGTTTCAAACATGGTCCGTTCTACTGTTTCTTCGATAGGTAATATTTCCAATGATTGGAAATTGAATACACCAGCCAGTATGGCTTTTTTATCAAGTGCTGCATCATGATTTGCTTCAGGTAAAACCATGATTACTTCTGTGTATTCGGAAGGGCTTTCACTTCCGTTTTCTTCCTGCTCATAAATTACTTGATGTACACTTAGCTGGGATGGGTCAATATCCGAAATCTCTGCAAGTTTGGATTTCAGGTTTGTGACTTCTGTAGCAGCCAGTCCCTTAATCATGTATCCGATTTCTTCTTCCTGCTGAACAGGTACTGTACAAGCAACAAGTATGAAGCCTGCTAAAATAAATGAGGCTGCAATTTTATACGTTTTTTTCATCTTTCTGGGTTTTTGAGTGTTTTGATTTAACCACTCACCCAAATCATCAAACGAATTGCTGTGATCTTGATTTTTTAGATTTTTGAAAGCTTCCGGTAGGTTCATACTATCACCCGATGGATTTAATTTCATTGATAACTTTTGCGGTTTCATGGTATAGATCTTTGGTTTTTAACTGCGGTGCTGCATTCAGAGATTTAGGCTTTAACCCTCCCTCCTCTTCCAGCTTTACCATGAATTCCTTCAGCTTCTTCCGTGTTCTGCTTAACCGTGATTTTATAGTCGACTCACTGTTTTCATCTTGAATACCGGCGATCTCTTTTATTGAGAAACCTCCTATTTCAAATAACAGTATAGCCACTCTTTCTTTCTTCTCGAGCCGGGACAGAGCTCCTACCAGTAATTGATTTTCCTCAAAAAAGGATTCTTCATATACGGTGAAAACTTCTTTTCCCTGGTCCGATTCCAGCGACACAAACCTCTTCCAAAAAGGGGCCCGAACTGCATTATAAAAACAACGGGTTATAATCTGAAAAAACCACCCACGAAACTTTTCTGCATCTCTGAGAGAGTCAATATTCTCAAATGCTTTAAGTAACGCTTGTTGCATTACATCTTCTGCTTCCGCCATAGACGAGCCAGAACATAATGCTCTGCAATAATTTACCCCATCATTATAATGCGGCTTTAATAAGTGTGTAAATTCAGATTTCGACAACAGAATGTACTTTAGGAATTCGTGTTTGCGCGCTAACACTCAATAGACACCGCAAAGTAATCGAAAGTCGCACGGAGTTTAAATTTTTTTTCAGGTTCCGGTCACGCTTGAACGAAAGTGAATCTCTTTTAGGGTTAATTTTCTCGTATTTTACTTTTTTTGAATCCTTTTTCGAGTCTGGCCATCTACAAGAAAGGACTTCATTAAAATAAACCATCCCAACCTCAACATATGCGTACCAGACTTACAATCCTCCTATTAAGCTTCCTTGTTAGTCAGACTACATTAGCTCAAAATTCTTTTATAGTTTCCGTAATTGATCACGAAAGTGAAGAACCATTGGTTGGAGTTACGGTGTTCTTTCCATCATTGAACATAGGAGGTATTACAAATTCAAATGGAAAAACAGAAGTCACAAATATTCCTGATGGTAATCATACCATTCGAATCAGCTACATAGGTTATGAAACTCTGACTTTCGACCGGACTTTTCCATTATTGGCATCAGAGCAAAACCAGGTTTTTGAGCTTCACCATTCTCATGATGAGCTGGAAGAAATATTTATCAGTTCTACACGAAGTAGCCGAACCATTCAGGACACTCCAACCAGGGTCGAGTTTATCGCGGGCGAAGAGCTTGCAGAAAAAGGGAATATGAAACCTGGTGATATCCGCATGCTACTGAATGAAAGTACAGGTATCCAAACACAGCAGGTTTCCGCTACAAGTTATAATTCAAGCATCCGCATCCAGGGCCTTGATGGCAAATACACGCAATTACTGAGAGACGGGTTGCCTCTCTATTCCGGCTTTTCAGGAGGACTAAGCCTCATGCAAATTACTCCTCTTGACCTTAAACAAGTTGAAGTTATTAAAGGCGCGTCATCTACACTATATGGAGGAGGGGCAATTGCCGGGTTAGTGAACCTGATTACAAAAACTCCCGAAGAAGAATCTGAGCTCAGCTTTATGCTAAATGGTACATCTGCACTTGGGCTGGATCTTAGCGGGTTCTATTCAGAGCGTAACGAAAAAGTTGGAACCACCGTTTTTGCGTCTTATAACAAAGGTACTCCCTATGACCCCGCTGATATAGGTCTAACTGCCATTCCTGAATTTGATCGTTTTACACTAAACCCCAGGTTATTCTTCTATCTTAATGAATACACAACACTGAACGCTGGAATAAGCCTGATCAGCGAGAAACGCCTTGGTGGCAATATTGATTTCGTGGAAGGTAAAACGATTATGGATCCTTACTTCGAAAGAAATGAAACTGACCGCATATCGAGCCAATTTCAACTTAAGCACGAACTGTCACCCTCCGTTAACCTTAGCCTGAAAAATAGTTTGAACTTTTATGATCGCAGTGTTGAAGTCCCGGATTTTACTTTTGCAGGGCAACAAACTTCATCATTCAGCGAAGCCAGCTTTAATATATTACAAGAAGGTTCCGAGTGGATTCTTGGCCTTAACCTCTGGACTGACACTTTTGATCAAGAAGAAGGTGATGAAGACCTTGGGTTCTCCGATGCAATTGTTGGGACTTTTGTTCAGAATATTTGGAATGTAGCCCCAACCTGGACACTTGAGACTGGTTTTAGATTAGACTACCAAAATGATTTTGGTCTTCTGGCACTGCCTCGCTTTTCATTACTCTATGAACCATCCTCACAGCTTACTTTTCGCCTAGGCGGAGGCCTGGGATATAAAACTCCAACAGTATTTTCTGAAGATGCCGAACGTCTGCAATTCAGAAGTATACAACCTATCAACCCTGATAATTTTGATGTCGAAAAATCATTTGGTGGAAATTTTGATATCAACTACCTGGTCGTTATTTCTGATGAACTATCATTATCTACCAATACACTGTTCTTTTATACACGTATACAAGACCCGCTTGTACTAACGTCAACAGGTGGTGGTTTTGAATTTCAACAACCCAATGGATTTGTAGATACAAAAGGTGTAGAAGTAAACATGAAATGGAGTTATCAGGATCTAAAGCTATTTGTGGGATACACACATGCAAATGTGCAACAGCATTACAATGGAAACTCTAAAACATTCCCATTAGTCGCGAAACATCGGTTGAACAATGTCTTGATGTATGAGAAACATGGCAATTTCTGGATAGGCCTAGAGGCGTATTATTTTAGCCCGCAAACACTCGGAGACGGTAGCAAGGGAAAGTCGTACTGGATTACCGGGTTGATGACAGAGAAAAGACTAAGTAAAAACTATTCAGTATTTTTAAATTTTGAGAACTTCCTGGATACACGACAATCTGAGTTTGATACTATATACACGGGTAGTTTAAGTGACCCTGAATTTAGAGATATCTATGCTCCTGTTGACGGTTTTGTAATTAATGGTGGTTTTAAACTGAACTTTTAAGGTTCTTTCGCTTTAGACTGTAAGCAGAAAAGAACCAATCTAAAAAATGATAATTATTGAACTATCTGAAAGACCCGAGTTACTTGATAAAGGAATTGCCTATTTCTGGGAAAAATGGGGAAATGATTCGAATTATCTTTTTTACAAAGATTGCATCACGAACTCTTTTGAAAAGAATAATAAACTTCCAAAGTTCTACCTCTGTTTAAAACAGTCAGAAATTATTGGATCCTATGCCCTGCTCACTAATGATCTCATTAGTCGCCAAGATCTTATGCCCTGGTTTGCCTGCCTTTATGTAAATGAAGAGTTCAGGAAAAACGGAATAGCAGATCAATTACTGAATCATGCTATTGCACAAACAAAAAAGAAAGGCTTTAAGAAATTATACCTTAATACAGAACTGAATAACTTCTATGAGAAAAAAGGATGGTTACATATATCAGATGGATATAATGCTTCAGGTGATCTGGTTAAAATTTTCTCAAAAGCTACTAACGCTAAAATGTAACTCATTCAAGAAGACCTTTTTCGAAACGATGCCCATAAAAAAGAGCAGGATAGAATGATATTGAAACCTAAAACACTTTTCCTTATCGATGGCTTAGGGGCTCTCCTTTCTGCCTTTCTTTTAGGAGTTGTGTTAACAAGCTTTGAAGAATTCTTTGGAATGCCACGGATCGTATTGTATCCCCTTTCCTTCGCAGCAGTTCTTTTTGCTGTTTACTCTACCCTTTGCTATTTGAAGACTCCTGAAAACTGGCCCACCTATTTAAAAACAATAGCTATCCTTAATCTACTCTACTGTTTTGTTACTATAGTATTAGTTGTTCACTTTTTTGAACAACTCACCATATTTGGAATCATCTATTTTGTTTGTGAAATACTCGTAATTCTCTGCCTGGCAAGTATTGAGCTTAAACTGGCTATGCATCATTCCCTGGATAGTGAAAAATTATAGCCAGTTCTAGCTTACATGAAATTACTGAATCCTGAGCTGATGAACATTTTTTAAGGTTTCATACTCTGCTAACGGATTGGCTTTAGCAAATGCATCAAATGCTACTTTGCTTTCCCATTGTATGAGATAAAAAGCATCGGGATTATAGTAAAACCCAGTTGGAGATTTTCCCTCTTCTAATTCCAGGATAACTTTACCCCCGTATTTAATGACTTCTTCAGTCCAGTCAGAAATAAAGGCGGAGAAGTTTTGATTTTCATTTTTCCAAAAAGCAGTTGCTATATTCACCTTATCGGTATCTATTGTAATCGTGATATCTTGTGGTATTTCGTAATAAGTGAGCCCGATATATGTAAACGTGTTTCTGCGTTGCTCATGAAAATCCGGAACCCTGTCTACAATATCAGCGAGAAATCCCTCACGTTTTTCAAGGCTGCTCCATTTCCCAAACACAAAAGTCGTAGGGAAGTTATTTCCGAGTGTAAGTTCTGTAATACTAAAAACAGGCATCAGCTCAAAAGTATACTCAAAGGCTACTGGGAAGGCTGTTCTTCTGTACCGACTATATAACTCTTCTGAATCAGGTGCTAACCTGGCAAGGAGAATATCCAGAACCTCTCCCTTTTTATATTCAAAAGACTTGATGCTGTTTTGGGCATAGGCTTCAGACCCGGTGAATAGTGCAATAATTATGATGAGTAATAATGATTTCATAAAGAATAAGATTTAGAAGTTGACGGAAGGTTTTCGAATCTCAATATCTGTATAAATCCAAAGTCTGAAGCGGGTAACACGTTCATATACAGTATAAACACCTCTGACTTTCTACTCTTTAATCCACTAAAAACATATGACTTAAGCCGTTTCAATTACGGTTTTAAGACCCGTACTTCTGGATTACAAGTAACTTATCTCCGAATTTGGTGTAGAGATTTTTAGAATTTTTCACCGGATTATCGTTCATTTGAGAAGCATGAGTAAGCTTAGAGAAATAAGAAAACAACAAAGTTTAACACAGGAAGAACTGTCTGAGGTTTCAGGGGTTTCAATAAGAACCATTCAGCGCATTGAGAAAGGCTTATCTGCTGGGAGTCCTCATACTATTAAAACACTGGCAAAAGCCTTAGAGATTCAGAACATTGATTTACTGCCTGACCCGGATAATGATACATCAGAATCGACCTATAAAAGTGGCATCGGGAAAGTAATGCTAATGAATTTAAGCAGCCTGATGTTAGCCGTTTTCCCATTGGGAAATATCATCTTTCCATCCATAATATTCTTTTTGAATAGAAAGAACAGTACTGTAAACAAACTGGGACGGAAAATATTAAGTTTTCAGATTCTATTAACAATGTTCCTCTTTTTAACGCTTATAGTAACTGGAATGGTTTTTGGCAGAGGATTTGGCATCATACCTGCCCCTGTTGTCTATACTTACTGGATTGTTGTACCTGTTAATATCCTATTTACAACGCTTACTGCTATTAATCTTGGCAAAGAGAACGAAATACTGGAATATGTCCCCCGCCTTCTTTAATCGTCACATGTCGCAATGGTTGTCATAAAAATGGCATAAGATTGGCGTGCTATCTCGAAACCGAAAGCTTCATATTTGAATAATTAATCAAGTATGAAGACTTATGAAATCAATTTTAATATTACTCTTACTCTCTTTTGGGATAAGCAATAACACTCAGTCCCAAAACCCTATATCCGAAAAATTGGATGCTTTATTCAGCTCATTAGAAAAGCGAAATGAAGCTATGGGAAGTATTACAATACTCAAAAATGGATCCATCCTCTATGAGAGAGCCATTGGCTTTAGAGATGAAATAAATGGCAGCAGAACTCCAGCTGATATTAATACTAATTACAAGATTTGGTCTATTACGAAAACCTATGTAGCCACAATGATCTTCCAGCTGATAGAGGAAGAAAAACTGTCGCTGGAAACTACACTGGATCAATTTTATCCTCAGATACCCAATGCTGAAGCCATTACTATCCGACAGATGCTGGCGCACAGGAGTGGTATTTTCGATTATGTGAACGACATTGATGAAGAAACACGGGATACTCTTCAAAACTATGAATCTACTATAGATCTAATTGCCAGCTTCAGACCTAACTTCATACCGGGTACGGATTTCAGGTACAGCAATTCAAACTATCTTCTTTTAGGGCATATCATAGAGACTCAAGACCGTACTCCATTCGAAACTTCTCTTTCCAACAGGATATTATCTAAAGTCGGACTTACCAATACTTACTTTGGTCCACAATCTCTCGAGAATGTCCAAAATAAGGCCAATACGTTTGAGTACAACAAGCAGTGGGAAGCAAGCCCGGAAGAAATGAGTTATAACGGTCACTTATCTACTGCTGACGGAGGAATAGTTTCTACAACAAAAGATATGGCGACTTTTATAGAGGCTTTATTTGATGGAAAACTGATTTCGAAGATCAGTTTAAATGAAATGTTAAAGGGCGAAAGTTCTTATAGACTAGGAATTATGACAGCCCAATATGATGAGTTAATTGGTTACGGCCATACCGGAGGCTGGATCTCTGAGTCAAGTTTGTTTTATTACCCGGATGAAGATCTTACCATTGCGTATGCTACAAATGGAATTGTTCTTCCTAAAGAAGAAATATTAAATTATGTATTAAGAATCTATGATGGCAAGCCATTTGCTGTTTCAATGGATAAAACCGCACAAACACTATTGGTTCTGTATTTTTTACTATCTCTTTTTATAGTGATGTGGTTTTGGTTCAGGTCTTACTTAATGAATGAATACCTGGTTTTAACAGGCTTTTTTTTAAGCGCTCTCTTCTGGGTTGGGTTATTCATTGCCGGGTACATCCATGGAGAGTTTAGTTTTGTTAGAGACGATTTTATATTCCTCAATGCATTTTATAGTAATTCCGGATCCTTCTTCTCCATTATCGAAATGGTCATAGCTTTTCTCTGTATTCCTTTTCTAATTGGGTTATACAGAAGTTGTAAGGCGCTTGAGTTAAGTACACTGCCGATATTACCTGTAGCCTTCTTTTCGGTTTCAATGATTGGAGTTTCCATATTTCCTATGCCTTCCATTCAGTTAAGCATTTCAGCTAATTTAATACTCGCATCTTTTTTTGGCCCTGCATTAGCTGTACTACTTTGGAGGAAAAGTGTTTTTAGAAAACTGGCTCATGTGTCAATAATTCCAGTACTGCTTATGATAGGTTCAACTGTGCTAATGATACTAAGGCCTGCATTTCCACAATTCGTTCATGAATATTTTGGACTTATTCAAAAACTCTTCTTTCTTGGAGTAACCTTTTGGCTATGTGCTTTGAGCTTATCTTTTAATCGTATGTTACTCTTGAGACCCGTAGATATGAAACATGAAAATAATTGAATTCGATATTGTTAAAGGTATTTTCAACTTCAAGTTGACCGAGCTAAATACAGAGTTCCATGCACACCCGGTTCTGGAAGTTATTATTGCTTATCAGGGCACCTTTACGTTGAATACTCCTGAACAGGAATTTAAACAGCTGACCTTTGCAATAATTGACTCCAACATAACTCATAAACTAAAAGCTGAAGATTCTACGCTTCAACTACTCATGATTGAAAGTCGCAATTCATTTTTCTCGGGCTTTTTAGATCGCTTAAAAACTCCCCTGGAAAATGGAGTCTTTGTTGAAACAAATTCCATAAGCGTATCAATACTATTCAATCAACTTCTTGATTTCTCCAGGAAAAATGATTTAGCCATGGCTCAGGATGAAAGGGTCCGGAAATGCATTGAAATACTGAATGGAGCTGATTTAAGTTACCATGAAATGATGCCAGAGATTAGATCAAAAGTGCATTTATCAGAAAGTAGAATGTCTCATATCTTTAAAGCACATATTGGAATCTCTATCAAAAAGTTTTTAGTCTGGTGTAAGTTGAAAAAAGCTTTTCACCTTATGATTACAGAAAAAGTAAGCCTGGTTGAGGCATCACATGAAAGTGGTTTTTATGATCAGGCTCATCTTAGTAATGCCTTCAAAAGTATGTTCGGTATTACTCCATCTAAAGAGTATAATAGCAGAACCTTACAATTATAGTGTTTTTGACAAGGGTATCTTTTTTCAAAAAATAGAAAATGGAAAAAAGTATCCGGGTGGTTTCCCAAACAGATATCGAAGCATTAAAATTAGTTCTCGATTCAAGTGAATTATTTGCCTCAGAATTGTTGGATGATATGATTTCCGACTATCTTGAAAACCCTTCCTCAAATGATATATGGTTTACTTTTGCAGATAATGAGGAGCCTGTGTCTATTGGTTATTGCGCACCTGAAAGACTCACGGAAGGAACTTATAATTTGTATGCAATTGCTGTAAGGAAGGATTACCAGGGACAGGGTATCGGTAAACAGATGATGCTTTATATCGAAGACCTTCTTAGAAAGAAAGGGAATCGTATACTTCTTGTAGAAACATCCGGTGCCTCAGGGTTCGAGTTAACAAGGGAGTTTTATAAAAAGTGTAATTATACCAAAGAAGCAGTAATCCGGGAATTTTATTCAGAAGGAGAAGATAAAATCATTTTCCGGAAGAAATTATCTGATAATTAGAAGCTCTCTATTTTCCAAAAACCTACGCTACTTCATTCTGAATAAGTTCAGGATTTTATAACTCCATTTATCAGTGGCTTGCTATTTGATACCACCGGTTTATTCCATTTATTCTTAGATATTGAGAACCATTTTCACAAATACTAGCTAGGGACTATGAGAGCGATACTGTCAGGTTTATTCTTTCTATTTATGACAACAATGTGCTTTGCACAATCAAACTCTGAGAAAAAAGCACGCCCAATTCCGGTCGGCTTACTGGATGTTGATCCATTATTTCTTGATGAGAGTTGTGAAAAAAATGACGACCCTTCTCAAAACTTTCGAATGAGCGTTCCCTGTATCAGCAAGTTCTTAGATAATGAGATATCACTCTCTGAGGAGCTGGCCAGTAAAATGTTTGGTCTAAATGGAGGTAGATATCCGGTAGTTAACATAGGGTTTATTGTTGAATCGGATAGTACCATAAGTACTATTAGTTTTAGGGTTAGAGGCCAGGCACTTTCTGAGTTTACAGATTCGATTAAAAGCGTCCTTGAATCATCTCTCAAATGGGCTCCTGGTGTAAAGAGTGGCGAAGCGGTAAGAGCTACGGTTATCTTCCCTTATTATTATAAACGATACTCTGGAGAGCAGGGTAATTAGTAATAGTTTTCCTGACTACATCCTATAATTTAAAAGGAAACATAATCTAATCGCGGTTTAGCGCGAAGAGCTTCAAAGCAACCTCCATATACTGAACTTTGTTCAGCACATGAAGATCAGACCTCTTGCTCATTTAGAATGTCTGTCGAAACCAAAGATATGAGGTGCAAATGTTGCATCTAAACCCATTCCAATTGCTGCATGCTTTAACTCCTCAGGTACATTTCCAAGGAAAAGAAATGGCCCGGGAACTGCTACCTGGAGCAGCCCAGGAAAATGACCCGCTGCTGTTGTACCCAAATGTTGACCTAAAGCAGCGCCGTCTTTAAACAGGTCATATACGATTAACGTACTTGTGCTTTCGTCAAAAAAGCAATCCATTTTAAGTGTATTGGGTTCTGTTTCCTGCATTTGCTTCTCTACTTCTTTGTAAATGGCCTTTAGCTCCTCAGATTTTCCCGGGTTAGCTGTCCATTTATATACTACGGTGATTTCCTGATTATTCATTTTTTTATGGTTTTTGATTGTTGCCACACTAACATATGGCATATTTACAACCAATAAAGGTGTCTTATATGACAATCATAGAGGTTGTTTATGCCATATCATCCTTTTAATTTTATAGGAAAAGCCATGAAACACGTCAGTATAATCGTCCCAACGGGAACAGCTATTGTAGATACTATTATCGGCTCGCTTAATTTGTTTCAAATGGCTAATAGCTACCTGAAACGAAGCGGGCAAATAAATGAGGACTTATTTATCATCGACCTTGTTGGATTGAATATGGAACCTCAAACCTATAACCGCTTTTTTACTATCACCCCAACAAAAACAATTGATAAAATTGAGAGAACAGATCTCATCATTGTATCAGGTATTGTTGGAAACATCGATAAACAAATTGAAAGAAATATCTTATTTGTGGATTGGATGAAGGATCAAAGAATTACGCATGGTTCTGAAATAGCCAGCCTGTGCAGGGGCGCCTTTCTTTTAGCTGAAACCGGTTTGCTAAATGGTAAAAGTTGTGCAACACATTGGATAACCCATGATCAATTCAAACAGAAGTATCCTCAGGTCAACTTAATACCGGATAAAATAATTAGTGAAGACAACGGCATTTACTCCAGTGGCGGGGCTTATTCATTTCTAAACCTTTTAATACACCTGATTGAAAAATACTATGGTAGAGAAATAGCCATCAAATGTTCGAAAGTAGCCGAGATTGAATATGACAGAATAGACCAAAACCAGTTTGTAATTTTCAGTGGTCAAAAGGAGCATTCAGACGAAGCCATCAAGGCAGTTCAGGAATATGTTGAACTACACTATTCTGATCAGCTCAGTGTTGAATCATTAGCAGATAAGTCACTGATAAGTCGCAGAAACTTTGTGAGAAGATTTAAAAAAGCAACTAATAATACACCCCTGGAATATATCCAGCGGGTAAGGATTGAAGCAGCAAAGAAAAGACTGGAATCGTCGACCTTGAATGTTCAGCAGGTAATGTATGAATCAGGCTACAACGATAATAAGTCTTTCAGAAACACATTTAAGAAGTACAGTGGTCTCACACCTATTGAATACCGAAAGAAATATAACCGGGAAATGGCTTTTAGCTAATACATCCTTTTCATAAATATTCGGCTATTTGCCTTTTTTCAAGGAAGCTCATTTATTCAGTAATTAGTTGAAGTAAGATTAATATAGCAACGTGACTCCCTTCGCCGGAGATAATTCGACAAACAATATGGAAAAGCATCGTGAACTATCTGATAGTGAGTTTGAGCATCAGTTTATTACCTGTGCATTGCGACCTTCTGACTTTACCCATGAAGCCCATTTGAGATTCGCCTGGATTAATATCAGGCAGTACGGAATTGAACAAGCTGAAATAATAATTCAGCGCCAGTTGAAAAACTATGTGGATTTTGCCGGAGCAACAAATAAGTACAATACCACTCTGACAATAGCAGCGATTAAAGCAGTTTATCATTTTATGCTTAGATCTGATTCTGAAACTTTCAAAGACTTCATTGCTGAATTTCCAAGACTAAAAAGTAATTTCAAAGAGCTTATGGCAAGCCATTACGGGTTTGATATTTATAACTCTGAAATAGCTAAAAAGAAATTCCTCGAACCAGATTTGCTACCTTTTGACTAAAAACTAATCCGGTATCATATATGAAATTTGATTATACCTAACCATTACTAACCAGCTATGGAAAAATCAAAAGTCACCATTCATATGGTTTCAAGCCTGGATGGCTTCATTGCCAAAAAAGATGGAGATGTTTCCTGGTTTCAGTCCACTGATACCTATCAGAAAGGCGTAACGCTTACCGAAGACGAAATAACAGCCTTCCTTGATAACATTGACTGCTATGTAATCGGCTCAAAAACTTACGAACTGGCACTGGAGTTGGGCTGGCCTTACGAAGATACTCCTGTAATTGTGCTAACCCGGAGAAATCTTACATCTGACAAAACTACTGTGGAATTCTATTCCGGTGACCTGGAGGAACTTGTAAACAGAAAGCTAAAGCCAAAATACCAGAATATCTGGATGGGTGGCGGAGCTAACTTAACCAAAGAGTTTCTACTCTTACAACTTGCTGATGATATAATAGTCTCCATTATGCCAATCATCCTGGGAGAAGGAACACTATTTTTTGATTATGTGGGTATAGAACAGAAACTGCATCTGAAAGACGTCACTGCCTACAAAGATGGTATGGTTGAACTGTGGTATGAAATAAAAAAGGATAGAAATACCGAAGTTTTTGATTAACATAGCTTCATTCTGGTATTTAAATATTCATGATAAAGTCTAAAACCCATCTAATTTTCTCTCTCTGCCTGGTTTTGCTTGGGTCTCGTTATTCATATTCCCAGGATATCTCTGGCCAGATCAAGGAGTCTAAAACTGGAACTCCTGTTACCTTTGTCAATATTGGCATAGTCGGGAAAGATATTGGTACGGTATCTAATGTAATCGGAAACTTTACATTGGATATTTCTGATGCAACAAACCAGGACACATTACGGTTTTCATTTATTGGATTTGAATCCATAAATCTCTCTGTTGAAACTATTCGAAGTAATGGTTTTACCAGCCCGGTTCTAATGGAGAAGAAAGTCTTTGAATTGGATGAAGTTTTTGTTGAGTCGGGGAAACTTGTATCCGAAACATTGGGAGTACGAAGGAAAGACGGCTTCCCAATTCCTCTATATAGAAGAGCAAAGACTGATCTCCCCTTTCCCCAGCAAAGTTATCGGCATGAAATAGGAACTTTATTTAAAAGTGACGGACCTGTTTACCTGGATAAAGTTCAAATCAATTTTTCTGACAATAGAATTGATACCCTTGACCTGCGTGTGAATGTCTATTCCTTACAAGGTGGTGAGTTTCGGAATGTTTTAAAAGAACCTGTATATCTTCAAATTACTGATTCGAAAAATAATCGATCACCATTACTAGATTTGTCCAAATTTAACCTTTTTCTTGAGCATGACTTTCTGATCAGCATTGAGAACTATAAAAGAATCCCAAACAATTCAGTAAGAATATTCGCGAACTTGAAATCCAAAGGACGAAAGTTTCCGACCTATTACAGAAGCAACTCTCAAAGTGATTGGACCAACCTTAAAGTTAAGTCTAAAGATTTCGGACTAAGTATTCAGGCGCATATAAAGCATGATCAATGACTGACCAAAAGATAAACCTGAAATATATTTTTGCTGGTGCAGCCGCCGTTCTCTTTACATGGCTTATTCATGAGTTTACCCACTGGCTCACAAGTGAGCTTTTAGGATATGAAACTGTTATGCGCTTGAACAGTGCCTTCAGTGTTAAAGGCCAAAACCCTACCGAATTTCATAGAGCTATTATTTCTATTTCAGGTCCGCTTATTACTATCCTTCAGGCCCTGATCGTTTTTTATATTCTCAAGTCCCGAGACTGGAATAAATACCTTTACCCGCTTTTGTTCACTGCTTTCTATATGCGATTGTTAGCCGGGATTATGAATTTCATTAATGTAAATGATGAAGGAAGAGTGGGTGAATATCTTGGAATCGGAACATTCACCTTATCCATTTTTGTAAGCCTGTTATTGTTTTACCTGGTGTATCAAATCTCTAAAAAATATGCGCTAAATTGGAAATTTCAGCTTGGAACCTATCTAATTGTAATGGTAGTGAGCTCCTTACTTATTCTGTCTGACCAATTTCTGGGAATTAGGATTTTATAGATGGGAACAATATTAAATAAGATAGTATTTGGAACTCTATTTTTACTTCTATCCTGGAACGGATTCGATGGATTGATTATAAACATACTACATAACTCAGTTTCGACTGTAGATATAAGAGAACTTGAAGAAAACCAGGACTATGATGCCCGATACTTGGAAATATTAAACGGAATTACCACGAATGGTTTAATCTATTATGAAACGGATTACTATTCTTCAATAGATGTTGTTTATCCACTAATTAGTATTCAACAGAAACATAATCTCCAAAATGGAGATTCTATTTCAATCCGTGTTCTGGTTCGAATTAATGGTCAAAGTCGAGACTGCCTTACTGATTTTGAATGTTTACCTACGGATAGTATTTCAGTTAAAGGGATTGTTAAAAAAGGAATCGAAAACATCAGTCTTAACAACTCACAGTCGTTTGAAACAGAATTAGTAAGCATAAGCAAGAATGTAATTTTAATTGTGCCAAACGAAGAGCCGATTATTTGGTACTGGAATCTGGCTATGTTTCTTGGTGGAGGAATTTTTGGATTCGCCATATTAAAATCTTTTTTTAGAAAGGCATCGAGCACTAAAGATTACTGGGAAAAAATTACGGAGAAAGAAGAGTACAAGAAGAAGGTATAGCTATCTTTAATTGTTTTTATTGTGAGCTCCTTACTTATTCTTTCTGACCAATTTCTGGTAATTAGGATTTTATAGATGTATGGTATAGAGTAGTCTATCTAACATTCTCGTTGTCATCCTGAACTTGTTTCTCCGAAGGAGTCCTACGGACAGGATCTTATTCCTTGGATTATCCACTACCCTTCTTTTTGACACCTGCTTACTCTTGTTCTAAAAATTTGTAACGGTTTGTTTCTTTTTAAGTGTTTGTACCAGATATACAACTCTATCCCGACCGATAACAAATTCTAAGCTATGAAGATTAGACCTCCATTGATTTTAGGCTATTCTTTTTTTCTTATGATTCTTTCTTCGGATCTCTTTTTTTGAAACCCTGTTCATTCAATTCTAAAAATTTGAAACAAATATTTTTTTTACTAGTATTGCGATTCGTTTGAACTAATAAGAACTGAACTCAACGCCAACTTTAGATTTCACATGAAATATTCAACTATTCTCCGCCCGATCCTATTCGTCTTGTTTGTTGCCATCTTCGCACCCATTCAAGCTCAGATTCAACCTCAAGTACTACAACAAAAAGTGGATTCTTTATTACTCGAAACAGTATCTGATATGACTCCAGGTTCCGCTGTTTTGGTTGTAAAAGACAAAGAAATCATCCTGAATAAAGGATATGGTTTGGCCAACCTGGACTATGAGATTCCAATTACCCCCAATACCGTATTTGATCTCGCTTCTGTTTCTAAGCAATTCGCTGGATATGCTATCGCATTACTTGCTGAGCAAGGCGTTCTTTCTGAAGAAGACGACATCCGAACACACATCCCGGAATTACATGAATTTGATCATCCAATCACCATCGGTAATTTAGTACACCACACCAGTGGGATCAGAGACTGGACAAGCACCCTACCCCTTTCTGGCAGATCTTTCGAAGATGTAATCAGCATGGATCACATCCTGAGGATGGCCTATCAACAGGAAAAGTTAAACTTCGCTCCGGGTAGTGAATATCGATATTCAAACACTGGATATAATCTACTTGTAGAAATTATTCAGCGAAAAACCGGCTTAAGCTTTCGGGAGTGGACGGATCATAACATCTTTCAACCATTGGGTATGACTCAAACGCTTTTTCTGGATAATCATAACGAGGTAATTAAAAATAGGGCTATCGGATATTATCAAGACGGTGAAGCTTATAATTATACACCCAATACACTCACTGCCCTTGGATCAAGCTCTTTATACTCAACCACTACTGATTTAGCCAAATGGGTTAACCATTTAATGTATCCATCAGATGAAAGTAAACCTGTAGTGGATCGCATGCATCAAACTCAACCGTTATCTAATGGGGAGAATAATAACTACGCTTACGGGGTTTCGATTTCTACCTTCAGAGGTAGCCCATGGATTTCCCATTCGGGTGGGTGGGCTTCCTTCAGAACCTACCTAACCATGTTACCCTCCGAAAACCTGGCTATCGTAGTGCTTAACAATAATAGCCAGAGTGCATTCAATATAGCTGGCCGTATTGCGAGTTATTATGTCCCCCGAGAACAGGAGGCACAGCAGGAATCAGGTGAGAATAAGGAAGAAGCCCTTGAAAACCTCTCCATTTCTGATAATCTGATAAATTCATATGTAGGCACATATAAACTTGGACCAGGCTGGTATGTTCATTTAACAAAAGAAGGTGATCAGCTATATACTCAGGCAACTCAAGAGAAAAAGTATCCTATGTTCGCACTTTCGGATAGTGTATTTCAAATACCTGCTTATGGGGATAAAACTATGACTTTTTATGCTGATGAGACCGGTGAAATAACTCACCTGGTTTATAATAATATCTTCAGCCCAAAAATGAGTCCGGAAACGATCGCACAAATGAAAAATGCTACTGGATATGAAGGGGAATACGTTAGTGATGAACTAAACACTTCTTATGTGGTTGTGCTTGAAGACGGTAAATTGAAACTGAAACACTTTCAAAATGGAACAATTGATTTGAATCAGGCCTGGGATGATGAATTTATGGGTTCTGCCTGGTACGCAAGTTTAGTTGAATTTCGAAGGGACAATAATGGCGACGTCGATGGGCTCTTTGTAACTCAGCATAGATCACGTAACCAGTTCTTTAGAAAGGTACGTACGGATTAGCTACAATTCTTGAGCATTTCTTGTTGATTGGCGCGAGATATTTAAGAGTTATAGGCTCCACATAAGATCCCGAACTAAATTCGGGATGACTTATTTTATGTATGGATTCTAGAGAGTTCAACTTCTATCATTCTATTCGGTATGCGCTATCAAGTCATCCTGAGCTCGACTCAGGATCTTAAGATTCTGCTTATAAATAGTTCCCTATTAGATACCTTTCGCTAAAAACTCATCCCTTACCCATAAACACCGGAGCTCAAGGTGACAGATTTATTCTTCTATCGTGTCTCCAAAAATTTCTTATAACTCCAACTCTAAACTACCCACCCTTTTCATCCCGAAAGCCCAGGGTTTAACTCAAGGCCAGGGTGTGCTCCTGAGGGATCTCAAATGTGCGACTACTTATGAGCAACTCTGTGAGCTGGAGATAACAGCTTTAAGTAGACTTACTGCCTTTCCGAAAAACTTTTCTCAATCCAATTCTAAAAATTTGAAACAAAAGAATTTTTGAGTAGTATTAGTTTCAACTTTTTAGAATTGAAACGATTATGAAACTACTTACCCGATCAGAAGAATACATATTACTCGCCGTCTGGAAGCTTCAGGATAATGCCTATAGTATTCCAATCCAGGAAAAACTGAATGAAATCACTGGAAAAGAATGGTCGCTTGGTGGAATTTACATGCCACTAGAACGCCTTGAAAAACGTGGCCAACTTATGTCTGTGCTGTCCGAATCAACCCCGGAGCGAGGTGGACGGCATAAAAGAATCTATAAGCTAACCCCTGCTGGTAAAAAGGCCTTAAGAGAAATCTACGAAGTCCAGCAAACCATCTGGGCAGGCATTCCTCAACTTATGTTCGGTTTAAGTTGATATGAACAACCGCCCTCCAAAAATAGCAGAAACCATCCTGAGCAAGTTGCTCTATGACGATGTCTGGAAAACCACTCTCGGTGACTTCGAGGAACAGTATTCCTACCTGTTAGAAAAGGAAGGCAAATCAAAAGCAAATCGCTGGTACTGGTCTCAGGTACTCCGATACGCTCCCTCGAAAATTATACACAAACTGTATTGGACGGCTGGAATGTTTAAAAATTACCTTAAAATTTCTCTTAGAAACCTCCGAAAGAATAAAAGCTATTCATTCATAAATACCTCAGGCTTAGCAATAGGGCTGGCAAGCTTCCTGCTTATTGGTTTGTTTGTACAACATGAATTGAGCTATGACAAGCATTTTGAAGATTCTGAACAGATATATCGAGTTGTTCGTGAAAGGCCCGCCGAACAACATCAGGGTTCTGCGTGGCACGCTGTTACTCCGATCCCACTGCACTCAGGATTAAAAGATAACTTCTCCCATTTCGATCATACCACCTACGTTTCCAGGTATGAAGGACTAATCAGAATGGATGAATCCTCTTTTTTTGAAAAGGGGTTATATGCCGGGGGTGAATTCTTTCAAACATTCAGCTATACCTGGCTGCAAGGCAATCCTGCAACAGCACTCGATGATCCTTCTTCTATTATTTTGACTGAATCACTAGCAGAAAAGCTGTTCGGGAATAAAAACCCTGTTGGTGAATCACTTGAAATAATCCCTGAGTATGAGACTGAACCAATAGTGAAAATGATTACCGGGGTAATCGAAGATCTGCCCCAAACATCGCATCTTTTCTTCCATTTTGTAACGAATGAAAAATCAAGCAGCTGGCATGAAGGGAATCTGGATCACTGGGATAGTAATGGATATTTCACCTATGCAAAACTTAACAAAGAGAACACATTGAATGTCGATTTACTAGCTGACATCACCGAGTACTACAACGCTCAAATGATGGATCTGAATTACTATGGAAAACAGCCTCATTTGATTCCTAAATTAGCATTTCAGCCCCTTCATGATATTCATCTCAAATCATCCCATCTCAGACATAGCGGTGGTACACCCGGTGATATAAAATATGTGTATATATTCTCCTTAATTGGATTAATCATACTTCTGATTGCCTGTGTGAATTACATGAATCTGGCGACGGCCCGAGCTGTAATGCGTGCTAAAGAAGTTGGTGTTCGAAAGGTGATTGGTGCACTTCGTTCTAATCTGATCATGCAATTCATATCAGAAGCGGTACTGCTTTCTTTTTTCAGTATTTCTTTCGCTGTGCTATTAGTATGGCTATTCCTGGAACCGTTTAGTAGCCTGATTAACCGTAATATTGGAGCAGGGTTATTTATGTCGCCTCTGTTCTGGATTTCTGTACTCGGTATCAGTTCTATTATTGGGATACTTGCAGGAAGCTACCCGGCATTCTATATGTCGTCTTTAAAACCTGCGGGCATTTTTAAAAGTCACACCAAGGGAGGAAAAGGAAATTCGCTCATGAGGAATACTCTTGTAACCGGGCAATTTGCGATTACGACCATTCTCATCATATGCTCTATCGTCATTTTTCAACAAATGGATTATATCCGGTCTGCAGATGTAGGCTATACCAGAGATCAAATACTTACTGTTCGGATTAAGGATGAAAATTTTGCTAAACACTATGATACTATTACCCAGAGACTAATAACGAATCCACATATCGTAATGGTTTCTTCCGGCGAATCCCTCCCAACAGAAATTCAAGGTAGCACATCTGGTGTTAACTGGAGCGGGAGAGAAGAGAGAGTGCAATTTTATAGAAATGATATTGGCTATAACTATCTGGAGATGTTGGACATAAACTTGATAACTGGAAGATATTTTTCGGAGGATTTTCCAACGGATGCAGAACAAGCGTTTATTCTTAATAAGTCTGCCGTCAAAGGAATGGGATTTACCCCGGAAGAAGTAATTGGTACAACCATGAAAATGTGGCAACAAGAAGGGCCTGTGGTAGGCGTTATAGAAGACTTTAATTTTTTGTCCTTTCGGGATGAAAGAAAACCATTAATTCTATCATTAATTAATCCAGCAGAATACGACTACCTTAGTTTTAATTATCTCTTACTAAAAGTACGGCCGGAGAACTTACCAGAAACCATAGCTTTTGTAGAGAAAACGGTTACGGCATTCTCTCCAGACTACCCTTTTGAATATTCTTTTCTGGATGATGCCTTTGATAATATTTACAGAACAGATATTAATCTTGGAACCCTGTTCAATGCCTTTACAATTCTTGCCCTTTTTATAGCCTCCATAGGCTTGTTCGGGCTGGCTTCGTTTATGATGGAGCAAAGAGCGAAGGAAATAGGGATTCGTAAAGTTTTGGGTGCAAACCTGGTTCAGATTCTCACCCTCGTAAATAAAGACTTTATGAAACTTATCGGTTTGAGTTTTGTTATCGCAGTCCCAATTGGTTGGTATGCGATGAATACCTGGCTTCAGGATTTCGCATATAAGATCAGTCTTGGCCCTTCTATATTCATAGCAGCCGGATTATCAGCCATTGTTGTGGCACTCATAACTGTAAGCTATAAGTCTTTCAAAACGGCATCAACTAATCCTGTTAACAGTTTGAGAAGTGAGTAATCCGAAGCCACCCAAAATAGCACAAAAGCTTCTGAGTAGGCTACTCTATGACGACGTCTGGAAAACGACGCTCGGAGATTTCGAAGAACGATATAGCTATCTGATGGAAAAGGAAGGCAAATCGAAAGCTAACCGATGGTACTGGAAACAAATACTTCGATACGCACCATCAAAATTTACACATAAACTTTACTGGAGTGCCGGAATGTTTAAGAACTATCTGAAAATTGCTTACCGCAGTATCCTTAAAAATAAGAGCTACTCCTTTATTAATATTTCCGGCTTAGCTGTAGGTCTCGCCAGTTTCCTATTAATCGGAATTTATATCGCTCATGAATTAAGCTATGATACCTTTCATAAAGACTCAGATCGGATCTATCGAATTGTTCGTGAATTACCCACTGAACAATATTTAGGTACAGGTTTGTATGGAGTAAGCCCTATGGCACTATCCATTGCATTAGCCGATGATTTTACAGGCATTGAACATTCAACAGCTTTTCAAGAGTCTAATGCTTTATTTAGAATAGATCAGAATTCATTTTATGAATCTGGGATACATACTGATCTGGATTTTTTTGATGTTTTTACCATAGAGTGGATTCTAGGAAGTCCTGCTGCTTCCTTTAAAAATCCCGAGTCAATTATTTTAACTCAATCTCTCGCAAAAAAGCATTTTGGAGATACAAACCCCATGGGTAAGAGTATTTTTTTTCATTCTGAAAACGATACTCCAAAAGAGAGGATAGTAACAGGTTTGATCTCCGATCTTCCTTCAAATACTCAGCTAGAATTAAATTTCATTATCCCGAGTTTCTCAATTGGGCATTACGAAAATGAAAGTACTTCCTGGGTTAATAGTAATTCGTATTCATATATAAAACTATCCCCTGACACAAATCCGGAAGACTTGATTCCTAGGTTCATCGAGTTAATGCATCCGAAATTATCGAGTATACCTTACTACCAGGAGAATCCAGAACAACTGCCTAATTTTGTGCTAATTCCCGCAAAAGAGGTTCACCTGAAATCTTCAGAAATCAATTTTAATCCGGGAAAGGTAGGTGACGCTCAGTATATCTATATGCTTTCTGCAATTGCATTCGTCATCCTTATTATTGCTTGTGTGAATTATATGAATTTAGCTACGGCTCGCTCTATGAATCGTGCCAAAGAAGTAGGCGTGCGCAAAGTAAATGGGGCTTTTCGTTCTAATATAATAATGCAGTTCACCGCTGAGGCAGTCATATTCGCAATGATTGGAATCGTAATCGCCTTCGTAACTTTATTTTTGATACTGCCCGCTTTTTCAGAATTGGTTGATCGCAGTTTTGATACAAACCTTTTTCTTACTCTACCTTTTTGGCTCGTATTAATTGGAACTGGATTGTTCGTTGGCTTAGTCGCAGGAAGTTATCCCGCCTTTTTTATGTCGGCGTTAAAACCGATTGGAATCTTCAAAAACCAGGTGAAAGGCGGGTCCGGAAACAGAAGATTGAGAAATATTTTAGTAGTCGGACAATTCGCAATTACCAATATCCTGATCGTTGGTTCCATTGTAATCTTTCAACAATTGAACTTTATTAAATCGAGCGATTCAGGCTATGACCGGGATCAGGTTTTAGCGGTAACTATAAAGGACCCCGAATTAATGGAGCATTATGGGGCTCTTGAGTTATTATTCGAATCTCAATCGGATATTCTTGAGGTAAGTTCGGCCAGAGAGGTTCCATCAGATATTAGAAATCTAACAACTGGTGTAAGTTGGGAGGGCAAAGGAGAGGATGAAGTACTAAGAACCTATAACGCAATGATAAATGTGGACTATATAGAGCTGCTTGGTATTGATGTGCTGGCTGGCCGAACGTTCAATAAAGAAATGGATACAGATTCCTCAAACCACCTGGTAATAAATGAAACCATGGCAAGAAGTATTGGTTGGACTCCTGAAGAGGCCGTTGGAAAAGATTTTATCTTTTGGAGACGCGACTCCAAAATTATTGGGGTGATTGAAGACTTCAACTTTCTTTCCTACCACTTTTCGATGGCTCCATTATTACTCCGGTATGAAAATATCGAGAGACAAGGCGTATTGTTACTGAAACTTAACCCAAAAAATATCCAAGAGACCATTGCCTTTGTTGATGCAGAAATCAAAAAGCTTTCTCCAAATTATCCGATAGAATATGCTTTTTTAAACGATGCATTTAACAACATATATCAAAATGAGCTGTCGCTTGGAAAGATTTTTAACTATTTCACTGTGCTTGCTTTGATCATAGCTTGTATGGGCTTATTCGGTCTAGCGGCGTTTATGATGGAACAGCGCACCAAAGAGATCGGTATCCGAAAAGTACTGGGAGCCGATATTTTCCAAATTGTCACTTTGCTCAATAAAGACTTCTTCAAGCTCATCGGGATAAGCTTTGTGATTTCGCTCCCCTTAGGTTGGTATCTGGCAAACAACTGGCTTGAAAACTTTGCTTATAAAATCACCGTTGGTCCAGTAATCTTTATTTCAACAGCGATTATCGCATTTGGGATAGCAATTCTAACTGTAAGTTATAAATCCGTTAGCACAGCGACTGCAAACCCCGTAGATAGCTTGAAAGGAGAATAATGAAGAAGAAACCACCTAAAATAGCACAAAAGCTTCTGAGTAAGCTACTCTATGACGATGTCTGGAAAACGACGCTCGGAGATTTCGAAGAACAATATGCTTACCTCTCAGATAGGGATGGAAAATCTAAAGCTAATCGGTGGTACTGGAGACAAATACTCCAATATGCACCATCAAAATTTACACATAAACTCTACTGGAGTGCCGGAATGTTTAAGAATTACCTGAAAATTGCTTATCGCAGTATCCTTAAAAACAAGAGTTATTCATTCATAAATATATTCGGCCTTGGAATCGGGCTTGCCAGTTTTCTACTGATCGGAATCTATATTACTCATGAATTAAGCTATGATACTTTCCATGAAGATTCTGACCGCATTTACCGTATCGTTCGTGAAGCACCTGAAGAAAATTATATGGGTTCCAGCTGGTTTGGTGTTAATCCTATGCCATTAACTATTGCATTAGCTGATGATTTTGATGGTGTTGAAGCCTCGTCTTCGTTCAGTGAAAATGAAGCACTGCTTAAAGTAGATGATTATTCTTTTTATGAATCAGGCATCGATACTGACCAGAATTTCTTTGATATTTTCACTGTTGAGTGGATTTCTGGCAGCCCTTCTTCTTCCTTCACCAACCCTGAGTCCATTATTATTACTGAAAGCCTGGCCTCAAAGTATTTTGGAAATGCAAACCCAATGGGGCGGGATATCTTTTTTGATTCTGATGATGATGAGCCTCTCACAAGAACAGTATCAGGCGTAATCAAAGACATTCCTTCAAATTCGCAGCTCATACTCGACTATATCGTACCAAATTTCTCGCTTGATAATTATGAACGTGAGAGCACCTATTGGTTCAATAATAATGAGTACTCGTATATCAAAATCAGCCCTGGTGTGAACCCGGATGATTTAATTCCCAGGATTTCAAGTGTTATAGACCCTAATCTACTTAAAAACTCATATTACGAGAACAATCCTGAGAACCTTCCTAATTTTGAACTGGTTCCTATAGCTGATGTTCATTTAAAATCGACAAATATCAATTTTAACCCGGGAAAGCTGGGAGATATTAAATACGTGTATATGCTTTCCGCGATAGCGCTGGTTATACTAATTATTGCCTGTGTTAATTATATGAACCTTGCTACAGCCCGGTCTATGAATCGTGCTAAAGAGGTTGGCGTTCGAAAGGTAAATGGTGCTTTTCGCTCCAACATCATGATGCAGTTCTCGGCTGAAGCTGTGATCTTCTCTTTTATCGGAATCATATTCGCCTTTATCATTATGTTCCTGATCCTACCTTCTTTCTCTGGCCTGGTAGACCGAAGCATTGAGCCTGTATTATTTCTTAACCCGGTTTTTTGGGTTGTCCTGATTGGAACGGGTTTATTAGTTGGATTAATAGCAGGAAGTTATCCGGCACTCTTCATGTCAGCATTAAAACCTATTGGTATTTTTAAAAACCAGGTGAAAGGCGGGTCCGGAAACAGAAGATTGAGAAATATTTTAGTAGTCGGACAATTCGCAATTACCAATATCCTGATCATTGGTTCCATTGTAATCTTTCAACAATTGAACTTTATTAAGTCCAGTGACTCGGGCTATGATCGGGATCAAATCTTTACCGTTAAGATCGATGATCCTGAGTTTATGAATAATTATGATGCGATTTCCCAAAGGCTTGCATCAAACTCCAATATTCTTTCTGTTTCAACAGGCGGGTACCTCCCTTCTGATATACGCAGCCAAACCAGTGGTGTCAGGTGGGATGGAAAAGGAGAAGACGAGCTGCTTCGCACATATACTGGTGGTGTAAATGTGAACTATCTTGAACTCCTGGGAATTGATCTTATAGCCGGTAATACTTTTACGAACGACCTTTCTGACAGTACCTTAAAGATGATTGTAAATGAAACTATGGCAAGCAGGATTGGCTGGACTCCTGAAGAAGCCGTTGGTAAAGATT
Organism: Balneolaceae bacterium; assembly: GCA_040222185.1. Classification (GTDB taxonomy): domain Bacteria; phylum Bacteroidota; class Rhodothermia; order Balneolales; family Balneolaceae; genus JAVKDP01. The sequence goes on along the minus strand of JAVKDP010000088.1, from coordinate 34,384 downwards.
TTACACTATGGAGGCAGGAAGGCAAAATTATTGGCGTGGTAAAAGATTTTAACTATCTCTCATACCACTCAACTATTGGTCCTTTACTTTTGAGACAGGAACCTGCTACTCGTCACAGCTACTTAATAATGAAAGTTAACCCTGCCAATTTACAAGAGACTATCGCTTTTGTAGAACAGGAAGTGGCGGCTTTGTCTCCCGACTACCCATTTCAATATGCCTTCCTGGATGATGTGTTTAACAACCTGTACCAGAATGAACTTACGCTGGGTAGAATATTTAATTATTTCACCATCCTGGGTTTAATCATAGCTTGTATGGGTTTATTTGGCCTGGCTGCTTTCATGATGGAGCAGAGAACCAAAGAAATTGGTATTCGAAAGGTACTTGGTGCTGATATTTTCCAAATCGTCACTCTACTCAATAAAGACTTTCTAAAATTAATCGGAATAAGCTTTCTGATTTCGCTACCTATTGGGTGGTATTTGTCAAATAACTGGCTGGAGAACTTTGCTTATAAAATCAATGTTGGTCCAGCAATATTCATAACTACCGGAGCCATTGCTTTTGGAATTGCTTTGCTCACAGTAAGTTATAAATCAATTAAAACAGCCACTGCCAACCCGGTGGATAGTTTAATGGGTGAATAATGACAAATAAGCCTCCAAAAATTGCAGAAAAGATACTGAGCAAACTGCTCTATGATGACGTCTGGAAAACTACCCTGGGCGATTTCGAAGAGTACTATCTGAATATCCTTGAGACAGAAGGAAGAGAGAGCGCAAATAAATGGTACTGGCAGCAGGTAGCCCGCTATGCCCCATCAAAAACTATTCATAAAATCTATTGGTCACTTGGCATGTTTAAAAATTATATCAAGATTGCTTTTCGCAGTTTAAAAAAACAAAAGAGTTATTCTTTCATCAACATTTTTGGGCTTTCGATTGGCCTAACCTGTTTTGTACTTATCGGATTATTCATCCAATATGAACTGACTTATGATTCTTTTCACCAGAATAGCGACAGAACCTACCGAATAGTAGCCCAACAACCTGGAAACGAATACCTGGGCTCTGACTGGTTCGCCCTAACACCAACGGCGATGGCCAAAACTCTTAAAGAAGACTTTCCTGAAGTTGAATATGCTTCTTATTTTGGTAACTCCCGAACTCTTATGATGAATGGAGAACGCACATTTATAGAGTGGGGAGTTGCTGCAGATGAAGATTTCTTTAAAACTTTCGATTACAATTGGCTTCAAGGTAACCGAGAAACAGCACTGAATGATCCCGGCTCTATCATTCTTACCAAAACCATGTCAGAAAAGCTTTTTGGAGAGGAGAACCCGATTGGTAAAAGTATGGACCAGGTGTATCCGAATGGTAAAGCAGTCACCAAAACGGTAACAGGTGTTGTTGCAGACGTTCCGGAGAATTCGCATTTCACCTTTCAGTATGTGATAAATGATCAAACCTCACCTTATTATCAGTATAATTTCGATGAGTGGAGCAATACCAATGTTTATACCTTCATTACTCTAAAAGAAGGGACTTCTGAAGAAGAGTTTGCTAAAAAGCTCCCTGGCTTTGCCGATACTTATATTGCAGCTACCGATTATTATCAAGGCAACATGGATAAACTTCCTGTTCACCAATTGCAACCGCTTGAAGATATTCACCTGAAGTCTAAACATTTGAACTTCAATGCTTCTTCGATAGGGGACATCAAGTTTGTTTACATGTTTTCGATTATTGCCATAATCATTTTACTTATTGCTTGTGTGAACTACATGAACCTTTCAACAGCCCGGTCTCTAACCCGAGCTAAGGAAGTAGGAGTTCGAAAAGTTATCGGGGCCATCCGTTCAAACCTGATGATGCAATTCATATCAGAAGCTGTAGTAATCTCTTTGTTAAGTATTGTTGCTGCAACTTTTATCATTGTTGCCTTTTTACCAACATTCAGCGAGTTAGTAGGCCGTGAACTTTCTTCACAGATATTTCTGAGCTGGAATTTCTGGCTCCTTGCGCTTTCTACCAGCCTGGTTGTTGGGATATTTTCCGGAAGTTACCCGGCATTTTACATGTCTAAGTTAAAGCCTGTACTTATTCTTAAGAGCCAGGCAAAAGGCGGAAAGGGAAATACACTATTACGAAACCTGCTTGTTGTAGGGCAATTCACGATAACCATAGTCCTCGTAATTGGCTCAATAGTAGTATTTAAGCAACTTGAGTATATACAGACTACCGATACCGGTTTAGAAAGAGAGCAAATAATCGCTGTCTCCAGTTCTGACCCTCAACTCTGGGATAGATATGAGACGCTGGAACAGGAATTGCTCAAAAACCCATCTATTCAGTCGGTTAGTACTTCGCAATACCAGCCTACAAGTATGACTAGCCGTACGATAGTATCGGGCTGGGATGAAATGGACGAAGAAAGAGACTTAAATATCTACATCTCCCCTGTTGGATTCAATTTTGTAGAAATGTTGGGCATCGAAGTGATCGTAGGACGCTCCTTTAGCGAAGAGCTTTATAAAGAAACCTCAACCGACTACTTAGTAAATGAAGCTACACTCAGAGAAGTTGGCTGGACAGCAGACGAAGCTATTGGAAAACCTTTTGCTCCATGGGGTAGCCAGGGAACCATTGTAGGCGTTGTAAAGGATTTTAACTTCTTGTCTTTGTACCAGGACATTGCACCTCTTACCATCATGTTAGCACCAGGTAATAACCAGCGCTATGTGTTAGCGAAAGTAAGTTCTGAGAATGTCCAGGAAACCATTGCTACACTTGAGACTACTTTCAAAGAATTCTCTCCATCATTTCCGTTTTCTTATTCTTTCCTTGATGATACTTATACCGATATGTATAGATCTGATCTACGCCTGGGAACAATCTTCAACTACTTCACACTACTGGCTCTTATAATTGCATGTCTTGGACTATTCGGACTTGCAACATTTGTAACTGAACAAAGAACAAAAGAGATTGGTATTCGAAAAGTACTGGGTGCTGACCTTCTACAAATTATTTCTCTATTGAATAAAGACTTCCTCAAACTGGTGGGTATCAGTTTTATTATTGCTGTACCTATTGGATGGTATTTTACTCAGAACTGGCTACAGGAGTTTGCTTTCAAAATTTCGGTAAGCCCACTGATTTTTATCGGCGCCGGAATAATAACTTTCGGAATTGCTCTGCTAACAGTGAGCTACAAATCGATTAGAACCGCCACCGCCAATCCGGTAAATAGTTTAAAGAGCGAGTAGTATAAAAAGTATTGAAACCCTCTAATAAGTCATCCTGAACTCGTTTCAGTATCATATGGTTTAGCTCTTATCCGGAAATGAATGTGACATGATATATAAACTTCACAAGGATCCCGAAATAAATTCGGGATGACTTTAACATGGTAATAATACTCTGCGCTGGAGTGAGGTGAGGTACTCAACACCACTAAATAGACTCAAACTCGCGATGTAAGCACTTACATAAGAAAAAGTCTGGGCTGTTCATTATTATAAAATCATTGACTGATTTAAAAGCCATTATACTATGAAAAAACTATTCACCCTTTTTTGTTTCTCCCTTTTAAGCTATTCACTTGCCACTGCCCAGGTTGATAAGATTGAGCCTCCATTTTGGTGGTCAAACATGCCTGTACAAGAGCTTCAACTTCAGTTATATGGGGAAGATTTGGGATTTTATAATGCGACTGTTGATTATCCCGGTGTTACTATAAAAAAGCAGGTCTCCGTAGACTCCCCAAACTACCTGTTCATCTACTTTGATATCAGTCCTGAAGCTAAAGCCGGCGAAATGGAAATTGTTTTGAGAGATGGCCGCAAAAAAGTCAGTATCGATTATGAATTGAAAACACGCGAACCTCTTGAAGGTAGAAACCTCGGCTTTGATTCTTCTGATCTAATTTACCTGATGATGCCTGATCGGTTTGCCAATGGAAATCCTGATAACGACTCAATTGAAGGTATGCTGGAAGCTGCAGATCGCTCTAACCCGGAACGAAGACAAGGTGGTGACATCGAAGGTGTAATGAACCACCTCGACTATATCAAAGACCTTGGCATGACGGCCATCTGGTTTACCCCAATTTTCGAAAACGATATGACTCCTGAATATGGTGGATATCATGGGTACGCTGCTACCGATTTATACCGCGTTGATCGGCGCTACGGAACCAATGAAGAATATAAAGCACTGATTGACCAGGTTCATAACAATGATATGAAAGTTATCATGGACATGATCCATAACCATATTGGAGATCAGCACTGGTGGATGAAAGATCTGCCTACCAAGGATTGGGTACATGACTGGAATGAAGTAGGCCAAACCAATTATCGCGGACCTGTAGCTTCCGATCCTTACGCTTCTAAATACGATTCCAATAGATTAGTAAATGGCTGGTTTGTGAAAGAGATGCCCGATTTAAACCAGAAAAATGAACTGTTGGCGGATTATCTCATCCAAAACACTATTTGGTGGATTGAATACTCAGAAGTAGACGGAATCCGTATGGACACCTATGTATTCCCGGACAAGGACTATATGGCCCGTTGGTCAAAAGAAATTCTTACAGCTTACCCAAATTTTAATATTGTTGGTGAAGCATGGTTAAACTTCCCTGGTCCACAAGCTTATTGGCAATATGATAACGAAGGTGTAGATGATGGATATAATTCAGAATTGCCAAGCGTAACCGACTTCCCACTTGCCCAGGCTGTTGATGCTGCTTTAAACGAAGATTTTGGATGGGATAATGGTGTCGCTCGTATCTGGAATATTCTGACTAATGATTTTCTGTATAGCGACCCAATGAAAAATGTGATTTTCCTGGACAACCATGATATGGATCGTATTTATGAGCGGGTTCGTAAAAATGAAGCTCATTTTAAAATGGCCTATACTTTCCTGCTCACTACACGTGGCATTCCACAAGTATATTATGGAACAGAATTAATGATGGAGCACGAGTTCCGTGGTGGAGATGATGAGTACCGTCGTCCAAATATGCCCGGTGGTTGGGCTGGTGATCCGAGAAGTGTATTTACCGAAGAAGGTCGGACAGATAAAGAAAATGAGATTCACGCCTTTGTCAGCCATTTAGGAAACTGGCGTAAAACCTCTGACGCTGCAAAATATGGCCAACTTCTTCACTTTGTACCTGTAAATGGTATTTATGTGTACTTCAGAATCCATGAAAATCAGACCATTATGGTAATCATGAACTCCAATGATGAAGAGGTAACCATTCCAAGAGATATACTCTCCGAGGTACTTGATAAATTTGGAACCGGAAGCAACATATTTAACGGCTCAACCATCAACCTGGATTCCGATATTAATGTAGACGCGAAAGTAACCTGGGTTTGGGAGTTGGAGGAGTAAGACCTTCTCTTGTCTCCTTTTTTATTCATCACAGGTCATCCTGAACTTGTTTCAGGATGACCTAGTCTATGGTTAATCAGAAAAACGTTAATTCTTAAGTAGCCTGGCTCTGGAGGCTACACCTGCAACTATCATCATGCAGAGCGCCAGGAATAAAAATCCACCCATCAGATGAAACTCTTCAACAATCAGCCCAACAACAGGTTGAGAAACCATTCCGCCTATATAACCAAATGTAGCAACCGAGGTTAGCGCTACGGCCCCTTCTTTACCTGCTGCACTAAATATCATTGGGAAATTTAGTGAAACTCCTGCACCTGCTATAAAAAAACCAATGGCAGCAACCACCATATTCGGAGCAAATATAGCCAGAAGCACTCCGCTCATTGCGCTTAGCGAACCGGTTACTAATAACTTTCTGGCTCCAAAGCGTGTTTTAAGTCGATCTCCAATAATCCTCATTCCTAAAAGAGCTCCCGCAAAAACCGTATAACCTACAGGGCCATACCCTTGAGGTACTTTTACATGATCGGTGAAAAATAAGCCAACCCAGTTATTGATTGACCCTTCAATAGTAGCTCCAAGAAAACAGATTATTCCCAGTGCTATTAAGCCTCCATGTGGAAGAACAAATTTTTTCCTTGGAGCATCAGGATGGGGTGAATCTTCAGGAAGAAACCGATATATAGAAGCCAGAACAATGAATATCAACGCTGTCATCACTGAGAAATGAATCGTAGTTGAAATATTTAGGCTTACTAACATTGTACCAATTAATGCTCCACCCAGGTTTCCTATTCCATACCATGAATGAATCTTAGACATATGGGATTTCCCGGTTTCAGCCTCTACCTTTGAACCCAAAGCATTTACTGAAACATTATATGCGCTGGCACTTGCTCCCACTATCATCAAAAGTAGCCCAAGGCTGACCCAGTTATTCATTAAAGCAAGGGGAGTAAGGCTGGCAGCAACAATTAATCCACTGCCTAGTACCATTTTCTTGGCTCCAAACTTGTTGATCCCAATAGCCACAATTGGCATCATTATTACCGTTCCACTTCCACGCATCAATAGAGCATATCCTAATGTAGCAGCAGTAAGAACTGCTGTATCCCTGATATCCGGAACCCTTGCTGCCCAGCTTGAGAAGGCCATACCTAGTACAGAAAGTGCTATACAAACTGCATAAAGTTCTTTTTTATGACTTCGCTGCTCTTCTTTAGATTGAGAATGCGTGGTGATTGTAGACATCAAAACTTCCGTAGGTAAGCTTCAAAAATACGCCTAAATACTCACAATCCAACATGATTTTACAGTAATCTTTATTCTCTTTTACTCTACTGTCTCAGATCACAGAATAAGTAATGTATGAGTAAACTCTCCGGGATAACTTTGTAAATTTGATTCGATTTGGACAGGATATTTAGTCCGTGTTTCATACCTTTCGATCAAACTAACCCCCTTTCTCATGGAATATTCTGTCCTACTGATTCTTCATGTATTTCTGGCCATTATTATTATTGGCGGGCTTTTAATCTCCTCATTTATCGTAATACCATATGCCCGCCGAACGGGTAACACCGATTTTGCTTTCAGCTTTTTTGAAGCATTTAACAGAGGTGCACATGCCACTTTATTCATTCAGTTTTTAATTGGCTTTCGATTAGGAATGATTTACCTGCCTATGGGTGAATGGTTTGCTTTCGAGTCGCACCTTTCTCTGACACTGGTACTAAAACTTACTATTTGGATTATTTTGTTTGCCTGGTTGATTGTTGGTAAACGAATGGGACTTATTGATCCTGAAGCCAAAGATTTGAGTAAAGCTTCTAAGTACTATGGATTGCTTTCATTTTTTGGAATCTGTTTAATGATTCTGGGATTAAATGTTAGGCTTGCACTCTTTTGATACAGCTTGTTATTTTTGATCTGGATGGAGTTTTACTTGATTCAGAGTCCTTATACAAAAGAGTGAACTTCCAGCTTTTTTCAGACCTGGGTGTTGAAATCACTGATGAAGAATACAACTCCTTCATTGGAATCTCCGGAGCAAAGATGTGGGGATATATCAAGAAGAAAGGTTTGCTGGACCAATCTATTGAAGAGTTGAGAGTAATGGAAAGAGAGCGCAAATTCGAAGGGTTATCATCCGAAACTCTAATTCCGAATCCCGGACTTCTTGATCTTCTTAATGAGCTAAAGAAAAGAGATGTTCCCTGTGCAATTGCCTCTTCAGGTCTAATGAAAAACATCCGGCTTATCCTTTCGAAATTGGATGTAGAATCCTATTTCACCCATATTGTGAGTGGTGAAATGCCCAAGAATGGCAAACCGGCCCCGGATATCTTTTTACTAGCTGCTGATCATTATGGAATTAATCCTGAAAACTGCATGGTTATAGAGGATTCAAGAAATGGTGTTTTAGCTGCTAAAGCAGCCGGAATGAAGTGTGTCGGCTATATAAATGAAGGGTCAGGAAACCAGGACCTTTCCAAAGCTGATTTAATTATTGATTCTTTGGTCGATTCTGAAGTTAAAAGGATTTTCAATCACCATTCTACAGGTTATTGATATTCTTGAATTAATACCTTTATTTATAGAGTATCAATCCAATCTTAGTGTTTGAAAATGAAATCTCCACTCGCCTTTCTTTTTCTAAGTATTTCACTCTTAACCTGTTCAGTTTTCAATAATGAACAAGAAGAAGAACATCTACTAGAGATTATTACAAGCCGAACATGGATTTCATCTGAGTTTTATGAGCCTAGTGATCAGGAAAAACTTGTTTTTGAACTCGCCTTCAACAAGGATGGTACCTACGTAAGAGGTACAGCAGAATACGATTCAAATAACAACAAATTAGGGTACCGCCACTGGATCAAGTATGGCTTTAGATTAGAGAATAACAAAATGATCACTTCTATTATAGAAGTATATGAAGCTCAAACTCTTGAGAACGGAGAAATTGTAATACTTCCTTTAAATGAGCTTTTAACTTCACCATATCTTGATACACCTACTCGAGAACATATTTATAATAGTGAAATTGTGCTAAGTGAAAACAAAGACTCGTTATGGATTAACCCTACTGACCTGCTCGCTACTTCATGTAGCTGCTTTTCATTAGTATATTTAGTTAAGGATTGATAAAATGAAACCTTTACTCGCTTTCCTTTTTCTAAGTATTTCACTCGTTTCATGCTCTGTATTTAACAATGAACAGGACAAGGAGTACTTAATTGAGATAATGACAAGCCGCACATGGGTAACCCCAAGTTATTATGATTTTCCTGACCAGTTTAGAGATGCTTATGAAATAAACTTCAATAAAGACGGAACCTTTGTACAAAGCAGAATATTCATTGATGAAAACAACAATGAACTTGGATATACCAATTGGGTAAAAGCCAGTTTTAGCCTGGAAGAAAACGAAATGATTTCTACTACTATTGAAAGCTATGAAGTTCGACCCCTTTTAACCGGGGAATTTATAATTCTACCTTTAGAAGAGCTTTTAACTTCAAAATATCAAGACGAAAATGAAGCTGGAACTGAGTGGATTAGAGAGGTTTCATTAAGTGAAGCAAGCGATACTTTATGGATCAAGCTTACGGGCTTGGAGGCTGTATTTTGTGGATGCCCTAGTGGTATACATTTAGCCAAGGAGTGAGAAGTAGCATTTATATTTTAATGTAGTACTAATCTACAAGAACCTTTGAGATAATGTTTTAAATAAAACCCATCACGGGAACCTGGATGGGCTTTTTATAATTAACGATTCATCACTAACTACTTAATCAAAAGCATACGTTTTGTAAGTGTTGCATTAGCCGTCTTAAGTTGATAAAAATAAACTCCTGTTGGAGCCCATTTAGCATTCCAAGTTATTGAGTGAGTACCTGGGTTTAAGCGAGTATCTAACAATTTAGATACTTGTTGTCCTAATGAATTATAAATAATCAAAGATACCTTAGAAGCTTTTGGTAAACTAAACTCAATATTTGTGCTAGGGTTAAATGGATTTGGATAGTTTTGAGATAACTTTAATTCTGTAGGCACTTCACTGCTTTCATCATCATTACTGTTTATGATTGCATCTCCATAGAAGTACACATTATCAATGTAAAACTCTTTGAGACCACCTGAGGTTAAGAATAGAAGCTGAGATAGATGCTCACGAGTCACCATTTTTTCGAAATCATCAATCGGTATATCAAAGCTTATCCATTCATTACTAACTAAAGCAGGCGTACTTTCTTCGTCAAAGAATAATTCATCCTCCACATCATCAGTGGCACCTCCATCCCAGAAGCCATTCGCTCCAAAATCAACGAGCTTTAAACTGAAAGTAACAGGGGCGTCAGTAGATTCGAGAGTTATAAAATCAAACCTAAAATTAGTAAGATTTGTTGCATCAATTTGATTCGAGATAAACTCAATACCAGCGAAATTCACATTTGAGTAATACTTCGTGTTATTCTCATTAATCATGATATCCTCGTGCGTTGCTTGATCCCAAGTAGCTGACCATGTATCCACGGTATTATTCTCATAGGTATCACTAAATAAGGAAACTACTTTACTTGCATCATGAGTAGGGATTGGTGCTTCTGTTAAATCTGCTTTTTTACCAAAGTATAAATTGTCGAGGTATACGTTTCCATCACCTTCAAATTTAATTTGAAAGACTTCGCTCAGATTAACATCAGTGAATTCTTCTAAAGGGATATCGATGCTTTCCCAGCTATTTTGCTTAATAGAAATGTTGAATGCTGTCTCAACAGGGCCTGGGCTAATTAAATACACTTTTAAATTGGTAGCATCTTCAGTCCAAAAATCGAGATGGAACCATTCCATGTTTGTGACATCCACATTGCTACCAAGTTCAATGCCTTGGTAGTCAAAGTTCTCGTATAGCAATACGTCATTCGCCATAATTGAAATAATAGAAGCGATTGTATTTTGTTGCCAATCAGGAGTTAAATTAACGCCTTCTAAATTTTCATAAGAATCGCTAAAAATAGAAATCACATTTACTTCGTCCAGATCAGGCTTATCAGCTTCCATTTTAGGCCCAGAAGGAACCGGTGTATCTCCGCTAAAGAAGATATTATCAACATAAATAGTGCTTTCTCCTTCAATTCTAATGGAGCTAATAGCATTCAAATCTACAACATCCGAAAAGACAGAAAGAGGAACAGTCATATTACTCCAACTACTTGAGTCGATACTAAATGAATAACTTTTTTCCTCTGAATCCTCACTAATTAAATAAACACTTATAGTGGTAGTGTCAGCACTATAAAAATCAGCGTGGAAATTTGTTCTAGAAAAAACGCTAATAGGAAATTCAAGCTCTGTAGTTTGAGTGTCTAGATTCTCATATTTAAGTAGGTTATTGCCATCAATAACTTCAATACTTGTTTTAGTTAATTGACCATCTTCTATATTAAAAGTAGCCTCTACATCACTTGAATAAGTATCACTAAAAATAGATATCACATATTCTGAATCATAAACAGGCTCAGGAGCAGGCTCCATCGCAATGGCAGGAGTAGCCGTGTTATATGAATTGAGAGTTCTTGCTGGTACGCTCATCATAAACCCATCAGAAAAAGTGATTATTTTCTCCGTAGGCTCAGCATTAAATGCTATGTAGGTAGTATCGTTGGTTTCATTAACAAATGCAGCATAGGTAGACACATCAGCTGTTATATCTGTATTAAATGCTCCCATTTCTTTCATGTTATATAACCAATGAAGGGTATGAGCTCTGCTTTCACCATCAAATGGAGTGTAACTCTGATCTGCATTGTAATAGGAGAGAGCAAGATCAGCATCCGACATCGACAAATATTGCCAAAAAATATCTTTCCATTGAGTAGGTTGGCTACCTAATTCTGAAACCATTTGGTTGTAATTTTCAATGATGTAATCTGGGTTTTTAGCTAAGTATAATGACCCACCATTAATTGGCAGAAAATTGATTCCACGAATAAATTCAGGATCGGAACCAAACCATGTACTATAAGCGCCAGCATCACTCCAAACTATACCAACAGCGTTGTGAGCGAAATCATCCGGGAATACTTCATTATCAACATCGAACCAGTATTGGTCGATAGCTTCGTTCTCATTTGTATACAGAAAGATTCCCATATCTCGAATTTCAGTCTGGCCAGTAAGTTCACCCCATAAAATGGTAGCCGATGCAAAATTCATTGATTCAGAACTAGATTCCTGATTATTTCCCGGTTCATCACCACTAAAATTAAAATCACCATGTCCGGAAGCCCAAGCATGACCGGCATAAGTATCAAAGTTTCTTAAGAAAGGGAACATCTCATTGTCGCGATCCCAATTATTAGCATCTTGGATAATTAAGTTTACCATACCTCCCCAATTATCTTGAGAAGCCCAAGCACTATCATATTGAGCAATAGTAGCGGCAGCCTTTATAGCATAAGCAGCATGAAAGTGATGATCATTAATTTGGGTAGAAGAACCAAAACTACCCGGATATCCAAATAGGGTATTCCAAGTATCATTATAATAATACTCTTGCTCACCGCCTGCGGTAAACCAAGATTCAAGACGTCGTTTTAATTCAGATAGTAAATAATCTCGTTCATTTATGGCACCTAATTGATCTGCAATATGAAGTACCTCAATAAAACGGCCCATTTGTTTACCATTATTGTAGGTGTTATCAACCGGGAGCTCTTCGCTTGCGACCTGTTGAACAAGCTCGAGTAATTGAATTCTATCATAATTCCCTTCATCAGGAAGTGACGGAAGTATCCCTGAAAATCTTGCAGTTGTAGAAAATGAATTACCTTCAAATACTTTCATTTCACCACGAGGGGATACGTAAGTATAACTTGTAAGAACATCAGCAGTATTGATCCATTGATGCCGATAAAGAGCCGTTAAAGTTTCATCTAAATTTCCAGCAGCGGAATCTCTTAATACCGTTTCATAAGTGAATGTGCTGGTTAAATCTGCACTTAATTCATCATAATTCCATGAAGTGGTGCTATTTGTTACTTGAGCGTAAGCATGTTTTCTAAAAAACTCGAGCGTTTCAGTGGTAGCATCAGGTAGAACAGCTACTGACAAAAAGCCTTTATCGTTAAGTGATGAAGTAAGGGTATCAGTACCAGACCATGTTGAGCCAGTGGGTGCAAATAATGCATAGTGGACATCATCAATAGTTAATCCAATTACTTCATTCACATTATGCCACAATGTAAAGGTTGAGCCAGATGTAACTTCAACGTCACCGCCCGACATATCAAAGAATGTATAAGGTAAACCATGACCAGTAGTAGCAATCAGCGAAGCATCCCCGTAATCCATTTCTGCGGAAAATGTCCAATCACCGTAGGCATAGGTTGACGTTATAGAAGAAGTACTTCCAGCAATTCCAACTTGGATAGTATTTGCAGAAGTGAAAGCATACAATTCACCTAAGGTAGAGTTAGTATTAAAATAACCGAGTTTAAAACCATTATCTGATGATTCAATTGCAAGAGGATGTGCAGGAACTTGATTCATGTGATTACTGCCAAGGAACGGATAAATCAAATTACTCCAATAATCATTGGTTTGAACCAACTGATTAAATTCTGAAGAAAACCTAGGTGTTGCATCTTCACCATTTTGTAATGATGGTACATTTCTGCCTTCTGATAATGTAGTTGTATAACTCCCACTACCAACCTGAATCGTTTGTGCTGTAGCCGAAGATGTAAGTAAAAATAGAAGCCCAGTAAATACGGCTGTGAATCTAAATTTCGAATAGTATTGAGTATGCATAGTCATAGTAAACTCCTATAGAGAGGTATGTTATATCAGAATGATTTTGAAGCGCCGCTACTGTACTTAACCCCGGATGGTTTAGAGAGGATTGATTTGTGAATTAAGAAACGTAAAAAACGTATTCAATACAAACTCATGGGCGGTCCTCCGAAAGTCTTATTCCTAACCCCGGATTGTTATGATCTCCTCAATGACTTAAAGAATAAAGACATTCCTTTCGAGTTTTTGAATGGGCTTACAGCACCTGGTGAACATCCAACTATTGAATACTCTTTTGAAATTAAAGACTGATTTAGCCCTTTATTTCAACATATTATTCTTATCGATTTGATGGATAAAATCTTCTCTTTTGCTCTTACTTATACTAATACTCATATCCCCTTCCATCCTTAGCGTGTTTCCTTCAATTGCCCGTACAAATGTAATGTTAATGATGTGAGACCTGTGAACACGAAAGAATAAATTTGCTGGTAAAATTTCTTCCAATCGATTCATAGACTGAAGGGTCATAACCTTTTTCCCGGATTTGGTAATAATCTGCACATAAGCTCCCTTGCTGGTTATATAAAGAATGTCTGAATAGTCTATTTTTACCACCTTAGAATCTGACTTTACGAAAATAAAATCCTCTGTGTCTTCTGCTTTCACTACTTTTTGCGGAGTATCAATTGTACTAACAGGAGCTTTATTGTTTGATAGTGCCAATACCCGAGTTACAGATTTATAAAACCTGTTAAACTCAATTGGTTTTAGTAAGTAATCCGCCACCCCAAATTCGTAACTCTGAATAGCATACTCTGAATACGCTGTCGTTAGAATTACTTTGGTGTTTGTGGTATTCAAACTTTTTAAAAAATCTATTCCTGATATTTCAGGCATTTCAATATCAAGAAAAAGTAAATCTACTTGCTGCTGCCTTAAATAAGGCATTGCTTCCAGAGCTGTAGAACAAGTGGTCACTAATTCCAATTCAGGAATTTTTGATACATAGTCTGATAAAAGTTCTCTTGCGATCATTTCATCATCTACAATTAAGCACTTCAGTATCATATCAGCTCCAATTTTAAGTCTACTTCAAAATTATCCTTATTCGTAGAGGTTTCTAAACTATGCCTGTCTTTATAGTCTGCCTCGAGCATTTTTTTAGTATTAGAGAGGCCTATCCCAAAGCCATTCTTATTCTGCAACTCTTTCTTTATAGTATTCCTGGTCTTGAAATGAAGTTGATTGTCTGTCACTTCCAGGCTAATGTTTACCCAACCCTTTTCATTTACATCAATATCACTATGCTTAAAGCTATTTTCTACAAAATTTATTAATAGCATAGGCATAATAACATGTTGATCTAATATCCCATCTACATAAAAATCGATCCTATCTGCTATGCTATTAGACTTAAGGGCTTGAAGCTGTAAATAATCCTCTATCAGTTCTTTTTCCTTTCTCAGATTTACCCTCGACTCTCCACAATCATATAAAAGGTATCTCAAGATGCTGGAAAGTTTAGAAATCATCTCCGGAGCTCTTTTATCGTTCATATGAACAAGCCCATAGATGTTATTCAAAGTGTTAAATAAAAAGTGAGGGTTAATCTGGCTTTTTAATAAATCCAGCTCTGCCTGTACTTTTTCGGCCTCTGTTCTGACTGAAATGATTTTTTGTTCAAAATAATGCTTTGTATACGCTGAACTGGAGATTAGCAGTATTCCGATTATTGTAAAAGCAACCCAAATAAGTATAGCTATCGGAAGTGGTGGCATACCTTCCCGAGGCGTGATATAAACACCCAGAATAATGGAGACTAAAAAACCGCTCATAACTAGTATCACCAGTTGTATTACGTATTTTTTCCTAAGCGGCTGGTCCGATAGTATGAGATTATTAAGAATGAATCGTTTATATATTATTATCACACCAATACATGTTATATATACCTTAAAAATAAAATGAGTTGCTGCATAAAGCCCTTCATCAGAATACACTGCCAGCCCAATCAGGATAAAAAGCAGATTGTATATGACTATAGGAGCTGTACCAAATAGTCTGATAAGTCGCTCTTCATTGTTTTGCATGGTCTATATTCTCAAATTTTCTTTTCATGACCTCATTTATTTAACGAAGCGTTCATTTCTTTGAACGAACGACCCTCTTTTCTTTATGAATGGTTTCATTTGGACATAGCGTCCATTCATTCTATATATAGTGTATTCCGTTCAATTTTTTTTTTGATCTAAAGAAAAACTTCGATCATTGCGACGCAAGTAACCAAACTCTTTATATCTACGGTAAAACTTGTCCAATTAATTATCAAATTCAAATGATTCTATGAAATCACGAGTCTTATTAGCATTTATAATCATTCTCTTTGGCATTGGCCATATATCTGCTCAAGAGAAGAAGACCTTTCGAATTGGCGTTATCCTTGATACAGTAACACCTGAGTCAGAACAAATCTTTTCCCTTATTAAAGAGGAAATATTTGCTGTAGTTGGTGAAGATGCTATAATAGAGTTCTCAAATGATCTGGTTCTGGTGAATAACTTTGATCGTGAGAAAACTGAATCGAATTATCAGGAGCTTATTCAAGGGCCAAGTGATATCATTATCGCTTTTGGACCGATCAGCAATATTATTATTTCCGGAAAAGAGTTTCATCCAAAACCGACTATCCTGTTTGGCAATGCTCCTGGTGATCTTATTGATGTTGATTTAACCAGGGCTTCTTCTGGAATAGAGAACCTGGTATATATTATTCCCGGGCAATCCTACCGAAATGATCTTACCACTTTTGAAGAGTTATATGAGTTCAAAAATGTTGGGATTGCTGTAGACAAGCCTCTTAGTGAAACCCTTCCAATAAGCCAATACCTGGATGAATTAACAAAAGAGTTAGGCTTAGACTATACATTTATTCCTTTTCAAAGCCTGAATGAACTAACCATTCAATTGGACAATATAGATGCACTTTACCTGGCCGGGGGCTATTTGCTCAGTGATACAGAAATTGCCAAGCTAGCGAATATATTAATTGATAAAGGCATCCCTTCATTCACCTCAACGGATGCAGATGATGTATTAACGGGGCTGCTTGCTACAAACCAGGCTGCCGAAAATCTGGACCTCTTTATCCGGAGAATTGCTCTAACAGTAGAAGCCATTGTAAATGGTGAAAAAGCATCTGAACTCCCTTTTTTCCTGGAGATTAATACTGATCTAACCATCAATTATAGCACTGCTGAAAAACTTGGTATTCCTATCAAGTACAGCTTAATTGCAACAACTAACCTGGTTGGTGACTTTAATCGTGTTACTGCGGAAAAAAGATATGATCTGCGAGAAGTGATGCTCGAAGTAATTGGAGAAAACCTCAACCTGCAATCTGATCGGAAAGAGGTGGAATTAATAACCCAGGATGTTAGAGCAGCAAAAAGTAATTATCTGCCCGACCTAACTGCGTCAGCTTCAGGAGTATATATTGACCCGAAACTGGCTGAAATATCAAATGGGCAAAACCCGGAATTTTCTACAGATGCCAGCCTTACGATCTCTCAAACTATTTTTTCACCCGATGCCACTGCCAATATTGGCATCCAAAATGACTTACTTGAAGCCCAGAAAAAACTGTATGATTCCAGCCAGTTAGATATCATTTTTGATGGTGCTAATGCATATTTCAATATCTTGCTTCTTAAAGCTAATCTTCAGATCAGTTCCAGGAATCTTGGAGTAACAAAAAGAAGTCTTCAACTAGCCCAGCAGAACTTTGAATCTGGGCAAACTGGCAAATCCGATATTCTTCAATTTACCAGCCAGTTAGCTGGCAATACTCAAACTCTGGTTGAAGCAGTTAACTTACTTGAGCAAAGTTTCTATGGATTAAATCAACTCCTTAATCAGCCGATTAACAGAAAGATTGACGTTGAAGATGCTGAACTAGGAAAAGGTATCTTTGAAAGATACCAGTATGATCAATTCAGAGAGTTTTTAGATAGCCCTACACTTAGAGAACCTTTTATAGCTTTTATAGTGAATGAGGCCAAAGTAAATGCCCCCGAATTACAATCTTTAGATTTTAACCTTAGTGCGGTTAACCGAAGCATGAAACTTGCTACAAACGGTCGCTTTTTACCAACTCTTGCTCTACAAGGCCAGTACAATACTAATATCTCAAAAAGTGGTGCCGGATCAACTGTCCCCATTGGCTTTAATGACTTACCAACTACGAATTATAGTGTAGGACTAAATATTTCAGTGCCTCTCTTCCAGCGAAATCAACGAAATATTAACAAGCAGACGGCTCTCATTCAGAAAGATCAACTTATGCTCAACAAAGAAAACCTTGCGTTGAACATTGAAAGAAACGTTAATACCACAATACTTGAACTGATAAACCAAATTGCAAACATAGAGCTTTCAAAGGTTTCAGAAGAAGCAGCCAAAGAAAGCCTTGAACTTACTCAGGAAGCCTACTCAACAGGTGCTGTGAATTGGAACCAGCTAATTGATGCCCAGGAAAATTACTTAACAGCTCAACAGTCTAACGCTACTGCCATATACAATTATTTATTACAGAGCCTTCAGTTAGAACGATATATAGGCTACTACTTCATTCTTCATACCGATGAAGAAAATGAAGCTTTTAGACAACGATTCTTCACTTATCTAGCAAACAAAAACTAACATTATCATGATAAAGACTATCAAAAAAATTGGTGCACTTGTAGTATTTGCACTCCTTATTTCTTCCTGTTCAAGTGATGAAGCCCAGGTTGAACAGCGCATTCGCCCTGTTGTTTACCAGGAGGTTGGATACCATGGAAGTAATAATCAGCGGACATTTAGCGGAACTGCCGAAACCGATAAAGTTATAAACCTGAGCTTCAGGAGTAGCGGGATTATTACTCAGTTTGATATCAGTTTAGGCCAGCAGGTTAAAAAAGGACAGCTTCTTGCCAGACTCGATAATGTTCAGGCTCGTCTGGGTTATGAACAGGCTATATCTTCATACAATAGTGCTGAGTCTCAGTTAAAAACAGCAAAATTAAATTATGATCGCATTAGATCGTTATATGAAAAGGGCAGTGCTTCGCTAAGTGATTTTGAAAATGCAAAAAACTCTCATAGCACAGCTTTGAATAGTCTTGAATCTTCTAAGAGAAGTATAGAAATACAGGAAGAACAGATTAATTATGGATTCATTTACGCTCCCGAAAGTGGGATCATTGCTTATGTAGGTGCTGAACTTGATGAAAACATCTCACCAGGTCAATCAATTGCCGTTCTAAACGCTGGTAATAAAATGACAGTAAATCTTGGGATACCTGAAAGTGTAATAAATAGCATCGTTGCCCAATCTGCGGTAACTGTTGAATTCCCTTCTCTTGAGGGACAGGTTTTTGAAGGAGTAATAACTGAAATCTCTCCTTCTGTAGATCGAAATACATCCACTTACCCGGTTCAGATCGAATTACTTACACCAATAGAACAGGTAAGATCCGGAATGGCCGCAAATGTAACATTCGATTTTGGTAGCCAGAGTAATAGTACACTTGTAATTCCAGCAAAATCTGTTGGTGAGGATAGTCGAGGAAGGTTTGTTTTCCTTGTTGTTGAACAAGGAGGTCAAAAAGGAAAAGTCCAAAAGCAACATATAGAAATAGGCGGGTTTACTTCTGCAGGCTTTGAGGTACTAACCGGACTTTCTGAAGGGCAAAAGATTGCCACTGCCGGACTACAAACCTTAATTGACGGGCAAGAAGTCTTGTTACCGAATTAAACCAAATCATCCCATTTAATACATAAAGCAATGAATCTTACGCAGTTTGCAATAGAGAAGAATAGAATTACGTGGATGGTTTTAGGTACCATCATCATCATGGGGCTGGTTTTATATAGCTCCCTGGCAAGAGACAGTATGCCTCCTTTTACGATAAGAGTAGCCCAGGTAATTACAACTTTCCCTGGAGCTAGCCCGGAACGTATAGAACAGTTGGTTACTGATAAAGTTGAAAAAGTAGCTCAGGAACTACCTGAGCTTAAAGAAGTGTCTAGTACCTCTCGGGCAGGTCTTTCAATTGTTAAGGTAGAATTAAAAGATGAAGTAACTCCTGAAGAACTTCAGGCTGTTTGGGATCGGCTCCGAAGAAAAATCGAAAATATAGAGGGGCTTCCACAAGGAGTGGTGCCATCTCTGGAAGACGATGGAATTGGAGATGTTTATGGAATTATTGTTGGCCTTTCCAGTGATGGGTTTTCCTATGCGGAAATGAAAGATGTTGCAGATGATTTAAAAGATAACCTGATCAAATTACCTGATGCTGCTAAGGTTGAAATGGGTGGAGCCCAGGATGAGCGAATATTTATAGAGTTTAATAATGCAATCCTTAATGAGTATGGTCTTACTTCTACAAAACTTCAAAACATAATAGGTTCACTAAATATTCTGAGTTCCGGAGGCCAGATCAATATTGGTGATGAACGCATTATTCTTGAACCCACAGGAAATTTCAACACGCTAGAAGATCTAAAACGTACCCTAATCCCTGTTGGTAATGGTAGCCAGCTTATTTATCTGGAAGATATTGCTGCGATTTCTAAAGGATATATTGATCCATCGAAACAAGTGATAAAGATTAACGGGAAAAATGCTATTTCTCTCCACGTTAATTTAAAAGATGGCGCTAACATTATAAACCTGGGTGAAGATGTTGACGCTGTACTGGCAGAATGGAATGAAAAACTTCCTATTGGTCTGGAGCTCACCCGACTATCCTCCATGGACAGCTATATAGATTTCAAAATCAATGACTTCATTAGCAACCTTATCCAGTCTATCACCATCGTATTCCTGGTAATGCTCATATTTCTTGGTTTCAGGACTGGTAGTATTATAGCAAGCCTCATCCCAATTGTAACTATAATGACTTTGATGCTGATGGGGGTGCTTAACATTGGATTAAACCAGGTAACCCTTGCTGCGCTGATAATGGCTTTAGGGATGATGGTAGATAACGCCATTGTTGTAGCCGAAACCATTATCGTAAAAATGGAAAATGGCATGGCCGCTAAACAGTCGGCTATTGAAGCCTGTTCAGAGTTGCTTACCCCACTCCTGATCTCCACACTTACTACTTCAGCCGCATTTCTGGCTTTCTATCTCGCTGAATCTGTAATGGGTGATATTGTAGGGCCAATATTTGTTGTTATCACGATTGCTTTACTCTCCTCGTGGCTCGTAGCGCTAACCGTTATAACTCTATTCTGTTACTTATTCCTGAACGTAAAAAAGAAAGGAGAAGCTAAAGAAGGGATAGTTGACAAAGGTATTAACTGGATAAAAATCTACTACGAGAAGCTGATTCTCGTCTCTCTGAATAATAAAATGGCCGTCATGGGAGTCATTCTCAGCTTATTCTTTATGTCATTATATGGGTTTACAAAAATACCTTTTGTATTCATGCCAGACAGTGATCGAAATATGATCACTATTGATATTAACTTACCTCTGGGTACCAGGATTGAAAGTACAACCAGCATTGTTAACAGAATTGATCAATACCTTTCTGATTCCCTAAGTGTAAATGATCAAAGAAAACAAGGCATTCTAAGCTGGTCAACATATGTAGGTAAAGGGCCTAAATCCTATGATCAGGGATATTCTCAGGACGAAGCTAACTCAAGCTATGCGCATATACTCGTGAACACAAGTAGTGCCCCTTATAACAATACTCTGATAAACAAGATTGATATTTTCAGTTTTAGAGAATTTCCTGAAGCTGATATAAAAGTAGGACCTCTTGGTGTTGGGGGCGCCGGGCTTCCAATTGAGATTAAAGTATCAGGAAGTAACCCTGACGAACTTGCTTCCATTTCAGAATCTATTAAACAGAGGCTATATGGAATTCCTGGCACTAAGAATGTAAAGGATGACTGGGGGCCAAAGAGCAAAAAACTCATAATAGATATTGACCAATCAAGAGCTCAGGCTGCTGGGGTTACAAGCCAGGATATCGCTACTTCTCTTCAAACCTTTCTTGATGGATCCGGAACCGGGGAGTTCCGCGAAGATGACAAATCGATTCCAATTCTTCTTCGAAGCGATGAAAGTCAGCAGCAAACACTCGAATCGTTAGAAACTATGAATGTATATGGGCAAAGCAATGGCCGAAGCGTTCCGTTAATACAGGTGGCATCTATTATTCCTGAGTGGCAATATTCAAAAATAAAACGCCTGGATATCAGCAGAACAGTCAATGTTTCAAGTGATTTACATGCAGAGGCAAATGCCGCTTCTATTATTGATGAAATAGGTCCCTGGCTAGAAGAACAAAGTGCTTCCTGGCCAAGTGGATATGAGTATAAGCTCGGTGGAGATGCGGAAAGCACTGCCGAAAATATGGGAGCAGTTGCTAAATATCTGCCGCTTTCCGGCTTTATAATTCTTCTACTCCTTATAATACAATTCAATTCCGTTCGAAAAACGACCATGGTTCTGAGCACCATTCCGCTAGCCATTATAGGTGTTACCATCGGATTACTCCTGTTTAATGAGAGTTTCGGGTTCATGCCATTCCTGGGTGTTATATCACTGGCTGGTATCATCATAAATAACGCCATTGTACTGATCGATAGAATAGAAATTGAACAAAGAGATTTTAAAAGAAGTGTACAGGATTCAGTTATTGTCGCCTGTCTACAACGCTTTAGGCCTATTCTACTTGCTACCCTTACTACCGTACTTGGCCTGATTCCACTTTACCTTAGTGGTGGAGAAATGTGGGAAGGCATGGCTATCTCTATAATGGTAGGTTTACTTTTTGGGACAATGATTACCCTGGTATTCATTCCTTCATTTTATAGCATTCTCTTCAAAGTCAGCTACAATGACTACATCTTTGACAGGAGCCAGATTGATGCTTAGATCGTTCCTGAGATTAAGTATGATTTTAATCTTTTTCATGACGCCTGGTATCAGCTTTAGCCAGGAGTTCACTTTAGGAGGCATTAATTACTCTTACTACCCTTCTACAGGTATAAAAGAAGCGAACTCTGATCGAAAAGTATTATTAGAAGAGAAAGAAATTTTTGCAAACATCCCTCTCCAGTTTAACGATGGTAAGATGACGTTGATTAACGGTTTTAAATTTGGAGTACTTTCACCTCAAATCGAAAATAATACACTTCAGAATGATGAAAGAGACTTATACCACATAGGGTATTCTCTTTCCTTAATACAGGCTTTTGATAATGATTGGCTTGCTTTAGCAATATTATCTCCTTCTATATCATCGGATTTTAAAGGAGTAGATTCTATTAATGATTTTTCCGAACAGTTACTATTTCAAGGAAGCCTTTTGTTCCAAAAAACAGTGCATGATGGTTATAAATATGGATTTGGTGGTTTATACACCTCTAAGTTTGGATCTCCATTACTTTTACCCTTAGCTCAACTTTCGTATAAAAAGGATAGGTTAACTTTTGATGCTCTCATTCCTGCAAAAATTGGACTGTATTATGACTTTTCCCGCAAGAAATTTACAGCGGGGTTACAGGTTGCTGTTGATGGAGGGGAATATGAAATACTTGATACTATAAATAACCCTTCAATTGAAACAGTTCGCTTTTCGCAAATAAATTTTGGCCCAAAACTGGAATACAGGCTAACCGGGCCAATCCACTTTTCTCTTTCTACGGGGCTTTCAACAAACCGAAAATTCGAGTTCGCTCTCGATAATGATAATAGTGCGGATGTAAGCCCGGAATCAAACTTTTTCCTGTCTCTTGGACTATCTATCAAACCAATTTTAAATAAATAATCCTGTTTAACACTAAAAAATAGCAATCAATATTATGAAAACACTTCTTATTGCCTCCCTGATATTCTTTACTCAAGCTCAACCCATTCCAAAAGGAGAATATGAGATTCCAGACGGAAAAGGGTTCATCGAACTTTATGAAAAAGAAGGAAAACTTTACGGAAAGACCGTAAGAGCTGAAAACCCGGAAATGAATGGGTTTGATGTTCTTCGTGACTTCGAGTTTAAGAAAGATAAATGGGTTGGTAAAATCTACTCAGCAGAAAAAAAGAAGCTCTTTAAGGCAAGTTTTGTAGAAAAAGACGATGAATTAAAAATCACAGTATCTGCCGGTTTAATGAAAAAGAGATTAACCTGGAAAAAAGTTGACGAAATAGCAGAAGAGGAAAGCTAATTCATCCTCTCTGCCAGCATTACATGCAGATCATCTAGCTGGTCTTGAGGAATAAGCTCAGATTCCAGGTTCAACTCCCTTTTCATCAGTTGATTTCTTTCTGGGCCTAAAGCAAAGAACATGGATAAATGTTCCAGTTCATTCAACATAAAATTCCGGGTAAACTTATCCCGGAATTTAATTTCCTCTACTAAAGCTTTGAGCTCTTCGACTAGCAAGTTAGAGCTGCCTTTTAGTAATTGGTCTACCTGCACTCCAACCTGATCACTTAACCTGATATTGTATCTCATTGGGGTTATTCGTTTTAATAGCTGGCTTGGCAAGAAGTGAGCACTTTTGATCTTTGTATCCATCAGGTATAGCAACTTCAGAAGGGCTCCAAGACCTTTTCGTACTCTAAGATGCCCTTTGAAACAGCCATAACATTTAGGATAATCTTCCAGCTGCCGCATTGAGAGCCTGAACTCTCTTTTATTCCCGATTCTTGTGGTTGAGATATAATAGTAGGTCTCGGGCTTCTTGTTCACCACATTAAATGGAGGGCGTAGCGATCTGATTAATAGATTCTCCAATAAAATAGCATCGGTTTCTGACTTACAAATCTCGAAACCAATCCTGCTGATATGGGCAATCATCCGTTGGGTTTTTCGTGACTTCGAATACCTGTAAGAAGTTAATCGCTTATTCAGGTTCTTGGCTTTTCCCACATACAAAACTTCATCCCTGTTGTCGTACATCGTATATACTCCTGGTTGGTGAGGAGGAGTAATAGAAAGAGCGGAATTTATCCGCTCTTTCTGAGTCTCAGCAATAGGTTGAAAAAGGTCAAGATTCATTCTTCAGAACAGAGAAAATTACTTTATTTGAAAAGGGATTTTAAACACACTTTCTCCCCAAATCAAATTTAGTTCTCCACCAATTTCATTCTCTTCAACAGTAATAGTAAAGGACTCAGTATTATCAGCTTTAGTAGACAATTGCATTGGAACCCGACCTAAATCTCTGGCCTCATCATAAGTCCTGCCGTTTTGCCCGGTTTGCTTATTAATGATTAAAGTCCCGCCTTCTGCTTCAGGAATAGTAAATAGTGTGTAGTCTCCTGCAGGAACTTTTAAATCACCTATCATTAGCTCTTTTGAAGTTGAAAAGTGAGTGGCACGATTTGCACCGGTTCTCCAACGCTCACCCCAGGGTACAATTCCACCAAAAAGGTCCCGTCCTCTTCTCGATGGAGAACCATAAGTAACTTTAAATGATGCTCCACTTACAACGAACTCTTCTTCCACCGCGCCTGATAACGATCCAAAAGACTTGCCTTCTTTATCTAATCTTAGAAAACGTTCTGCAATCGAATTAATATCAGTACCCGCTTCCCTGCTTACTATTAATTTACGCGTTGTTTGTGCAGCATCCAGTAAAACCAGTTCTCCGCTATGGTTTACTTCTACATCCATAACTCCTCTGGACGGATGACGAATGGTTCTTGACGCTCCTCCAAGATTTGCTATAACAAAGTTGGAGATATTATTTCCGGATAACATTTTTTGGTTTACCGTATCACTTTCTTCGCTATTTGCCTGAATTAGTGCAAGCTCAAAAGGCCAGTGTACCATATCGATAAACGGAAGTGCTCCTTCCTGGTATTTGGTTTTGTAGCTTCTTAGATCACCACTTCTGGTTCTATATTGAGTAAAAAGACTGTCTCCTTCTCTTTCGATAGACTGTTGAAATGTTCCTGAGCCTTCGAACCCTGACGCTTCATTAAATCGGGTAGCAGTCATTTTTTGTACCCCGCCAAATTCATCCTGTACAAGCTCATAAGATGTTAGTACTGTTTGCGGACTTCTTAGTACTACTTTTGCCTCTATCCCATTTTCTGTTTTAGTAAAAGTTTCTATTGCTAGCGTATCACTTCCCAGTTTTGTTATAAAAGCTACATCTGAGCTTTCTTTTGAAGAACATCCTATACATACTGCCACTAATAAAACTACGGTCGTTAAATTTTTCATTGCGGTAGAAGTTTTGTTTTAAATCATTTTAGTTAGTGTCCGAAAATAGAGCATACTAATTGCAATTCACAGGGTATTTCGTTTCGATAATTTTTTTAACAAATTACGTGGACCTAGTTCATTCCATAAAAAACTTGATGCTATGGCTACATCTGAAACACTGTCTTCGTTTTTTGAAGAAAACTTTAAAAACCAGATCATCCCTTTTCTTTTGTATAAAGACAACCAGCTTCTTAAGGAAGGAAAGCATAAAGAATTTGCAAAAGAGCAGCTTAAGAAAACCAATAAAATCTTCTTTTCAATAGCTTTCTTTATTGTGTATGGTCTTTATTGGGGAGTTACACAGCTAATTGAGTACGGTAACTCGGGTGAATGGTATATGTTAGTTGGCGGAGTGGGAGCTGTACTTGTTACTTTTCTTGGAATATTCACGTCAACCAAGGAGTACTATACCATAAAAAGTTCTATGACTCTTTTCCTGAAGCTTGTTGAAGACGAGGAATGATTAAAGACTGTTCGTTAAACTAAAATCTCTTTTAATCGCTCTACATTTACCGGCTTTCTTATAAAGTCCGAGACTTTATCATCCCATTCCATTTTGAAGAGTAAATGCGTGTTATTCTCTACTCTTGAACTGATCACAAAGATTTCAATTTTTTTATCCATCTTGCCCCTGAGCTCTTCAAACTCTTTCAAAAAGCCCCAGCCATTCAGCTCGGGCATGTCTATATCCAGCAAAATGTAATCTGGTAACGGAAGGTTCTCATCAAAAGCCTTCTGAATTCCTTCTAGTGCAATTCTTCCGTTCTCATAAGAAGTAACTTTGTTTTGTGGCAGATGATTTTTAATAATCTTCTTTACACCAAAGGTGTACACCTTATCATCATCAATAATACAAATGTTCTTTGCGGTACTCATTTCAATCTAATTTTAAATGTTGTTCCATGACCAGATTCACTTTCTACGCTTATCTTTCCTCCCATCGACTCAATCTGGTTTTTAGTAATAAATAAGCCTATCCCTTTAGAGTTCTCATTCCCATGAAAGGTGTTATACATCCCAAATAATTTTTCTCCATGCTTTTCTAAATCCAATCCAAGCCCGTTATCTGAAACTTCAAAAAAAGTATGTTCGCCTTCCTCGTATGCTTTTATCCCGATTATCGGGTTAAGCTCGGGCTTCCTGTACTTAATGGCGTTTGATAACAGGTTTAGCATAATACTTTCCAGGTAGGCGGGATTGTATTCTAAAGAAAGACCCTTTGGAATATCTTCCTCAAATGTCACATTATGTTTCAAAATCTCGGTAAGCAGAACTTCCTTGGTCTTTGTGACATACTCATTGATATTTACTTCTTTATGCTGGTTTATTGTTTTTTGCTGAAGGTCTACGATCTCATTTAAATCGTTTATGGATTCGTTTAATCGATCTGATGCCGTTTTTAGGTATCCCAAAGTCTCTTCCTGCTCTTCTTCAGACTCATCAGTATCATAAAGTGTAAGCAGCATAGATATATTACCTGCGTGGTTTCTCAGATTATGGGACACGATATGAGCAAAGTTTGTTAAACGTTTGTTTTGATCACCGATAATATCCAGTGTTTCATTCAATTCAAGTTCTTTCTGCTTGCGCTCAGTGATATCCGTTACAATGGTTAGTACGGCGGGCTTGTTTGTTCCTGTTTGCTGAAAGGGAACTTTTATGGTTTGATGCCACACATCTTCACCATTTGCCAGCGTGGTTTTTATCTCCGAGAAGAATTGTGGTGCTTTGGTTTCTATGACTTCGGCATCAGCCTCTAAGAACATATCGGCCTTTTCTTTCGGAACTCCCAAATCCAGGTCAGTACTACCCAACAGCTCCTCTCTTTCTTTTCCAAAGAATTTGCATGCAGCATCATTTGCCATTACATATTTGCCAACACCATCTTTAACGAAAATCAGGTTTGGTACGGTATTAAATACGGACTGGAACTGTTGCTTTAGTTCTGCATTTGCTTCTGAAACAGCTTTTATCTCTGTAATGTCAGTGATAAATCCTGGCGAAAGCAGGCTCCCGTCTTCCTGGATTTCAGGTTTTGCTTTTCCTTTAACCCAACGCCATCCTTTTTCCGGATGAATAATCCGGTATTCACAATCCCACTCAGTGGCATTTTTAACGGATTCACTGATAGATTTCATCACCCTTTTAAGATCTTCTCTATGGACCTTTTTCATCAGTGGACTAAAGCTATTCTGTATAGCTTCTGGAGGAAGAGCAAACATTTCCTTAATTCCATCGCTCACAAATGGGAAACTCACGTTCCCATCAACATCCACTTCATGCAGGTACAAAAACCCGGGAGCCAATTCAGAGAGTTTTGTAAATAATTCATCGTTATGGCGAAGGCTTTCTTCGATACTTTTTTGGTGAGTTATATCCCTGGTAATACCAAAAGTCCCGATTAACTCTCCATTTTCATCATATAAAGGCAGTTTACTTGTAGAAGCCCACTTTATTTTTGTCCTGTCATCTGCAAAAGTCTCTTTTTCTACCTTCTGGAAGATGGGCTCCTCTGTTGCAATGATTCTTTGTTCATCTTCAAAAGCTTCCTGGGCATGCTCAATTCCAAAGATATCAAAATCTGTTTTTCCTACCGCCTCTGAAGGATCATCCAGACCAAATTTCCTGGCGCACTCCTTATTAATTCGGATGAAGCGGCTCTCCAGGTCTTTAAAGAAAATACTCTCATTGAGATGATCCATTAGACGGAAAAATAAAAAAGCCTCTACTTTCGAAAGTTTTTTTCGCAGAGGTTTATCAACCTTCTTTTTTGCCAGCCCGGCCATTTGAAGAGGCTTGCCCTCTTTTGACCAACGGATTACTTCTCCGAACCAGAGCACAGAAACAGGCTCGTTTTCTTCGCCGAACAAATGTGTAGTCTCGCCCCTGAACGGGATTTCCCCTTTACTTTCTACATGTTCATTAAAGTGATCTTTTAATAAAACACGTTCCTCTTCCTTTAACTGAGGCCTGATTGCCTCTTTAAAGTGAATCGTCTCATTATCACCATTAAGCTTAAATAAGGATTCAAGAAATTCTCCTCCCTCAACGAGGTCGCTCTCTATATCCCATCGCCAGTATGCTTTAGTTAAGCTCATGTATTTTAGTTTTCCTGACTACCTAGTTATTTAATGACTCCAACCTGGTTGCTTCAAATTCATCTCCTGTTTTCCATGTTTGAAGAGCTGGTGCGTTCAACACACGAAGCCCTACTTTAAAAAACAATCGGGCGTCTTTTTCTGCACCAGTAAGATCCCAGTATTCATTTACTTCATCATTTACCGTATGATAGTTTGCTCCAGACACACTATCAATCATTGCGGAAAAAGCTTCATCTTTACCAACAAAGTCTGTTCCCGGGTTGGGGAAAATAGCAGGAATTCCGACTTTTGCCATATTAAAGTGATCTGACCGATAGAAAATCCCATTTTCAGGGCGTGGATCCGGCTTCACGACTCTGCCTTCGGCTGTAGCTTCTTCAACCACAAGGTCGGCTACACTGTTTCTTCCGTACCCTATAATAACTACATCTTCCGTTTCACCATATACATTCATCCCATCAAGATTGATATTAGCACTTACTTTACCTGGATCAACTGTAGGATTTTCACCCCAAAACTTTGAACCCAGTAACCCGACTTCTTCTGCACTTACTACAAGACCTAGTACACTTCTCTTTAACTGGGGCTGTATTGCTTTATACGCTTTCATAGATTCCAACAAAGCACTAACACCTGCAGCGTTATCTTCAGCTCCATTGTTTAGAGAATCCCCATTAACAGGAGCGGTAATTCCAAGGTGATCAAAATGCGCAGTTAGTACAAGATATTCATCTTTTAGTTCCGGGTCTGAGCCTTCAACTACACCAAGTACATTCATTGCGCTTATATCCCGGTATTCGGCATCAAGGCTAAGATTCATTCGTACATTACCTAATGAAACAGGGGTAAAATCGGGGCTATCAGCAGCTGAAAGTTGCTCATCAACATTTAAGCCAGCCATATTGAATAGCGTATTACTGGTTTCATAAGAAATCCACGCATTTAGTTTGGTTTCAGAGTCTCCACCACCTGTACTCTTCACATTAAAACGCTCTCTGCTCCAACCATTGGAAACTACATTCCAGCCATAACCAGCGGTTTCTGTTGTGTGAATGATGATAGCACCGAGAGCTCCCATTTCTTTAGCCTTCTCATATTTATAAGTATAACGCCCATAAAAAAGCCGGGCTCTTCCACCAAATAAATTCTCTTCGTATTCCGGGTCATTATTCTTTATCACTATAATCTTGCCCTTTAAATCAACTCCTTTGAAGTCATCCCAGTTTTCTTCCGGAGCCTGGATGCCATATCCTACATAAACGAGTTCAGCATTACTGATATCTACTTCCGTAGCTTCATCAGAGGGCCACGCTACAAAATCAGTAAAAAATTCCGCATTTAAGGTTCTTTTTCCCCGGGCCGAAAAACTCATTTTATGATTTGAAGTCCTTTGACCGACCAGTGGGAAGGCTTGTATATAACTGCCATCACTAACCCCCGACTCAACACCCATAGCTTTGAACTCGGAAACAAGATAATCTACTGACTTTTGCTCACCTTCAGTTCCGGTTGACCTACCCAAAAACTCATCCGATGACAGTACCGCCACATGAGACATCAGATTATCTTTTGTAATCAATTGTGCCGCCTGGTCAGGATTTACCGAAGAATTACACGCCAGCAAAATTAAAGCAGGAATAAATAGAAGTGTTTTTTTCATGAAATTAAATTCGTCATTTAGGTTTTTCTGAAAATACTGCTCTACCTTTCGAACTCAAACCTTTTTGACTACTATTAACAGTTAAAATAATATTAAAACATGGCATCATTTTCAGGTAAAACAGTCTTAGTTACAGGTGGAGCCAACGGCATTGGCTTGTTGATGGGGAAAAAAGCACTTGAAAAAGGAGCAAAGCACCTAGTTATCTGGGACATTGACGAGGACCAAATTATTGCAGCTGCTTCAGGCTTGATGAACGCAGGGCATTCTGTTTCTACCAATGTTGTCGATGTTTCTAGACCGGAACAAGTTTCAGAAGCTGCGCAAAAAGTCCTCTCAGAATATGGCTCAGTTGATATTTTATTTAACAATGCAGGAATAGTAGTAGGGAAATCGTTTGATGAGCATACTCCGGAAGATATTTCCAGGACTATTGGTATAAACGCTATGGGGTTGATGTTTGTAGCTAACGCGTTTCTTCCTGCTATGATGGAAAAGAGTATAGGGCATATTGTTAATATAACTTCTGCTGTCGGGCTTACTCCAAATCCGGGAATGGCTGTTTATGCTGCCAGTAAATGGGCTGCTGTGGGTTGGTCAGAGTCTCTGAGGTTAGAACTCAAAAAGGGCTATCCTGATATTAGAGTTCTCAATGTTATGCCCAGCTACATCAATACCGGAATGTTTGATGGAGTAAAAGCTCCTTTGATGATGCCACTCCTAAACCCGGATACCATTGTAGATAAAATCATCCGCGCTGTTGAGCGAAATAAATTGCATTTAAAAGCTCCCTTCATGGTTAAAACTACCATGTTTTTCAGGGGTGTTTTACCGACAGCTATGTATGATTTTATAGCTGGAAATATTTTTAAAGTCTACGAATCGATGGATACATTTAAAGGGAGAAAAAATGAATAGATATACTGATTTAATTGAAGCTCAAAAAAAGTACTTCCGCGGCAGGGAGACAAAATCAACGACATTCAGAGTCGAGCAGTTAAAAAAACTGAAGGCCCTGCTAAAAGAAAATGACCAGGCAATTATTGATGCAGTTTATAAGGATTTTAAAAAAGCTCCTTTTGAAACCTTTGCAACAGAAATCGGGCTTATCATTGGTGAAATTAATTACGCAATCAAGAACCTCAGAAATTGGGTGAAACCACAAAAAGTAGCCTCTTCCCTTGTCAATTTCCCTTCTCAAAACTACATACTGACCGAACCTTTTGGGTCCACTCTAATACTGGCTCCATGGAACTACCCGGTTCATTTAAGCTTACTCCCATTGGTTGGCGCAATCTCAGCAGGTAATACCGCCGTAATTAAGCCTTCCGAACTTACTCCAAATACCTCTTCCATTATTGAAGAGCTTATCTCCAACCACTTTGAACCGGAATATATCACCGTTGTTAATGGCGGGGTTGATGTAAGTACTGATCTGCTGGAGCTGGATTTCGATTACATTTTCTTTACCGGAAGTACTAGAGTAGGCAAAATCATAATGCAATCTGCCGCAAAGCGCCTCATCCCTGTTACCCTGGAGCTCGGAGGAAAAAGTCCCTGTATTATTGATAGCACGGCAGACCTCGCAATTTCAGCAAAACGTATTGTATGGGGTAAATTTGTAAATGCCGGGCAAACTTGTGTTGCTCCTGACTACCTCCTGGTTGAAGAATCCATTAAGTCAGATTTTATTGAAGAACTCAAAAAGTCTGTGACTTCGCTATATGGAGAAGATCCCAGGAAAAGCCCTGATTTCCCGAGAATTATTAACGAAGCTCATTTTGATCGCTTAAGTTCCTTCCTCGACAATGGGACTGTGGTTCTTGGTGGAGAAACCGATCCTGAAACCAATTATATATCTCCTACAATCCTGGATGATGTTACCTGGGAGCATGATGTAATGAAGGATGAGATTTTTGGACCTATCCTTCCGATTTTAACTTTCAAAGAACTAGAAGACGTGGTTGAAGAGGTAAGAAAATTTCCGCGGCCGCTCGCTCTTTATGTATTTACAACTAATGATTCTACTGAGCAGTTTTTATTAGAGAATATCTCTTTTGGAGGAGGAGCAATTAATGATACCATCGCACAGCTTGGAAATCATAACCTGAGCTTTGGGGGAGTTGGAGCCAGTGGTTTTGGTTCTTACCATGGCAAGGCAAGTTTTGACAGTTTCTCCCATCAAAAGAGTATAATGAAGAAGAGTTTTATGATGGATATACCACTTCGTTACGCTCCCTATGATGACAAAATTAAGTGGCTTAAAACGATTTTCAGATGAACAGACCAGACACTTTCAACGCATATTATGTCCAGGAAAACGACGGTATTTATTCCGGTAAAGTTGACACTATTCCCTTTAGCTCTCTACCTGAATATGATGTGCTTATCAAAGTTCAATACTCTTCGCTGAACTATAAAGACGCTCTTTCTTCAACAGGGAGAAACCATGTAACCCGGAAATATCCGCATATCCCCGGGATTGATGCAGTAGGAGTAGTAGTCGAAGATAGTTCGCAAACATTTCAAAAAGGGCAACCAGTTATTGTTACTGGCTATGATTTGGGAACCAACACTTTTGGTGGATTTAGTGAGTTCATCAGTGTACCTGCTGAATGGGTGGTGTCGCTTCCCGAGGCTTTGACACCAGAACAAGCTATGATATTCGGAACCGCAGGGTTTACGGCTATTTACGGAATTGAAAGGCTTAAAAGAGAACTAATTACACCTGATTCGGGTCCGGTGTTGGTAACAGGCGCTACAGGGGGCGTGGGCTCTTTGGCTACTTTTGGATTAGCTCAACTTGGATATGAAGTAATTGCTGCCAGCCGAAAACCTTCCACAACTACCTTTCTTAAACAACTTGGTGCATCACACATATTAAATTCAGATGAGTTACTTGAAGTTGGCAATGCCCCTCTATTATCCAGGAAATGGATGGGCGCTATTGAAACGGTTGGAGGGGAAGTATTGGACTCTGTACTTCGTCAAACTCATGAAAAGGGTGCTGTAGCCTGCTGTGGGAATATTCTTGGGAAAGAGCTTTCTACAAATGTATATCCTTTTATTCTTAGAGGAGTTTCTCTTTTAGGTATTGATTCTGCCATTTGTGAACGTCCACTAAGAGGCCAGATATGGGATACCATTGCTTCTTTTGACTTCAGTCTTTTGCCGAATGATTTTCATAGGGTAGTTTCCCTGGAAGGCCTCTCAAAAGAGGTTGAAACCATCCTGGATGGAAAGCAGGTTGGCCGGGTTGTTATAAAAGTCTGAGCTCTATTCTTTTAATATCACTGGCTTGAATCTGATCCTTATTATATGTTATTATAAATGGTTGCTAATGCAACTTTCTTACTAACTGGCTTATTTGAGGATATAGGTTTGGAAACGAAAACCTGGGAAAAGACATCTGAGAGGTTCATTGCTGTTATTGATTTAATGGGGATTGATGATTTCATACGCAAAAAAGATCATCTTAGCGTTAAAAGAAGAATCGACATCTTCCATCATATCCTGATTGATAGTGTTAAGAGCTTAAAGGAGTCGATGAAGGAAGACTATGATTATGACATAGAAGAGGTTCTTAAGTTTACCTTTTACTCGGAGACCATCCTTATAGTTGCTAATGATGATTCTGAATTCTCTCTTCAAAATCTTCTTATCGCATGCCAGGTTATAGTAGCCTCATGTATCTTTGATCGAATACCGGTTCGTGGAGTTATCTCATACGGTACGATAACAGCCGACTTCACAGACTCCTTTTTCTTTGGCAGGGCATTACTTGATGCCCCAAAGGTTATAGATCATATGTATATGTATGGGGTAGTGATTGATAACAGGGTTGAAAAGCAGATGAAAGAACATCTCAATAATGTTGTTGCCGATCATTGTATTCTTGGTAAAGTGCATACCCGATCAGGAATGATTCGATACTATTCTATCAACTGGATGGAAATAGCCGCCCGAATATCGCATATCAATCCTGAATTACTATTGAATAATTTCTATATAGAAGTGAGTGGAGACGATCGTAAATACCTGGATAACACGATCGAGTTCTACCAGACTCTTCCTAAAGAAGTCAGTTCTTCTATTGGGAAGATTCTTTCTGAAGATCAGACAGGC
>JAVKDP010000087.1:0-1550 GCA_040222185.1 Balneolaceae bacterium | reverse complement strand
AGTGGAGCTGCTTTGGTTTTCGCTTCATGCCGGGGGCAGATTTCTGAAAAACCTCCTGTTCATCCTAACATGAACATGGATCAGCAACCCAGAATGGAAGCTCAGGAAGTAAACAAGTTTTTTGAAGACAAGCGCTCTATGCGCCAACCTGTTGAAGGAACCATAGCTCGGGGATTATTGAAATCTGATGCCGCCTACTACGAAGGTACAGATGCAAACGGGAACTGGATTTCAGATATACCGGTACCCGTTACCAAAGAATTGCTTTACAGAGGGCAGGACAGATACGATGTATATTGTTCAGTTTGTCACGGTGGAACCGGTGCAGGCGATGGAATTATCATGACCGGAAATTACGGTTACGTTCCGGCTCCTACTTATCATCAGGATCGTTTAAGAGAAGCTCCGGATGGAGAAATCTATTCTGCTATCTATAACGGTGTGAGAACAATGCCTTCTTACGCAACTCAAATCAAAGTTGAAGACCGATGGGCAATTGTAGCTTACATCAGAGCACTTCAGGCTAGTCAAAATGTTAGCGAAGACGAGATAAACCAGTACGATGTTGATGTAAATGAGCTTCAGAATGAATATAAAGCTGAACAAGAGCGTTTAGCTGCTCTTGCTGAAGCTCGCAAACCAGAAAAAGAAGCTGAAGCTTCTGTACAAATGGGTGAGCAACTAGTTGGACAATATGCATGTGGAACTTGCCACAATGAAGATGGTGCAGATGGCGGAATCGGGCCAACCTGGAAAGGATTGTTTGGAAGTACAGCTCAGGGTATTGATGCAGATGGAAATACGATCTCTATTACAAAAGATGAAAATTATATCCGCGAATCAATTGTAGCTCCGGGCGCAAAAAAGACTGAAGGATACGAGCAAGGTGTGATGGCACCTTACGATTACTTGTCTGACACAGAAATTGAATCACTGGTTCTATACATAAAATCACTGAGTGATAACTAAGAAAATAGCTTAATACATTACAATGAGTCATAAGCCAACTATTACAGATTCTCTCGAATTCCCACAA
The DNA here is from genome assembly GCA_040222185.1 of Balneolaceae bacterium. GTDB lineage: Bacteria > Bacteroidota > Rhodothermia > Balneolales > Balneolaceae > JAVKDP01. Next base: position 514 of record JAVKDP010000087.1, on the reverse strand, counting down.
AACAGCATGATACCACGTGCTGCTTTTGGACTTGGATTTGCAGGATTGATCGCCAGTTTTATCGGTTATTTCTTACAACCCGATCAGTTTTTCTTTTCTTATATCGTAAGTTTTACCTTTTTTGCAGGCATTTCCCTATCAGCATTGATCACTGTGATGCTGCACCATATTACCAAAGCCAGTTGGGGAACCGTTTTTAAACGCTTTTTTGAAGTTTTCTCTTCAAATATTTGGGTTTGGGCTATTTTCTTTATCCCTGTTCTTTTAGGAATGCACAACCTTTATCACTGGACAGATCCTGCACTCTATGACAAAGCAAGTGCAGAGTTCGATAAAATTGTCTACGGGAAATCAGCGTATTTAAACCAGACTTTTTTCATCATTCGTCAGGTTATCTACTTTGCGATTTGGGGATGGTTAGGTCACAAATTATACAAAGCTTCTGTTGAGATGGATAAAACCAGCGACTGGGGCATGACTACTCTGATGAGAAAGATCAGTGCTCCCGGTATTC
>JAVKDP010000086.1:0-70855 GCA_040222185.1 Balneolaceae bacterium | reverse complement strand
GTCCGGGCCAACTCTCCGGTTTTGGCGTATTCCAAAAAAAAAGCCCGGACAGAATGCCCGGGCTTTAAAAATTTCGTTACAACGTTTCTTTAATTACCAATCAGACAGTCCGTTCCCTATAAGCTTCGCATAATAGCGGCTTCCATAATCAGGGATGTTATTTGTGTTGAACTGTTTCATAGTCGTTGTTTTAAGCGGGGCAAGTTTAAGAGCTTTTCACAAGTATTGCAAAAGAGGTCTCTATTTTAGAATGATTCTAAGAGCTGCTTCCCTGAAAAATTCTTTGCTTTGCTCAGGGTGACTGAGTTATTTCAGGAATGAATTGACCCAGGTAAAGATAATAATCCCTCCTACCATAGGTGCCCCAAATATATTCTCAGAGTTACCATATATTTGCATGTCGATAGTTCCGAAGATTCCAAATGCAATAAATGCGACTCCAAATATGGCTACGACAGCTTTTGAAAATGTCTTTGAGTTTGTCTGAATATGATACAATGGAATTATTGACATAAACAAAGAAAAGGAAAGGAAAAGGAAAGAGTACTCTGTCATAAATGATGCTGTTAAGGACAATAGAGAAATAACAAGTAGTCCTACATTAATACCTGTGAGAAGCCGTTCATCTTCCGTCATTAAATACTTTGCATACTTATCAAAAAAGATGATCATATCTGCTAATGGTGGAGTAACCCAGGTCCAAACAAGTAGCAACAGGTAAAATGGAACAAGTACTGGTATTATATTTATTACGATTAGTAACCCTATGATAAGTGCCCATGTAAATTTGCCTCCAATTTTTTCAGACCAAAAATAGAACTGTACCAGCTTCCTGTAAATGATATTGGAAGCCTTCATAGCTTCAAGCATTCCTTGCTTGGTAACATCAGAAGTTGGGTCGATCTCTAATGAAATACCAAAATGTTCCTTCGCTTTTTTGATTTCACCTTTAAACAAATAATGATAGCCTAAATTCGCATGTGTACTTGGGTTCTCCGGATCTTTCTCTAATGCTGAAACCAAGGTATCAAGAGCCTCAGATGTTTGTCCCATAAGATTTTTAGCTGTAGCTAGTGCATTCTGAGCGTCTATATCATCGGGATCTAGCTCTAGAGCTTTTCGTGCTGTTTCAACTGATTTTTTCCATTTCTTTAAATCTATATAAACGATTGCTTTTAGTGAATAGAAGCATGCTGTTTCGGGCTCTAATCGTATGGCTTCATTTAAACTCTTAATAGCATCCTTATGCTTTCCCTGGTTACCTTCAATCTGGGCTTTAGTGTAGTACAAGAAACTGTATTCAGGATCTTCAGCTATTGCTTCTTTTATAACTTGTGAGGCTTGTTCAAATTCGTCTTTCCCACTTAGCGCAAATGCTTTTAAGCGTTTTAGTTCTGTTTCATTAGGATATGTACTAAGCGCATCATTCAGCTTTTCCAATGCGAGATCGAACTTTTCCCTCTGTATTAATTCATAAATCTGGTCTATTGATACCATCAAATTATAGTTTTAAATAAGTTTTAATCTCATCATATAGCCCTGATGAATTAGAGTATAGTGCATAATTTCTGGCGGTATTAAACCACTCTTTTGTCGAAGGGCGAACTTGTTTCCTGGCAGCTAGTAAATCTTTAGTTAGCAACGGCTCAATACCTCCGGTTTTAACTGCTTTTTTTAACTTTTTTTCAATGGCAATATCAATAACTAACATAATATCAGCTCCACTAAAATCATTAGTTTTACTGGCTAGTTTTTGAAAATCTACATTTTGAGTTGGCTTATCCTTTAGCAATATCGAAAATATTTTTTCCCTTGCTTCAATATCAGGAGGTGGAACGAAAATTATCCTATCAAAACGGCCAGGTCTGAGAAAGGCTGGATCCATATGCCATGGAGCATTTGTAGCACCGAGTATTAGTACTCCCTCGTTTGACGAATCAATACCATCCATTTCTTTCAAAAACTGGTTTATCACATTTCGATTAGCTGAATGCCTGAGATCAACCCTCTTACTTCCAAGTGCATCTATTTCATCAAAAAACATTACACAAGGGTTATTACTTCTTGCTATTTCGAATTTTTGATTCAGGTTCTTTTCACTATTTCCAACCCACATGTCGGTTACATCATTTATATCGATTGATAAAAAATTTGAATCGATTTCTCCTGCAGTAGCTTTTGAAAGATACGTTTTACCACATCCTGGAGGCCCATACATTAAAATTCCTCCACCAGCTTTCTTGCCATAGGCTTTATACACTTCTGGATTCTTGAGGGGCTCGATTATCTTAAACCTGATCTCTTCTTTTAACCCTTCCATACCACCTACATCTTTGAACTCTATTTCCGGCTTTTCTAAAAAGGGATTAAATCCACTATTCTCAAAATCATCTTCGTCGTCTGTAGCTTGAATAGGAATTCTAATTTTATGTTCAATTTCGGAGTTTACCCAGTTTCCTAACTTTTTCTGAAATTTTTGATACGATTCTATCGCATCTTCTAATTGACCAGCTCCAATAAGTAACTTAACATAAAGTTCCGCTATCTGTTCATCTATAAACCTGGATAGTAACTCTTCACAAATAACAAGCCCTGGTGAGTAGTTTTGAATTTGTAAATAACAGCTTGCCAACAATAATTTATCCTCATCTTTTGATTCGGATTCTATTAAGATATTTAGATGACTCTTGGCTGTCTCAAACTCATTTATCCCATAATAGCCTTTAGCGAGTTGTCTCCTTAGAATGGTATTGGATGGTATTTGCTCCAAAGCTTTTTCAAGCTCGATCAGGGTTTCAATATCCACGGATGTATAACAAAGTTAGAGTTCTTATTGAGTACTGTTAGTATAATAAAAAAAACTAACGCTATACTTTTTAACCACATATTATTTTTGAGCCATTCAGAGATATATGTTTCCCATAGTAGTCAATTCAAGCAGAGTGAGAAATCTAAAGGGTTCCTAAACACCAAGTTACTCTGATAAATACTGAGGTCGACTCGAAAGATCCTGTCCGTAGGACTCCCTGGGAGAAACAAGTTCAGGATGACCTGGTAATTATGCACTCACACTCTTCGCCTGCATCTTCTTCATCATTGTGAACACCATCTTTTTCGGAACAAATTGGATCATATACTTGAGTTGAATTCTAAGCCCGAATTCATTTATTGCATCTGTTTTCCCTTTCATCATTGCATTATATCCAAACTCAGCAACCGAACGGGAGCTTTTCGCCTTTTGAAACATTGGGCTTTCTTTTAAATCCGCATGATCAGCAAATTCTGTTGCTACTGCCCCCGGACAAAGAGCTGTACTTGTGACATTCGTTCCCATCAACTCCCCGGCTATGCCCTGGCTCAAAGAAAGTACATAAGCTTTGGTAGCAAAATACACCGCTTGAAGCGGACCGGGAAGATATCCCGCTGTACTTGCTACATTCAGAATCCGGCCACTATTTCGCTTAATCATCGGAGGAAGAAACAACCGGTTCATTTCAGTGAGTGAACTAACATTCAGGGTAATCATCCTTTGCTGTAAATCTGAGTCCTGTTCATGGAAATATCCAAGCCCACCAAACCCGGCATTATTGATCAGGTATTCCACTTCTACCCCTTCTTGAGCTAACTCATCAAAAATTCCCTGGGCTGAGTCCGGAGAGAGCAGATCTTTTGCTATTACCTTAACCTGAACCCCATGCTTCTCTTCAATGGTTGATTTCAAGTCTAATAACTGCTCTTCTCTGCGGGCAACAATAACAAGATCCTTTCCTTTTTCAGCGTGTACATGTGCCAGGTCTTTGCCTATTCCACTTGAAGCGCCGGTAATAAGGGCTACATTTTCCATAGTTCCATCCTTTAATTCTGATTTATCCCGGAGAATAGAAGGTGAGCTACACTAATACAAACATAATCGGATGAATGGTAATTTTTAAGAACTAAACGGACTGAATTATAGACGAGTGGGAACAAAACTATACAGCTGAAATAAGCGAAAGTATATCTGACAACTAAAATCCATTATCTATACGCTATTGAAAAGACATATCAACACACTCGTACTTTCTGTAACCTCAATTATTATTGTGCTCCTGGTTACAGGCACCTTTCTGAACCGGCATAAGCCTTCCCAAAAAATATTCGTGACTGGTCTTGGTTCCAAAGATTTCAAATCTGATCTGATTGTTTGGTCAGGTTCTTTTTCGAAACAAAGCGAAGAATTAAGTACGGCATACGACTTAATAAAAAAGGACCAGGTGATAATTGAAGACTATCTGTCGAACAAGGGAGTAAACAGGGATGAGATTGCTTTTTCTGCGGTTTCTATCAACAAGGAATTTGAAAGTATTTACCACGAAGGGAAATATGTGCGCCAGGAATTTACCGGGTATAGATTATCACAATATGTGACGATCGAGTCCTATAAAGTGGATGAAATTGAGCAGCTTTCAAGAGACATTACAGAGATCATAAATGAAGGTGTTGAGTTCTATTCTAATTCTCCGAACTATTACTATACCAAGCTGGCCGAACTCAAAATCGAAATGGTTGCTGCTGCTACCGAAGATGCCCGTGTCAGAGCGGAACAAATAGCTGATAAATCAAAAGCGGAGTTGGGTAATTTAAAGCATGCTCAGATGGGGATATTCCAGATTATCGCACAAAACTCGAATGATGACTACAGCTGGGGCGGAACTTATAACACGACATCGAAGATGAAATCAGCCACCATCACTATGCGCCTTCAGTTTGGTATTGATTGAGGTTATTTCATTGTCACCCTGAGCGAAAGCGAAGGATCTTGCTGGATGGTGGGTTCATTTACTCTAGATGTCTCTCACTAATGCCTGGGCATACAAGACAAAAACAGAAACATCATTTCAGGGAAAGAATAAAACCCTTACTTTTAGCCAACTCAAAAAACGGAGCGTTGATGAAAGTAGATGTAAACTGGTTAAATAAAGAGTCTCACTTAGAAGCCACTAATGAAAATGGTGGGATTATTCGCATTGATGGCGATTCCGCTATTGGCGGAATGGAAGGGGGATTAAGTCCGCTCCAGTTATTACTTGCAGGTATTGGCTCATGCAGTGCTATAGATGTTGTTTCTATCCTGGAAAAACAGAAACAAAATCTAACTGGTTTAAGTGTTGAAGTAGACGGTGATAAACAAAAAACCGATATCGGTTATAAAGAATTTAAAACTATTCATCTTCATTTTACCCTTTCAGGCGACTTAAACCCCAAGAAAGTTCAACGTGCCCTGGATTTATCCATTACAAAGTACTGCTCTGTTTCGAAAGCACTCGAAAAAGGTTCTGAAATAACCTACGATTTTGAAATAGTTTAAAGCTTATTAAAGCCTTTTCAGCAATTAGCATATGCAATGTGTATGTTGCAGGTAATTAAATTCCAAATAATTAATTACTTAATATGGCTAAGTGTGAATTATACCAGGATGTTAAGAACCAATGGAGATGGCGTAGAATCTCTACTGCGGGTAAGATAGAAGCCTTTTCTAAACAAGGTTTTGAGACACAGGCCGAAGCTGAGCAAGACGGTAAAGATTGTGAAGCTTGTAGTGGATATACCAGGAAAGAACTTTAAGTTCGTTCAGTCTTTTTCTTCCGGCGGTGTAATCATAATATGTGCACGGTGGGTTCCTGGATCCATTAACCAGGGATGTCCTGAGCCATTTGGTCGTAATGAAAGGCCAGTACTTTCCTGGGTAGCAAACGGGATATAAACCACATATCGATATCGTGCACCATCAAGGGCATTGTCTTCTTCATTGTAAGACACATCCGAACCAAAATACACATGCATCGTTGCCGGCTTTTCCGGCATTTGAAGTGTTCCCGCTTTAGCTTCCTCTTCTCTCATATCAAAGATTTCCCTGGGGTTCTTGCCTTCAGCTTTCAAAACACGACCTCTTTCCATAAAAGGCTCTAAATCTTTATGGTAACAAACAACCTGGAATCGCTCGTTACCGGGTTCATCTGCAATACACACCATATTACCTGAACCTTCCCGAAGCGTAACCATCTTTCCTTCATCATCATAGCCATATACTGTTGCTGCTTCTCTTTCCTCTTCGGGAGCGGCTAATACTGCCATATCGATTTGTTCCTGAGCGTTATTTTGAGCAAATACCGGAACAGAAACCATCAGGATGGTCAACATACTAAGTGTTCTAAAATTCAAATGACCCATAGGTTGAGAGGTTAAATTAATATTCTAGTTGTTGTCTAAGGCAATTACAGCATTCAGTATTACCTGAACTGAGTTTTTATAAAATTCCTGGGGAATAGTGGCAAATTCATCACTTGCCTTGTGATAATGCTCGTGATCTTCTACCCCAAAATATATAAACGGAACTCCTTTAGCATGAAATGCGCCATGATCTGATGCAGATGTCCAGTCATTGTATCCCAAATCGGGTGTATCGTGTCCGAATAGTAAGCTAATCTCTCCGGTTTCAATGCTTTCAAGTATTGGTTTAAAATGCGGGTAATGGGAAGTACCAGCAGCGTACAATTCATTCACAGTATTCTGTGAGATCATATCCATATTTATGTTCAACACTACTTTCTCAAGGAATACAGAATCTTCTACAAAAGCTCTTGCTCCTCTCAGCCCTCCTTCCTCTTTATCAAAAGCTGCAAAAACCAATGTGTGGTTTGGCTGAGCCTGGGCAAAGTAGTCGATCATTGCTATCAAAGCGGCAGTACCAGATGCATTATCATCAGCACCATTGAAGATTTCCCCTTCTCTGGCTCCCAGATGATCATAATGTGCAGTTATCACAATTACTGAATCGCTTTTCCCGTCAATTACACCTACTACATTTATTCCAATGGAAGTCTCATTTTCACCGCTTGGGTATTCAAACTCATGCGTAAAGCTATTTTGGAATGGCTTTGCTCCTTCTTCCTTAAATCTCTGTAGTAAAAATTCTCTGGCTTTCCTGTTTCCTTCTGTTCCTGTTAACCTTCCCTCCATTTCGTCAGAAGCCAGTGTTTCCAGGTCAGTGATCAGTCGATCAGTATCTAATTTAGGTTGTGCTTTTGGCTCTGCAGCACACGAAATAATTAATGCCGGAAGTAGAACTAATAGAAAGAGTTTTTTCATCTGAATGTATTGGGCTGAATAGAATTTGAATGAGAGCAAAGTACTCACCTCGTTACTGCCCCTCAAGGGGTGATTCTTTTTTTTACATGGGCTTCGAGGCTGCTCCTTACAAAAAAGAACTCTAGCTTATTACTCGCTAAGATGACTCTTTGCTAAATCAGGGGATATTACTTCCTCCTTGTCCAATCATATACAACAACCTTGATGAGTTTTTCGAAGTAACAGGTTCCAATCGAAAACTTTCTGTTTGACGAGCTTTGGCCTGGAAGCCTGTCGAAGTATGATAAGCGTCCAAAGTGAGGAGTTAAAGTTTTCTTGACCTTTTGGATACTTTTGGGTCAAGCCAAAAGTATTACACTAAATAGCATTAATTCTGATTAAGTCTCAATAAATATTGAGGTCGACACAAAAGATCCTGAAACTATACTGAATCAAGTTCAGCACATGGTTCAGGATTCCTGAATAAGTAAGCATAAAAAAAGCCTCCCCAAAACGGAGAGGCTTTAAAATATAATCGAAGAAAACTTCGCTATTAAACTATTCTGCTGATTAAATCTACAGTTCTTGCAGCGTAGCCAGCTTCGTTATCGTACCAGCCGATAACCTTAACAAGTGTACCATCTACTTTAGTAAGGTCACTATCAAAGATGTTTGAGTGATCATTACCAATAATGTCAGTAGATACAAGAGGCTCTGTTGCATACTCAAGGATTCCTTTCAGCGGGCCATCAGCAGCGGCCTTAAAAGCAGCGTTAACTTCTTCCGCTGTAGTTCCTTTTTTAACTTCACAAACAAAGTCAGTAAGTGAACCTGTTGGGGTTGGAACACGAACAGCACCACCGTCAAGCTTTCCATTCAGGTGAGGAAGTACCAAACCTACAGCTTTAGCAGCACCAGTTGATGTTGGGATAATGTTGATTGCCGCTGCACGTGCTCTGCGAAGATCACGGTGAGGAGCATCCAGAATCTTTTGATCACCTGTATAAGAGTGAATCGTTGTCATAAATCCTTTAACAACACCAAAAGCATCATCAAGAACTTTTACCATTGGAGCAAGACAGTTTGTAGTGCAGCTCGCATTAGAGTAAATCTCGATACTAGGATCGATCACTTCCTCATTCACACCAAGTACAACAGTCTTAACATCGCCCTTAGCAGGAGCCGAAATAATTACCTTTTTAGCACCAGCAGCAAGGTGTTTGCTTGCACTTTCTTTATCAACAAAGAAACCTGTTGATTCAATCACTACATCAACGCCAAGTTCGCCCCAATTCAGGTTAGCTGGGTCGCGCTCTGCAGTTACTTTAAAACTCATATGGTTTAGCGAAATAGTATCGCCATCAACCGAAACATCCCCGTCAAACTTACCCTGAGAAGAGTCATATTTGAAAAGGTGAGCTAGTGTTTTTGTGTCAGTAAGATCGTTTACTCCAACTATATCGATCTGATCAGAATAATTCGCAAGAATACCGCGAGTTACCATACGACCGATACGACCAAAACCGTTTATTCCGACTTTAATTTTTGACATTTCGAATCCTATTTTAATAATGAATTATTGATCTCAAGTTCTTTCAATGTGAACGTAAATCAATCTTATAAAGTTCTTATGAAGACGGTAAAGCTACCATTACTAACTCCCATTTTCAATGCTTTTACATTAACTTAAATCCAAAGAATTCTATATTTGAAATGGGAGCGCTTTTCTGTGTAAATTTGCACCCTGCCCTGCCCGGATGAGGCAAAAAAAATTAATACTGATAACTACAAAGGAACACAATGTCCGACTTATCGCTCGAAAAATTTAAAAACGAAGAATATTTAGATTTCACTGACCCAACTATTGATAAATCCCAGAAAACAGCACTGGCGCAGGTACGTGAAAACTTCGGTAAAGAATACAACATGTACATCAACGGTGAATGGGTTAAAGGAGATTCAGGTACTTTTGATAGTACCAATCCATCTAACACTTCAGAAGTTATCGGTACATTCCAGATGGCAAGTACAGCTCAGGCGCTAGGAGCCTTAGACAGTGCCTGGAAAGCTTTTGAAACGTGGCAATACACCCCGGCTAAAGAAAGAGCTGAATACCTTCTTAAAGCAGCTGATGTAGTTAAAAGACGCCGAATGGAAATTAACGCATGGATGATCAGTGAAGCAGGTAAAAACTACCTTGAAGCTGATGCTGATACCGCCGAAGGAATCGATTTCCTTATTTACTATGCTTACGAAGCGATGCGCCTCGACAAAGGAATGCCGGTACTGGATTCATGGGGCGATGCTAACAAAACTATTTATATGCCAATCGGCGCTGGTGTAGCTATATCTCCGTGGAACTTCCCGTTCGCTATTTACCTCGGGATGGCTGCTGCTCCGATCGCAGCCGGGAATACAGTAGTAGCAAAGCCTGCCCCTGACACTCCAAAAATGGCGCAGATTGTAGCAGAGATTTTTGAAGAAGTTGGATTGCCAAAAGGCGTATTTAATTTTGTTACTGGTGGTGATCTTGAAGTAGGTGAAGCATTGACGACCAGCCCAAAAACAAGATTTATAAGTTTCACCGGTTCAAAAGCTGTTGGATTACACCTTGCTGAAATTGCTGGTAAAGTAGAAGAAGGCCAGATCTTCTTAAAGCGTCTTGTATGTGAGCTTGGTGGTAAAAACGCTACAGTTGTAGACTCTGATGCTGACCTTGATCGTGCAGCTTCTGAGATCGTGAAAGGCTCTTTTGGTTTCCAGGGTCAGAAGTGTTCTGCTGGTTCAAGGACTATTGTAGTTGAAGATGTGTATGATGAAGTGCTTGCTAAAGTAGTGGAAGGAGTTAATGCACTCAAAGTTGGTGATGCCAAAGATAACTTCGCTGCCGGTCCTGTGGTAAATCAAAAGGCAGTAGACAAAATCATGAGCTACATCGAGATTGGCAAATCAGAAGGCCGCCTCATGGCTGGCGGTAAACTTGCTGAGACAGAACATACAGGCAATTATATTGAGCCAACTGTTTTTGCTGATGTAGATGAGAACGCTCGTATCGCACAGGAGGAAATCTTTGGGCCTGTTACAGCTTTCATTAAAGCAAAGGACACTGATGATGCCCTAAGAATTGCAAACAGCACTCCATATGGTTTAACAGGTGCTTATTTCTCCCAGGACCCTAAAAAGCTGGAAAAAGCACTACGTGAATTCAAAGTTGGTAACCTGTACATCAACAGAAAATGCACAGGCGCGCTGGTAGGAGCTCAGCCCTTTGGTGGTTTCAATATGAGTGGAACAGATGCCAAAGCTGGGGGACGTGATTACCTGCTTTACTTCCTGCAACCAAAATCAATGACCGTTCGCCCAAGCGATGGTGTTGACATGGATGTGCATGAATTCGAATATGCTAAGGACTAAATAATAGCTTTTAGCAAAAAGTTTAAGGCCTCGATTCAGGAAACTAAATCGGGGCTTTTTTTGTGAACTATATAAATTATTTTATACCGCCTAAGCTAACTCAACTTAAAGAACATGCCGGACAGAATCTTTTCAGAAAAGGAAATACAGGAAATCATCAAAAGAGCTGCTGCCTTACAGAAATCAGGAGATAGCAAAGCGGACAAAGAGAAGAATGGCTTAACGATGGAAGAGTTAATCTCTATTGGTGAAGATGCCGGGTTGGATGTGAAATATCTTCAAACTGCAGCACTTGAATATCGCGACAGGAAAGTCGTTCGGTATTCAGGGCTAACTGATACACATATTTTTGAAGAGCGGGAGTTTAATACTGAAGTGCCCCAGGATATTGTTTGGGATGATGTTATTTCAGAGCTCACTCATCATTTTGGTGGAGATACTTTCGGGAAAACTAATGAAAACCATCACAAGAAAGAATGGACACATACCAGTGTTTCCGGTATTGAAACCATTGTATCCTTAACGAAGAGAGATACTCACTCTAAACTCAGGTTATCGCAACGAGTTGGATTAGGCAGCCCGTTAACTGAATCGATTATGTATGGTATCATACTAGCCGCAATCTTACTTGGACTTGTTGCGGCGGCATTTAAACCTGCCTCCATCAGAGACATCATCCTCATTGGTTCAGGTTTATGGGGAATTTCATCCATGATTGTTTATGCCCTGGATGTATCATGGAGAAAGAAGAAACTGAGAAACCTGAAAACCCTTGCTGATAAAATTATTGGCCAGCTTCCTTCCAGCATAAAAGATGTAACCTCAAAATCCTCTTCAAAAGAAAAGAATACTTCTGAAATAGAAATTGAATCACTTGATACCTACGGCCTGGATAAATCCGGTAGTGAAGAAAATAACAATCTAAAAAACGATCTCAGAGAATGATCGTACTTGATTAATCGTCAAGATCTATTTCGTCCGGGGCAGCATCATCTGATACGAGGTCATCCACGTCAGATGAATCTCCCAGTTCTTCATCTTCATCATCACCGATTTCTTCAATCTCATCAACTTCTATCGGCGCCGGTTTTTCTTTTGGGGGCTTTACCTCCTTTATTGCTCCAGCATGTTGAAGTATGATCGCAATATCCTCCTGGTCATTTTCAGTAGCAATCATCATTGCGGTATCATCATTTCGATCTCTGAGGTACACATTGGCACCTTGCGAAATGAGGTATTTAACAACATCACTGTTTCCGTTTTTAGCCGCCAGCATCAAGGCGGTATGTCCCCAACGCTGCTGGAAATCAACATCTGCACCCTTTTCCAGTAATAACTTCACTGCATCCAGGTGGCCGTTTCGTGCGGCTACGATTAGAGCTAAAGAGCCAACATTTACACCTTTCTCAAAGAGGTAATTCATTAATTCAATATTACCATTCTCCGCTGCACGGTTGAGAGCCGTACCACCCATTTTGGTCTCAATGTTTAAATCTGCTCCCTCATCGGCAAGATACCTGACTATATCTGAATGTCCTTTTTCAGTAGCCACGATTAAGGCTGAAGCACCACTACCGTTTACGGTATTTATATCTGCTCCTCCCTTCTTGAGTTTCTTTACAAGTTCGAGGTCACCCTCTTTTGCTGCCGTGATTATCTCTATTGAATCCATTTTCTAAACAGTCTTGTTATTTAGTTTTTGCAATGATAAAAAACCGAAACACTATCTCAAATTTAATCTTTATTAATTTATTTGAGCTCTCCTTCTAAGACGTTTCCTTTTAAGAAATCGTATGCCATCATCTTCTTTTTTCCAGGGAGCTGAATTTCCAACAACTCAACTGTACCGTCTGCACAGCCTGCCAATAACATCCCATTTTTAACAAAAAGCTCACCGGGATCAACATTTGATATAGGTCCAAGCCTTGATTGGTAGATATTAAACTTCGCTCCATCGAGAAGTGCCCATGCAGTTGGAAACGGGCTTAGTCCACGAATTTTGTTATGCACTACTTCAGCAGGTTGATTGAAATCAATATGGCAATCTTCTTTGAATAGCTTGGGCGCCGGGGTGGCCTCTTCATTATTCTGAACACTTAATGTGTAAGATTTATCCTCGATCTGATTTATAGCCTTTAACAGGGCGTCACTTCCCTGTTCCATCAACCGGGCGTATACTTCCCCGGTAGTCTCATTGCTGTCGATCAATAACTCTTCTTGCAGAATAATGCTTCCGGTATCCACCTTCTCATCCAGGAAGAAAATTGAACAACCGGTTTTTTCTTCTCCATTCATCACCGCCCAATGAATCGGAGCTGCTCCACGATATTTAGGCAAAAGGGAAGCATGCAGATTCACCGATCCTACCTTAGGAATTTCCAGGATACTTTTGGGTAAGATCCTGAACGCTACTACCACAAAAAGATCGGCATTTAAAGACTTTAGAGCTCCATGAAATTCTTCAGATTTCAGATCTTCGACTTCAATTACATCAAGGCCAAGCTCCAAAGCTTTTGCTTTAACAGGAGTAGGCGCTGTTTCTGATCCTCTTCCCCTTCGCTTGTCAATATTACTGACAACAGCTGAAATAGTGTGCTTTGAATGATAAATCTTCTCCAAACTTGGGATAGCGAAGTCTGGCGAACCCATAAAAACGATATTCATAGAATTTACCTACTTAAACTGTTGGAGTTTACCCCTTTGGTATTAACGGGTATTTTGTTTCTCTTTTTCCGGCTTCTATTTCTTTCAAATCCGATTTGTGCATTCTTTTTCTGAAAGCACTTAAGTAGTCAATAAAGAGAATACCATCCAGGTGATCATACTCATGCTGAATCACCCTGGCCATCCAACCGGAAACGTCCAGCTCCTGGTCTTCAAAGTTTTCATCTTTGTATTGAACAATAACTCCTTCTGGCCTTATCACAGTGTCCTTTACATCCGGGATACTTAGACAGCCTTCATCCATCGGAATCTTGTTGCCTTTTTTTTCAACAATAACAGGGTTTATGAAAGCAATTGGTCCGTATTCTTCATCATCTTCGTCGGTCATGTTATCAGCATCCACCACAAAAATGCGTTTTGAAACCCCAACCTGGGGAGCTGCAAGGCCTACTCCTTCTGAGTTGTACATGGTCTCAAACATATCGTCGATAAATTCTCGTAATTCATCGGTGATTTCTTCAACAGGTTGTGCTTTTTCTCTTAAAACGGAATCGTTATAAGTAACAATCGGTAAAACTGGCATTTTTTCTAGTAATATTCGTCAAGATAATGCTGTAAGATAACTGCTGCAGCAATTCTATCCACACGTTCTTTTTCTCTTCTTTTCTTTTTTGGAACCCCGGCTTCAATCATTAGCTCCATAGCCTTATTAGAGGTATTTCTCTCGTCAACTTTTATTATTTCTATATCCGGGAATTTCTGAATGAGTTGCTTAATGAATTTTTCAACCATTTCAGTAGCCGGCCCTTCATCTCCTTTTGGAGTTAAAGGCCATCCTACTATAAACTTTTCAACTTTTGATGTAGTAACGATCTCCTGAATGTTGGTTAGGACTTCCTGAGGAGAAAAGGTGCCTACAGGAGTTGAAATAGTTTTGAGTAAGTCCGTCTGGGCAATACCAATTCGCTTTGTGCCAACATCAATACCAACCAGACGGGAATACTCTTGCAATGTATTTTACTTAATCTTCAAGCGGTTGACGCAAGAATTGCTTTAGTAATTTACTTGGTTTGAAGTGCGTTTTACGGTGTGCTGGAACGTAAATAACTTCATTCGTTTTTGGATTACGAGCCTTTGGCTTCGCTTTTGTTTTCTTTACTTCAAAAACACCAAAATCACGTATTTCAATACGGCATTCTGTATTAGCTGAAAGCATGATTTCGCGTACAGCTACGATCACTGCATCTACCCATGGTTCAACTTTGATCATCGGCTCGCCTCTGGCTTCCGCAACGCGACGAACGATATCTCGTTTCGTATATGTCATCATAACATCTAGTCTTTAAGTTAAGGCATTGTTTATTTTCCAATGCGGTTCTGTCCTTCTTTTCTCGCTATAGTTGTATCTTATTCCTTAAGCTATTCTGTATATGCGAGTTTGATATAAGTTTAAAGATAGTTAAGGCTAAAAACCAATAGAAAATTCTAAGAACACCTTACTCGTATCTAAGTACATTTTTAACACCTTCGATCTTCTCTAATCTCTTCATAATCTTATTCAGATGGGCTATACCATTAACATAGAGGGTTATAATTCCTTCAAACATACCCTCATCACTACTTACATTTATACTCTTCATGTTAGTAGATAATGATTTTGAGAGTACATCTGTGAGATCATTAATCATACCTACCCTGTCTTCTCCAATAACTCTCACAGCGCCTAAAAATTTATTCTCAATCTGTTTAGCCCACTGAACATCTACTATTCTCTCACCTTCCGTCTTCAAAAGGTGTTGCGCATTGTTACACATTGAACGGTGTATTTTCATATCACCATCCCGGCTGATAAACCCGATTACATTATCCCCGGGTATAGGTTTGCAGCAGTTGGAGTATGTGTATTTGAAGTTGCTAATCTCACCATTCAGGATAAGTGCCTGCCCGTCACCCATTGATCTCGCAGCAGATATATACTCATCCTTTATTTCCTTTTCGCTTTTGCTCTGCTGATCCTCAGTTGAGGAATCTTCAACACGGCCTGTACTTTTATATTTCTTAACGGCCTTAAACAGGGAATTTACTTCGAAAGAACCCAGGCCTAAATCGTAAAACATGCCTTGCGTAGTTTCATACTTAAACTGCTTAGCAATTTTAGTCAGATCCTGGTCTGTGATTTCAATCTTACCCCTTTCTGCTCTTTTCAACCAGATATCACGACCCTGCTCTGCAACCTTGCGTTGTTTCTGTTTGATGAACTGCCGGATTCGAGACTTGGCTTTATGAGTAGCAACATCATCAATCCAGTCCGGGTTAAGGTTTATCTTGTTCCCGGTAATAATTTCAACCTGGTCACCATTCCTTAACTTCTGGCGAAGTGGTGCCATCTTTCCATTCACTTTAGCAGCCATCGCCCGCTCACCAATCTCGCTGTGAATTTCGAAAGCAAAATCTATTGGAGTAGCGCCATGTGGTAAGGTCTTCAATTCTCCTTTTGGAGTGAATACATAAATCTCATGTTGGTACAGGTTTAACTGGAAATCTTTTACAAAGTCGGTAGTTGATTCCGGCCTCGGGTTATCCAATACATCCCGTACCCACGAAACGAAACGGTCCAGGTTCTCGGAACCAGGCTGCTCACCTTCTTTGTACTTCCAGTGCGCGGCAAGCCCTTTTTCCGCAATATCATCCATTCGCCGGGTTCTTATCTGGACTTCTACCTTCTTCCCGCGATTGGTAATCACCGTGGTGTGTAATGATTGATAACCATTAGCCTTTGGAACAGAAATAAAATCCCTGAATCGTTGTGGGATTGGAGTGTACCAATCGGTTATGATCGAATACACACGCCAGCAATCTTCTTTGGTATGCGGAGTTTCAAGAATTATACGAATGGCAAACAGGTCATAAATTTCTTCAAAAGGCTTTTGCTGCCGCTGCATCTTCTTGTAGATGGAATAGATGTGCTTTGGTCGGCCTTTTATTTCAAACTCAAAGTTCTGCTGGCTTAACTGCCTGCCCACCGGCATCATGAACTCGTCAATAAACACTTCCCGGGCTTCTTTTTTCTCACGAAGCTTACGTGCTACAAATTTGAAAGAGGTTGGATCCAGTGCTTTGAAGCATAAATCTTCTAATTCATTTTTGATACCAAATAATCCAAAACGATGCGCTAAGGGTGCGTAGAGTTCCATGGTTTCGGAAGCGATCTGGATCTGCTTCTCCCTTCTCAGGTGCTGGATGGTTCTCATGTTATGTAAACGATCCGCAAATTTGATCAGGATAACCCTGATATCTTCAGCCATAGAAAGCAGCAATTTCATGAATGCTTCTGCCTGCTTGCTATCCCGGCTCTTAAACACACCGGCTATTTTGGTAACACCATCAATGATCACGGAAACTTCCGTACCGAACCAGAAATTGATATCCTCAAGAGTTACATCAGTATCTTCAACCGTATCATGTAACAGGGCTGCTATAACAGAAATATCATCGATATTGATTTCCTGGGCTACAATTTTGGCAACTTCTACCGGGTGATAATAATATGGTTCACCGGAAGCCCTGGTAATTCCTTTATGAGATAAAAAACACAGTTTGAAGGCCTTGTCAATCAACTCTTCGTTGACGGTGTCCATGTTTAACCTGCAAACCTCGAGCAGCTGGTCCAAATCTTGCTGCTGAACCTTCTTTAACTGGTACTCCTCCAGATTATACTTTTCTATTGCAGTAACTTTCGACATATACAGAGAAACGCCTTTATTCGATGATATTTATAACCTTTTTAAAATTCACTTTAGTGCCTGATACCTTCTTTTTCTTTTCCTGAAACCGGTCCACTAAAAAGAAATGGACACCCCGAAAATGATTCTTCCTGTTGTTAATTCAGCTACATCTGGCTCACTGATAGAGTTATTTGAGTACCTGTATTCCACAAAAGGTTTAACCAATGGTATTACCGGAACCTTCGCTCCTACTATACCATTCCAATAAATATTGGATTCATTCTCATCCGTCAAACTGATTCCAACTACTTCTTCTGGTTTAAGCTCAAGGGTTTCGGAACCCAGCCCAAGCCCTACATAAGGTTCAATTAGCCCTACTGATATACCAGCTACGATAGCTACACCAAAATCATAATTGGTTAGCTCTTGTGAATAGGTTACTGCTCCATCGGTCACGCTGTTATCATCACTGAAATAGCTAAAGTGAGCTCTCATTCCGATGTCAATGGTTGGTACTTGTGTGAGTATTCCTTTTTGAACTCTTAGTCCAAAACCACCTTTCGGGTCTTCGTCTCTGAGTTCATAAGAAACCCCAATTTCGGTTTGTGCCATTACAGGTGTTCCAAGAAGGATTAAGCATGCCGTTGCCAGTATAGATATTCGTCTCATTGCGCCATAAATTTTTAAGATTCTTGGAAAGTACAAAACCCAATCTGTAAACAATAGCTTTTTAATAAAAACAGATTGAAGTAGTCATAGATTAAGTTGTATATTTGCCGCCCCCACCTGCCGCAGTGGTGGAATTGGTAGACACGTTGGTCTTAAAATCCAATTCGGATTTATCCCGAGTGCCGGTTCGAGTCCGGCCTGCGGTACATAAAGCCTCTTTGCATTTGCAGAGAGGCTTTTTTGTTTTTTATGGCTGTATAAAAGGGATGTTGTGCAGGTTGAGGTTACAGCACGCTCTATTCACTCGTCGATTGCACAAGCGGTTGAAAGCCTCCGTAAACCATTCTGCTCCCATCAAATATTAATTTATCAGGGTCGGTTAAGGGGCCAACTAATTCTGCCATTCTTGGGTCGGCAGGAACTTTTTTGTTGGCTGAATCACGGATCTCTTTTGAAGGAAATACAACCCAACCGAATATGACTTCCTCGTCTTCTTTTGCATCTATGGTTTCTATAAAAGATTTCGTGCCTTCTAAGGATAAATCATCACCAACGAATTCGAAGTATGCAATTGCACCATATTCTTTCCAAATTTCGGCTACTTTTTCGGCCACCTTTTTGTATTCGTCTAAATAGATTCGGGGGACGGGTAGGACGAAACCATCTATGTAGTTTTTCATGTTTCTATCTTTTGGGTTTAGGTACTCATTTCTTCGTTTTGCATAATGTGCTATGATAGGCTTAATTTAATCAGATTCTTTAACCGAACAATCGGGAGGCTTGCGCTAGGTTGGGTCGAAACTAAACTTTGGTTTAAAATAGATGGTAACCCAAAAAGCATCATTAGAACTGACAGAAAAATTTATCGAAGATTACAAGGATACTACTCTCTATAAGGTCGACTACATAACAAGCGTTTTAAGATCGGAAGCAGGTAGGGTTCGCTGGAAAGCTTGTGAGCAATAAATTTAATCCGTTACTTCAACAAAAACCAAGAACCTTCGCCGCTTAAACGCAGAGTCGTTATGCCAATTAATCAACAATATTAAAAGTGCAAGACACAAAAAGTTTAAACATAAGTGTTGAATTAAATAGCAAGGGATATGCTTTTTTGCCTGCCTTTCTTCCTGACCATTCAACAATTGAAGTATCTCAATTAATCGGAACTCCTATCCAGAATGACAAAATTAGTGGAGTTCACATACTCACTCCCAAAAGAAAAAAGGACAGTAAACCAAATCTCTATAGTGGCAATTTTGGGCATAATGATTTTCCATTTCATACTGATATGGCACACTGGTATAAGCCCCCTAAATACCTTTTATTGAGATGTATTAACGGTTCTGAAGATGTGTTTACAAAAGTACTACACTCAAGTAAAATACTTAACCAGATTCCTCAAAATAAAGCTAATATGGCATTATTTAAGCCTAGAAAAGCTGTAAATGGGCGTTTAACTTTGCTAAAATTTAAACAGCCTAATGAGGGATCATTTTTATTAAGATGGGATCAACTTTTTTTAATGCCTTCAAATGATGCTGCTGAGGAAATTTCAAATATGTTTGAAGAAATGAGCAATATTGATTCGGTAAATTTTTTACTCAATAAACCAGGTGACACTTTAATAATTGATAATTTTAAAACTTTTCATGCTCGTTCAGGGATTTCTAAGAAATCAACAAATAGAATTGTGGAACGAACTTATTTAAACAATCTAAATTATGGCAGCTGAAGAACTACCTCATGAATGGTCGACAGAAGCACTATTTGCAAAAGCTCAACGGAATGCAGAAAAAATGCTTGCTCAATCTAAAGAAGAATGGACTTTTGGATTCTGGTCAGCTTTAACCTTAGAAATGTTATTAAGGGCTACACTTTCTAATATCTCTCCTACTCTAATTGCTGATAATAAAAGCTGGTATGATTTATATTATTCACTTGGCTTTGAACCAATTACAAAAAAATATACCCCTAAGTCTATTTCAATTTCTGAAGTCATTAAAAGACTTGAGAGTATTTCCGATGAGTTTACTGGAGAGGAGAAAAACTATTGTATTTCACATATGGAACTTAGAAACTCTGAGGTTCATTCGGGAGATCTACCTTTTGATAAGCTAAATCATTCTGAATGGCTTGGTAAGTTTTATTCAGTATGCAAAATACTATTAGCTATTAAAGGTTTAGTATTAGATGATTTATTTGGAACTGATGAGGCAACAACAGCAGAGACATTAATTGATGCATATCATGATAAGTCAGCTAAAGCAGTGATTGGAACAATTGAGGCTCATAAAGAAGTTTGGGAAGGAAAGGGAGATGAAGACAAAGAAACATTAGCTAAACAAGCTGAAACTTGGGCTTCACGTAACGAGGGTCATCGACTTAATTGCCCGTCATGTAATTCAAAAGCATTAGTATTTGGAAACTCTATTGGAACCATTTCAAAAACTATCGATGAGGATACAATAACTGAAAAGCAAAATTATTTACCCTCTCATTTTGAATGTGTTGCATGCGGACTGAAGATAAACGGTTACTCAAAGCTAAACGCTTGTGGATTAGGTGATACATTTACAGCAACAAATATTTATGATGCCTTCGAATATTATGAATCTGAAAATTATGATAAATACCATGATTGGGAACCGGATTATAACGAATGAGAATGGTGGTATAACAAGCGTTTCAAACGGACTCGAACGTGGTTTGAAACAATAAAAATACTAACTCGACTCGCCACTTAAACGCCGGGTCGTTATGTTGCTTTAGAAAATCTGAAATGAAATTTTATTCCTTACTACTTTTTAGCACTCTTCTTAGCACTGGGATTATTGCTCAAGATGCTGCAATGATTCATTTTACTTCAGAAGACTGTGGTTTTACTGCTTTATTACCGGAAAAGCCTGCAATAAGACAAGATTCTGTTTTTGCACAAGATCAGGTCATTTATTCAACCGAATATCTTTCCACATCTCAATCAAAGGTTATGTATTCCATTACTTGTGGTGATTTTCCTGTGGCAAGAATGCTCGATTCTACGCGTAAAATAATGAATACCCTTCGTGCTGGAACTGCTCCAAAAGTAGGTGGTGAAATTCAGAACGTAGAAGAATTTGAAATAGATGGAAATTATGGGCTGTCTTACATTGAGAAATCGGATATGTTTACCGTTTATAATCAAATTTTGTTAGTTGGGGATAATCTATTTCAAATGTATGTTTCCAGTCTTGTTAAAGATGCTAAAGACGAGGCAGAAGTATTCTATAATAACTTTAAACTTAAATAGAGCAACGTAACAAACGTTTCAAACTGACTCGTTTAGGGTTCGGTAATTTTTTAATATTAACGCGGGGTCGTTATATGGCTAGAGATTTGAACGAAGATAAATTTGAGAAATTTAGCTTTTCGGATGCCTGGATTTTCGTAAGTCTCAGAGGTTCTCTAAATGATAATAATCTAGTCAGTTTTCCAAAACTACTTATGACTGCTGATTATATGAATCGAGCGATTCCTACTCATACTGAAATCAGAAATGCATTCGAAAAGTTTTATGTATATGGGTTTGTAGAAGTAAATGAGACAGAAATCCTTATTAACCAAGTAGTTGATGAGCTTTATGAATTAGTTGCAAAAAAAAGAGGTGGTTTATTTTCAGTTGCGGAAAATGCCAAGACCGTTCTTAATTCAAAAAGAAACAAACTAGAACCAATTCGGAATCGAAATCTCGACTTTCAGTTTATAACGCAAAATTTTATTGAAAATGCATACAAAGTGTATGTTAACTAAATCATTATATAACATGCGTTTCAATTCGGACTCGGCTAGGGTTCGGAACTTTAATAATTAAAACTCGACTCGCCGCTTAAACACGGGGTGTGGTTCACACTTTGAACACCTCTCTCATTTCCCATTGTTTTGAAGCTCCTATTGCAATACCTAATGGAAAAAGAGAGGAAGAAAGAAAAAAGAATTTGTCTAATATCTCATAACTCTCAAAAATAGAGATAATAGCCCCTGTGAGAAAAAGTGTAGTTCCTAATATTCCAAATAACCAAAAAAAGAAAACAGCAGAATCATAGAGACCTCTTTTCATATGACCAGAATTCTTTTTTTGAAATCTTAATACTTGCTGCCCCATATGTATTGAAAACTTAGCTGCTAAAGCTCCCATTAATGGAAATATTAACCCGTCAGGTAATTCAATAAAAATTAGACCGACTATTACAAGAAATACATACCAAAAGATTAAAATTCTTGTTCCCCAATACTCGGTGAATTTATATCGATTTGGTTTTTCCATCTTTGAGTTAAGAACCTATGTTTAAGAACTGAACGGGCTTCAGTTTTTGCGAAAGTAACTGATTTAATGAATTAGCTGAAAATTAAATTGTGATAGCAATATCCGAACGTAAGTTGAAACACTTGCTAGGTAGTTGTTACAGTTCAAGCGAGACGCTTGCGCTAGGTTGGGTAATGAGGTTATGAAAAAGCCTGTTATTTAAAGTGAATAATTTTCTCTTAAGACTTTACCTACTAATGCTTGAAAATCAGAATGTGTCTTTTGAAAATGTAAATATTCTTCTTCGACAATTGATTTCTTTTTAATTCCCTTTACAAGTTTAAAAGATGCTGAGGTTAAGTCTACCATAGAATTACGAATGCTATCATCTAATACTCTCTGTAATAAAGTAGCTATATCATTATTCTTACCAATATAGCTTGTCATTAATTTACTATCTCCTACTTCATTATTTATCAAATCATTCTTATGTAAGTCATGTTTATAAATTACAGTAGAGTGGTAAGAGGATATGTATTTAGCATATAACTTAAGATCTTCAAGTAACTGTAATAATGTTTGTCTTTGAAAAGCATTAGACTCAATTTTTAACTTTTCTTCTCTCTCTCTTTTAGACATTCTAAAAGATCCCCAAGTAGTAAGAGCTGTAGTAACTATACTTGCCCCCGCTCCTACTATTGCTCCAACTATCGCTCCTACAAAACCAAATGTTTCAGGCTCCCAGTTGCTAAAATCCATTTTGCTCCCTTTATTAGTTTAAGATTCTGTTTTTATGATTCTCATAATCAATGAGGTGATGAAAAAACCGGTGACTTAATCTGAATATGTCTCCCTTAAAGCTTCACCAATTAATAATACAAAATCACGAATCATATCTTGATGTATTTCTACATTTTTTTTTAGCTCAGGAATACCAATTTTGTGACGGAGCAAAGTTTTAAATTGAGTGTTTATATTACTAAAGCCTTCTCGAATTTCATCATTAAGCACTCGTTGAATCAATAAGTAGATTGCATCTCTTTTTCTAACACTTTTCATAAACATATCATGTCTCTTGTCACCATCAATTTGATCCTTTTGATGTATATCAAGAATATGAAATTCAATCACTAAAACAGTGAATTCATCAATTTCATCAAGCAAGCGTAGCAATGTTTCCCTCTGAAAGGCATTAGACTCTATTCTTAGTTTTTCCTCTCTTTCCTCTTTAGAAATTCTTGAATTATGCCCGTTATTGATAAATGTAGTTCCGATACTGGCAAGAGCCCCGATTAGTGTACCTAATATTCCCCAAGCTGCTGGTTCCATACTATTCTCCTCTAATTGTTCATAACCTATCCTTAAGATACTAATAATCAATAAATCCATTTAGTATCAGTTTTCGCAGTTCTATGTAGTTTTAATTAGTTCTAAGAAATTCAAGGATCTTTCCCAATCCCACTACTTAAACAATTCACTAATCATTAAGCCGAAAAACTCCTATCTTTCTGCGTTAAATTAAACACAGTATAAAACGGACATGCATATTTTTTCTCTTTTATTAATGGGCGACCCACAGGACCCGAATGGCGGAATCATTAACCTTGTATTCCTGGGAGCTATTTTCCTGGTATTTTATTTCTTCATCATCCGCCCTCAGAGCAAACGTCAAAAAGAAATTCAGCACAAAGTCTCGGAAATGAAAAAGGGTGACAAAGTGGTTACTTCATCAGGCATCATTGGTATTTTGAGCTCAATCGAAGACGACTCTGTTTTGGTTGAGGTAGGCAGCAACGTGAAGATTCGATTCCTCAAAAATGCTATCACCGATGTAAACCCAAATAAACCTGAAAAGAAAGACAAGTAATCTTGGAACCTATTCAATTCAACACCATCCCCGAAGCTCTCGAAGCTATTAAAGCAGGTAAAATGATCATCGTTGTGGATGATGAAGACCGTGAGAATGAAGGAGACTTTCTCATGGCAGGTGAATTGGTTACTACTGAAGCCATTAACTTTATGGTGAAAGAAGGACGCGGATTAGTCTGCGCCCCGGTTTCACGGGCAGTGGCTACAAAATTTAAGCTTAATAACATGGTGATGGAAGGTGCCGACCCTGATGAGGCCAACTTCACCATTTCTATTGATCACAAACGCAAAACTACTACCGGTATTTCTGCTTCTGACCGGGCCAATACCATCCTGGAATTAACAAAGAGTGATTCCAAGCCAGGAGACTTCAGAAGACCAGGGCATATCTTTCCGCTCATTGGTGTGGAAGGTGGAGTTCTGAGACGTGCGGGTCATACCGAAGCAGCCCTGGATTTAGCCCGTTTAGCAGGATTACAACCTGTAGGTATTATTTGCGAGATCATGCTCGAGAATGGCGAGATGGCTCGTGTACCTGACTTAGCTAAAATGGCTAAGAAGTACGACATGAAATTCATCACTATCAAAGACCTTATTGCATACCGCAATGAAAATGAGTCGTTAGTGAAGGAAGTGATGGAAGTTAAAATGCCTACTATGTACGGCGATTTTGTGCTTCACGCGTTTGAGGAAGTACTGACCGGCGATACACACCTAGCACTTACCAAAGGCACCTGGACTAAAGATGACCCTGTATTAACGAGAGTCCACTCATCGGATTTAATCGGGGATATTTTCGGAGCCCGGAATACAGACACCAGCGAACTTCTTCACCAGGCAATGTTGCAGGTTGAAAGAGAAGGAACCGGTGTGGTATTGTACATGAATAGAAACCAGCGTGGTTCTGTACTGGTGAATCAGCTTCGCACACTTAAAATGATGCAGGAAGGTACTCTTGCTGAACCTGAAGAAGAAAATAACAATCCCAAAAAAGGCGATTCCAGGGATTATGGTGTAGGCGCTCAAATCTTACGAGCACTTGGAATCCGAAAGCTCAAACTGCTTACCAATAACCCGGTTAAAAGAATCGGGATTAAAAGTTTTGGGCTGGAGATCGTGGATCAGATTATGTTTGAAGACGATGACCTCGAGTTCTTCTCAAACAAGAAAAGAACTTCCCTGGAGAAGTAACGAGTTATCTCGACTTCTTTTGTTGGTCTAAGAAACATCCATTTAAAACGGATTATTTATAATGAAAAAAATGACGCTCCTTGTTTTTTCTTCATTATTACTTCTGTTTCCGGCTGAAGCATTTCAATCTTTTCAACCCGGGGAAATAACTCCATCAGTAAAGAGTACATCCAATCCGGGGCAATCTTATGCCGTTTTTCTACCTTCCGATTATACCGGATCGAAAGCACATCCTATTCTATTTGTGATGGACCCTAGAGGCCAAGCCCTGCTCCCACTGGAACGTTTCAAAGACGCGGCTGACTCCCTGGGGTATATTGCCATAAGCTCTTACAACACTCAAAGTGATACCGATCAAAGTGTAACTATTGAAGCCATTAACACCATGATTAATGATGCTTTTCAATTATTTTCTGTTGATACCACAAGGTTTTACTTAGCCGGGTTTTCGGGAACCGCACGTTTATCCTGGATTTTCGGGTATGAAATTAAGAACTATATCGCCGGGATAATTGGGATCGGTGCCGGAAATAACAATGGGTTCTTCCTGGCTGATAGTGTGGCTGCTCATGGTATCCCGTTTAACTATTATGGGGCATCGGGATTTCATGACTTCAACTATTTCGAACTGCTCGAACTTGATCCTGCTTTAACAGAGATGGAATTCCCTCATCACGTCTCGTTCTTTGAAGGGGCACATCGCTGGGCTGACCAGGAAATACTCCAGGACGCTTTGTACTGGATGGAACTGACGGAAATGAAAAAAGGTACCATTGCTACCGACTCTGTTCTTGTAACCAACTTATACACCGACTGGCAGGCAAAGGCTGATTCTTTTAAGGAATTGAATGACCCTTATCACCTCTATTTGCACCTGCTGTCGATGCAAAGAACATTCTCGGGATTTGAGTTTTTGGATACTTCCTTTACATCTTCTGAACTGGATGCTCTTGGGAATAATACTGACCTGGTAAAACTCAGTTCGGATATCGACCTATCTATTTCCGGTTTTTATAATTATGCCAAACTTGTACAGGATTTGTACCATCTTTATGATATTTCAGATACTAAACTGACCTTCGAAAAGATAGATAAGGATTTAGATATCTCCTTTCTAATAGAACAAAGATCTGTTGAAAAGGATATTTACAAGCTACGATCTGTAAATGTGTTTCTTGAGCTGGTATTTACCCAATCCAGTTTCTATCAAACACGGAAGTATATAAACAAAGGTGACTTCAAAAATGCCTATGTAATGCTTCAGGTTGCAAATTCCATAAAACCCGGAAACTCCAATCTTTGTTACCAATCAGCCAGGGTAAATGCCCAGCTTAAGAGATGGGATGAGGCTATTGAGAATTTACAGTGTATTGAATCTCAGCCGTGGTTTGAGGGATTTCTTTCCCGCGACTCTTTGTTGGATGGACTCAAGAAATCCCGGGCTTATAAAAGATACGCTCGAGACAGGGATCAGAATTGAGTTATTCTTAAGGACTCTTTTCTATGTCCTGATCGCTTGGCTCTGTGGCATCTTCATTGCCCACTACTTCTGCGTCTGCTGCTTCTGTTTGAGTCCCGGCTTCTTCTGATACAGTTTCTTCTTCTACATCATCAACAGGGATTAGCTTCTTTCCGAAAACAAGTAACGAAATAATAGAAACTGAAATAGCCATATCCGCTACATTGAAAATGTATGGGAATACCGGCCAGTCATTTATTTCAAGATTGAAATGGATAAAATCAACTACATGGCCGTCTAATAACCCTCCGTAACCTTCAATATATCCCATGATCAGGCGATCAGTAATATTTCCTAAAGCTCCGCCAAGAACCAGCCCCATAAAAAGAAGATACCCAATGGTCGCCTTTTCCATAGTGTATAACAGGTAAACCAGGATACCGATAGTAGCGACAATTGAAATTGAACTCACAACAGGTGTAGAAAGGATATCAATACCCATAGCCATCCCGGAGTTCTGGGTATAGTAGAATGCAAGCCAGCCTTCAATAACATCAAGGCGGTGATATTCAGGGCTGGTTCGAATGATCCATTTCGTAAGCTGATCGATAGCTACAACTATGACAGCAGGAGTAAAAAGGGCTAGTAATTTTTTAGAGCTCAAATTGCTGGAATCAACGTTTAAGTTTAGCGTCAATACTTAGCTGAGTATGAGGAACAGCTTCTAATCTCCCTTTTGAGATCTTCTTACCTGTAACTTTGCACACTCCATACGTTTTGTTGTCAATGCGGCTAATGGCATTGTCTAAGTACTTAACGAACTTTTTGGTTCTGTTGAATAGAACGTATGTTTTTTCACGTTCCTGAGCATCCGTGCCTGCATCTGCCATATGAAATGAATACGCCGACTCATCTGATGAATTTTCCATGCTCTCACGAAGAGTACGTTGAAGGGTTTCCAATTCCTCTTCCGCAGCAGTACGCTTTTTTAAAATAATTTCTCTGAAATACTCGAGTTCCTTATCGTTGTAAGGAGATACTCTTTCGTCTTTCCCAGTTTTTTCAGCCATCTTTTTCTTCTTTAGGGATTAATATTTCTTCGTATAGAAATGGTGCATTCTCCATCACCAATTTCCCATGTTTTAACAAAATCCGAAACTTCTAATTCAACAAGTTGAATTTCTTCAGCAAGGGTTTCCTGTTTTATATATTTATTCATGGAAACTACTGCTTCCTTAATTTCTTCTGAGCCTGTAAGACCTATTGAAATACGATCAATAACCTCAAAGTCAGCTTCTTTTCTCATACTCTGCACACGGTTAATAAATTCCCGAGCCAGACCTTCGTCAATTAATTCCTTATTCATTTCAGTATCTACAGCAACACTTAAACCGCGTTCTGTTTCCACCTGCCAGCCTTCAAGACCTGTTCTTATTATTTCCAGGCCTTCACTATCTAAACGAATAACTTCATCTTCTAGCTGGATATCAATGAATCCTTCCTGCTCGAAGTTAGTAATTGATTCGGTATCAAGTCCATTAATTTTTGCAGCTACTGATTTCATCTTTCCGCCCAGCTTTTTTCCTAATACCGGGAAGTTAGCTTTTGCACTTTTATGAACGATTCCCGAGTCATCATCTACAAACTGGATGTCCTTAACGTTTACTTCCTCTAATATTATATCCCGAACCGATTGAATTGCCTGTCGCTCACTTTCATCTTTAATAGGAAGTATAATCCTGGATAGTGGTTGGCGTACATTAACCTCGATCTGATTCCGGATACGAAGCACGATGGTTGAGATTAACCTCGCCATATCCATCTTGTGCTCAAGATTCTTGAAAATTGCAGTTTCTTCTACTGTAGGAAAGAATGATAAATGAACGGATTCTTCATCCAATTTTGAAACTTCATTCAATCTTTGATACAACCACTCACCCATAAATGGAGCTATCGGGCTAATCAACTGACTTATACTTCTCAAGCACTCATATAATGTTTGGTAAGCAGCAGTCTTATCAATAGTTGTACCTGCTTTCCAGAAACGGCGCCTGTTTCTACGAACGTACCAATTACTTAATTCCTCAACAAAACCTTCCATTTCACGAGCTGCCTTTGTTGGCTCATAAGCTTCAAAATGCTCTTCAACCAACTTAATGGTCGTGTTCAATCGTGAAATTACCCACTGATCAATCTCAGGTCTTTCTGTTACCGGGATTTGAGCACCGGAATAGTTAAAGCCATCAATATTTGCGTACATCGCAAAGAAAGAATACGTATTCACCAGTGTATTGAAGAACTTGCGCTGTACTTCTTTGAGCCCATCAATACTGAATTTCAGGTTCTCCCAGGGAGCAGAATTACTCATCATGTACCAGCGGACCGTATCTGCACCGTATTCGCCAATCACCTGGATAGGATCAACTGTATTTCCTTTTGACTTGCTCATCTTCTCGCCTTTTTCATCGAGAACCAAGCCATTTGAAACTACATTTTTGAAAGCTACCTGGTCAAACAGCATCGTACCAAGTGCATGAAGCGTATAAAACCATCCACGTGTTTGATCTACACCTTCAGCGATAAAGTCTGCAGGGAAATTGTAACTAAATTCATGATCGTTATCGAATGGATAGTGCCATTGGGCAAAAGGCATAGAGCCAGAATCAAACCAAACATCCAGCAAATCCGGAATCCTTCTCATGGTCCCGCCGTCTGGGGCTTCCCATGTAATTTCATCAATATAAGGGCGGTGTAAATCAAGCTCCTGGTCGTCCGGGATACCTGCCTTTTCCCTAAGCTCTCTCATGCTTCCGATACATTCAATGTATTCAGGGTCGGTGTCGCTTTGCCAGATCGGAATCGGGGTTCCCCAATAACGTTGACGGGAAATAGCCCAATCCACATTATTTTCCAGCCAGGTTCCAAAACGGCCTGAACCTGTACGCTCTGGTTTCCAGTTGATGGTTTTATTCAAATCCACCATTCGCTTCTTAACTGCAGTAGTTCGGATAAACCAGGATTCAACCGGGTAACTCATCAAAGGAGTACCTTTTCTCCAGTCAAAAGGATAGTTGTGAATACAGGTCTCATGACGGAACATCAAACCCTTTTCTTTGATAGCCCGAGCAATTCCTTTATCTGCTTCTTTAAACCACTCTCCTGCAAATTCAGGAACCTGGTCTGTAAATTTTCCTTCCCTGTCAATTGGGTTGAACATCGGGATACCTGCTTTTTGGCAAGACTCAAAATCGTCCGCGCCATACGCCGGTGCAGTATGAACTACCCCTGTTCCATCTTCTGTGGTAACATAATCAGCGGCAATCACTCTCCATGCAGTTGATGCATCATGCTCCTTCAGGGCATAGTCAAAAATTGGCTCGTAAATTCTACCTAGTAGCTGGGTTCCAAGGTATTCTTCTAATTGAATCACCTCTTCACCAAATACTCTTTCAACACACGCTTTGGCTACTATATAATTTTCTCCATGATGCGCTACTTTCACATACTCTAACCTGGGATTGATGGTCAGGGCCATATTGGAAATTGTAGTCCAGGGAGTGGTTGTCCAGGCGAGAAAATAGGTATCGTCTTCTCCCGGAACTTTAAACTTCACATAAACTGATGGATCCTGGGTCTCTTTATATCCAAGACTTACTTCATGAGAAGAAAGTACAGTTCCACTACCAGGAGAATACCATTGAATTTTGTAGCCTTTGTAAAGGAAATCCTTTTCATATAGTTTATTCAGAGCCCACCAAACAGATTCAATATATTCGTTCTTGAAGGTGATGTATGGATTTTCCTGGTCAACCCAGTAGCCCATTCTGCTCGTTAACTCGTCCCAAAGATCTTTATACTTCAGAACACTTGATCTACATTCGGCATTATATTCAGCAATGCCATATTCTTCGACCTGGGATCTACCTTCTAAACCAAGAGCTTTCTCAACTTCAATTTCAACCGGTAGACCATGAGTATCCCAACCAGCTTTCCGTTCAACCCTGAAACCTTTTAGAGTTTTATACCTGCAAAAAAGATCTTTAACCGTTCGCCCCATAACGTGGTGAATACCAGGCTTTCCGTTTGCGGTAGGCGGTCCTTCAAAAAAAGTAAAAGGGATTCCATCCTCCCTACTTACAAGACTTTTGTTGAAGATACTTTTGTCATTCCACCAATTAAGAACCTCAATCTCGGCCTGAGGGTAATTGAGTTGTTTTATTTCTTCGAACTTTTTCGGCATAAAAACTATTAATCCAGAAAATCATTTTAAGCCAGAAATATAAGCATTCTTTGAGAAAACATTTGTTTAGTTAGCTTTAAAAAAAACTTTTACCGATTTATCATCCATTATTAAGCCTTATGCAGTAATTCTGCTTAAATTCTTTTCACCTAATCTAAACCTATGAGCAGCTATCTCAGACCTATAACAAAAGACGACCCTTATAAACTATGCTTTGTGTGTCTTGGCAATATATGCCGTAGTCCTACAGCTGAGGGAATATTCATCCATAAAGTAAAAGAAGCTGGTCTTGAGCTATTCTTTTATATCGATTCTGCCGGAACTGCTGCTTATCATGTAGGTGAAGGTGCAAATAGTAAAAGCCAATCTACTGCAAATGGGCATGGTGTATATTTACCATCACGAGCCAGAAGATTTGAATATGCTGATTTTGAGGAGTTTGATCTTGTTCTTGCGATGGATTCCTCGAACTATACCAACCTTCAGCAATTAGACAGAAAAGGCAGGTTTACAGAAAAATTGAAGCTTATGCGTTCATTCGATCCTAATCCTGGAGATAATGAAGTTCCTGACCCTTACTATGGTGGTATGCAGGGTTTCGAAAATGTGTTTCAGATTTTAGACCGAAGTTGTGAGCAACTCCTGGACGAGCTTAAAGCTAAAATAGAAAAATAGAAATCTTGTTTACTTACTAATTAATAAGTATTTTCTCTGCGGCCAAAAAGTAAGGCACAACATCCAGCTTACCTACTAATAAGTAAACACAATGTCCTCTACCAGGGAAGTTATAATCCAGCTCGGCGATGAGCTAATCAGAAAGAAAGGCTACAATGCCTTTAGTTACTCTGATATTGCAAAGGCATTGAATGTTAAGAACGCCGCTATTCATTATCACTTCCCTACTAAACCAGATTTGGCATCAGGCGTTGTGAGATGGCACACCGAAAGCTTTGATCGATTCGTAAAAAAATGCTCCGCTAAGAGTGAATTGGTTCAGATAAAGATGTTTCTAAACTATTACACCTCTATTCAATTATCAGGAAAAGTGTGCATTATAGGAGCTTTTGCTACAGATTGGAATTCTATGGAGCAACATATCCAGGAAGAAGTAAGAGAATTTACCGGGGGTGTTATATCCTGGATTTCAGAGACATTAAGTAATGGAAAAGAAAAAAATCTCCTTACCTTTTCGGGTTCTCCAAAAATAGAAGCTGTAAAAATTTTGACTAACATGTTCGCGGGAGCACAACTGGCGCGGATTACAGGAAATGAAGATTTCTCTGGGTTGAAAAATTCAATAATTGAACAAATAACAAAGTAAAAAACTTACTTACTAATAAGTATTTCATGAAAAGAGTCGTAATCACGGGAACCGGAGCGGTTACCCCAATCGGAAATTCAACAGAAGACTATTGGAACTCACTGCTTGCCGGAAAAAGCGGAGCTGTACCAATTACTAAATTTGATACTACTTTCTTTAAGACAAAATTTGCCTGTGAACTCCAGGATTTTGATCCGCTAAATTACCTGGATCGTGGACAGGTAAGAAAAAATGATCCTTATGTAATTTATGCCCTCTGCTCTACTCAGCAGGCTATTGATGATGCTGGGCTGGATTTTGATAGCATGGACCGCACAAGAGTAGGAGTGATCTGGGGAACGGGCGTTGGGGGCTTCGATTCTTTTGAGAAGGAAGTAATTGACTATGCTCGTGGAAGCGGAACCCCAAGGTTTAATCCCTATTTCATTGTAAAGACCATTCCAAATATGGCTTCAGGTATTATTTCTATCCGCCATGGGCTAATGGGAATTAATCATACTGTAATCTCCGCTTGTGCAACTTCAAACTCTGCTATAATGGATGCTTTTAATTATATCCGCTTAGGAAAAGCTGATGTAATTGTTACTGGTGGTTCAGAGGCATCTATCACACAAGCTGCTATGGGTGGATTTTCTACCATGAAAGCACTGTCCACTTTAAACGATGATCCGCAAAGCGCCTCACGTCCTTTTGATAAAGCAAGAGATGGTTTTGTAATGGGTGAAGGTTCAGGAGCACTCATCCTTGAGGATTATGACCATGCAGTGAAAAGAGGTGCAAATATTTTAGTAGAAGTTCTCGGCGCGGCAAGTACTGCTGATGCATATCACTTATCTGCCACACACCCGGAAGGCCTTGGCGCCAAAACAGCAATGAACCTCGCACTGGAAGAAGCCGAGCTCTCAATTTCTGATATCGGGTATATAAATGCTCATGCTACTTCTACTCCTGTTGGTGATATAAGTGAGTTAAAAGCGATTAAGGCTGTAATCGGAGATAATCCTGCTTCTCTTAAAGTAAGTTCTACAAAATCGATGACCGGACACTTGTTGGGAGCCGCTGGAGCTGTTGAAGCTATTGCGAGCATCAAAGCTATTGAAACCGGGATTATTCCTCCTACTATAAACGTTACCGACCTCGCAGATGAAACTGAAGGGCTTGATATAGTAACCGGCACCCCGGTTGAAGCTGAAGTGAATTATGCAATGAGTAATACTTTTGGTTTTGGTGGCCATAACGCCATTCTTGTATTCGGTAAAGTTAAGTAGCTGTGATGTAGATGGTTCCTGAATCCCTGAAAGCTGAGATCGAATCCCGGTTAGAGTCTCGAATAGTAACTATTAATCTTCTTCATGGAGGAGATATAAATAGTGCTGCCAAGATTACCCTGGATTCAGGAGAACCATTCTTTCTTAAATGGAACAATTCAGCTCCTGAAAATATGTTCAGGACTGAAGCTCATGGATTGGAGCTGCTCAGGTCGGCTGACACAGATCTTCTCATTCCAGATGTCATCCTTTTTGGGGCTGATTTTTTACTCCTGGAGTTTATGGAAGAGAGTAATAGTGGTTCTTCTTTTAATTTTGGTGTTCAGTTGGCGAAACTACACAGGAAATCGAATGAGCTATTCGGGCTGAGTGAGTCTAATTTCATCGGGCGTCT
This sequence comes from Balneolaceae bacterium, assembly GCA_040222185.1. Classification (GTDB taxonomy): domain Bacteria; phylum Bacteroidota; class Rhodothermia; order Balneolales; family Balneolaceae; genus JAVKDP01. The sequence goes on along the minus strand of JAVKDP010000086.1, from coordinate 37,255 downwards.
GCCTCAATCCAATAGATACCACCCCGATTGGTTGGAATTTTTTATGCGAGAACGGCTTGAGCCTCAGGTAAAGATGGCTGTTGATTCCGGGAAACTCGATCCTACTTTAATCTCAATTTTTGACAGGGTCATGAACTACACCTATGTGGTTTTTCCTGATGAAGCTCCGGCTCTGCTCCACGGCGACTTATGGGGTGGCAATTTCATGTTTACTACAAATGGCAAGGTGAGCATATATGATCCGGCGGTATACTTTGGACATAGGGAAATGGATATAGCAATGACCAAACTTTTTGCAGGTTTTGAACCAGACTTCTATAACGGTTACAATGAGGAATATCCTCTTGAGAAGGGAGCTGACGAACGTTTCAAGCTTTGCAACCTCTACCCGGTTCTAGTTCATGCCAACCTCTTTGGCGGCAGTTATGTTAGCCAGGCCGAGAGTATTTTAAGAAGATTCTTTTAACACTTTTTGTTCGCCTGCTTCAATTCGTACTTCCCATTAAAACCGAAGTTGTCCGTTTGAGTTTAGATAGACATCAAAAACTTTCAGGCTTCCAGTGAGTTCCGTACTCTATTCTTGTCCTCAAAAATAGCCTTTATAAATTTTAGTGCTAACTAAACTTTTATAAGCTTCCCAAAGTTGAAATATAAATTCCAAAGTCTTAAATAAGTATCGACATCCAGAACCTCTGATAAAGGTGTTTCGCTATTTGTTCCGATCCATATACCACCTGAAGATTCTCTTTGATCAGTAAATAAAACACCTTGTTGATAATGTTTAAACCCTTCGTGATACTGCACCCTGTTTGCATCATGAAGGATTACTATTCCTTTTTTGCTTAATAAATCTACTGATTTTGTTAAACATTGAGTTCTGGCTCTACCATCTATCAAAATCAAATCATAAGGAGCATGTTCTGATGGGTATTCAATATAATCTTTGAAGTCTTCATAGGTTCCATCATTTATTCTATAGTCTACCAGGCCATAATAGATACCAGGTGTTGGTTCATGATTTGGGCCTTTGAACACGATTGATACATTTGGCTTTTTATTTCGCTCCGAAACCGACTCTGCCCACTCTTGGTTATGTTCCACTGAAATCCATTTACAATCTTCAGATATGTAATTTGTGAAAAACTCAGTCCCTGAACCTGCCCCCCATTCCAGGGATGCTTTTGGCTTTAAATTAAGAATGAGGTCCTTTATCAATTCTATCTCTCTGTATCTCATCCAGGGAATGTTCATCTGCTTTTTAAGTACGTTTCTTTTGAATTTAAAAACTACATCATCGTATAGTTGAGAAACGAATAGTGAATAAATCGACTTTTCTATTTTATTATTCATATAGCTAATAAACAATTATTTAGCTATAAATGCTATTGTAATATATTAGTAATTTCTGACTATCATTTATACTTATACTTAGAGCTAATATTTCAGCAATAAAAGATTTTATTGCTTGAGCTCTATTCTCCCAGCCAGCATTTTACCTCTCTCCACTTGCGATGATGAGCTCGCTTGTACTTCCGCACCAGGCTGAGGAAAACGAGACCTTTCAAATTGATTATATCTCCGTTTTAAAAGTGGCAAGTAGAAGAAGAGTCTGAAAATAAAACAGACATGCCGGGCCTGGTAAGGGTCGGTTTTGGATGTTACAACACAAAGGAAGATGTTGATCTTTTTTTGAGAGCCATAAAAAATACCGCTCGCTTAAAATCCAAATCCCGCTATACACTGAACATGATAACTGGTGAGTACTTTCCAGCTATAAGTATAAACCCATCGGATAAGGGCTTTTTGGAGACCAAGAAGTTGAATTACTAATCATTTCCAATTTCCTTCCTGATCACCGGAGCTACTTCAGTGGCAAAAAGTTCTTTGCTGTTCTGGATTTTGAATTCCCTTGGAGTCATCCCAGTCTCCTTTTTGAAGATGGAATTAAAGCTGGATTTGGAATTGAAACCAGCCTTTTCAGCAATAGCTACGATGGTAAGGTTTTCAAACTCATTATCCAGTAAGAGTCTTTTTACTTCTTCAATCCGATACTCATTGATTAAGGAATAGAAGTTCTTTTGGTAGGCAACGTTTATTAGACCACTGAGTTCTTTAGGCTTTACATCAAAATACTCAGACAACTTTTTGAGCGTGAGATTAGGATCGTTGAATGGCCGGTCTGAACTCATCACATTTTCCACTTTCTTTTTGAATTCGTCCAGATCAGAACTCACCACAGTCTTTTTTACTCCCTGTTTGAGGATAAGCACCTTTTCGCTTCGAAATACTTCAAACCCAATCCAGTACAGGTATAAACATAAAGTAACCCAGAGAGAGAAGTACGTGAGTGTTGATGACTTCAACTCAAAAAATACTGCGTTGATTGACAGGTTAAATACCCACACAGCTATTAAAATATAGGTTGCCAGGAAAAGTCGCTCCAGCCATTTAACCTCATTTTTCTTACGATCGGTATTCTGCTTCTTAACCTCTTTTAAACCATGCACTACAAGAGAGATATAAATAATAATGGAAACAAGCCCTACGAACTGCTCAACAATCACAATATATGGATCAAAGTCTGTATGGAGTTGCCATTGCTTGTATTCCAGAGGTATTAGAAAAAAAATGACATAAGCCACAAAAAAGATCGCTCCGGGTATGAAATGAACTAATCCTTTTCGTTCAAATTTGAAATTATTCTCCAGAATATTCCTGGAATGAAAATAAAGGAGCGGCCCTACAAACATCAGGAAAGAACCAGGCAAAAAAGCCATATTTATATCTGAGAATAATGCATAGCCAGTGCCATAGGTTTGAAACTTCAGTCCAAAAAGTGAAAGGGATACCACCAAGAGAGCCAGGAAAATTTCAACAGACTTCTTCCTGAAAAAGAGAACAGACAATATTCCAAAGAAGATTCCACCAAACAATGTTGGATAAACTACTCTGGAGTACAATGTCCCATGAGTACTGCTCCCCCTGAAATGTTCGGCGAAAAAATCTCCCGCTTTTGCAAACGCGCCTGACTTTTGAGCAATTAAAGGCATAGAGCATGCCTCGCACAGTCCCTCTTCATGAAATTCAATATGATCATTTCCACATCCACAAGGGGGACAATAATAACTTCCAGTATTTAAAGAACTCGTATCCATAAAAAACCCCAGCAACGAGCCCAGGATGAACACTCCCATGATGGCCGGGAGATACTGCTGAAGTAACTTATCTATTATGGTTGTACCGTTGAACATATAACTATCAAAACTTACTAAAATCCGATTTGAACCAATAGTACATTAAATATTCTCTTTTGTTAATTGAATATGTCAAAACTATGTCCATCTGGAAGCATTTGCACTTCTATTAAGTAATTAGTTTAGAATGCTTTTCGTAATTAGTGTCAAAACAATTCTAAAACGCGAATAACTATGAAAAGTTTAATTACCCTTGGATTGGCATTAATCCTGGCCCTTCCCTCTTTTTCCCAGGAAAAAAGGCCAATAGTTTCTGTGGATTGGCTTGAAGAAAATTTCGAGAGAGAAAACCTGGTTTTACTTCATCTCAGTAGCCCGGAGGAATTTGAAAAAGAACATATTCCTGGTGCAGTTTTCATCTCACGAAGCGAATACGTTGTAAGTTCTGAAGATCAAAGCAAGGTCTATGATCTCCCCTCTGTAGAAGAACTTACTGAGTTATTTCAAAGCAAGGGAATTAACGAAGATGATACCATTGTACTTTATGTTGGTGGAAACTGGGTATCACCATTAACACGCATTTATTTCACACTCGATTATCTTGGATATGCCAACCAAACATTCATTCTTGATGGGGGTCTCCCGTTATGGAAGCATGAAGGTGGAGCTATCAGTTCAGGTATGAACGATGAAGTTGAAAAGGGAAATTTCAAGCCTAAAGCAACAAAAGACCTCGTTGTAGATTTGGACTTTGTAAAAGAGAACTATGAGGGTAACTCATTTAATATTGCTGATGCCAGGGCTTCCGTGTTCTATGAAGGTGTTCAGGCCGCAATGGGCAAAAAAGGCCATATCCCCGGGGCTAAAACCCTTCCTTATACTTCTATGATGAGCGAAGGCCCAAATGGTTCCTACCAATTACTTGGTAACCGGGAACTTCAAACCATTTTTGATGAGCAGGGTTTAGACAAGAACAAGCCTCTTGTTCTTTACTGCCACATTGGTCAGCAGGCTACGCTCGTGTACCTGTCGGCAAAAACTTTAGGCTATGATGTAAAACTGTTTGATGGATCTTTCCATGAATGGGGTTCAGATGACGATAACCCAATTGAGATAGACTAGATGGCCGCATACAGTCAGCCATCTTTGGTCAAGAGTAAACCAACTCCTTATTGGAATCCATACATTTGTGGGATTGGGCTTGGGTTTGTTCTGCTTCTCACTTTTATAGTTATGGGAAGAGGAATCGGAGCTTCGGGGGCGATGACTTCAATCGTTGCCGTTGGAGTTGATGCTGTATCCAGTTCTCATGCAGAAGAAAATGCCTTTTATAAAGGTTATCTCGGAGACGGAACAGTAAGCCCTCTGAAAGACTGGCTCGTATTCGAAGTTATTGGGGTTTTAATAGGTGGGTTCCTATCTGGATTGTTTGCTGGCAGAACAAAAATAAAAACCGAAAAAGGACCCAGAATTTCATTAAACAGACGTTTTCAATTCGCATTTTTCGGTGGAATGATTATGGCTTTTGGTACCAAACTAGCCCGGGGTTGTACTAGTGGTCAAGCACTTACCGGAGGGGCACTTATGAATGTTGGAAGCTGGTTGTTCATGATTTCATTATTTGCAGGAGCTTATGCAATGGCCTGGTTTGTAAGGAGGCTTTGGATATGAACGGACCTTTTTACATAAACGGATGGATCGGCGAAGAGGTCAGTTTAATATTCGCATTAGTTATCGGGATAGCTTTCGGATTTTTCCTGGAGAGAGCTGGGCTCGGAAGTGCCAAAAAGCTGGCTGCTCAATTTTATGGACGAGATATGACTGTTTTCAAAATGATGTTTACGGCCATAATAACTGCTATGATTGGTTTATTCTGGGTGAATCAGTTTGGCGTGGTTGACATTGAACTCATCTATCTCACCCCAACATTTGTAGCGCCTCAAATTATTGGAGGACTGGTTTTTGGAGTAGGATTCATTGTTGGTGGCTATTGCCCCGGAACTTCCTGTGTTGCTGGTGCAACAGGCAGCCTGGACGGATGGATGAATGTGTTAGGTTTGTTATCAGGGATTCTGATTTTTGGTGAGCTCTATCCTTACCTGGAAAGCTTTTATAATGCTACGCCAATGGGTGCACTTACCTTTGTTGACTATTTCCAGCTCCCTGGTGGCGTGATGGTCTTTATCCTGGTTATTTTGGCTCTGTTGGGTTTTTGGGCTTCAGGAAAGATTGAAAGCCGAACTTCATCACCAAAAGCATGAGTTTCACGTTAAATCAAAAATTAGCAGCTTTTGCATTCTTCATCTCTTTACTAGCGATGATAACCTCTCTTATACTTCCACAAGAAGCTGAGGAAAACGAGACCTCTCAAGTTGATTACTTTTCCGTTTTAGAGTTGGCTCAGGATATCAGGGGTAAAGAAAATATATCTGTTATCGATTTAAGACCCGCTTCGGATTTTGAAAAATTCAATATCCCTTCTTCTATAAACCTCACTCTTTCTGAGTTATTAGACTTTGAGACGCCAAGACACTCATCACTTATTCTTTATTCAGATAATGATACTCAATCCGAGCAGGCTTATTTCATGCTTAAAGGGTTGGGTAAGACTCAACATTTTGTTCTGAAAGGAGGAGTTGAAGATTGGTATGATTATATCCTGTATCCAAAACTCCCAAAAGCAGTTACCGATTCCAACCAGATGCTTGTTTCTAAAATAAAAGCATTGACTTCATTTTTTGGTGGCCGAATTGAATTTATAGATGATGCTGAAATCCTGGAGTATTACCTTGAGAAACCAGTAAACAACAATCATAAAGGTCCAAAAAAAGTAGTTAAGAACCTCGAGCGGATGGGCTGTTAACGATGAAAAACCTGCCTACAAGAACTGGTATTGAACACTTTCCAAAACCTGAAATAGTCGGAGACGATCAACTGGTACCTTTGGCCAATGGTATGCAGTCGAGATATATAAATCTTGATAATGCCGCCAGTACACCGAGTTTTCAATCTGTATTTGATTACCTGCATCGATTTCTCCCCTATTACTCAAGTGTTCACAGGGGAGCCGGTTTTAAATCAAAAATCAGTACTGAGCTTTATGACCAGTCACGTCGCATTATTGGAGATTTTATTGGTGTAAACCTTGATGAAAACACTGTTATCTTTACCAAAAACACAACAGAAGCCATCAATAAATTATCCTTTCGGCTTCCTCTGGAAAGAGACTCTGTTGTTCTAACTACTGAGATGGAGCATCACTCCAATGATTTGCCATGGAGAAGCAAAGCAACAACGCTGCATATTTCAGTAACACCGCAGGGCATGTTAGATTTGCTTGACCTGAAGAACAAGTTGAAAGAAAATAAAGGAAAAGTTGCCCTTGTCTGTATTTCTGGTGCATCTAATGTCACTGGTATCGTGCAGCCCATCCACTACATAGCTGAGCTGGCACATTCGTTTGGAGCAAAAATCCTTGTTGATGCAGCACAACTCCTTCCTCATCGTGCTATGGATATGAAACCTGATAAAGACCCTGGCCATATCGATTTCCTGGTGTTCTCCGCACATAAAATGTATGCCCCATTTGGCACCGGAGTTTTAGTAGCCCCAAAAGAAGTATTCCAGGATACTGAGCCAGAATACTCCGGAGGTGGCACGGTTAGTTCGGTTACTCTTGATGATATTCGCTGGGCAGGATTACCCGACCGGGAAGAAGCAGGAAGTCCAAACGTAATTGGAGCTGTTACACTTGCTAAAACAATTTCTGAGCTCCAGAAAATGGGCATGCATAACATATCTAATCATGAACATGAACTCACGGAGTATGCTCTTGGAGAACTTAACTCAATAGACAATGTTTCTATATATGGTAATCTTCAGGCAGATAGGGTTGGCGTAATCTCGTTTAACATAGAAGGAATACATCATGCGGAAGTAGCAGCCATACTTAGTTTTGAATATGGAATTGCAGTACGAAACGGTTGTTTCTGTGCTCATCCATATGTTGTGAGTTTACTTGGGCTTGAATCCGAAGACATTAAGAGATGGCAAGCAGAAACAGACTCTGGAAACAAAGCGCACATGCCAGGCCTGGTAAGGGTCAGTTTTGGATGTTACAATACAAAGGAAGATGTTGATCTTTTTTTGAGAGCCATAAAAAATATCGCTCACTTAAAATCCAAATCCCGCTATACACTGAATATGATAACTGGTGAGTACTATCCTGCTATGAGTATCAACCCATCGGTTAAGAGCTTTTTAGAAACCAAGGAGTTGAATTACTAACAGGGATTCATTAGACACTAACCTAGAACTTCTTAACTTTAGATAAAATTTCTCTCTGTTCTTCAGGAAGATATTTATCTGCCAATTGCAGTACTCCCCAGGGGCCACGTTCAATCCATATTTGTAAGTTAGCATCGTTTCCTTTTGCCTCTTGTGCCAGCCAAAGTGCCATTGTTAAAGCTCCCCACTTTTTGGTAAAAGAGCCACTTGATAAACCTTCTAGTAATTCAATTGATTCATCTTCTGTTGCATGCTCAAGAGCAATCAATCGTTCTACAAGTATAGGTTGAAGCTCATTGAGCGTATTTTCTGCTCGATCTGTCAAAATCCCTTCTTTGCTTACCCATTTATCGGAAAGTGAACGATAATTACCTATTCCTTCAACAAGGCAATCCCAAAGAGCATACTCCAATGGTGAACTTAACTCTATTCTATGCTCCTTTTTCCAGGCTTTGTGGTAGATATGTGTCATTTCATGTGAGAAGAAACGATCGATACGATCCAAATTCTCCAGCTTTGAAGCATTACCATAGATTTGTTGCAGCCTGCTCACATCAAAGCCTATGGTTGAATCTTTATAGGTAAAAGCATCCTCACCTCCTGCATTACCCATCAAAATGAACACCGTGTCAGGTAGCGCTACCTCTTTGAAAGGGATTGATAACGAGTCAATACGCCCCTTCCAAACATTGCTTCTACTTTGAATAAGCTCAACCCAAAGGCGCTCTTCTGTGGTATATAGTTTCGAAGTTTCCTTAAGCCTTTCAATAGTTTCCTTATCTCGTCGGGCATAAATTGCTTCTATCCATCTTGAAGTCGGTCTGCCATCTTCCCTGATACCAGGCTCAAGCAACAAATTGGTATCAGATGTCCAGCCCTTTTTATAAACCTGGCCGTAGAGTAGATCTGTAGTCAATAATATGAGTAGTAAATAAAGTGGCAGGGTATAAGTTAACTTCATCGATAAAATGTATGGCTCTTTTAACAATCGACCTGTTTCGTAAATCTTGTCTAAAAGTTGCCAAACCGATATAAATAATTGCTAAGAAGGAGTTAGCTAGCCCCTATTTCCTTCCTGATCACCGGAGCTACTTCTGTAGCAAAAAGTTCTATTGAGCGAAGCAGTTTTTTATGGGATACACTCCCAACACTCATTTGAAGCAAAAACCGATCATGTTTAAATATCTCATACTGGTACATAATCTTATCAATCACCTCTTGAGGGCTACCTACAAAATTGGCTCCTTCTAAGGAACATGAAGCTTCGAATTGCTCCCGGCTCATGGGTGCCCACCCTCTCTCCTTCCCGATTTTATCCATTACCTGCTTGAAAGCCGGGAAAGCTGTATCAACAGCTTCCTGTCCAGAATCTGCTATAAAGCCATGAGAATTTATACTCAATTTTTGCTTTGGTTTATCGTGATCTGCTGCACCGCGATCATGTAAATCCGCGAACTGCTTGAACTGTGCCGGATACCCACCAATAATCGCCAGTGCTAATGGTAAACCCAAAGCACCGGTGATATATGCAGATTTAGGTGTTCCGCCTACTGCTCTCCATATAGGCATCTCGGATTGAAATGGTTGAGGATAAATACCGCGGCTATTAATTGTAGGACGATGCTCTCCTTTCCATGATATCACTTCATGCTCTCTTAACCGTAATAGTAAATCCAGTTTTTCTTCGAATAAATCTTCATAATTCGCCAGATCATATCCGAATAGTGGAAAGGACTCGATAAAAGATCCACGACCAACGATAATCTCTGCACGACCTTTTGAAAGCAGATCAATAGTAGCAAATTGTTGATATACTCGAACCGGGTCTTCGGAACCTAAAACCGTTACTGAACTACTTAGTTTAATATTCTTAGTTCGGGTCGCTGCCGCAGCAAGAATCGTAGTTGGGGATGATGAAACAAACTCCTCTCTGTGATGTTCCCCAATGGCAAATACATCAAGCCCTGCCTGGTCAGCTAATTCAATTTCTTCCATCAGGTTTTTAAGGCGATCAGCCGGGTGAAGGAGCTTCCCGGTTTCCGGATCCGGAGTATTTTCAACAAATGTGTAAAGACCTAATTCCATGAAATATCTATTTTTCTTTGATGGATTCCTGAGTATAATCCTTTTTGCTAATATGCCATTCCATTAAAAAAATGTCTTACCAGCGCATCATATCTTTAGTACCAAGCCTAACCGAATTACTCATCGATCTCGGGTTAAAAGATCGTTTAATCGGGAGAACCCGCTTCTGTATACACCCATCTAATCAGGTTGGTACAATACCTATAATCGGCGGAACTAAAAACCCAAACATTGAGAAAATCCTCGCACTAGAACCAGACCTGGTTATTTCGAACAAAGAAGAAAACAGAAAAGAAGACGTAGAAGAACTCCTAAAGCACGTCGAAGTAATTGTAACTGAAATAGATTCTATACAACAAGGATTGAATAGTATTGATGAACTCGGTAAGAAATTGAATATAGAAGAGGACGCAAAAATCCTGATCAACTCTATTACAAAGCTTATTCCCGATCCATCTAATTATGAGCCTGTAGAAGCGGCCTATTTCATTTGGAGAGAGCCCTGGATGTCGATAGGTAATGACACATATATCAATGATGTTATGAAGCATTTTGGGCTTAACAATATTTTTGAGAACCAGGCACGTTACCCAGTAACTACTCTTAAGGAACTCTCTATTAAACAGCCCAAGGTTATCTTGTTAAGCAGTGAGCCCTTTCCTTTTAAAGAGAAGCATGCTATGGAAGTCCGGGTAGCTTGCCCGGAATCTAAAGTTGTATTGGTAGATGGTGAATGGTTCAGCTGGTATGGATCACGAATGCTTCCTGCATTTAGAGAATTAAATACCTGGCGAAAAGGTCTTTTACAAAACTAGAAGAAAAGAAAAGCCAGATAGAAACTACCTGGCTTTAGTCGAATTATCTGTACGACGGTGGAGTCATACCGTTAGCACGATAATATGCAATCATTTGCCCACGATGATGTGAATTGTGGCGAAGTGTTCCTAGAATAGCAGCCGTCAATTGTCCACTTTCTTCTGAAGACTGAACCATTTCAATGAATTTATCCATTTGGTCTGTAGCATAAGTGATGAGTTCATCTTTACTCATCCTGGACTCATCGCCTGGTTCCCAGGCAATAGGCGCACCACTTAACCTGGCATTAAACCACTCGAAAGTATAGGCAATATGAAAAGCCTGCTCTCCAAAGGTTCGCATTTCTTCGCCTGGTTTGAAAGAATAGTCTTCCTCTGGCATTCCTTCGAATACCTCAAGAGTGAATTCTTTGGCATTCGTTAACTCTCTATCCAGGTATTCATAGCTTTTTTCTTGTTGATCAGTACTTTTATCCATTCCAACAGCAACTAATGCAAAAGCTAATACCGCAAAGGTAAGCACACTATAGTTTATCTTCTTCATCATACAATTCTTAAAAGGTTATTGGCGATCTGTTTAAAGATCCAAAGTGAAGAATTGCCTGCTTAAATAAAAATTGAAGTGGTGCTGGTTTATAATTTCGAACTTAAATTTAGAATCTTTTCATTAATTCAATCATCCTTCCCTGAATCTCCTCATTCCCCAGGTTCCCAATACTTCCCTCATGTGTATGATTTATCTTAGTTGGTGGTTCGAAAGTTCCATCCTCGATTTGTTTACCAACCTGCACATAAGCCTCTCTAAATGGCACTCCTTGTACTACCAGTTCATTAACTGCTTCTACAGAAAAGATGAGTTTGTACTTCGGATCATCCAGTATATCCTTTGCTACTTCCATTTTGCTGGCTGCATATTCCGTAATAAAAAGGCAGTCTTTCAGCTCTTTGATTGCCGGGAATAACACCTCTTTCAGCATCTGAAAATCCCGGTGATAGCCTGATGTCAGATTTGCAGTAAGTGTTGAGATTGTTGCAGGCAACGATTTTAACACATTCGTCTTAGCCCGGATAAGTTCAAATACATCCGGGTTCTTTTTATGCGGCATAATGCTAGAGCCGGTTGTTAAATCATCTGGTAGTTTTAGAAAGGCAAAATTCTGACTGTTATATAAACACACATCTGAAGCCAGTTTATTTAATGTACCAGCTAGTCCAGCCATAGCGTACGACATCGTTTGCTCAGCTTTGCCTCTGCCCATCTGGGCGTATACTACATTTCTGTTCATGCCTTCAAAACCAAGTAACTCTGTCGTCATTGTTCTGTTTAACGGGAAGGAAGAGCCATATCCCGCAGCCGAACCTAAAGGGTTTTGGTTTACGATAGAATATGCAGCCTTCATTAATTCGAGATCATCCACTAAACTTTCAGCATAAGCCCCGAACCATAATCCAAAACTGGACGGCATAGCTGCCTGTGTATGTGTATATCCGGGAAGGAGGATTTCTTTATTTGCTTCACTTTGAATGATTAATGCATCAAATAACTTGCCAGACAGATCTACTATTTCCTGGATTTGAGCCCTCAGGAAAAGTTTTAAATCTACAAGAACCTGGTCGTTCCTGGATCTTCCGGAGTGAACTTTTTTTCCTACATCACCGAGTTTCCTGGTTAGCATCAACTCAATCTGTGAGTGAACATCTTCCACGCCTTCTTCGATTACAAAATCTCCGAGCTCAATAATCTCTTCCAGGATTCTATTCAGTTCAGCCACCAAAGCCTTTAACTCGTCAGCTTCCAGTAATCCAACAGATTCCAGCATAGTGATGTGTGCTATGGTTCCCTGCACATCATATTTTGCCAGTTCCAGGTCCAGTTCTCTGTCTTTTCCGACGGTAAAGGCTTCTATAAAAGCATCCGTTTTGATTCCTTTTTCCCAAAGTTTTTTAGCCATTGATCTCTAGTCCATTTAAAAGCTTTAAATATATATCAATTCCTTCTCTGATCTCATCCAGGTAAATAAATTCATCCGCGGTATGAGAGCGTCGGGTATCACCGGGCCCCATTTTTATACACTGAAATGGCATATGCACCTGGTCCGACATTGTTTGTGAGCCATAAGTCCTGATCCCCAACTCTTTCCCTTTTCTAACAACCGGATGATCGAGTGAAATGCCTGAGGCATTCAGATTTAATGACCTCGGCACTATCTCACTTTCAACATATTTTTCAATGACCTCAACAATCTCTTTATTGGAATAATGCTCGTTCGGACGTACATCTACTACAAACTTACACTCATCAGGAACAACATTATGCTGGCTACCGGCCTCGATTTGAGTCACCGTCATATTGATTCCACCCAATATCTCAGACTTCTTCTCAAACTCAAACGATTTAAACCACTCAATATCTTTTATAGCTTTATAAAGCGCGTTCTCACCTTCACCTCGTGCTGCATGGCCACTCTGCCCATGTGCAATTCCGTCTAATACAATCAGGCCTCGTTCTGCGATAGCCATGTCCATTGAAGTAGGCTCACCAACTACCCCCAGATCAATTTTTCCTATCTCATCAAGTACAATAGGAACACCCTGCTTTCCTGAAGTCTCTTCTTCTGCTGAGGCAAGAAAAACCAGGTTATAAGGTTGCTCTCTTTTGGATAATTCAATAAACACATGCAATAAACTTACTAAAGGCCCACCAGCATCATTACTTCCCAGGCCAATTAATTTCCCATCTACTTCTGTAGGGTTGAATGGATCAAAAGTCCACTTTGAAGTTGCTCTAACTGTATCATGATGAGAGTTCAGAAGCATTGTAGGCTTGGCAGCATCTTTTTTACCTGACCATGCCCATATGTTATTCAGCTTTCTTTGAGGATTGAATCCATTCTCCCTTAGATAATCGAAAATTAAATCCGCGGTTTTATCCTCTTCCTTACTATATGACTGAATCGAAATCAGTTTCTTAAGAAGAATAATCGCTCTTTCTGAAATATTTGCTATATCACTCATTGTACTAGTATCGTCCCTTTACTCTCATCACTTATGGATGCGAAATTAGTAATCCTGACTCTTTTAACACCAGAATTTAGTGCCTGGAATCCCAGATCAAGTTTCGGAATCATACCGTCCTTTACTATTTCCGCTTTTTTTAATTCGTTGAATCTCTGTAAGTCTATCTGGGGAATCACTTTCCCGCTCTCTAACACACCGGGCTGTTCAAAACAGAGTATCAATTCTGTAGATGCTGAATCGGCCAGGCTTGAAGCTATATGAGAAGCAATTGCATCAGCATTTGTGTTCAAAAGATTACCCTTTCCATCATGTGTTAAGGGAGCTAATACAGGAATTATCCCTTGCTCCATGAATACTTTTAGCCAATCTCCATTCACTTTCTCAATATCACCTACAAATCCAAAATCTATAGGCTCCGGGTTTCTTTTTGTTGACTGAATTACATTTAAATCAGAACCAGTAAGCCCTATCGCGTTCATTCCTAAACCCTGAAGTTTAGCAACGATATTTTTGTTTACCAGCCCGGCATATACCATGGTTGCCACAAACAGCATTTGTTTATCGGTAACCCGCCTGCCTTCTATCATTTTAACTTTCATACCCAGCTTTTCAGCAATCTTTGATGCTACCACACCTCCACCATGCACTAAAAGCTTGAGCCCTTTCAAGGATATAAATTCACTGAGAAATGCATCCAGAAGTTCTTCGTTCTCAGCAACTTTTCCGCCAATTTTTACAACCTTGATTTCTCTCATGTTATAATCCCTCAAGTATTATTTTTAAAACAGTTTGCATAGATACAATTCTATTTGCTGCCTCGCTAATTACCAGGCTCCCTGAACTATCTAGTACATCATCACTTACAACTACATTTCTTCGGACCGGCAAACAGTGCATAAACTTTGCACTATTGGTCATAGCCATCTTCTTTTCTGTAACCATCCAATTCGCATCTTTTGAAAGAACTTTTCCATACTCCGAATAACTACTCCAGTTTTTAGCGTAGATAAAATCCGCACCTTCGAATGCTCTATCCTGGTTATATTCCAGCTCAACTCCATTCATTGTTTCGCTGGAAAGTTCATACCCTTTCGGATGCGTAACCACCAGGTCCACATTAGCTATATCCATCCACTTCACGAAAGAATTAGCTACTGCTTGTGGCAGTGCTTTTGGATGAGGAGCCCATGTTAATACAACTTTAGGACGCGATACCGTTTTATGCTCTTCAATAGTGATCAAATCAGCAAAAGCCTGTAAAGGATGCGCTGTTGAAGATTCCATATTGATAACAGGAACACCGCAGTATTTCACAAATGCTGAAAGAACTTTCTCAGAATAGTCTTCAACTCTGTCTTTCAGCTCTGCAAAAGCCCGGATTGCAATCACGTCAAAATATGAGCCAATAACAGCTGCTGCTTCTTTAATGTGCTCAGCTTTGTCACCATCCATGATAACTCCGTCCGCAAATTCCAGTTTCCAACTACCTGCGTTAACATCTAGTAAAACTGCTTCAAGGCCTAAATTCGCAGCAGCTCTTTGTGAACTCAGCCTGGTTCGCAGGCTGGGATTTAAAAATAACAGACATACCGATTTATTCTTCCCAAGCGACTTAAACCCAAAGGGGTTTCTCTTCACTTCTTTAGCCTCTTCCAATAGTGCTGGAAGATTCTGTACATCTTTGATGCTTAAAAACTGTTTCAACCTAATACCTCTTTCAACGCGTTTATAAACTGTTCAATTTCTTTCTTACCGATATTCAATGGCGGTAAAAGCCTAATTGTATTTTTGTTCGAAGAAGACCCTGTGAAAATATGCTTATCATAAAGTAATTCCTTTCTCATATCAGCAATTACAAAATTGAACTCTATACCAATCATTAAGCCTCTTCCGCGAATTTCTTTGACTTCAGGAATTGATTGCAGTTGCTCTACTAAGTACTTACCCATTTTAGCCGCATTCTTGATCAGGTTCTCATTTTCGATTACTTCCAATACAGCTAGTGTAGCGGCACAGGCTAAATGATTCCCACCGAAGGTCGTGCCCAGCAGTCCATGCTTTGCTTCAAATCTTGGATGAATCAGAATACCACCAACCGGAAACCCATTCCCCATTCCCTTAGCCATCGAAATAATATCAGGCTGAACGAATGAATGCTGATGAGCAAAAAATCGCCCGGTTCTCCCAAATCCTGATTGTACCTCGTCCAGGATCAAAATCGTATTTGTCTCATCACATAAAGCGCGGATATGTTTCAGAAATGCCTCTGAGGGTTCCTTTATTCCTCCCACACCCTGGATACCTTCAAGCATAACACAGCAAACATCATCTTTCCTGAGCTCTTCTTCAGCTGCATCAAAATCTTCGAATGCCAGGCGAATTATTTCAGCGCCTTCGTTAACCGGAAATACAATGTTAGGGTTATCGGTTGCTGCAACTGCAAGTGATGTTCTCCCATGAAAAGCACCATCGAAAACCAGGATCTTCCTTCTGCCGTTATAGGCTGATGCCAGCTTTAATGCATTTTCATTCGCTTCGGCTCCAGAATTACATAGAAATAGATTCCAATTATAATACCCGCACATTTCTCCAAGCTTGTGGGCTAAATCTTTCTGAATGTTAATGGGCACTGAATTTGAATAAAACCCGAGCTTACCAAGCTGATTCGTAATTCGCTCAACGTAATGAGGGTGCCCATGACCAATTGAGATCACAGCATGCCCACCATAAAAATCCAGGTATGAAGTCCCTTGCCTGTCATACAAAAGGCACCCATCGGCTTCAACAGGTTCTACATCAAAAAGCGGATATACTTCAAATAGTTTCATTCGGCAATCCTGTTAATTTTTTCGAACGACGCTACGATTCCCTTTATCAATGCAGAACTTAAGCCCTGGTGCTCCATTTCATTCAATCCGGCAATAGTACATCCTTGCGGAGTAGTGACCTTATCAATTTCTCGTTCAGGATGTGCACTTCCTTCAACCAGAAGAGAGGCTGCACCTCGTGCTGTTTGCATTGCAATTTTTTGAGCTTCTTCTGCTTCAAAACCTAGCTCTATTCCTCCTTGTGTTGCAGCTCTGATGTACCTCAGGAAAAATGCCACTCCACTTGCAGCCAAAACAGTAGCTGCTTTCATAAGACGTTCTTCAATAATTAAGGTCTCCCCTAGAGACTTGAACATTTCTTCAACCTTTGGAAGATGCTCTTCTGATAAGCTATTTCCACACATACATGTCATAGATTCAGCAATAGCAGCAGCTGTATTTGGCATTACCCGAATAATCGGAAAACCGGCGTTCAAATAGCTGTCAATTACTTCGATAGATACTCCGGTTATTGTTGAAATCAATACATGGTTTGAAGCATCCAGAACCGGTTCTATCTCCTTTAGTACATTTGCCAATTGCTTGGGTTGGACGCATAGGATAATGTATTTAGAAACCTTGACTGCTTCTAAGTTATCGGAATTTATAGTAAAACCGTCAACTCTTAAGTCATCAAGCTTATTGATATTCCTTCTTGTTAATGTAATCTGGCTGGCATCAATTACTGTAGCGAGCCCTTTTGCCACAGCAACGCCCAGGTTTCCGGCTCCGATTATTGCAATGTTATCTTTAGTATTCATACTTAAAATGCTGATGATTTTAAATCAAGTCCTGTTGTTTCGTCAAGACTGAACATGAGATTCATATTTTGTACAGCCTGACCTGAAGCTCCTTTCACAAGGTTATCTATTACACCGATGATCAATATCTTGTCTCCTTCTTTTTTAACCTGGAGAATCGCTTTGTTGGTATTCACCACCTGCTTTACGTCTACATCTCTATCTGTAATAACTACAAATGGATGCCCTTCATAATATTCTTCATATAGCTTTTTAATACTGGCCTCACTTTCAGGAGAGGTTAAATAACTCGCTGCCAGGATTCCTCTTGTAAACGCACCCCTCATTGGGATGAAGTGCAACGATGTATCAAGCTCGTTTTGTAGCTGGGTTAAACTCTGCTTAATCTCTCCCAAATGCTGGTGCGTGAATGCCTTATAAACAGATGCATTATTACTACGCCAACTGAAATGAGTGGTGCTTGATGGATTCTGCCCTGCACCAGTACTGCCTGTTATAGCTGTAATATGAACGTCATCATTTAATAAACCAGCATTCGCCAATGGAAGCAACGAGAGCTGGATACAAGTGGCAAAACATCCCGGGTTTGCAACATTACCTGCACTTTTAATTTGTTCTTTATTCAATTCAGGAAGACCATAAATGAAGTCGTGCACTCCATCTGCCAGACGAAAATCTGAGCTCAAATCGATTACTTTTGCACCTTCCGGAACCTTACCGTCATCAAGAATTCCTTTTGATTTTCCATGCCCTGAGCATAAGAATACCACATCCAGGTTTTCCTCAAGTTTGTTAACGAAAACAAGTTCTGTTTCTCCAATTAAATCACGATGAGCATCTGAAACTGGCTTTCCAGAATGGCTACCGCTCATCACAGAAACTACTTCTGCTCCCGGATGATGCAGTAAAATCCTCAATAGTTCTCCAGCTGTATAACCAGCTCCACCTATAATTCCTACTTTAATCATTGTTTTGCATTGATTTTTGGATGAGCGTGGCATTACTCAGGATTTTAGTAAACCCCTTTACATCATCACCACTCCAACCTTGATTCATTTCGCCATATTGACCGAATTTAGAAGCCATTAGATCATTAGCAGATTCAATACCCTGCAACTCAAACCTTTTGGGTTCTAATTTTACAATAACCTTCCCGGTCACATTTTTTTGTGTACTCTCTAAAAAGGCTTCAATATCTCGCATCACCGGATCTAGAAATTGTCCTTCATGCATCAGCATTCCGTACCATTCTCCAAGCTGGTCCTTCCAGTATAACTGCCATTTACCTAGCACATGTTTTTCTAATAATTGGTGAGCTTTTATTATTAGTAATGGAGCAGCAGCTTCAAAACCCACTCTGCCTTTGATACCAATGATCGTATCCCCGACATGGATATCTCTGCCAATACCATAGGGTGCGGCAATAGATTCCAATTTTTTAATCGCTAAAACAGGATCAAGCTCTTCTCCATCGACTCCGGTTAATTCTCCGTTTTCGAACTGAAGTTCTACCAGCACTCCCCCAGTTTCAGTGATCTTGGTAGGCCATGCTTCTTCGGGAAGATATTTGTGAGAGGTCAATGTCTCTGCTCCGCCTACAGAAGTGCCCCAAAGTCCCTGGTTTATAGAGTACTGAGCCTTGGCCCACTCTTTATCTATCCCGTGTTTTTTCAGGTAAGCAACTTCTTCTTCCCTGCTTAGTTTCATATCGCGGATGGGAGTTATGATTTCCATCTCGGGAGCAAGTACGTTGAAAACCAGGTCAAAACGAACCTGGTCATTTCCCGCTCCGGTACTGCCATGTGCAATAGCATCTGCTCCAATTTCTTTTGCATATTCAGCAATTGCAATAGCCTGGAATACTCGCTCAGCACTTACTGATAGCGGATAGGTATGGTTCTTTAAAACATTACCAAAAGTGAGGTACTTGATTCCTTTCTGATAAAACTCTTCTTCAACATCGATACATACATGGTTTTTGATTCCAAGATCTTCTGCTTTCTGAGCAAGTACAGCCTGTTCTTCTTTATCGAAACCTCCAGTATTCACAGCAGCTGTATAAACTTCATACCCTTTATCTTTTGCAAGATGGATTGCACAGTAACTGGTGTCTAGTCCGCCACTAAAGGCGAGTAAAACTTTCTTCATAGTTAAAATAATTTTGCGTTAGCGATCGCATTAAGGAATGCTTGTTTTTTTATTTGAACCCAGCGATTGAATTTCCTCACGTTTCGCTCTCGTTCAGGTTTAGAATTTTTATTCGGTTTTGAAGGGTCATAGAGCATACCCGTGCACAAACAGTTTTTCCGCTCATTACGGGTAAGAATGTCATAATTAGGGCAGCTTTGGCACCCGCTCCAAAAAGTATCATCCTGGGTTAACTCCGAAAATGTAACCGGCTTATAGCCTAGGTCGGAATTAATTTTCATTACAGGGAGACTGGTTGTAATCCCAAACAACTTCGCTTCCGGGTATTTCTTTTTGGACAACTCAAAAGCTTTTGCTTTTATCTTTTTTGCAAGCCCCTGCCCGCGATAGTCCCAATGAACTATCAGGCCTGAATTGGCTACATATTTTTTCTCTTCCCAGATCTCTATGTAACAAAAGCCCGCAAGAGCGTCACCATCTAACGCAATAACGGCATTACCGTTATTCATCTTGGTTTTAATATAGTCTGGTTCGCGCTTCGCTATTCCTGTACCGCGCTGTTTGGCTGCAGTTTCTATCAAATCACATATAGCCTGGGCATAGCTGGTATGTTCTGAGGTTGCATAGTGAATTTTAACGGACATTTTTATAGTAATAAGTGAGTGAACTGAATATACAGTAGTTTAGAATTGAATTGATAAGAAGGTGGGCGCCATATAAAAATATGACTTATGTATACTATTACCGCCGCCGCGGGATACGTGGAGTAGAAGTATTTTCAATTCTATGTGCAAGAGTTATTTGCATGACGAAAGAAAAGGATTCTCATTTTTATTTCCAACACTTCCTGAAAACTTTTTTGAGATCAAATTTATCTTTAAATGAGCAACCCGGATATTATTATGAGCAAAATTTGCTCACTAATTTTCTCATTTTGTTCAAATAAATAATTCCCTTACTTTAGTTTATAACGAGCAAAAAATTCCGCTCAAATACCCCGTAGACTCCTTAAGATTTTTCATTTCTTGACTAAGATTCTTTTTATACTCGAAACCATTCTGAATAGTGAAATATCAACCCAATCCTAAATGATGTCTACTTCTCAAAATCAAAATTCACTCTACATTGCAGGTATTACTATAGTAGCCACATTAGGTGGTCTTCTTTTTGGGTTTGATAGCGGTGTTATTAATGGAACTGTTGACGGGCTTCAATCGGCTTTTGACTCTGATAGTGTAGGTACAGGTTTTAATGTAGCCTCAATGTTACTGGGTTGTGCAATAGGAGCATTCTTTGCTGGTCGATTGGCAGATAAATTCGGAAGGAAAACTTTGCTCATAGCTTCTGCAATATTCTTCATTATTTCAGCATGGGGATCAGGAATTGCAACCAGCTCGCTTTTCTTTGTAGTCTTCAGAGTTATTGGAGGGCTGGCAGTTGGAGCTGCCAGTGTGATGTCTCCTGCATATATAAGTGAAATTGCTCCCGCTCACTTGCGAGGGAGACTTTCTTCTATTCAACAAGTAGCGATTATTTCTGGCCTCTTTCTGGCTTTTCTGAGCAACTATTTTTTAGCGGATATAGCAGGTTCTTCTGTAAGTGAATTCTGGCTCGGATATGAAGCATGGCGTTGGATGTTCTGGATTGAGCTACTTCCTGCATCAGTATTTCTGATAGCACTTTTCTTTATCCCTGAAAGCCCAAGGTATTATGCAGTGCAAGATAAACAGGAAAATGCTTTAGAAGTTCTTACCAAACTTTTTGGTGCTGAAGAAGCCTCAAAAAAATTAGATGAGATAAACATTTCCTTAGGAGAACACAACCAACCAAAACTTTCTGATCTGCTCGATACCGTCACCAAAAAAATTAGACCTATTGTATGGGTTGGAATTGGATTGGCCGTATTCCAGCAACTCGTAGGTATCAATGTTGTATTTTATTATGGAGCTGTACTCTGGCAATCGGTTGGCTTTTCTGAAAATGATGCTCTACTTATCAATGTAATTTCAGGAGCAGTAAGTATAGGTGCTGTTTTATTGGCAATGGTTCTGATTGATAAAATTGGCCGAAAGCCACTACTATGGGGTGGCTCAATCGGAATGGCCATAACTCTGATTATTGTAAGCGTCACGTTTTTCTTTGCAGAAGTAGGTGCTGATGGTAACCTGATTTTATCAAGTACTGCGGGTGTAGTAGCACTGATTGCAGCAAATGCATATGTCGCTTTTTTTAATGGCTCCTGGGGACCTGTAATGTGGGTAATGCTTGGCGAAATGTTTCCAAATAAGCTTCGGGGTTCAGGTCTTGCAGTAAGCGGGCTTTCTCAATGGGTAGCTAACTTTGGAATTACCATGACATTCCCGATTCTCTTAACCTCTATTGGATTATTTGGTGCCTACGGTATCTATGCATTCTTCGCTATCCTATCCGTATTCTTTGTTCAAAAAATGGTTCATGAAACAAAGGGATTGGAATTAGAAGACATGAACAAGCTTTGGAAAATTGAAAACTGACAACACATAAAGACCTCTCTAAATCTTAATACAACTATGGGATCCAACTCATTTAGCGACTCCGCACTAGCACAAAAGGCAGCCAATAATATTCGTGTATTATCTGTAGCAATGGTAGACGAAGCAAGCTCCGGCCACCCTGGTGGTTCAGCCGGTGCAGCTGATTTCATTCAAATTCTTTTTAGCGAATACCTCCGTTTCAATCCTGATGATGCTTCCTGGTTTTACAGAGATCGCTTTTTTCTAGATCCTGGTCATATGTCAGCAATGCTTTATAGTACGCTTTCATTAGTAGGTTGGTACAGTATGGATGAGGTCAAAGCTTTTCGCTCATGGGGAAGCCCAACTCCTGGTCATCCTGAAAAAGACACTGCTCGTGGAATTGAAAATGTTTCTGGTCCTCTCGGTCAGGGGCACACAAATGCTGTTGGTGCTGCAATAGCAGAACGCTTCTTCGCTGAACGTTTTGGAGAGTGGATGTCTCATAAAACAGTAGCATTCATATCAGATGGAGGTATCCAGGAAGAAATCGCACAAGGTGCTGGTCGTTTAGCAGGTGATTTGGGGCTGAACAATTTGATCATGTATTACGATGCCAATAATGTTCAGCTTTCCAGTACGGTTGATGACGTTACTACTGAAGACATCCAAATGAAATATGAAGCATGGGGATGGAAAGTATATGACATTGACGGGCACAACCAGGATCAAATAAGAGAAAGCTTAGATAAAGCCTATGCCGAAACTGAAAAACCTACACTCATTATTGGACGCACAATTATGGGACAAGGTGTAGTTGACGCCGATGGAAACCCGATGGAAGATAAAGTTTCACTTCATGGTAAACCTATTTCAAAAGCGGGCGCTTCGCTTTCTAAAACAGTCGAAACTTTAGGTGGTGATCCTGCTAATCCATTTCAGATTTTTAATGAAGTAAAAGAATATTACTCGAAAGCCCTGGATGAGAAAAGAGAGTACGTTTCAGCTTTTGAGAAGTCAAAATCAGACTGGACCGACTCTAATCCAGAACTTGCTAAAAAATTGGACCTGTTCCTTACTCAGGACTTTTCAAATATTGATTTAAGCAATTTCGAACAACCATCAAGCACTGCTACAAGAGATGCTTCAGGTAAATTCCTGGGTCACTTGTATGATCAATATGAAAATGTAATTGTTACATCAGCCGACCTTAGTAATAGTGATAAAACAGATGGGTTCCTCAAGAAAACCACCATCTTCAGAAAAGGTGATTTCTCAGGAAACTTCCTTCAAATTGGTGTTTCCGAGTTAACTATGGCTGCAGTTTCAAATGGAATTGCTCTTCATGGTGGAATTCTACCGGTTTGCGCTACCTTCTTCGTGTTTTCAGATTATATGAAACCCGCTGTGAGATTGGCTGCTATCATGGAAATCCAGGTAGTTTATGTATGGACTCACGATTCATTTCGAGTTGGAGAAGACGGACCAACCCACCAACCAATTGAGCATGAAGCTCAACTCAGGTTGATGGAAGAGCTCAAAAACCATTCCGGGAAAAACAGTCTTCTTGTATTAAGACCTGCTGATGCCGAAGAAACAACTGTTGCCTGGGATTTAGCACTTAAGAATTCTAACTCACCAACTGCACTTATACTTTCCAGACAAGGTATTAAGTCAATTCCTGCTAATGGAAACTCTTCAAGATTAGAGCAAGCGGCGCATGCTGAACAAGGTGCTTATGTTGCATACGAAACAAGCACTGATTATAAAGCTGTACTTATTGCAAGTGGATCAGAAGTTTCTACTCTTGTTGGGGCTGCTGATATACTTTTCGAAGAAAAAGGAATTGGTTGCCGTGTGGTTTCCATCCCTTCATCCGGTGTATTTGCAAACCAAAGTGATTCTTATAAAAAATCGATTTTAACGGACGATGTGAAGGTACTGGGGTTAACTGCAGGACTACCTTCAACACTTGCACTCCTTACTGGTGGTATAAATAATGTATTTGGACTCCCGCATTTCGGGTATTCTGCTTCAGCAGAAGTACTTGATGACAAGTTCGGATTTACTCCAGAAAAAGTGGCTACATGGCTTTCTGAGAAGCTGAGCTAAGATTTTTAATATAATTCTTATGAAGCTATTGCTGATTTAGTAATAGCTTCTTTTTCTATATAGCCAAGTTTGTTTAAGTAAGGTTTACCTAATCGAATTAAATCTTTAGCACCCTTTTTTGATCGCTAAATTTTGTATAATATCCATCGCTTAAAGGACATAGCTGAAATTAAAAAGGGTTCACGAACTAATAAAGATGGAAAAGAAGACTCGTAAAACTGTAATGATTGTAGAAGATGATCTCATCCTCAATCTTCTATATGAGAGTTATCTGGAAAAACTTGGTTATGATGCTGAAGGTGAGCTGGTGTATGGTAAAACGGCTATTGAAGTAGCTAAAAGAATTAGCCCTGATCTCATACTGATGGATATTTCACTCGAAGGTGATATGGATGGTATTGATGCCATGCGTGAAATTCGAAAGACATCTAATGTGCCTGTTATCTATATAACTGGTAACTCAGATCCATACCACGTTCAGAGGGCTAAAGAAACCGAATACGTTGACTATCTGATCAAACCAATTGAGTTTAATGATTTGAAAGACTCTCTGGAAAGAAACTTCAATCATTAATCAATTTTAGTTTCTGCTTTTTCTTAAGGTGAATACTCTTCTTGCTTCAGAATAGTTATTTACCATAAAAAGGTTATACGAAGTTTTACTTATTTAAAGTTGATGTATACTCTTTCAATCCTTTTTTTATCAAAAAAGACGATATTTAAGTTTCTATGATTAGAAATAAAGCATTCAGATGGATTTTACTTGCCCTGGGGTTATTCGCAATAATTGCGCTTACCGGGATGAATGTGTACTCGCTTTATGATATCAGGGACAGAATTGCAGACGGGGAAGAAAAAAGGCAAATATCTGTTCTCGAAGAACAAGTTAGAGTAATCAGAGACCAAATCTATGCACCTCTTCAAGGCTTAAGAACTCTTGAATTGGAACCTACCGAGTACACTATTCCTGCTACAGGTAAATTTCCTACTCAAATGCATGAAAAGATAGTTAGTGCAGCTGAAAGCCCCATTTTTAATAGTATTTACTATACACCTGAGGATGTAGACCCTTGCGTTGATGGTGCCCAAACCTATGCTTATAATTATTCTACACACACGCTTTATCTTACAGATGAATATTCCTCGCTAGTATGTGACGGAGTAGGCCTGGCCCGAACCAAAGCCAGAATTGAATTGAACAGCTTCGATTATAGATGGAGTACCAACACAGAATTTGATGCCCATAGAACTATGAATATTGGGTTCATTAATCTGGAAGAGAACAGAATTATAGGGTACCTGACTCTTACACTGAATAAAGACTATATAGTAGACGATATAATTGCTCCGATTTTAGTTGCCAATTTCAATCCTCAAACTACACCTGAAACTGTTGTATGGCTTCACGACTGGGCTAATGATGAAGTACTAGCTACCAACAATCCTGACATCAATTATGACATCGACCTTGTTAATAAAAGAGTGAGTTTTGGTAGCATCAACAACATGTTTGAAAACTGGAACATCAAGGTTGGCTTTCTGAGTAATCAGGTTGCTTCAATGTATAACGAAACACTTTTTAAAAACCTTAGTGTATTAGGAGTAGCCGTACTTCTCCTTATGGGTGCACTTCTGTTTATGTTTTACACTGCTCAGAAAGAACGGGCACTTTCTCAGCGCCAGGCCGGATTTTTAGCAAACGTAACTCATGAGCTAAAAACCCCGCTAGCTGTAATGCAGGCCGCAGGTGAAAACATTTCTGATGGTAGAGTTACTGAGCCAGAGAGACTAAAACGATATGGAGATCATATTTACAGTGAATCAATCAGGTTAAGAAAAACGATAGAGAAGCTTCTTGATGTGGCTAAATCAGATTCTGGGCAATCATTGAGTAAAGCCAATCCTGAAAACCTGAATCAACTGGTTCAAAACTATATCCAGGAAAATAGAAGCTATATCGAAGAAAAGGGATTCAAACTAACACTCAAAAACTCATTTGATTCAAACTTTGCGGTTGTTGACAAAGACAACATGGAAACTATCTTCAGTAACCTTACTGAAAATGCAATCAAGTACAGTGGTGACAAGAAGTCTATTAAGTTCAGCGTCAAGAATAATGGAAAGTTTATCTACATTGCTGTTTCCGATTCTGGTATTGGTATACCTAGAAAACATTTAAAAAATATCTTCAAGAAGTTTTTTAGAGTAGAAAACTCTTTAGACGCTAAAACCAAAGGTCACGGCCTTGGGCTAAGCATTGTACAAAATTTGGTAGAACTAAACGGAGGAACAATTGAAGTTAAAAGTGAACTTGGAAAAGGGACCACATTTACTTTAAAATTTCCTGTTCTGGTGAAAGAAGAAAAAACTTTGATAGATCAAAAAAATCGCATAACCTTTCCAAAAAATATTACTGAACCTTCTGAATATGCCTAATAAACAACTCAAAATTTTACTGGTTGAGGATGAACCCAGTTTAATTTTTACGCTGCAAGATACTCTCGAAAGTGAGGGGTACGCAGTAGTAGTAAGTGAAGATGGAGAACACGCTGTAGAATTAGTGAAAGAACACAAACCAGATTTAATGTTACTCGACATTATGTTACCTGGAAAAAGTGGATATGACATCTGTAAAGAAGTCAGAGATTTGAAGTTCTCATTCCCGATTATCATGCTTACAGCAAAAGACCAGGAGATAGACAAGGTAAAAGGGTTGACATTGGGCGCTGATGATTATCTTACAAAGCCATTTGGCGTAAAAGAATTACTTGCCAGAATTCAGGCAAGGTTAAGAAGGTCAGGCACATACTCATCTTCAACAGATGTTGAAATTATTAAGCTGGGCTCGGTAAAAATAGATCTCTTGGAGTCTGAAGCTGTGTTTCCAGATGGTACAACCAATGAGTTAACCGCCCGCGAGGTTGAGCTCATACGGTATCTTCTAAGCGCTGGAGGTGAACCTGTATCACGTGATGAACTTCTCGAAAAAGTCTGGAGATACGAATATAGTACCAATACCAGAACAGTAGATGTTCACATCTCAAAACTTCGGGCTAAAATTGAAATCCACCCTGAAGATCCAAGATATCTTATTACTCTCCATGGAGTAGGTTACCTGCTTAAGACTAACTAAGCTTTAGCCTTTAAGAGCTTTCACAAAAGCTATGAAGTTCTTGGTCTGAGACTCAAGTAATCCTTGCTGCAATTCATTTTTCAAGCCAGAAACGGGATCAAACTCATTGTGTGCCCGGGTTATGAATACTCTTTCAGGGAATTGAATCGCATTCCTGTAATTTGACACCATCTGGAATTGTTCTACAGGGCGCAGAGCACCAAATGCCCCGGATGCCACCCCAATAAATGCCAGCGGTAGTTTTTCAAATGCGCCGGGGAAAGGTAGATAATCAATAAACATTTTTAAGACTCCCGGGAACCCGCCATTATATTCAGGTATTACAAATAGTAGAGCATCTGCATTTAAAATCGGATCTCTAAATGTATTAACAGATGGAATATCAGCGCCATACTTACCACCAACAACATCCTGAAGTGGAAAATCTTCCAGGCTTATTACGTCCGGGTTAATACCCTCCTTTTCATACAAGCTCTTAACATAATTCGATACCTGTAAAGACTTTGAGTTAGGACGGTCAGTGCTGCTAATAATCTTAAGATTCATAAAAAATCATTTCTAAAAGTTGGCAAATAATGTACAACTAAAAACCTTTTTTAAATCTTATTAATTCGGGAAAAGAGTCTGCTTTATTTTGTAAGCGCTTTTCTATACTTGGTATTAATTTTTTATTTAAATAATAATTTATTCCTAAATATTTTTTGAATTATATAAAAATGACCGTATCATTTAATGTGTTATCGACAAGTAGATTAAACTATTTGTCTCATGTTTTATTCCGCCTAATACATTGCCGGGGGGATCAGGTTGGTTAGGCTGCGATTCACCTTCCGGTTGTATTAGTGACTCCAACAACAACAGGCGAAGTGCTGATCCACCTCGCCTGTTTTATTTTTTAAGACTTCTCTTTATTCTCTTTAATCGCATTCAATCTTTTCCAAAGTAAACCCTCTCTTCCTTCAGCACCTGGCTTATAAAATCGGGTATCTTTAAGCTTTTCAGGCAAATATTGTTGTTCCACCCAATTCCCTGGCGCACTATGGGGATATTTATAATCCTTTGAGGCGTTCTCTATATCCTGATAACGAGCAGATAGCTTATTTGCCGTTTTATCTTTCAAATAAGGAGGAACGTCCATTACCCCTCTTTCTTTGATTTCTTTGCTTGCCTTGAATATTGATAAACTACTATTACTCTTTGGACACATACTTAAATAAAGACAAGCATGAGATAGAAAAAACATCCCTTCTGGCATCCCACATTTCATAAATGCTTCATGACAAGAGTTAACAATAGTTATGGCATTGGGTTCAGCTAAACCAATATCTTCGCTGGCCAGAATAAACATCCTCCGGAAAATAAAATTAGGATCATCACCGCCTTCAAGCATGGCATTCATCCAGTATAATGCTCCATCCGGATCAGAACCTCGTACTGATTTTATAAAGGCTGAGATATAATGATAATGCTCGTCTCCGGTTCTGTCGTACCGAACTGTTCTTCGTTGTATACTCTCTTTAGCAATATCCAGATCAATACTGATCAAATCACTTTCATCCGGTTTACTGGATAAAACTGCAACTTCCAAAGCATTTAGAGCATTTCGAACATCTCCACCTGCATAATCAGCCAGGTGATTTAGTGCATCATCATGAATTTGAATGTCCCTGGTTCCAAGACCTTTTTCCTCATCTTTTAGAGCACGAAGGATCATGCTCCTAACATTCTCTACCAACAAAGGTTTTAGCTCAAAAAGCTGGCATCTTGATAACAACGGATTAACCAATGAATAAAAAGGATTTTCAGTTGTTGCACCCACCAGTGTGATTATCCCGGATTCCAGGTGAGGAAGTAATGCATCCTGTTGGGCTTTGTTCCAGCGATGAATTTCATCTACAAATAAAATGGTTTTCCTGCCATTTAATTTTCGGAGCTTTTCTGCCTTTTCTACAACAGTTCTTAACTCTTTGATGCCATCCAGCACTGCATTTATTATCTGAAAACTAGCTTTTATCTCTTTGGAAATAACATGTGCAAGTGTGGTTTTACCTGAACTTGGAGGCCCGAAAAATATCAATGATCCAATAACACCACTTTCAATCATTCTTCTTAGCATCTTACCTTCACCTACCAGATGCTCTTGTCCTTCAAATTCTTCAAGTGATTGTGGCCTCATCCTGGTGGCCAGAGGCTGGTGATATTCGTTTTGACCTGGTTCGTTTACACTAAAACTTTGCGGCTTTCCTTCTTGAAAGAGATCCATAGCGGACTGTTAGTTGAAAATATGTGCAATATATGTTTCAGTTTAACTTAGAGCAAACTCTTTTGACGCCCATATTTGTTTAGATAGCTCTTCATCTTCACCTTCTTAAATGTATTATCACTCGACATATACCTCAACTTTCCGAATACATCTCTTTCCTGCCAGGCACGGTCGAACCTTCCAAAACACCAAAATATCCCGGAATAACTATTTGGGTCCCTACCATCGATAGCATATTTATTATTCAACTCAATCAGATAATCCAGAGCCGTTTCATAGTCTGGAGTCCACTCAATTACTTTTTTACCCCAAAGCATTCGCAAATAATTATGGATGATACCTTCTTCTCTTAGTTGAGTTTGAGCTGCATTCCAAAGCTCATCATGAGTGTTCGATTGTTCCAACTCTTCCAGTGTATATAAATATGCTCTCTCATCATGTTTGTGTTCTTCCATTGTTTCTTTAACCCAGTTCGGTAAACTTTCAAACTGATCATAATCTTCCCTGTGATGGGCATAATGAAAACCAACCTCCCTCCAGGTAATTACTTCATCAAGAAAGCTTTCTACGCTCTGATTGCCTCCGAAAAAGTCATAGCGTTGTCCTCGATTTGGTTTCACGAGATTTACCTCCCATCCTTTGGGTTGTTTTGCTAGTGAAGCCTGAACTATTTCATATTCACTTATTTTCCCAAAATGTAACCAACCGCTTAGTTTACTCGCTTTATCTTCATCAGGATGGTTTCTCTTCTCACCATAGTCGAGTAGGTCTTTTTCGATAAAAGAATTCATTCTTTCCAGTGCAGCCTCTCTCGTACCTTTTGCTTCAATTGCACCAACTGCATGATCAATATCCAGCTTTGAAATATATTCTTGTATATTTTCCAGAGCCTGATCTGATTTCGAAAATTTATTAAAGAACTCTGTCCCCAGTTCAATCTTTGACTTATTCTTGAGCTCCTTGAGCGGCTCCTTTTTAGGCGGATTCGTATATGCTTCGAGAAAGTACTTTTGCATGGTCTGCCTGAAAATATACGCTGAGTAAGGATCTTTATCAGTTACTCCTAGTGGGATAATTCCATTTGAGTCAATGGTTATGTATGGTACTTCAAGTTTAGAGCCAACAACCTCATTATGCTTCCTGGTAATGAATACCGGGTATTCATCTGATATTACTACACTCGCTTTACTTGCCAGTTCATATACTAATCCCTTTCCCGCTTGTACCTTTGGTTCTACATAACTGAAGAAGTTTAGTGAGTTTGCTTTGGCAAAATCCAGATTCTCTTTCATGCCTTCCATAATGTAGGTATGGAATCGATCACAAGCCCAGGGATACTCAACCGACAAGCCCTCGTAAATTAGAAGGGGCTTATCCAGTTTATTTGCCCAGGCAACAGCATACTCTAATGCATAGTTGTATTCAAACCTCCGGTTAACCTGCATCCAATACAGAATATATTCTGCATCGTTATTAGGTTCTTTATCGTTTCGGGAGAATCTTCTGTAGCTATTAATGTTCTTCATGTAGTAAGGTTTTTGGCTACAACCTTTTACATGAAGAACTCATTCCGTTGGATATTTAGAATTTTATTTAATAAGAAGCATTTTGTTTGTTTTAGAAAACCCGTTTTCTGTTTCCAGGCGATAGAAGTATATGCCACTAGAAAGGTTTTCAGCATCAAAGCTAACGCTATGTGACCCGGCGTTCTGTCTTTGATTTACAAGCTCCGAGACCTGTCTCCCGGTAACATCAAACACAAGTAGCTTCACATTACCTACTTCAGATATACTGTATTGAATAGTTGTAGAAGGATTAAATGGGTTAGGGTAATTTTGCTCCAGGTTAAAAGTAAACACCCCTTCTTCATTCTCATCGATTGAGGTAGCAAGACTTTCCTGGATTTTAATATCATTTATCACCCAACCATAACCCACTGAATCGGCGTCAGAGAATAGTCTGAATCGAACCAGAATGGTATCACCTGGCTCAAAAGTGTCGAGCAGGTTAATTGTATGAGATCGAAATAGTTCTTCGGAATTTCCATTTTCCGGCCAGGTAGTTAACCAGTCGTCATCATACCTTGAGTCATAGCCATCTGCAAGAGGAATCCATTCTCCCCCTTTGGTACCTTCTACAACCACATAATCTTTAAACGCCTCCTCTCCGAAGCTGCTTCCTTCTTCGCCTGGTTCAACAATAGCCACATCGCTGTATATAAGTTCGGAATTTGTTTCGCTTAGTATAATTGGCTTTTTCAGTGTCAATGAATAGTCAATATTTTCTCTATAATCATGTGCGGTGTTTGCCTGGTAGTTACTGAAGTCGGATAAGTTTCTTTGGATATTGAATCCAATACTTAAGAAATCATTGACTGGACGTTCATCAAAATCTGTTACATAGCCCTCAATCGGATCTTCAAGATTTGTACCTATGATTTCTACCTTTGATGATACTGTAAGCTTTTGCCCTGAAAACCCATATACATAAACATCATTTCGCTCTGTTTCTTCCGGTTGGTACTGAATCTCAAACAGTGAGTCATCTTCAGTCACAGAATAATAAGTTTCGAGAGTTAAGCCGTCTACAACTACACTTAGTGAATCGTATTCTTTTTCCGAGTCGACTTTAAGAGTTATTGTTTCGTTCTTGAATTCCCCTTCCAATCCGATTTTAGGAAGATTAACCCCAATTATCATTTTTACTATACCATTATCATTGAAATATAAGGTATCACCTGTTACACTGGGAGTAATACCGTTTGCACGATTAAATTGCGCTTCCACTGATGGCCCTCCCTTGTTTCCTGTTATACCAGAACCAGCAATCACTTCTACATTCCCTTCCATGTCTACGCGATATATTCTTTCAAGCGAAGGAGAAGGAGCTAGTACATAACCATTTGAATATGAGATCTGGTTTACATTTCCACCGATCGAAGCTAATAAGGAAACCTCCTTTTCTGGTGTTACTTTATAAATATTTCCCTTGTTCCAGCTCGTAGTATACAGGTTTCCTTCCTCGTCAATTGTTAACCCGATCAATCCACTAAATCCTGAGTTTGTTACAAATGTCTCTAGTGAACCATCCGTATTTATTTTCATAATCCTGTTTCCTGTTCCACTTCCTCCGGCACCATATTCAGAAATGAAGATCTCTTTCTGTTTATTGATAACGATACCCGCAGGTCCGTTTAAACCACTTGCTATAACAGTAACTACACCTGCTGTATCAATCTTTCGAATCGAATTTCCCTGGTAAGTTGGAACATAGAGGTTCAAAAGTGAGTCAGATATTATTCCAACAGGATTAGAAATATTACTCTTATAAACTGAAAACTCACCGTCCGGAGTAATTCTATAAATCTTATTAAATGCTGTACCGAACCCACTGGAATAATAAATATCTCCATTAACGGCTACCGTTATACCATCTCCCATGGTTCCCTGGTTTAGATTTGCCAATGTCTTTACGAGTTGAGCATTTGCTGAAACCTGGCTCATCCCCATGATAAACAGGGTTAATAGTATCTTTTTATACATATGACTTTGATTGAGTTAGAGTGAGCTTCAGAATAGGTTTTTAACCAAAGCCGATAGTGTCTGCCATTTGTAAGACACCTCTTCCTAACCCTAACTAGACGAGAATACTTTCTTTCTTATATGAAGAAGGAGTTTCACCAGTGAACTTCTTAAACGCCCTGTTAAAAGATGACTTATTGTTGAAGCCTGCTTCAAAGCCAATAGCCAAAATTGTTAGATGATCATTTGAGGGATCTTTAAGAAGGCTTTTGGCTTCATTAATCCTGTACTCATTTACAAAATCAAAGAAACTATATTCCGATTTCAGGGAAAGCAGATGGGACAACTGGTATAAAGGAATACCTAAGCTTTGAGCAACTTCTGAAGCTTTCAAATCTGCATTTAAATACAACTTTTCTTCTTGCATCACTCGCTTTAGCTCAAGGAAAATTTTCTCTGCACCAGATTCCTCAAGTGGTGACTTTTTATATTTACTGTCTCCGCTTTCTTCCTTGAAAGAACTTTCATCTTCCCGATCTGCTTCCTTGCTAAAGAAATAAGATTGCTGAATAGCTAAGAAGCCTACGGTGTGCACAAAGAAAGTAAGCACCACAACCCATGCCCGGTCAATCAATAACCCATACTGTTTTGTTGATGCCAACAGTACCATTGTAATGAAAAAGCCAACTACATAGATAAATAATCCCTTTGTCAGTTTTCTAAGCCAACTGAGTTTTAAGACCTGCTTGTTATTGGATACACTATCTTTGATCATATTTTGATAGGACTTCAGATCCTTCACAACAAGACCAAGGTAGATTGCTGTATGAATAATTAAAGATCCAAACTTAACAAAGGCAATTGGCGGTATCTCAGGCTGTGCCCAGGGCTCAATATTCTTAAGTATCTCCGCTTTTTCACTTAAATCGAAAAAAATCCAGCCAGACGAGTCCCATATTCCCCAGGCAAGGGGCAATAACATCGCCAAGTGTTTCCAGGTAACCTTATAATCCGAATCCCAAAGTTTTTTTGTGTATAAATAGAATGAAGGGCCAATAAGAAAAAGTAGCGGATAAGTAAGTCCAGCTAAGAAAGGAGCTCGCCATAATTCACCAGATATAAATAAACTTATATCTGTAAGCCTTAGTGTTAGTACAAATAAGATTAATACAAAATACTTGTTCGCTTCATAATTTCCTTTCCGATAGGTAGCAAAAATTAGCGTTAACAGAAATCCGTTGAATGCCCCGAAATAGGTAAGAAGGCTGAGTATATTTATATAGGTTTCTATCGTATGCTCTATTTAGAATAAAGCTGGAAAACTACTATATCCTATTGAAATGTAAAACTGCTGATTCAAAAAATGTTTAAATAAAAAAGCCCCTTCCTTTCCAAAAAGAGGCCATAACTAGATTGTCTTACTTAAAAGTTTAAAGCAAAACCGACATTGAAAGTGGCTAAATCGGTTCTTGAACGGCTCAAGTCATAATTCAATCCTCCGTTCTGAGGAGTTAAACCCCCTTCTTTTAAATAGAGAGCTTCACCACCAACCATAAACTTTCCTTTAAGTATTAGTGAAACTCCAAAAAAGTCTCCGTCCTCATCAAATCCTTCATACATTCGGATTTTGACTCCACCACCAATCCCGAAGTTTGATGTTGTATAGTCATAGTTAACAGTGCTGGATATCTCTTCTTCATCCCAGTCATCAATAACTGAACTTTCGGTATATAAATAATTGAAACCCAATGTACCTTCTACAAAAGGACTAAAAATTCCGGCGTCAGGTTCAATCCTCATTAAAAAATGAGGCGTTACCATATTGTTTGTTGTTCTAACCCTCACATCAACCTCAGGTATATCTCTGCTAAACATCTCTGTTCTTTCGCGCCATCCAAAGTTCTGGTACCCAAAACCCACCCCTACATGAATTGGAGATCTTGGAACCTGGTATGTAAAGGCGGCGTCAAGTCCGTAAGAGTTTCGGTCTAATTCCTGTCCAAATCCACCTTTAGGTGTTCCATGTGCAAAACCGATATCAAAATTAAATGGCTGACTCAAACCAATTACTGGAATGAATATGACTATTAATGAAGTTAGTATCCCTTTTTTCATTTTCTCACGATTTATTGGATTTGATAGAATGTACTTTTAGAATCTTAACAGTAATACTGCATAAAAATGCGAGGCGCTTTTTATGCAATTAATACCGAATCAAGTCGTGATTTAAGAGCAAAATTGAAGTTCTAATTTGCATCAATCTTAAATACTATTATCTTAGTATTAATTAAATCGTTTTATATTATGAAAAAATCACTAAGCCCACTTGGCGAAACAGAAATGGAAATCTTGCATCATGTATGGGAATTAGGAGAAGCTACAGTTGCAGATATTCAGGAAAAGATTCTGACTGAGCGAAAAATTGCATATACAACGGTAATGACCATCATGAAGAACCTAAACGACAAAGGTTTTTTAAAGTATCGCAAAGATGGTGTTACCTATGTTTACAGCGCTGCTCAGAAACAGGAGAATGTGCAGTTCAACCTGGTAGGCAAGCTAATTGATAAAGTTTTTAAAGGTTCCCCAAGCGCCCTGATCCAAACACTAGTTAAGAATGAAAACCTTAGTGATGAAGAGCGTGCAGAAATTAAGAAGTTAATTGATGGTATGGAGGAGTAATGAAAGCTCTGTACGAATTTTTCCAAAACATAGGTATGGTTTCATTGGATACGCTTTGGTTTCCGATGATTATTTGGACAGTTGTAGCTCTTTTGGCGTTTATAGGCCTAAAAGTTAGTAGAAATCTAAACCCGTTGTATCACTACCACCTCAGAACAGCGATTATTGCAGCTATTCCGTTTGGGTTAGTTTCTTCTTTTTTGATCCAACTTCTGGTTAGCAATAGTAGTACTTCTTCAAGCTTTGAGCCTGTCTTTTTTGTTATAGAAAGTCCGATTGCCCAAGCATTCAACTCGAGTGTTACCTCCACCAGCTTTACCCCAGACTGGTTTGAGCCGCATTTTCTACTGGGAGCAATAACAACCGCTTTACTTTTTATAAGTGTCTTAATGCTTTTTCGCTTGTTTTGGACCTACTTCAATTTAAAAAAGCTCCACAAATCATTAACAAAAATAGAATTAACGAATATACCTGCTTTTGAAAACACTGATTCTAAGAGGATTAAACTTTCTTACCACGATCACCCCCTGGTACCTTTTACTTTTGGATGGAAGCAGCCCATAATTGTTTTGCCTAACTCCATTAAGGATGATCCCAAGAAAGTTCAGATGGCTATTCAGCATGAGATGGTTCATATCCGGAGAGGTGATTACCTGCTACAATTATTTCTTTCATCCATCCAATCAATTCTTTGGTTCCATCCTCTTATCTGGTTTGGATCAAAGGAAATCGAAACATATCGGGAAATTTCTTGTGATCAGGAAGTATTAAGTACCAAAGGCATCTCAGTTAAAAGTTACGCCTCAATGTTATATGAATTAGTACCACTTCAGAAAGGTATCGGTAGCTTTTCTATAAGTATGGCCGTCCAGAAATCAACCTTAAAACAAAGAATAGAAATTATGAAATACCATAAACTCCACAAAAACTCATTCAAGAGAAGCATGCTATTCCTGGCCGTAATGATTATTGCTATAACCATTCCAATAGCTTGTTCGGATATGCAACATTCAAGTTATGTAGAGCTTGAAGAGCTCGAAACAGCAACTTTAGGACTTGATAATGCAACTATGACCATAAACGGTTTAGAGCAAGACGTGATCCCCGGGATGTCTTCAACTGGTGTTGCTGCTTTTTTTATAAATGCCGGAGACTTTGGAGTTTTTAAAATTGCGCCGAGAAAATTTGAAGGTGGCGTACCGTCAGGAAAAATAATTGGAAACACCGTTGACTTCACTATAAATGAATTGAAGGTGATGATTACTTCGAAGAACAATATATTATCTTCAGTTCAGGAAGCAGAGGTTTGGGTAGAACATTACCCGAATAAGTATTCAGGTTTTTCTCATGGGATAACATCTGCAGATGAATCTCTAAGTGATTACTTATCTACATATGAACAAAGTGATCTCAGTACGGATAAAGATGACTTATTCATCGTAGTCGAAGAAATGCCGAAACTTATTGGCGGTCTTCAATCACTTCAAAGCAAAATAGAATATCCTGAAGAAGCTAAGAAGATGGGTATTGAAGGGAGAGTTATACTTACATTTATTGTTGATGAAGATGGAAACGTTGAAAACCCAATGATTGTCAGAGGTATTGGCGGTGGCGCTGATGAAGAAGCCCTTAGAGCTGTCAAAGAAGTAAAATTTACCCCAGGTATACAACGAGGAAGACCAGTACGAGTGAAACATACACTTCCTGTAATATTCAGGCTTACTGATTCCGATTTCTAACTAATTTGACTGAGTAGCTTTAAAAAGCGAATATATCATCGCTTTTTTTATTTATTAAAAAAATTTTGCAAACAATTTTATTAACATTAGTAACCCACCCGAGAATATAATCAAAAATTTATTGTATGCCAGCTAAAT
>JAVKDP010000085.1:0-28181 GCA_040222185.1 Balneolaceae bacterium | reverse complement strand
ATCGAGAATACAAAGAGACAGAAATCAGATCCTGATTTTGATGCTTCTAAGAATAAATGGGAATACCAGTTTACCTCTGTAGATGTAACTGGAAACTCAGCTGCTGTTAAGCTGGAATTATATAATGAAGGGAAACATGTATATACCGATTATCTTTCATTACTAAGATTTGATGACGAATGGAAGATTGTTGCAAAAGTGTACCATCAGCACTAGGATAGATTCAAAAAAAGCCTCAAAGTTACTTTGAGGCTTTTTTTATATAGATAAAACTGAAAGTCTAATTAAAGTTTACCTGCTTTAATTTGCTTATCAGCATAATCGACAGCCCTTGCAGTTAAAGCCATATAAGTGATACTTGGGTTCTGAGTCCCGGAACTTGTCATACAAGCGCCATCAGTCACAAATACATTGGGAACATTATGTACCTGGTTGTATTTGTTCAATACACTGGTTTGATCACTATGCCCCATTCGGGCTGTTCCCATTTCATGGATACATGCTCCAGGGGCGGTTTCTGCATTATATGAGCTAATGTTTTCACAGCCAGCTGCTTCTAACATCTCAACGGCGCATTGAACGCCATCTTTTCTAAGCTTCTGTTCATTTTCTCTGAGTTTTGCATCAAACACTATGGTAGGAATTCCATGTTTATCCAGTTTATCGTGATTTAGATACATCTTGTTTTCATGATAGGGGAGCATTTCTCCAAAACAGGTAATGGAAACCCACCAATCACCGGGTTCGAAGATCTTGTCTTTATCTTTTGCTCCAATCATTCCTCCCGGAGTTTGAGCACCTCTGCTCGCTCCACCCTGGTACCCGAACCCTCTCAGGTAATCTGTTCTTTTAGTTTCTTCATCAATATTTCTGAATCGGGGAACATAGAATCCGCCAGGCCTTCGCCCATAGTAGTATTCGTCTTCCATGCCCGGGATTTTTCCGCTTGCTCCCATTCCATAATGATGATCCATCATATTATGACCTAGTTCACCACTTGTGTTACCCAGTCCGTTCGGGAAAGTCTCTGAACGGCTATTTAAAAGAATCGCGGTTGTACCAATGGTACTGGCATTACAGAATATAATCCGTGCGTTAAACACGAGTTCTTCACCAGTATTAGCATCTTTTACCCTAACCCCGCTGGCTTTTCCTGTAGAAGCATCATAAATAATTTCATGAACAATACTGTCAGGGCGAATCGTCATGTTTCCGGTTTCTTCTGCAACGGCAAGAGTTGAAGAAAGGCTACAGAACGGAGCTCCATAATGACAACCTCTCCAGCATCGGTCTCTGGCCTGGCATTGCCCGCGGGTTCCTTTATGCACTTCAGGATCATACTCACTGAGGTTGGCAACTCTACCAGGAGTTAGCACTCTTTTTGGGTATTTCTCATTGATCTTTTCGCGCATATGCTGTTCAGCACAGTTCAGCGGAAAAGGTTTAAGGAACTTTCCATCGGGAACCTGAGGCAAGCCTTCGGCCTGGCCTGCTACTCCTACAAAAGTTTCTACATAATCGTACCAGGGTTCGATATCTTTATACCGAATGGGCCAGTCAACTCCATGCCCGTCTTTAAGATTAGCTTCAAAATCTAAATCACTCCAACGATAGCAGTGCCGTCCCCACATAATGGAGCGCCCGCCAACATGATGTCCCCGAATCCAGTCAAAACGTGTAACCTCATCATAAGAATAGTCACTGTCTTTGTTTATCCAGTGTTTATTGTCTTCGTGTATCCACCAATTAAGCCGGTCCTGCTTAAAATAGTGAAGTGCTTTTTCTTCAGCACTGACAACGCCGTTATTAGGTAATTCCCAAACTTCACTATTAGCTGTGGGGTATTCCCCATGTTTTACCATTCTGCCTCGTTCCAGTACCAATGTTTTATACCCTTTGGTACACAATTCCATAGCAGCATACCCACCACTTATCCCAGAACCAATTACGATAGCATCGTATGTATTTTCTTTTTTTGATTTGATATTCAGGTTCATATCGCCCATGCTTTTCCGCCAAGTTCGCTTAAAGAAACACAAGGATCATAATATCCGGGAACAGGGAGGTAGTTTAAAAATTCAGTTGCAATTACACGTGACTTACGATAATAGTCTACCGTTTTACTTTTAATGTTCCAGAGTACCCAACGAACCGCTTCAAGTTCAGAAGAGTTAGAATTATTGATAATCTGTAATACTCCAAAACGGTCTTCTTCAGATAGCTCGGAAAAGTCTTTTCCACCAGCTTCATTAGCAATTTGAGACTCAAGCCTTTTAAATGCTGCCATAAAATCTGCTTGTTCATTCCTGGAATGTATAACCGGGATCATAGAATCAATTTTTTCAGGAACTCCTACTTCAGATGCAGAAGGACTATCTGTTTTAGGTAGTATAGTATCTGTAATCGATTTTACTAATAGCAGTTGTTTATCGGAAAAGAACACAGGCTTATAAGCTTTAATAATTGAGCTTGGAATCGAAGTACTTCCAAAAAGTACAGTGCTCAAGAAAGGTGCTCCTATAACTGCGGTAGCAGCATATTTTAGGGCTTCACGTCGCTTCATAGAATGGAAATATATTTAGGCAATCAGTTTGAGTAATTCGACTTTTAATAACGGGGAAAAATCGGATTGAAGCTAGCGCAATTTTTCAAAAAACAGGGTTTATTTTATCATACGGTGAGAAATTTTCTCAAAAAATAATACGATCGCTATTCAATATTACTTCAAATATCTTTAAGTAAATCCTGGGAGAAGCAATAATCTATGTATTCAAAATTTCTGAAATTTCTTTATCGCTCAGTGACATGGCTATTCGTGTTATTTGTGATAAGTTTCTGTAATAAAAGCTACACAGCTCATGAAGAAGTATTGTCCCCGGGGCATAAGAAAGACCTTCAGGAGTTAGCGTTGTCAATAAATACAAGATTGAGTTACATGAAAGATGTAGCAGCATACAAATGGGAAAATAAAATCCCTATTGAAGACAAAGCGAGGGAAGTAGTTGTAATTCAGGCCAGCCAGGAAAGTGCACTTCAAAATGGATTAGATACATTAACAACCAGAGTGTTTTTTGAACTACAAATTACTCTTGCAAAGCAAATCCAGGAATATTGGTTTGCTAAGTGGGAAGCATCAGGGGAGAGCCCGTCAGAATTTAAAGATCTTCAAGAAGTTGTTCGCCCGGAACTGATAAAAGTAGGGAATGAGATTATTCAAAAAATAAGTGCCTCAGATATGGCTACATATAGGGGCCACTTTATAAATAAGAATAGAGAAGCTTTTACTGGGTTAATAAGTACTGAAGGTCTATCAACAAAAAATAAAGAAGAATTATTCGAAGCTGTTACATCTATAATTAATTGAGAAAAGTAATACTAAGTTTCAGCCTCAGTTATTTACTTATCCTTTCCAGCACTATAAAATCAATGCCACCTTTTATATAAGTCGTATCCGTTTCGATGAATCCGAATTTCTTATAAAAAGCAGTTTTATCAACCCTGGCGTTACACCAGATTCTCTCAATATTTGATAATTGAGCATATTCGAGTAGATGAGAGAGAAGTTGACTTCCGTAGCCTTTGCCTTGTTCAGAAATCTCTATGGCAAACTTCCTGAATTGGGCGTCTTTACCATTTACAAACAATGAAATTATTGAAACAAGTTTTCCTGAGACGAACAATCCAAGGTGAACACCATTTTCGTCTTCAGGGAGCTTTATAAAATCTACAGGATGATCTGGCCACATCACTCTATGGCGAAGGTCATAAGTTTCCTCAGCTTGTATTTCCTGAATCGTTACATTCATGGATTAGTCTTTGAAAGTTGAGCTGCCCTCTAAACATTTAACCATTACATCTACAACCGTTTCCATTTCTTCCTTTGTTATCAGAAGCGGTGGGACTATTCTTAGCACATTCCCGCCTGCAGCATTCGTAAGTACTTTGTGTTCAAACATTTTTTCAACAACAGGTCGCCCGGGGGTAGAAAATTCAACTCCTATCATTAGACCCATACCACGAACGTCAACAACAGTATCAAGATGACGGGTTTTCTCTCTAATGAGGTTCATAAAGAACTCGCCTTTTTCATGAGCCAGTTGAACAATATTATCTTCTTCGATGGTTTTCAGATTTGCGAGGCCAACAGCAGCCGCAAATGGATTTCCTCCAAAAGTAGTACCATGATTTCCGAATGACAGGGCAGAGGCTACTTCTTCTTTTGCCATTACTGCTCCAATCGGAATACCACCAGCTAAAGCTTTGGCAGCTGCTACAATATCAGGTTTGATACCGTAATGTTCATATGCCCAGAACTTGCCTGTCCTTGCTACTCCTGTTTGTACTTCGTCTATTATGAGTAGAATGTTGAGATCTGAACATAGCTTTTGGACTTTTTGGACAAACTCTTTGTCAGCAATATGAACTCCGCTATTTCCCTGTATAAGTTCAAATGCTATGGCTATGGTATTTTCATCCACTACCTTTTCCAAAGCTTCAAAATCGTTAAACGGAGATTGTTCAAAACCAGGTGGAAGTGGGGCAAAACCTTTTTGATAATTTTCCGAGCTCATAGTAATAGTAGTAACAGAGCGCCCGTGAAATCCTTTACCTAATGAAATAATATTCCCGGTTTTTCCATGATCATGTCCCCATTTTCGGGCTAGTTTCACACAACCTTCCATAGCTTCAACACCACTATTACAAAGGAAGACACGATCTAATCCTGATAATTGAGACAACCGCTGAACAAACTCACTTTGTACCTCTGTGTAATAGAAATTGGAAACGTGCAGTAACTTTTCAGCTTGCGACTGAATAGCAGCTACAATATTGGGATGGCAATGCCCAAGGTTATTTACTGCAATCCCGGCTAGTATATCCAGATATTCATTTCCATCAGTATCCCAAACCCTGGTACCAAGTCCCCGGTCAATTGTTATCGGGTATCTTTTATAAACCTGGAAATGATGTTCCTTTTCGAGTTGCTGAGCCTGATCCATGTATTCTTCTTTTTTAGGATAAGTTGTGAAGATACTCAGTTATGAACATACTATGAATAAGTGTTTTGGAAGTATTTTTATCTAGTTATTCCTTGCAAACTCAACCTGGTATTTTAATTCATCCAGTGAAAATTCCCACTCCGATATAGTAATTGCATCGTTGTGAATGTTGCTGGCTTCGAGAGTAGCTTCTCTAATTTGATGAGTCCAGGCTTGTAATACTTCATTAATCCGCGCTTCAGAAAAGGGGCCGTTGATGAGTTGAGTCCTTTTTTGCAGGTATTCAGGCATAAATGCAGCCCAACCCGCAATTATCTTATCACAAGTAGCAGAGCGTTGTTGGATATTCCAGGGACCATACCCAAATGGCTTACAATCATTTCTTGTTTCACCAAAGGCGTCGGGAACAGGTGTAACAGGGTTAGAATCCCCGGTAATGTTCTGAAAAGCATTATCCAGGTCCCAGGGTATCAAATGCATAGTTTCATTTCCAGGCTCTTCGTACCAGTAAAAATTATGATTGGAGCAAACCCCACTGTTGCAATACCAATGAAATGGTCCGTCATCGTTCCTGATTAATCGGTCTACCGCAACTAGAGAAAGTATCTGGTCAAGATTCATGTTCTGTTCAATCACATTTGGAAGCTCTGTATCATTTGCATTAGAAATGTTTTGGCCAAAATTTCTAATGATAGTTGGAACTGGGTTATCTTTTTTATTTGTCTTCAATGCATCGAGGTAAACCTGAGCCGGAAATGGATTGCCAATCATATCTACAGGCCAAACTTCTTTATATAAATTCCCGTCATCATCATCAAAATTATGCTTTATAAAGCGGCTGTCAATTTGTTCAGTAAGTGCATAAAGTCCACTGTATTCATTATTAATCATTAACCGTGCGTGAACTGATCTTGGAGCAGGTACTCCCATTTCCCGAAAAAGCCAATAACCCAAACGTTCATGCATTTGGGATGGATCATTGTTTTGAGAATGGAACTGAAGCTTTTTCAAGCCATAAAATTTTTCGTCTCTGCCTTCCCAGTCTATTTTTACTTTCATAGATAGCTTAGTGCATGTCTTTTGACCAGAGGGATTTGAAAAGTCACGCCCTGAGAGGCAACCAACGAAAGCTCCTATTGAGCCTTTGTATCGAATACCCACCGGGCTAAGTGTATCTTCGTTAAAGATTAGCATACCTTCAACGTATTCTTCAGCAGCCGGGTCGTTATCCAGAAAAGTAAGTGCATCTTCCGGAACCAGTAATTCAAAAGTGTGTAATGATTCCTGATCATAAATGACTTCAGAGTCATTATTCAGGTAGTTTTCATTTCCTGTAGGTGTAATAGAAGGAACTATGAAATCTGGATTGAAAGTTTCTTGCTCAGCAGGGTTCTCTTTACATGTGAAAGAAAAAATGCAAAGAATAGATAAGAATATTATTGAGTTGTACCCCCTCATTCAAAAA
Source organism: Balneolaceae bacterium (assembly GCA_040222185.1). Taxonomy (GTDB): domain Bacteria; phylum Bacteroidota; class Rhodothermia; order Balneolales; family Balneolaceae; genus JAVKDP01. The sequence goes on along the minus strand of JAVKDP010000085.1, from coordinate 21,716 downwards.
CTGGCCTCATGAAAGATCGCTCATAACTGATTATACATCTGTTTCTCTCAGCATATTCATAAGCTTCAATACAGTCTGCATCCTTCATGCTATCAGTTCTGTATTTCTCATATTCTGCGAGTGAAGGAAAACTGAATAAGGTTACTGCAATGTTATTAGGACCTTCATGGGGGAGAAAGTAACCATGATGCGTACCACCAAATTTGTTAACAAGTGGAATCCATTTCTTTGCATAGATTTCAAACTCAGCAAGTTTGTATGGATCAATAATATAATTGACGTAGCAGGTAATCATAAATCTAACTTATTTCTAAGCTTTTGGATAGCATCCAGGGCATTCTTAGATTCGTCCGTTCCGATTTTAAAGCTTACAGAACAACTCGGACACGCTATACTTTTACCGTGAAGTAAATCTTCAATAGCTATTTCAACCGCAGCATTACATTCAGGGCAGGGAAAACTATTTTTTTGACTCATTTGAGGATGACTTTTGAGGTTATATAACAGAATAGTAAATCGTTTCCAGGAAGATAGAAGCTTTAGAATCTTCTTTGTCTTCAGACTTAAGCTCCTTTAGTATCCCGGCACATTTTACTCTTGTTTCAGGCAGTTTATTAGAGCTTTTGCTATGAGCGATCAGGAACTCTTTTGATGAAGCTTCATCTCTTAATTCATAGATATCATATTGTTCTATAATGGGTATCATTACAAATGTGGTGACTTTCCCAGTGATCATCGGGATCATGATAAAACCAGTAAACTTATCTGTAGAATCAATTCTTTTTGGAACGCCTGTAACGATGGCATTATGTGAGAGGACACCATTTTCTTTAGCTTCAGAAGGAAGGAGATGCTGGGTAGGGTACTTATAAATAGCTTCTTTAATATCTTCCGAAACACTTGAAAGAATTTGTTTCCTGGAGTCTGGTGATAGCGCTGAAAGAGACATTTCCAGGAATAGCACCATCTGCTGCTTACCCGAAAATACACCTGCGGCTTTACTTAATTCTGCTGTTGAGATTTTTCCATCATCGGCTTTGGTAATCAGGTTATAAAACCGACCACCATTATCGAGGGCAGCAAGAGCATTTCTTTCAGTTTTGTAAGGAGTAATTTTCTTCATAGTCAGATGAGAATAAGATTTAGGTATAAAAGTTCAAAGTATTCGGTTTCACCCCAACTTCAACCCAATCCTGCCCCTTTCTAAATCAAGTGTAATAATCTCAACTTTTATAATATCCCCAACACCTAGCACATCGTGAGGGTTTTCAATACGACGTTTATCTTTCGACATATTTGAAATATGTAACAGCCCATCTTGTTTAACACCAAGGTCAACGAAGGCTCCAAAATCAACTACATTTCTTACAGTTCCTTCCAGTTTTTGACCTTCTTTAAGGTCTTCCATATTCATGACATCGGTTCTGAGGAGAGGTTTTTGAAGCTCTTCCCTGGGATCACGTCCGGGTTTCATCAGGTTTTCAATAATGAGCTGAAGTGTAGGTTCTCCAATACCTATCTGTTCAGCAACCTGGCGGGTATTGATGTTCCCCAGTTTGGATTCTATGACTGATTTTTGCGAAGATAAACTTTCGATGTCGATTCCAAAGAGATTGCAAAGCTTCTCTGTAGCTTCATAACTCTCAGGATGAATAGCTGTATTATCTAAAGGGTTCTTTGCTTCAGGAATACGCATAAAGCCGGCGGCCTGCTGGAAACGAAAATCACCAACCCCTTCAATTTCTTTTATCTGATTCCGGTTTATAAATGCACCTTTATCTTCGCGGTACTTGATAATGTTTTCGGCCACTTTCTTACTTAAACCGGAGATATGAGACAAAAGAGGGGCGCTTGCGGTGTTCAGGTTTACACCAACCTCGTTTACGCAGCTTTCTACTACATCATCTAGTTTGGTTGCGAGTTGTGTCTGATTTACATCATGCTGATATAACCCGACCCCAATGGATTTTGGGTCAATTTTTACCAGCTCAGCTAACGGATCAAGTACTCTTCTGGCAATAGATATGTTTCCTCTTTGAGCCGCATCTAAACCAGGGAATTCGTCTCTGGCAATTTTGGATGCTGAATACACAGAAGCACCCGCTTCATTTACAATCAGGTAGTTTAGCTCTTCGTTTTTCCTGGTTTTTTGCCTTTTCTGTATGAATTTTGCTACAAATTGTTCTGTTTCCCTACTGGCGGTGCCATTTCCAATCGCAATAAGATTCACCTTGTATTTATCAATTAGTGAAGCGATAACTTTCTCTGATTGTTCAACCTGATTTCGTGGAGGAGTAGGGTAAATTGTTGTTCCTTCAAAATATTTACCAGTTTCATCAACAATGGCAACTTTACAGCCCGTTCGAAAAGCAGGATCGATACCCATGATTACTTTATGCTGAAAGGGTGGTTGCATTAATAAATTTCCAAGGTTCGTGGCAAAAGTCTCAATGGCATGCTGGTCGGCTCTATCAGTTAGTGCATTTCGTAACTCCCGTTCTAAAGAAGGGGAGAGCAACCTCTTAAAAGCCTCTTCAACGGCATCCTGCAGATTCACAGTGAAAATGCTCATGCCATTCTTAATTACGATATCATCAATTGCTTCAAGGGTTCGTTCTTCCCAGACTTCTGTTTTTACGAATATTATATTTTCTTTTTCTCCGCGATTTAATGCCAGGATCTGGTGTGGCTTTAATCGATCTACCTTAGTGGAAAAATCGTAGTAATCTTCAAAGTTTGTGCGTTCTTTTACCGTTGGGTTTTTCTTTGTGGAGATGGTTGAGTGGTTTAAGAAAGTATCTCTAAGGCGTTCCCGAACTTCTAAATGTTCATTTATCCATTCTGCTACAATATCACAAGCTCCTTTCCAGGCATCTTCAAGAGTATTGACTTCCTTTTCCTCGTTTATAAATTTCGCAGCATAGTCATCGGGGTTTCCATGATTTATCTCCTGGTCCCAAATCATATTAGCAAGGGGTTCCAATCCTTTCTCTTTAGCTTTATCACCCCGGGTTTTCCGTTTTTGTTTATATGGAAGGTATAAATCTTCAAGTGTGCTCATTTCAGTACACGCCAAAATCTGAGCTTCCAGTTCAGGAGTAAGTTTCTCTTGTTCACGGATGATTTTAAGAATAGCTTCTTTTCTTGTTTCAAGAGCTTTTTGGAATTCCAGTGCATCCCTGACTTCTCTAAGTTTTTCCTCATCTAATCCACCTGTAGCTTCTTGCCTATATCGTGCCAAAAAAGGGATGGTAGCCCCTTCATCCAGGAAACCAGCAACAGTGTTAATCTGCTTGGTTGATATATTTAATTGAGTAGAAATTCTTTGCGCAATAACCGTGTTTGTCATCAATCCTTAAATCTTATGTATTCTGTAAAACCTGAAAATAGGAAGAGATGGAACTAAAATGATAGAGAAAATGAATATGGGTGAGTCCTTTTGGCTTTTATAAAGTATCACTGTTTGAAAATCACCTACCTACTTTAGTATTAGTTAGGTTTAATTATATATTTATAAAGAGTTTGCTTGTTTTAAACTTTAAATTTTTGTTTTATGTATAAAACTATATTTCTAATAAATCATCTCTTATCGCTATGAAAAAGTATTTACTTGTATTCTCTTTTGTCCTGTTTCCGTACTTGGTTTTTGCTCAAAAAGGTCTTGAATCTTCTTTATTTAAAGTAGATTCAACAAAAAAAGGTTTAGGAGCTATCGGCTCATCTAAATATGGTTTTACTGCAAATCTTGTTAACTCAACCGCTGATTTAGACTTTACCCCAAAAGTCTTGCTAAACAGTTTTTTTAAACTTGATGAGAAGAATGCAATTAGCGTAGATCTTTCTTTTATCGAAGATCAATCAGATTCGGTATTAAACAATAATAGTATTAAAGTTTTTCTACCGGAATTAAGCTCCTCAGGTATTAACATTTCCTGGATTCATGGTCTCAGTGAGGCTACTTTTTTCAATATCGCAGCTTCGTTAGGGTCCAAAAAGCTTAATTCGGCTGATGATTCTGGACAGAAAGAAACTGTGGTAGGTGTTGGTACTTTTTCTTTAGTTTTTGAACATTCAATTAAACCTGAACTAATTAGTTTTTATGGTGGCCTGAATATTAGTAGCGCCTTAACAAATGTAGAAGGATTTAATAATTACTTTTCAATTTCATCAGATAAAACCTTCTATACACCAAAAATAGGATTAAAATTCATTGTTCAGGATGGTCCATTTAAAGGTTCTTCTTTAGATTCCTCTCTTTTAGTTATAACAAATGACATGAAAACTATTTACACAACAAGAGACAAGATTGTTCCATTATTCAAAATCGGGATGACCAAACCCTTGTAGTAAAAATAGTCTCTTCTTTAGATTCCTTAGTTAAAGTCATTATTGGACTCATTTTTTTGGGCTTCATAGTTTCTTCATTTTATGTAAGTAGCTTGTTTACGAATTCAAAATAAGATTGATCAATCTTCAAAGTAGTATCCCGCTCCGGGACAAACCTAATCAATAGAGGTATTTGCTATGAAGGTATTTTATCTGGGTTTTATTCTAATACTAACTGCTTCCACAATTAAAGCCCAATCTGTCTATTCCGTTGTAAATGAAAACAGTTCCATTATAGTCACAGGAACTTCTTCTGTACACGATTGGGACTTAAGGCTTGAAGAGATGGAAGGGGAAGCTACACTTCTATTTGAAGAAGATGCATTAAAAGGTATCCCGTCTCTCATTTTCTCCACGTTCTCGAAATCTGTAGACAGCGGCAAACGGGTAATGAATAATAAAACCAGGGGTGCACTGGATTCAAAAAAGCATCCTAAGATCACATTTACACTTACAGAAGTGGTTGAGGTTATGAGTGACTCCCTGGTACTTGAAGGAGATTTAACAATAGCTGGTTATACCAAAGAAATTGTCCTAACCGGTACTTATTCGGTTGGTACAGACGGCAGCTTCACAGCATCCGGAATAAAACAAATCAACATGTCTGATTACGGAATAAAACCTCCAACAGCCATGCTTGGCACACTGAAAACAGGTGAAGAAGTAGTAGTAGAATTCAACGTCCGTTTTCAAAAAAACTAACCTTAATAAATAATGGACCGATTATGAAAACTCTAGCCAAAATTCTAAGTGTAGCTACGATGATGTTTCTCTTCGTAGCTAATGTAAATGCCCAGCAGACCACAGAGATTCAATTTCTGACTGATCCTGGTAAAGCTGGGTTAAATGTATTTGAATCTTCAAAAATTAATACGGTTGAATATGAGGGTTTGAAAATCAGAGTGGGGGGCGATTTCGCTCTTCAATTCCAGGGAATTTCTCAAACTAACTCCGGAGATTCACTTGCAGAACTATCAAATAACTTCAATTTACCAACCGCTAACCTGAACTTTGATGTACAGTTAGAAGATGGTTTAAGAATGCATCTGAGAACCTATCTGTCTTCAAGACACCACACTGAAGCTTACGTGAAAGGTGGCTACATGCAGGTTGATAAACTTGATTTCATTGAAGAAGACTTTCTATCCGAATTGATGGAAAGTGTTACGATTAAAGTTGGTATGGATGAGATCAATTATGGTGATACACATTTCAGAAGATCTGATAATGCCCGTGCACTGCATAATCCTTTTGTAGGTAACTACATCATGGATGCTTTCACTACTGAGCCCTTTGCAGAAATAACAGTGCAAAACTCAGGCTTTATTGGTGTATTAGGTGCTACTAATGGTCGGTTGAATCAGAAGCCAACTCCTGGTGATGATGGTTTCGTTTTATTTGGAAAAGTAGGGTACGACAGCCAAATAAATGACGATCTAAGATTACGCTTAACAGGTTCCTTCTACAATAGTACCGATAAAGGAACCAGAGATTACATCTATGGTGGTGACCGTGCAGGTTCCCGCTACTATGAAGTAATTACCGATAGTGATTTCTCCGGTCGTTTTAATCCAAGATATGCATACCAAACTGCATTCATGGTAAACCCATTCGTGAAATATCAGGGAGTAGAATTCTTCGGAGTATTCGAAGTTGTAAATAATGGTGATGACGATATAGGAGGGGGATACACTCAATTAGGCGGAGAGCTTATCTATCGATTTGGTGCAGATGAAAATTTCTACGCAGGAGGTAGATATAATTTAGTAACAGGGGAACAAACCGATGCCTCTTCAACCAGCGAAATTGATCGATTTAATATCGGAGCAGGCTGGTTCTTAACAAATAACGTACTTGCCAAGTTTGAATATGTAGAGCAAACTTATGATGGTGATGGCTTTAATGGCACACTATTTCAAGGCGCAGAATTTAATGGAGTGGTGTTTGAAGCTGTGATCGCTTTCTAAAGATACCTCTATTAACCAAAAGGGTGGGTTGTGAAAGGCTTGCCCTTTTTTATTGCCTAATTTTAAGCAAGAAATTTACATCAATCTCATCTCTTACTTTTATTAGCCCAAATAAGGCGGTTGGTGGAGAGAGATTAAAATCGCTCATTTTTAAAGTTAAGGTTCCTTCAAATTGAGTTTGTTCATTTTCAATTGAAAGGTTAACAAGTTCCAGAATGTATCGATTTGTTACTCCGGCTAATGAAGCCATAATTTCAGCTTCAAATGGGACTTCATTTTGGGCAACCACTTTAACAAGTTCGATTTGGATATTGGGGTATACTTTACTCTTCAATGTATTTCTGAAGTCCCTGTTAATCCCTCTTTTTCCGCAATCGAAAGAGTCGATTTCAAGTTTAAGCTGGTCACCATCTAGCACAACAATGGCTTCTTCAACCTGAACGATATGTTTCAATGTGTCTGTTTCAAACCTATCATCATAAATACATTCAAAATCATTCACATTTGATGTTCCATTAATCCTTAATTTACTACCCTCAAGAATTAAGGATTCGACTTCCATCGTTTTCTGTGCAAAACTACTTTCACTTAAACAAAGAAGTGTAAATAAGGATATTAAAAAGAGTTTTTTGCCTGGGAGCATATAGGGTTTAATCTGAATTCAACTCATTCACAAATTCATCGAAAATAAAATATAACATGACTGACATCCAAGAGCTGCTTGATGCTGCCATTGAAATTGCAACCATTGGTGGAAAACATACTTTAAAATACTTCAAAAAAGACTTCGAAGTAATAAGTAAAGAAGACGATTCACCTGTTACTATTGCTGACCGGGAAACAGAACAAATTATCCGGGAAGAAATTCTGAAACGCTATCCTGATCACGGAATTATCGGGGAAGAATTCGGGAAAACGAATGAAGAAAGTAATATACAGTGGGTTTTAGATCCTATAGATGGTACCAAATCATTTATTCATGGGATACCTTTTTATACCACTCTTATTGGAATTATGATTGATAACGAACCTGTAGTAGGTGTTATTAATGCTCCGGCACTTGATGAGCTGTGCGCAGCAGGGATCGGTCTTGGTGCTACGTTCAATGGTAAGCCTTGTATGGTAGGCGATACAGAAGAATTAAAGGATTCTACTTTCCTTGTTACCGAGATAAGAAGATTCCAGGAATGTGGAATGGAACCACAATTTCAGGAACTTATGGCAGAAACAAGACTACACCGTACCTGGGGTGATGCTTATGGCCATATGATGGTGGCAATCGGCAGGGCTGAAATTATGTTCGATCCGATTCTCAACATTTGGGATGCAGCTGCGTTACTTCCGGTGTTAAGAGAATCTGGTGGAATTTTCAGTGACACAAATGGTGAAGAAACAATACATTCAGGTAATGGATTTTCAACCAATAAACTACTTTATCCAAAAGTAAAAGCAATATTCGAAGCACATAGAAATAAATGATCAAAACGCTCTTTAATTATTCTTTAGGCATATTTTCAGTTCTCATCGCATTAGTTCAAACCTGTGATGATATTGCCTATGATTACACTTCACATCCGTATCAGCCCTATAACTTTGAACATGTAGAGTTTACTCTTTCATTAGAGGCAGACAAAGCCCTGGTGAGCGGTGTAGCTACATACACAGTTTCTCCAAAGATTGAAGGGTTAACTTCTTTATTACTGAATACCAGTGATATGGCTATAGAAGATGTTATTATTGGAGATTCAGAAACTGACTTCAGAGTTCATGACGATTCTTTGTGGATTGAATTACCGGATACAGCAGAAACGGGTGAAAATTTCGATGTAACCATTACCTGGCAATCCAATTCCAACTTTGGGTTGTACCAGGATAACGAGTCGAATTTTTGGTCTTCAAAGAACCCATTGGCACATCATCACTGGCTTCCTGTATTTGATCATCCAAGAGTTGAACTCACTTTTGATGCATACTTTGTAATTCCTAATGAGACCGAAGTTCTATTCAACGGGGAATTGGTTGGTACGGAAGCTTACTCTGAAACCAAAAAGAAAGTGCATTGGCAATCGAATACTCCGGTTTCGGTGACAAGTCTCGGGTTTGCCACCGGTGATTTTGTTATTTCTGAAATCACATCAGGATTAACCAAAGTGAGGTTATTCACTTCAGAACAAAAGTTTGGTGAAGAAGAACAGATTGAACTCGTTCGGGAAGCTTCAATCCTGAAGAAAGATATAGAGAGTGCACTTTCGTTTGAGTATCCATGGGAAGGGTTAAACATAGTGGTGTTGCCTGATAACTACTGGGAAGAGAGAACACATGGTTCGGGTATCGTATTTCTTTACGAAAACTTAGGATCACTTTCTGCTCAGCTAAAGCGGGGAATATACGCCCAGTGGTTTGGTGAATATCAAAAAACAGAGCAATATCACAACTTTAATGGCGAGATGGATTTTATAAGAAGCGTTCTTCATTACTCCATCAACGATGAGCCTGCGATTATTAATAATCCTGATACTTTACACTCAATAATGCAATGGAATGGACATCAGATTTCATTTCAAAAAGGAGATGAGCTTCTTCGTACTGTGACAAGGAATTCGCTTCCAGATCTTACAAAAAGGTTTAAGGGTATAGTAGAATATGATGACTACGCTGAATCATGGTACAATGAAACAGGTTTGCCATGGTTTACTCCACCAGTAATTGAATACTACGATTTTAGCAGAGAGTCACTTCTCGAGCTTGAGGAATTTAAATCAAAATACCAGGTGGAATATGTTTTCGATGAGTTTGATGCGAACCTGGACCTGGTTTTTACTGAAATCGAATATGGTATTGACGAACTGGTTACAATAGAACTAAAGGCTTATGGATTTGACGATACTACCACAACCTCTCTTGATTTTACAGGAGCAGTTGACACATTAAATGTTCAACTATTCAATAGTGTAGAGTTTGTGACTCTTAGCGTTGTCGACAATGATGAAGTAGAGCTTATAGAGAAAAAACCACTGTTCTTCTTGTTAAATCAATTGAGAAGTTTAAATGCCCAGGATAGAAGAGAAGCAGCAAAACTGTTAGCAGATCATTCTGATAACCCTGACTTGCAGCTGGCATTGAACGACGCTATGGGTGTGGAAGTGGATGAATCAGTGAAAGCCGAATTGTTAAGTACCATGGCTGCAATTACTGTTGGAGCTACCGGAACAGAAGAGAGATTTATCAACGGTTTAAACAGTCCTGATGCTGATGTCCAAAAATCTTCAATTGAAGCTTTAGCCAACTATCCTGAAAACGATATGGTAAAGAATGCGCTTAGAAATAAAGTGATCAGGGCGGATTCTGAAGAAATCTTTGATACGGCATTAGAAGTATATGCCTCAATTACAGGGGGAGAAGAACAGGTATCGTTGGCGAGAAGGCTGGAACGTTCTGATACTACTGGTTTAAAGGTGATGAAAGTACTGGAATACGCAGTCGAATCAGATACCAGTAACTCTGTATTTCCAATCGCAGAGTTATTCCTGGATAATAAATTCTCTTCCAATACCCGCAGGGAAGTGATCGAGTTTCTTTTAAAACATGACCGGAACCAGGATACATGGAGAAGCAGAATGGATGAGCTGAGTAAAGACAGGGATCCACGAATTCGAATACTGGTTTTAGATGCAATAGACCTGTTTAGCGCAAGTGACGCTCTTATAATGATCAGAAATCTGAGCCAGGATGAATTTGACGCTCGTATTTTGATGAGGTTGAATGATATGAAAGAAGAGCTGGCTGAATAAAAAAAAAGCCAATTCCCTAAAAAGAAATTGGCTTAAATATTCTGAACGAGTTAAATGGACTATCCTTGCCTAACCCATTTAACAATCTCTTTATAAGAAGGCTTCTTCCCATACATCAAAATACCAACACGGTAAATCTTTGCGGCTAGCATCATAATACCAGCAAAGGTAGCTGCCATTAGAATCGTCGAGATTCCTATTTGCCAGAAAGGAACATCCGTAGCTGCAATCCTTGTAATCATATTGATAGGGGACGTTAGCGGGAACAAGGATGCAAACACGGCAACACTTGAATCCGGGTCCTGCATTACTTTTGTATTTAAGAAGTAAGCAATAAATACGGGGATCATTACAGGTAGCATAAACTGTTGCGTATCTTGCTCTGAGTCTACCGCCGATCCAATCGCTGCAAAAATAGCGCTGTAAATAAGGAATCCTAAAAAGAAGAATATGAAGAAGTAAATGAATATCGTTGGATCAACGATAAATTGATCCAGCTTTGAAGGGTCAAAACTTGCCGCTGCCGCTTCAGCAGCACCTTCTGGAATACTTTGCTTTTGCATATCTACAATCATAGCGGCAATAGGTGCAGCCACAACTGAAAGACCAACATATGACCCAATCCAGACTGCAAACTGCGTAACCGCAAGCAATGTTACACCCAAAAGCTTGCCAATCATCAATTCCAAAGGTTTGATAGAAGAAGCAATAACCTCAACAATTCGATTAGTCTTCTCTTCAATAACACTCCTCATAAGGATGGCGCCATAAATAAAGATACCCATAAAGATGAAGAGACCGAGTACGAAACCGAGTATAGCTGCGAATACGGTGTTATCTTCCGTTTCACCCTCTTCTGTAAGCTTTACAGCATCAAGGTTTGGCCAGGAATTGAAAATAGCGATAATATCTTCTGATACCTCTTTTCGTTCAAGGCGTTCTTCTCTTACAACATCTCTTAGTTCATCTTCAACCGATTCAATGAGCAGTAGTCCACCACTGCCACCATGTACCAGCGTAGAACTGGCTGAACTATCAATAAAGGCTTCTTCAAGAATGATATATCCATCAACTTCACCACTTAGTACTTGTGACCTAAGGGTATCTAAAGGCACATCGCTGACATCATAATATCGGCTTTCATTTTTTTCGACCAGTCGCTCATAGAGTGAATTCGTATTATCGATAATCCCGATTTTCTTTTCTACTTCACCTTCAGAAATATTGATAATTACAATTATTGCAATGAATGCGATAAAAGCAAAGGGAGTTAGGAGTGTAGAAATAATAAACGACTTCGTTCTTACTCTCGTGAGGTATTCACGTTTAAGTACCAGGAGAATTTTACTCATATTCATAATTATATCTCCTGTGCTTTAAGGTTGTCTTCGCCAACTGTAGAGATGAAAATCTCATTTAATGAAGGTTCAACACGTTCAAATTTATGAATCTCGGCATGGTCCATTGCCAGTTTTAATATATCCTGCATTGGCTGCCCGTTTAATACTCTAATTTCTGCAAAATTTGTTGATCGGTTATTAATCCGTACATCTTCAAGTTTATCTAGAAATGATCCGTCGCCATCAAATTCAAGGTTAATAGTGTTCTCCCCAAACGAAGATTTTACTTCTCTGAGATTTCCTTGTAATACAGCTTTTCCTTTGTTGAACAAGCAAATATCATCACACATTTGTTCAACCTGCTCCATGCGGTGAGTAGAGAAAAGAATGGTTTTGCCATCTTCTTTCAAGCCGATGATAACTTCTTTCAGGGTTTCACTGTTGATAGGATCTAAACCACTAAATGGCTCATCAAAGATATAGATGTCAGGATCGTGAGCGATGGTAGCGATAAACTGGATTTTCTGGGACATTCCCTTTGAAAGTTCGCTAACCTCTTTCTTTTTCCAGTCAGAAGCTTCGAACCGATCAAGCCAGAAATCGATGGCTTTTTTGGCTTTTTTAGTTTCGACCCCTTTTAATTGAGTTAAATAGAGAAGCTGCTCACCAACTTTCATCTTTTTATAAAGCCCTCGTTCCTCAGGCATGTAGCCTATCATCTTTTGAGTATTCGGACTCGCTTCTTCTCCATTAATTGTTATTGAACCAGTATCTGGCGCGAGGATATTGTTGATCATACGAATGGTGGTGGTTTTACCTGCACCGTTTGGACCCAGAAGCCCAAAAATTCGCCCTTTTTCAACACTAAAGCTCACATCATTTACGGCTACATTCTTACCAAATGCTTTGGTAATGTTCCCCACATTGATTATGCCCATAGTATTCTATTGATAAATATTAAGTAAATATAAAAGTTTGAGAGATTTTGATATTAACCTTTGCAAGAACGGCAAAGATTCCTTATTTCCCTTACATAAAAGCCACTAATTACGAACGACAAAATATAGAGTTTCAGTTTCTAATGCATATTATTCATCTAAGTGCGGAATGCTATCCTGCAGCAAAAGCAGGAGGGTTAGGCGATGTAGTTGGAGCACTTCCTAAATACTTGAATAAACTCGGTGAAACCTGTGAAGTAATCTTACCTAAGTATAAGACGAACTGGTTAGAATCGCAGGAATATGACACGATATGGAAAAGTGATGCCAGGCTTGGCGGAGAGTATTTTGGCTTCGAAATTCAGAAGGTTAAAGACGATCCACTCGGGTTCCCATTGTACGTGGTAGATATCCCCGGATTGTTCGATCGGCCGGGAGTTTATATAGATCCATGGACTGGTAAAGGATATTGGGATGAGTTTGAGCGTTTTGTTAGTTATCAAATTGCAGCACTTGAATGGATCTTGAACAGGGAAGAGCACCCGGATGTAATTCATTGTCACGATCATCATACCGGGTTAATCCCGTTTATGTTAAAAGCCTGCAACAGGTATACCGCTTTATCAGAAGTACCAACTGTAATTACTGTGCACAATGCGGAATATCATGGACAGCATGATAAAGAACGATACAGGGCTTTACCTGAGTTCGACTTAGAACACCTGGGATTGTTGGATTGGGACGGTCGTTTGAACTCTCTGGCAGCCGGATTGAAGTGTTCCTGGCAGATTTCAACGGTTTCTCAAAGTTATATGGATGAGTTGGGAAGTAGTAGCAACGGTCTTGAGTTACTATTTCTGCAAGAAAAAGGAAAATCACGTGGTATTGTGAACGGGATGGATAGTGAAGTATGGAACCCGGCAACGGATCCATTACTGGATATCAAGTATACACTTAGAACGCTAAAAAGTGGAAAAAGGAAGAACAAAGAATTGCTTTGTGAGAAATTCGGACTCAACCCGGACTTGCCTACGGTCTCATTTATTGGGAGGCTTGTAAGGGAAAAAGGAGCAGATATTTTACCAGACCTGATATCATCTTTTATGCAAAGTGAACATGAAGTAAACTTTGTTTTATTAGGAACCGGTGACCCAAGCTTGCATGAAATTTTTGCTCGTATGGAAAACGACCATGTTGGTTTCTTTGATGCTACACTCGAGTACAATGAAAAATTGGCTCATGAAATTTATGCTGGTTCAGATTTTATACTAATGCCCTCAAGAGTAGAACCATGCGGATTAAACCAAATGTATGCCATGAGATACGGTACTATTCCAATTGTAAGATCAGTGGGTGGTTTAAAGGACACTATTGTGGACATAGCCGAGCCGAAGGGCTATGGGATTAAATTCAACGGTTTTAACCTGCATGAAACTGAAGAAGCAGTGATCAGGGCTATAGAACTATATTCAAATAAGAAGAAGCATTCGGAAGTAGTAGCCCGAATGGCAAGGCTGGATTTCTCATGGGATAAATCAGCAAAAGATTATATTAATATGTACAACGAACTCACAAAAACTCCCGAGGAAGAAATATGAAAGATTCCGTTATTGCAGTAATACTAGGTGGAGGTCAGGGAAGTAGACTTTTTCCGTTAACCGATCACAGATCCAAACCTGCAGTTCCGGTTGGGGGGAAGTACAGGTTAGTAGATATTCCGATTTCGAACTGTATGAATTCAGATATTCGAAGAGTATATGTTCTTACTCAATTCAATTCTGCATCATTGAACCGCCATATTAAGAATACCTACAATTTTGATGTATTTAGTAATGGCTTTGTAGATATCCTGGCTGCAGAACAAACCGTTCAAAATTCAGGCTGGTTCCAGGGAACAGCTGATGCAGTTCGCCAATCCATTCACCACATGGAAAATCATCAATATGAGCATGTACTCATACTTTCCGGTGATCAACTCTACCAGATGGATTACAGGAAATTATTGGATAAGCATAAGAAGAATAAATCACAGCTAACAGTTGCTACTATCCCGGTTGAGGCTAATGATGCCACAGGTTTTGGTATTATGAAAACCAATTCAGATGGGTTAATTGACAGCTTTGTAGAAAAACCCGGCCTCGAAGAGTTAGAGAAATGGAAATCTAATGTGCCGGAACCTTATTTGAGCCAGAACAAACACTACCTGGCATCAATGGGTATTTATGTATTTAACAGGAAAACCTTGTTGAAGCTTTTTAAAGAGAATCCTGATGCAACTGATTTTGGTAAAGAAATTATTCCTAAAGCTTTAAACGAAGGGTTAAAAGTAAGTAGTTATGAGTTTGGTGGGTACTGGACTGATATAGGAACTATTAAGTCATTTTTTGATGCAAACCTTGAGCTTGCAGATACAGTGCCGGAGTTTAACCTGTACGATAATGATAGCTACATCTATACAAGACCTCGTTTACTGCCTGGTTCTAAAGTGATGGGAACAACACTAGAGTTCTGCCTGATGGCGGAAGGATGTATAATTGAAGCCAGCCGAATAGAACGTTCCGTAATCGGGATTAGATCCAGGATAGGAAAAGGCACTACCGTTGAGCGTTCAATTATTATGGGTAACGACTACTTCCAAAGCAAAGAGTTTATCGATAACGCATCACCTACGAAGCCAGCTATGGGAATAGGGCAAAGATGTTTTGTCAGTAATGCGATTATTGACAAAAATGTCAGCATCGGTAATGACGTGAGAATTACCGGTGGAGATCAC
This sequence comes from Balneolaceae bacterium, assembly GCA_040222185.1. Lineage (GTDB taxonomy): Bacteria > Bacteroidota > Rhodothermia > Balneolales > Balneolaceae > JAVKDP01. Next base: position 6,521 of record JAVKDP010000085.1, on the reverse strand, counting down.
CTGAAGGATGGTGATTTCGAATATCATTATGTTAGAGATGGAATCGTAATAGTGAAAAAAGGAACTACTATTCCTGACGGAACTACAATTTAATCTATAAGTCAGATAACCAATTATTTAAAAAGCCTTTGAGTTCATCAAAGGCTTTTTTTATACAAAAATGAAATGAATGAGAGAAACAGTGATGAAACCTGTAAGCGATAATATGGTTGTCATCGCAGTCCAGCTTTTGAAGGTTTCTTTCTCTGTAAGGCCTAAATACTGGCTCACCAGCCAGAATCCGCTGTCGTTTACATGACTCATAATCGAAGCTCCCGCGGCGATAGCAATCACTAGCGTGGCCAGTTCCAGGTTACCCATTTCAATACCCACAATAAGAGGGGAAACAAGTCCGGCCGCAGTGATCATTGCAACTGTTGCTGAACCCTGAAGAATTCTGACCGCTACAGCAGCAAGAAAAGCTAGGAGTAGAATTGGAATTCCATATTCGGCCATAGTTTCGGCTAACATTGTACCGGCGCCTGTATTAACAAGAACCTGCTTAAAAACTCCGCCTGCACCCGTTAAAAGAATAACAGCGCCTGCTGGCATCATAGATTTAGTTGTGATTTCAGAAAGCTGTTGTTTGGTAAAACCTCTTTTTAAACCCATAAAATACCAGGCGAGAAGGTTGGCAATAATCAAAGCGGGGATTGGGTGTCCGAATAACTTTATTCCTGCCTGAATTGATTCGGGAATGGCTGATAATAGATAATCACTGCTGCCAAGTGTAGTATTTAGAAGTATCAGGAAAATGGGAATTCCAATGATCGTTAATACAGGCCACACTCCTGGTAAATCAGCATGTTGTTCATCCAGTGCTTTCGAAAATTCTTCAGGGGATTCAATATGCATTTTATTCGAAATATATCTTCCAAAGAAAAGCCCACTTACGATAGCAGTTGGGAAGCCAACAATAGACCCAATCAGGATTACCCAGCCCAGGTCAGCTCCGATAATACTAGCTACAGCAATAGGTCCTGGTGTGGGAGGGATGAAAGCGTGTGTAACAGCTAGACCAGCAAGTAGTGGAATAGCATAAAGTAATAATGATTTCTTCGTCTGCTTTTGGATAGCATATATAATGGGCACCAGGATAATAAAGGCAACTTCAAAAAAAATCGGAATAGCGACGATAAACCCGGAAATAACCATTGCAACAGGTGAGTTTTTGATTCCGAATTTATTAACAAGAGTTTTGGCTATTACACTTGCCCCACCAGAGTGCTCCAGAATAGAACCAAATATCACACCTAGCCCAATAACTGTTGCCACATAGCCCAATGTACTTCCCATACCTTCAATTACAGTAGCGATTACCTGTTCTGCATCAAGCCCTGCAACAAGTCCAACAAAAATACTCGAAATCAAAAGAGCGATAAATGCCTGTAAGCGGAAGTACAAAATCAGAATAAGAAGTAAGGCGATTCCTGATAAAACAGCTGCAAAAATAATCATGTGAAGTAGTTAGAGAGAGATTGAGGTTTGAAGGTGGAGTTTATCTATGAAATCTTCTATTCGAGAGCGAAAGCTATGATTTGGTTACCAGGCTTGGTTCCCAGTTTTTCACCACCACAGGCTATTACAATGTATTGTTTTCCATTTAACTCGTACATAGCAGGAGTAGCAAATGCAGCAGCCGGAAGTTTGTACTCCCAGAGTAATTCTCCGGTCCATTTGTTATATGCCCTGAAATAGCCGTCTTTTGTACCCCCGATAAACAGAAGTCCGTTTTCAGTTACTACAGGCCCACCATAGCTTTCAGTTCCTGTTTGAGGATAACCCAAAGCTTTTAAAGAGTCGGTTTCTCCGAGTACAACCTGCCAGATGAATTCTCCGGAATTCAGATCAATGGCGCTCATAGTTCCCCAGGGAGGTGAAATAGCCGGAAGGCCATTGCTATCAAGAAACTTGTTATATCCCATATGCTGATATCTTGGTACATCATCTCCAAAGTCAGAAGGGGTAGACATCCTGGTACTTTCGTTAAACAGATAGCTTACAATGGCTTCTCTCTGTTCATCAGGGAGTTGAGTAAATCCCGGCATCATTCCTTTTCCGGTTTCTATTAAAGAAAGTAACTCCCCTTTTGAAGTTCTTGATGAAATATCAGTCAGATCAGGATATCCACTTTGGGTATTTCCTTTTTTGTCAATTCCATGACAGGTAGCGCAACTGTTTTGGTAGGCACTTACACCAAGAGGGCGAGGTTTGAATTTTTGTTCAACTTCCTCCATCTGAATAATCCATGCCATTTCATTTGAATTGAGATAGATAATGCCTTCGTCAGGATCAGCGGCAGCGCCTCCCCATTCAGCAGCGCCATCGTAACCCGGGAATAACAACACTGGGTCCAGTGAAGGCGGAGCATAATCTCTTTTATCTGATTTTCTGAATAACTCTAAAACTTCTTCCCGATTTGGAGCATAGGGGCTGATATCATCCTCCTTTAACTCGCTGGATAACCGCGCAAAAGGTTTAGGAAGAACCGGAATAGGTTGTGTCTCCCAGGCTTTTTCACCTATCAAAGTAGAAGGTGGAGTTGGAACTTCTTCAATATCAAATAAGGGTTCTCCTGTATAGCGATCAAAAACGTAAACATATCCCTGTTTGGTAGTTTGAGAAAGGGCTTTAATCTTTTTCCCATGTCGTTCTACTGTAATCAAATTAGGAGGAGCAGGAAGGTCGCGGTCAAGCAAATCATGATGTACAAATTGAAAGTGCCATATCCGTTCTCCTGTTCTGGCATTCAATGCTAACAATGTATTGGCAAACAGATTGGCTCCTAACCGATCACCACCCCAGAAATCAGGTGCTGCAGAACCTGTTGGCACATATAATATTGCTTCATCAACATCTACCGTCATTCCTGCCCAGTTGTTAGCTGCGCCAACCGTAGTGTTTTTGTACGCATCTTTGTCTTCCCAGGTATCATAGCCAAATTCTCCCGGTAAAGGGATGTTGTGGAAAGTCCATACCAATTCACCTGTTCGGGTGTCAAAGGCTCTAAGCCAGCCAGCAGAAGCTGTAGCACCTTCATCCAAACGCATGGGCATATAGATCAGGTTTTCAAATATGGTTCCGGGTGTATTGGAGACAATAAACTTATCCTGTGAATTTTCGGGAAGCCCGGTATGGAGATCAATTTTTCCATTATCACCAAAAGTAGTAATCGGTTCTCCGGTTAATGCATCTATTGCGTAAAGATTTGGGCCAATAGAATGGAAGATTCTTTTATCATCTCCATCTTCCCAATAGGCTACACCTCTGCTGGTGCTATGCCACACTTTAATAGGGTCTCCAAACCTCCATATCTCTTCTCCGGTCTCGGCATTTAATGCGAAAGCCTGCACAGTAGTAGTTACTCCATAAAGAATTCCATCCACGATAATGGGATTCATCTGCATCTGCCCACTATCAGGAGCTGAGTAACTCCAGGCTACTTTAAGCTCGGTTACATTATCAAGAGTAAACTGGCTTAAGGTTGAATATTGATTTCTTTCAGGACCTCCTAAATATTCCTCCCATTTGGAATAGTCTTTTTTGGAGGATGTACAGGAAATAGAAATGCCCAGTACTAGGAGGGAAGCAATTTTTAAGGTTCTCAATGCAGTATGGTTGGTTATGCTGATGAAAATATATCAGCCCGATAATACATAATCTGCATTAGCAAAAAAAAGCCTTCTTCTGTTAGCAGAAGAAGGCTCGTGATCAAAACAAAAAGGGTGGGTACTTAGAGAATCCCTTTCAGTGTAATTCCAATGTCAGCAGGGCTTTCCACAACTGTGATGCCAGCTTCAGCAAGAGCTTTCTTTTTCTCTTGCGCAGTTCCTTTACCGCCAGAGATAATTGCTCCTGCATGCCCCATACGGCGGCCCGGAGGCGCTGTAGAACCTGCAATAAAGGCAACAACAGGCTTGTTAACATGATCCTTGATATATGCGGCAGCTTCTTCTTCAGCTGAACCACCAATTTCACCAATAAGAACAATAGACTCAGTATCTGGATCTTCCTGGAAAAGCTTAACAGCATCAAGGTGAGTTGTTCCGATTACAGGATCACCACCAATACCAATAGCAGTACTTTGTCCAAAACCGATTTTTGTAAGCTGATCTACAGCTTCATACGTAAGTGTACCGGATCGAGAAATAAGGCCTACAGTCCCAGGAGTGAAAATATTACCTGGCATAATACCAATTTTAGCTTCACCGGGAGTAATAACACCCGGGCAGTTAGGTCCGACAAGAGTGGCACCATGACTTTTCACAATCTGTTTTGCAACAATCATATCCTTAACGGGGATACCTTCAGTAATACAGATAATTACTTTAATACCAGCAAAAGCTGCTTCAGAAATTGCATCAGCCGCAAAAGCGGGTGGCACAAAAATCACAGAGGTATTAGCTCCTTCATGCTCAACAGAATCTGCAACAGTGTTAAAAACAGGTCGGTCTAAATGGGTTTGTCCACCTTTTCCAGGAGTTACACCACCAACTACATTTGTGCCGTATTCGATCATTTGCCCGGCATGAAAACTACCTTCGCTACCAGTAAAGCCCTGAACTATAAGGCGGGTATCTTTTCCAACTAATACACTCATCGTTTGTATTTTAGAATTCTTAATTTTTGAAGGCGGGAATATACGGGCTATGATACAAAGTAGCTAAAGGCGAAAGCCATAAAAATGTTCAATTATCAGGTTTTAAAAAGGCTTGAACATTTAAAACATCGAAAATGATAAATTCCTGGGTGAGAAGGGAAGATTCATTTATTTCACAAATCAATTCGTTATAATTGAAGCATGATTTCGGATGCAAAAAAAGAAGAAGTAAGGGACGCTGCAGATATTGTTGAAGTAGTGTCAGACTATGTGAAGCTAAAGCGTTCTGGCAGTGGTTTTACAGGGTTATGTCCATATCATAATGAGAAATCCCCTTCATTCCATGTAACTCCCCGTTTGGGCATTTTTAAATGCTTTGGATGCGGTGAATCCGGTGATGTATTCAAATTTGTAATGGACCAGGATGGAATTGGATTTACGGAAGCAATCAGGCAACTAGCCGATCGGTATGGTGTGTTTATTCCAGAAGAAGACACTTCAGAAGAACGAGGAGAAGGGTACCAGCTTAAAGAAGGAATTTATCATGCCCTTAAGTTTGCAGGGGTATATTTCTACAGAAACCTGATTGAGAATCCTGATGCTGATAAGGCAATGGCTTACCTGGAAAAAAGAGGATACAATCTTGAAGTAATCAAGCGATTCGGTTTGGGCTATTCTCCATCAGGAGGAGATGATCTTTGGAAAGCTGCAAAAAACGCTGGTATTGACGAGCAGTATTTAGTAGAAGCCGATCTCATCAAGCCAAGCAACAGAGGAGAAGGATTTTACGATACTTTTCGCGGAAGGCTGATGTTCCCAATTTTTAGTCCCACCAATAAAGTAATTGGTTTTGCAGGAAGGGTACTTGGGAATGAGAAAACTGCTAAATACATCAATTCTGCTCAAACCAAGGTGTATAACAAGAGCGAAGTAGTGTATGGTGTAAATTTTGCAAAAAACGAGATTCGTAAGAACAAAGAAGTCATTCTTGTTGAAGGTTATACTGATGTAATCACCTTAAACGATCATGGGATCAGCAATGTAGTTGCAAGTTCTGGTACTGCACTAACACCTGGACAAATGAAAATTCTCCATCGCTATGGAGATACGATAGTGATGATTTATGATTCAGATAATGCGGGGCAAAACGCAATGAAGCGCGGAATTAATATTGCTCTGGCTGAAGGGATGGAAGTTCAACTCCTGGAACTGCCCGATGGTGAAGATCCTGATTCATTTGTAAAGCAGTTTGGTAAAGAATCATTCATAGAGTTGCGGAATAAGGAAGCGGGAGACTTCGTGGATTTTCTGATTCTCAAAGCGGATGAAGAAGGAAGGCTAAACACTCCTGCGCAGCAGAGTAAAGTTATTTCAGAAGTACTTGAAGCTATTGCCAATATCAAAGATTCGATACAAAGGCAGGTATATGTTCAGCATCTCCATCAAAAGACACAAAAATACAGACGTGGTACTGATCGTGAGTTGTTTGAGGAATTAGAACGTGTGATTTCAGGCAAGAAAAAGGAAGCAGCCCGGGCGGTACAACGCGACAAGTTCAGAGAACAACGGCAGCAGAATCTGAATACGAATGCTGGCTTACCTGTTGATGAACAGCCGCCGATTGGAGATGAGTTTCCGGTGCCTGATGAGTTTTCATTTCCCGGGGATTTTGAGCCAGAGCAAATCGCTCCTTCAACACCAAAGCCTACGAAGAAGAAACCGCATTACGAAAAGGAATTAATCCGCCTCATGATCACCTATGGAAATGATATGGTGACTTTTATCTGTTCTTTGACCAACGATCGGCTATTTGAAGATGATGAACTGCGCATGTTCTATAATCATATAGTGGATCACTATAAGAATGGGGACAAGATTTCCA
>JAVKDP010000084.1:0-23849 GCA_040222185.1 Balneolaceae bacterium | reverse complement strand
GTATATCAGAAGAGGTTCAGAACCCGGATAGAGCAATTCCTTTAGGAATGACTTTGTCACTACTCACGGCCTCCGTAGTTTTTGTTGTTGGTGTATATATAATGGTGCAGGTTTTACCAGCTGATGATCTCTTTTCGAGCCTCACACCAGTAGCTGATGCGGGAAGAGTAATGTTGGACTTTCTTCCTGGTTCAAGTGGAGTTCTTTTGATAGTTATTGCAGCAATCGCAGCTTTTGCTTCTACAGGTAATGCTGGAATCATGTCTGCATCCAGGTATCCATTGGCTATGAGCAGAGATGGTTTACTAAATTCCATTTTCGGGAAAATCGGAAAGTTTAATACACCACATATTGCAGTAATTGCTACTACAATTTTTATGGCGGGCGTACTTTTATTATTTGATGTTGAGTCTCTTGCCAAACTTGCGAGTGCATTTCAATTGCTTCTTTTTTGCTTATTGAACCTGTCTGTAATCGTGATGAGAGAAAGCAGGATTGAAGCATATAAGCCAGGCTATAAATCTCCATTTTACCCCTGGGTACAAATAGCAGGTATGATTATTTCTCTTTGGCTGGTTGCGGAGATGGGATTGTTAGCTGTTGGGTTAACCGGAACGCTGATTATTTTATGTATTGGCTGGTACTTCTATTATGCACATGGCAAAGTTAAGCGCCAGGGAGCAATTTATCATATTCATGCCAGGTTGGGCCAACTTCGTTACGAAGCTCTTGAACATGAGTTGATGACTATTATTAACGAGAAAAATGTTAATACTTCGTTGACTTATGAAGAGGTGATAGCGCGATCTATTATGCTACAAGTTCCAGGGTCGCAGTCTAATTTTGAGCGCCTGCTGATGAAAGCCACAATTACATTATCGAATAGATTAAAACTGGATAAGCAGGTTTTGATGGAAGATTTGTTTGATCTTGATGAAAACTTTACAAAGCTCAAAGAAGGTGTATTTTTTAAATATGTCCAAATGGAAGAAGCTTTAATTCCTGAAATGGTTTCAGTTCAGTCGAAAGAAGGGATACTCATCACAGAAGGAAAGGAAACCAAAACAGCTCATGCATTAATATTCCTGGTTTCTCCGGCAAACCGCCCTTTACTGCATATGAGAATAATTGGGCATTTGGCAGAATTAATTGAAGCAGAAGAATTCCTGGAACGATGGAAAAGAGCAGGATCGGAGAATGAATTAAAAGAAGTACTCTTAAGTGATGAACGATTTGTACATGTCCGATTACAGGAGCACTCCCCATCCGAAGTCTGGATAGGAGAGGTATTGATGGATATTGATTTACCCGGTGAATGCTTAGTAACAATTATTGAGCGAAACGGGGAACTGATTATTCCAAAGGGTAAAACGAAGCTACAATCAGGAGATGTACTTTCAATACTGGGGTATCCACAAGACATTCAGGGATTAAAGGAACGGCTGTAGTAAATCTTATAGCTAAGCGAGCTTCTCTAAAATCTGTTCTAGTGTAAGTTGAGACTCTTCGCTTTCTTTCATATTCCTAAGAGTAAAAGTATTGGTCTCTAATTCATTGTCACCAACAATGAGAGCATAACGAGCATTTTCTCTGTTAGCATCTTTCATCTGCGCTCTCATCGATCGATCTAAGTAATCCATAGTAGATGAAATACCATGTTTTCTAAGTACTGGAAGAGTAGTTAAAGCCCAATCTCGGGCTGCTTCACCTAATGTGACGATAAATACATCTACTGATTTATCCTCAGCTAACTCAATTCCAAGTTCTTCACAAGCAATTAAAAGTCGTTCCATCCCAGCGGCAAAACCAACAGAAGGTGTAGGTTGCCCACCAATTTCTTCAACGAGTAAATCATATCTTCCACCACCAGCTAACGCATCTTGCGACCCAAGATCAGGACTGGTAAGCTCAAAAGCTGTTTTAGTGTAATAATCCATCCCACGAACAAGCAGTGGGTCAATTGTGTATTCAATGCCCAGACTTGTAAGTGAAGAACAAACCTTTTTAAAGTGTTCCGCCGACTCTTCATTCAAATGATCTTTGATTAAAGGAGCATTCTTAATGAATTCCTGGTCTTCAGGTTCTTTAGAGTCGAGAATTCTCATAGGATTCTTCTCCAACCTCTTCTGAGATAATTCACTTAGTTGATCGAAATGTGGAGTAAGATATTCTTTTAATACGGCTTTATAAGCATCTCTACTCTCAGGATCGCCTACCGAGTTAAGCTTAAGGTTGAAATTCTTGATTCCGATTCTCTCGTAAATTCGCATCATAAACGCGATACATTCCACATCAGCTACCGGGTTTCCACTCCCTATAATTTCTACTCCAAATTGGTGAAACTGACGTTGTCTTCCTTTTTGAGGACGTTCAGCCCTGAACATTGGGCCGATATAGAATAATTTTTGAGTTCCACCACGTTGAGCCATGTTGTGTTGAACATATGCCCGCACAACAGGGGCTGTTAGTTCAGGTCTGAGTACATAGTTGCTGTCTCCTTTTGTAAACGCAAAGATCTCTTTGGTAACAATATCTGTTAACTGACCTATTCCTCTCTTAATCAGTTCAGTTTGCTCCATAATAGGAGTTCGAATTTCTTCAAAATTAAACTTAGCCGCTTCATCACGAACAATATTTTCAAGAGCTCTCCATTTCTCAACCTCTCCTGGGAGAATATCAACCATTCCGTGATGTGTAGTGTACTTTGCTTTAGCCATTAGGTAGTCAGTTCAAAAATTGATCAAGAAGATAAGGGGAGTTGATGAGAGTTTCTTATTCAATTATTAAGTGATGAGTTTTGCTCGCCTCAATACTTGTCTAATCAATAAGTTTATATCTTCTGATATTTTTAATTTGTAAATGATCAACGAAAATAGAGCCGTTATTAAAATTGATCTAACAGCAATATCAGAATATGTTCCTCCGATTTTCGGGAGAAACTGAAATAATACTAAGACAAGAGCTCCTGTTATTAAGAGCCAGGGTACTTTATTAGTTAATGGCTGAATATGATATTTCTTCCAGAGATAAACACACTTTATAATATTGTATATAAGAATAGAAGTAAAAGTGGCTATAGCAGCGCCCGAGATTCCATAGATAGGAATCAAGGTATAATTCAGTGCTACTGAGAGTGCTATCAAGAAAACTATGGAGTATAAATCAAAACGGTAATATTTCGAATTAAGGATAATCACCCCATTTATTCCAGCTGCCATATCGATAAGTTTAGCAGCACCAATAATTAAAACTACAAGTTCTCCACCAGAATAGTCAGAAGGCAGTATAGAAAACAGGTTATCAAGGTTAGCCCATACCCCAATATAGATTAAAACTCCTACGAGTAGTTGGTTTATAGAGGAGCTCTTGTAAATTTTTTCTATTTCATCAAGATCACCTTCTTTCAAGTGTTTAGCTACTAAGGTAGGGGCAATTTTTGCTATAGATTTTTTTGGTACAACTATAACACTTCCAACATAAAAGGCGATTGCATATATACCGGTTTCCGTTAGGCCAGAAAGAGAGCCCAGCATTATGATATCAATATTATTGACCAGGATTGAAGAAATTCCACCAAGTATTCCAAAGAAACCGAAACTTATTAGTTCCTTAGCTGGAATAATTTTGAAAATAGATAAGCTCAGTTTTATGCGAAACTCGCCAATATTGATAAGGTGGATAATCAAGTATAGAGGTTGAAGAAAATAGCTTCCTACAAAACCAATCATAAACTGTTCGAAATCTAAATACTGGAAAGAATAAAGTAGTAATAATATAATTGTTGAAACTCTGATTATTATTTCACTGGCTAAGGATCCAGGAATAGAGTTGAAGAGTGCTCTTATGTAACTATCAAGAACTATGAAGTAAAGAATAGAAAAGACGAGAGGAATGATGTACCAATAATATGACACAAACAAAACAGAGTTTTCTGAAGAATAGAAGTCAATAATAAATGAATCGAAAAGAATGAAAATGAGTAAAAATAAGAGCATTCCTAAAAACGGGACAAGCAGAATTATAAAAAAGAACCCGTTATGATGATTTTTTTTGTCTTGAAAGAATGGAAAGTACTTTATGGAAATATTCTTGATTCCTAAATGGGCAAACTGAGTGAATACAAAAGAAACAGAAAGGAGCAGACGTGTAAGGCCGTACTGCTCAGTATCGAAGATTCGTGGATAAAGGTAAATAGTGGTTATAAAGCCAAGAACTATACCTGTATAGTTTATAAGGCTATTTAAAACACTTTGTTTTTTTATGATTCCCAAAAGGCTTGCAAATTATATTTCCGAAAAGGGTAAGTGCTTCACAATATCAAATTGCTCTTTCTGTGTATGGGTCTGACTTCTTTTCTTTTCTGTGTAATATACTTCTTGTGGTGAAACCGAAGTCAGTTTATTCAACTGAATATCATTCCGTATAAAAAAAGCATTTACACCGTTACTGTCACAACCAATAAGATTATACCCTTTTTCCAGACCTAGTTTTTGAAGTGCTACTAAAGACGCTCCATGATACCAACCACTTTTATGCTTGTCGTACCTATAGAAAGATTTATCATATTCAACAGAAACAGATTTATCTATCCCTAATGATGCATTGTACTCTATCACAACAACCCGTGGATTAACAGAATGTATAGCCTGCCAAATCCAGTAATCATTTCCGTCGATATCAATTGATAACAAGTCAATTTCGCCATTGAAACCATTGTTTGTAAAAAGGGCGTTTATATTTTCTTTTGTGATGAACTCATTTAGGATGATTACCTTACTATCAGAGCAGTTAGGGTGGTCTTTATAATACTTTTTTGCTTTAGATACCCCGTTAGCATTTCCATCAATCATAAGGGTTTGCCAACCAAAATTAATAATCAGGTTTGCGAGATTACATTGCTTACCATCACCAATTCCGAACTCAATTGCTTTTCTATTTGTAGTTCCAATCTCACTAAAAATATAGAGCAATAATCCATCTTCGCCATTTTGGGAATAGATTTGATACTCTTTGCTTCTAAGGAAAGCTTTATAGTTCTGGTTAGTTTTTTGATCATTATGGAACTCGTTAACAATATTCTCAATATTGGATTCCAAAAGTTCAAATCGGCGATTTACCTTTTTAAGAGAAAGAATTATTTTTTTCCAGCGTTTATAGGAGTCAATTAAATTCATTTATTCTCGAGTATTTGGTATGATTTGAATTGAGTTAGAATTGATTCGACTTTCTCTATTTCCTCTTTGCTAAAATGAATCTTAGATTTAGATGAATTGACAGGTTTTTTTAATAGATTTTCCAGTGTTTTAGCATTTATCGAATCGAGATTTAAAAAAGAGAGAAGCTGCTGAACTTTCTCTGTGCTATTGAACAATTGCTTAGAAGAAATTTCGAATACAGGGGCCCCTGTTTGTGACTTGAAATCCAGAATAAAATCATTTGTAGCCCCCCAAAGCCAAGTTATTTTTTCAATTATTTCGTAGTTATTCCATTTTTCATTTCGAGCTTGGTCTGTGATTCTTCCTTCATCATATATTGTTTTTCCACGGTACCAGTTTCTACTAAAACCACTTTTCACAAATGAAACAGGCTCTCTTATAAGGTGGATGAATTTTGCATTAGGATAAAGGTCAGCAATTTGATGAGCGAAAAAAGTTATCCTGTTATTTGTTTCTATGTAAGTTTTATTATTCAAAAAGGCTGTGCGAATCATTTCATATCGAGCAACATCAAACATCATAGAAACCGAATGCGCATTCTCAGAATAGTTTTCGTATGCATATTTATTATGCCAGACGAACTCAGGATATGGCTCATGATACACTTCTAACTCAGAAAAGGAAGACAGGATTTTTGTAAGCAACATTGTACCACATCTACCTGTGGAAAGAACAAATACAGGGGAACATTTCGTATGAACTAGTCCATAAAGCTCTTCAGCCTCATAATTATCTAAACGAGATGCTTTACTCTGGGCTTTGAGATGCTCAAAGTGGTCTTTATTTACAGAAACAAAGCTTTCCAATATCTGTTTAAGGTTCATAATTTACTGTCAAGGATTCTATTAAAACGCTCAATAAATATCTCATCGGTATACTTCCTGGCATCACCATGAAAAGACTCACGAAGAGTATCCAACTGATTTTGATTTAGAGATGATAGTTTATTAAAAATTGAAACTACTTCCTCTTTGTTATTATATCTTAAATCTTCGTTGTGAACAATTTCAATTTGACCACCTGAGTTGTGAACTACAGGAATACAACCTAGCTGAATGGCTTGAACAGTTGTTATGCCAAATGGTTCATTTTGTAAAGAATGGAGAAAAAAAGTGGACTCTGATAGTCCACTTCTAATTTTATCGAAGGAAGCATTGGGAAAGAGCTCCACATTTTTGATCTTATTTTCTGCAATATAGGATTCAATAGTCCTGAAGTATTTTTCTGAATTAACGAAGCCAAATAATTTGAACTGAAGATGTGGAACTTGTTCAGCAATTTTAACTTGTTCCAACTGCCTTTTATCTGGAGAAAAACGCCCCAAACTACTAACGATCATTTTTTTTGAGTCATCAATAAGGCTCATTGGTGATACTGGCGGGTATATGACTTGAATCTCAGATTTCTCAATACCATAGAGTTCTTGAAGCGTATTCTGAGTAAATTCGGAGTTAGCGATTTGGAGATCGTTCGAGGAAATTGATCTATCAAATTTATAAGCTAATTTGGCTAACAGTAAAAAATCAGACTTGAAATTCCAGAGGCTTTTATTTTCCCCTTCTGGAAAGTGGATATCCTTTTTTGAAATAGCAGCTCTTTTTTTTCTGGGGAAATGGACATAGCTAATAAGATTCAAATTTGAGGAAAGAAAGTAACTTGTATTATTACTATTAATAACCAGATCATAAGACCTTAGATAAAACCTGGATAAAAAATTGAAGACCAGAATATTCCATTCAAATGGTATTCTAGGATTTATGAAAATCTCTTTGATGTTAAAATCTATCTCAGCATCATATTTTTCAGCGATTTCTTTTTGTGAAAGATTGAACTTAAAGGTGATTAAATCAGGAACAATACCTCTACTATTCAAAATTTTAATCATGTTAATAGTAACCTGCATTCGCCCACCTTTTTGATAGCGGTTCTGTAAAATGGCTACTTTTTTATTCATTTCTTGAGAAGCTCTATAATAGAGTTGCAGGTTAGGAAGATGGCGTTCTTTTTGTTCAAGTTTTTTATCAAATCAATATACATACACTTCCAGCCATCATATTTATATTCAGAAAAATAGTTGTTATGCCAAAGAATGGTTAGTAATCCATTAAATTTTGATACTTCATTAATTACATCATAGACAATCTTTAGCTTATTCGGGTTATTTCCCATATATGATTTATTGCTTAATGTCGCATCCATTATCATCAAAGGTATTTCATAAAACTCAGCTACTTTTTTTTCACTTATGTTATATGGCTTAAATGGAAAGCAAAAACCATTTCTAAATCCAATATGCTCAGCAAAGCCAAGAGAAGTGTCATAGGAAAACCTGGCTTTATCCAAATTCTGAACAAAAGTTTTTGGTTCAAACTTTAAGAAATGAAATCGATTCCCGTTAGTTTCGGATTGGAGGTTCTTTTTTTCAGAGTCAAGTTGTACTGGGTCGTCACAACTTCCCAAGCTCGCATGGAGGGAATACTCGGATTTAGCATCCAGAATTTTAGGGAAGTAAGAAACTACCTCATCAAGCTCATAGTCTGCATTACTATTACCTTTTTGAGTTAAAAAGAAAAAAGTGGATGGAACAGTCAAATTCTTTTCTATTGATATAATCTCTGATAGATTATTCCAAGGATCATTGCCTGATAGTTTGCTCAATATTAGTCTACAGAAGGAAAAAAAGCGAAGCTTTTTTAACTCAGAAAATCCACCTTCAAGCCACCCACTATTTATTTTATCAATATCATGTGACAAAGAAACAGCAAGAGCAGAGTCGGGCCATAGTTTGCGTTTTAATGTTTTTTTAGAAATTGTTTCAATAGCAGACTTCAGAATATCGAAATAGTAGTTGACTACAGGAATTGTAATAAAGTTGTATGTATTTTGCAGGCTTTCAGAATATAGAAACCTGCCATATTGATCTCTTTTTTCTGAATGATACTCTTGCCAACCACTTAAGAAGAAAAAGGCACAGCTAATAATATCATAGTTAATAACAGCTTTTGAATCTTTAGTAAAAGTGATGATTGGCAATGTGTTTTCTTCTGAAAAAAGGAAAGGGATATCTGTTTCATTCCAGCTCTTCCAAATAGGAGTTCCAGTATAGTTGGTTGATGAGTTAAAGAAATCTAAACCCTTACTTTTGATCTGGATATCATCAGTATCATCGAAACCAATGCTGAGTGAAGAATCGTTTAGATAAATACTTTCAAAAGTATCAATGATATATTGTGTGTAGTAACTCAAAGAATCAATCCTTTGGCAATAGATTTTTCAATTGTTTAGTTAGCGTGAACCTTGAAAATGGGTGACGTTTAAAATCACTTTCCCAGACACTATAAGGAGCAGCTTTTCCGTCGAGTTGATTTTGCAAGAATTGCGAAATAGCTGATTTGTCTTGGTATCCAAAACATTGACCCAAATTGTACTCTTTTATAATTTCTGCAGCGTCACCAGGAATTGGTCCAATATATATGATTGGACGTTGTGCAGCTATATAGTCAAAGATTTTACCGGTTAAAATTAGTTCGTTGTCTTTTGTGTTTGGAATCACTAACAAGAGAAGGTCTGCTGTTTGCATTTCCCTTTTCGCTTCAAGATGAGGAATGTAATCGTTGAATTGCACTATGCCATTTAAGTTAAACTGAGAGATAGTATCAGCTAATATTTTGTTATGAGATCCAAAGAATTGGAGTGAAATTTTAGAACTGGATTTAGTATCTAATTCGGATATAGCTTTAAAAAAATCATATGGTATAGCAGACTCAGTCATGCTACCTATGTACTTAATTGTAAACTTCTCGTTTTTAGTTTCAGAAGTTAAAGCTTGAAAGTCAGTATGATCAAACCCATTAGGGATAACATTATAGGCTCTGTTTTTAATTGCGTTATGTAGTTTAGCCATTCCTCTAGAAACAACTATGACTTCATCGGCTAGTGAAAGAGCCCTTCTCTCAAGTGTTTCATCAATTCTTGTAGCAAGTGAAGTACGAGGAATGGTCTCATTGAAGAATATCTTTGTCCAGGGATCCCTCATATCCATAATCCATTTAATGTCAGGATTTTTTTCTTTGAGCTTAGTTCCAATCAAGTGTGTGGAGTTAGGTGGACCAGTTGTAATAATCGTTTGGATATTATGAGTTTTTATTAATTGGGCTGCTTTTTTAACCGCAAATGGAACCCATCCCCTCCGGGCATCGGGAATAAATAAGTTGGCTCGAATCCACACCCCAATTTTTTTAATTAAGTTTTCATTTTCTGTAGTAAAAGCATTAGCCGGAGTGGAGACTTCTTTACTACTTTTGCCAATGAGTTTCCCGAAAACTGAGTAGGGTTCAAATATTCTTGACTTGTACACCTTAAGTGTTTCAGGAATTTGAGCTGTCAAAGTTTCATCAATGAGTGGGTAAGTGCCATTTTTAACGGTAAGCACTATTGGTTCAATGTTGAACTCTGGTAAATACTTACAAAACTTAACCCACCTTTGAACTCCTGCACCACCACTTGGAGGCCAGTAATAGGTTATGATGAGTACTTTCTTTGGCTCTGGCATTCTTCGTTGTTAGTTGAGCTAATTAATCTATTTCTTTTTAATCGAATACAAAAATATTCGAAAACTCAGACACATACTTACTCTTATTCTTTTCTAAAATGCCGCTGATTTCAGGGATGAATAGAGATTCATAATCCTTTCGAAATTCAGCTTCATTATCATAAATACAGACTTCATTAATGATATTTTCAAGAATAGCTAGCATTTTTCTTTTAGTTGTTTCAGATAGAGACTTTCTTCGATCAATACTCTGCTTGAAATAACTATAGAAGTAGAAGAAATCAAACAATGGAGAGTTTTGAGTATTTAGCTCGTCAATAAATACTATTTCACTATTCTTCTTCTTGTACAATACATTGAAGTGAGTAAAGTCACCATGATTTTTGCCAGATTTTCGATTTCGTTCCTTTTGAGCTTCAAACGCTTTTTTTATAAGCGTTTTTTTACGTTCTAGCTCTTTTATTGAATACTCAGAGATTATTTGGAACCCTAAAAACGGTTCAGCAACCCAGTTCCCATCTGTACTAAGTCTCCAAACTTTAACAGGTTGATCACCCTTCATTTCAAATAGAACAATTTTAGTATCTTTTTTTAAGCCTATGTACTCTGCATCTATATCAGGTACCTGAATTTCTTCTTTAAAAAGAAAGCTAATTAGATACCCTGAATAGGAATTTCTGAATCTGAAGAAGGGTGAATTCTTTGGAGACACCTGGAGAATCAGGTCTGAAAAAAGTCGGGACTCAAAAGTTGTTTTGGATTGGTATAATAAACAACGACTTTGGCTTTTGGGAAAGCAAAACATTCTCTTTTTCATCTTACAACAACTTGTCTAAAGGATGAAATTTTGAATACTTTCCTAAAACACGAAGTAATCTAAATCGCATTTGGTCAAACATATATTTGAGTTTCAGAAAATGTCTTTCTTGAAATAGAAGAGATTGTAATGCGATGTTGGTTTTTCCATTTTGATCATTAAAATCATTTTCAAAGAAACTAATTATAAGCTTTTTGGCACCTTCAATCTGATTTCCAAAAATTTCAGAAAGCCAGATAGAAAAATAATCAGACTTACTTAGTTCGTGCCACGAATCTTCGTATAGTTGTTTATAGATTTTGAAAGAGTCTGAGTCGCTTACCTTTTCTTTGTCCAGAAGAAAACGGAAAGTCCATAATGTAAAAAGTGTTTCAGAGCTAACTTCAGGTACTATCAGGTTATGTTCTTTAAGGTGTGAAACTGTTGAATACTCTGGCTGTTTATTAAGAATGAGACTCTTCCTGGGTAAAAAAGCTACAAAGAATTGTATATCAAGAATCAGATCATCTATAAAAAGCTTGATCGTATGATTGTAAGGACTGAACTTAAAACGTATGTCTGAACTTTTATTCTTTAAGAATAAGAGGAGTTTTTTGAAATCTTCTCGAGGAATAACAAGGTCGATGTCTGTTATTTCTTTTTTTAAATCAATTGGTCTTAGTAGGTAGTATTTCACCCCGGAATTTTCCAGTAGTGCAAAAACGTTATGTACTTTTTCAGAAATCAAAGTGCTTTTTTAACTATCTCTTCAACAATAGAATAGCTTTTATTAAGATCATTTTCAGTGGTATTGACTACTCTGTATGGTATGTTATTCAAACTAATATACTCCTTATAATAAAGGATCATCTTTTCGATAGTTTCCAAAGGAATTTCTTTCTTTCTCTCATAAATTATCTCAAGATCTCCTTCTAATAAAATAATCAAATCCGGGTCAGGCAAAAGTTTTAGTACTAGTCTCTGATACAAAAACCTATACTTTTGCTGATGAATTTTTGTATAAACATACTTATCAACCGGGCATCGGTCAGAAATAATATTGTTTTTTTTTGCAAGCCTGAAATAGTGGAGATCATTCACAAAAATGAATAAATATTTAAAGGCTGTGTAGATTTTTCCAGGTTTGCTAAGCTTTATGTAATCTTCAAAGTACTTATAGGATCTATTTTCAATATTACTACCAAAGTATAGATAATTAAGCCCTTCAACGTTTTCACTTAACTTCTTTGCCAGTGTAGTTTTTCCGGTTCCATCGGGACCTGAAATAGCAATTAACATTTCCTTACTCCTCTATTGATATTTATGGCAAAGAAGAGGTCAGGAATATAATTATTACTCTTTAGATTCATTTCTTTTCCTGAAGTAAGTAAAGCCTACAAATAAAGCTAGCAATACCTGGCATGCGAAAGATATCCATGAAATGGTTTTACCCAGTGAATAAGACCTAGGATTGAAGTCCAGTTCAAGTGTATGATCACCGGCTGGTATTTGGAAGCCACGAACCAGGTAGTTGGTCTTATGCATTTCAATTTCTTCCCCATCAAGCAATACATCCCAACCTACAGGATAGTAAATTTCACTCAGAACCAGGAAGCCAGGAGTAGAACGGGATGTTTTAATGGTCATTTCTGGTCCTGTATAGCTAACTATTTCAACTGAAGCGGTGCTGTCAAATGAGGTAGTTCCTTCAAAATATTCTACTACAGCCGTGCTTGAAAAATCCAACTGGCCAGGGAATAGATATTGATATGCCTCTTTAGGGTCTTGAACAGTAATCAGTGAATCAACAAAAAAGGCTTTAGGAAGAACATCATCAACTTCATACACCACTCCGCCTTGTCCCTGGAAAGCCTGAGAAAGCCCTGGGAAACTAAGTCCGGGTGAATAGGTCAGATACTTAGTGTTTAACATACTCAATAAATCCAGGTTGATACCGGTTGGCCCGGCAAAAAGAGGCCCCTGATTCGACATCAATACATCCTGAACAGTACTCAATTTAACAGCTGTGTATCCTCCAAGGCTTGGGTAGTAATATGAAGGAACGGCAGTACCAAAAGGGTTGTCTAATAATGGAAATACGCGGTATGGATAGACGCCATTTTCAGAAATGTTTTCCTGGATAAAAGTGTCGATATCTCTTCTTTGTGAAAGTATGTATCGTTCAGCATCCACATTACTGGCTACAAAACTACGTTCTGGCATATATCGCCAGTCTACAGGAACCAAATCAACTCCAAGCAGAAGAATGAATGCAAGTGAACCAATTCCTATAGAAAGCTTGGAGCTAACAATCATGTAAATCAAACCTCCAGCAAGTACTACAAAAATAAAAAGACGAAGCACGTCTTTCTTTGCTTTATCTTCACGTTCAGGAACAAACTGTGAGTTTACTATACTAATAGCTCGCTGTTGAACCTGAGGATTTTGTGGGCTTACCTGGTTCTGTTGTGCAATTTGGTTTGCTATGTTATTTATTTCTCCTTCTTTAATGAAGTCCATTGAATTTACACTCAGAAATATAACTAATGCTGTTGCTAGTGCACTTCCAAGAGGAGCGTAAAAGCTTTTTATAGAGGTGTTCTTTTCCTTTAGAGAGTCGAAAATCCATTCTAATCCATATACTGATACAATCGTAAAGCAGAAAGCCGTTAATACCAGCCAGGTCTCTGGGGCTCTGAATTTGTCAAAGAAAGGGATGTAGTTAAAAGCAAGGTTATTTAAGAGGAGGAAGTTTTCACCCCATGCAAAGAAAGCGCCGAGAATACCAACTCCAAAAAATAAGTAAACTAGTTTTTTCCGGGTTTTAAGCAATGCTATAAACATTAATGGTAGTGCCAGTATTCCAAGATAGTGAGGCCCACTGGTAACAGATTTTGGACCCCAGTAATTAGGTGAAGCGCCTCCAAATGCATCTGGAATCAAAAGTGTAAGTGTTTCGGCAATACCTTGAGACCATGCAAATGCATAATTAGTATCTAACCCGGTTGTACCCTGTATATCAGATCCGCCACGAATACTGTATTGTGCATATTCCTGAAGCGTAAGAACACGTTCTGTATTACCAAGAAGTCCAATAACACCTCCAATAATCAGCAAGGCTGTTACTACTCCCCAATCCTTCAATTCACCTTTTTTATGAGCATTCCAGGTATCGAAAATCCAAAGGAATCCCAATAAGTAAAAGAAATAGTAGGTGATTTGCGGGTGGCCAGCTCGTATTTCAAGCGCAAGTGCTACTATAAATAGCAGTAAGCCTGCTGCTTTATGCTCAGATCTGGTTAATTTCCAATACCCCGCGAACATCCACGGAATTATGGCCAGGGCAAAGAACTTGGAGGTGTGTCCGGCAATAATTATAATCGCGAAGTAAGAGGTAAGCCCAAACATCATACTTCCGAACACAGCTGATAGTGGCCGGAACCCCATAAGTATTAATAGAAAATACATTCCAAATAGCATTACCCAGTACTGAAAAGCAGGGTATATTTTTCTAAAAATACTGGCTAATTGATCGAGGTGAGGTACTGATTTGTTATCAACAGATATAACATAGGAAGGCATGCCTCCATACATGTTGGAAGCCCAGAGGGGTTCTTGACCGAATTGCTCTCTATACTCGATAATCGACTCGGCACCAGCACGCCATTGCGTGATATCATGACGCTGTATTTGTTTGCCTCCTAAGGTAGCATCAAAAAACAGAACCAAAGGTACTATAAAAAGGATCACCAACGAGATAATATGCTGGCGGGAAACAGATAAATTGTAAAAAAAATCTTTCGAGTCGCTCATAGAGTTTATTCAATTACTTTTGGAACCCGGAAATAATCAGAATCTGCGTCCGGGGCATTTTTTAATGCGTCTTGATGAGAAAGGGGTGTTTTAGAAATATCTTTACGTAGCCGTGTATCCATTTCTATGACATGTTCTAAAGGTTCTACCTCTGAGGTGTCAAGCTCATTCAAAAGGTCCATATAGCCAAGAATTTTATTCATATCTCCGGCAATACCTTTAACTTCTTCATCCGAAAGTTGGAGCCGTGCCAACCCGGCTACATAGCGTACTTCTTTTTCTGAAACAGACATATTCTTTTTTTTAAAATGAGCCTTAAGTTAAGAAAGAAACATCGAAAGGTTAATTGAATATCTAAAGAAATAATAAAGTATTCGAAAGGGATTTTTTTTTAAATGGTTTATTGGAATATTGTTTCGTCTAGAGTACTATATTGAGTTATGATCAAGAAAAATATTACGATACTAAATAGTTCAGGCCTTCACGCAAGGCCTTCTGCCGCATTGGTTAAGCTGGCCAGTAAGTTTAAATCTGACTTTTATATACATATGTATGGATATCGTGTAAACGGGAAAAGTATTCTGGGAGTAATGACCCTGGCAGCGGAAGAAGGCGCGGAACTTGTTTTTGAAGTAGAAGGGATTGATGAGAAAGAAGCAATGGAAGCTATTAGCGAGCTTGTCGGGAACAAGTTTGGCATGCTAGATGAATAAAAGCTATGGGAATTCAAAATCAGGGCGAGATTAAGATAAAAGGCTTAACAGGTAGCGAAGGGATTGCTATCGGCTCAGTATTAGCTATTGAGGAAAAGAAGAGGAGAGTTAGGCTTTCTAAAATAACATCGAGATCTATTTCCTCTCATCTTGCGCGATTCAATAAAGCAAAGAGTCTTTTTTTGGAAGAACTGGAGGAGCTTTCAAGTAACCTGGATAGTAAAACTGCTGAGATACTTGAAACCCAGAAACATATTATTTCTGACCAGGAAATTGATCAAAGAGTAGTAGCAGCCATCAAAGAAGAGTTGGTATCTGTAGATTTTGCGATTTTTACAGTGTTTAATGAGTTCATTGAAAGGCTTAGGGAAAGCGGATCAGAGCTTTTTCAGCAACGGATTATTGATCTAGAAAACTTAAGAGATCATCTAATAGATCTCTCAGTTAAAAAAGAGAAGAGCATTAATGTGGAAAAGGGTTCGATACTTATTGCAAGGGAAATAAGCCCAACTGACCTGGTCAGTTATCATGAAAAAGGTGTTATTGGCTTAGTGTTGGACCGGGGCGGGGTTACTTCCCACGCTGCAATAATAGCTCAATCATTGAATATACCTTGTATTGTCAGCACGAAAGCTGCACTAAGCAATGCCCTGGATTCTAAGAAAGCTATACTTGACGCTAATTCCGGTGAATTAATACTGAATCCTACAAGAGAAAAACTTGGAGAGTTTAAAAAGAAGATTCGGGAGCTAAACAGGCTTCATAAAGCACAATTAAAGTTAAATGAGCGCTCTGAAACAAAAGATGGCTTTCCTTTTCATTTGAGGGCAAACATTGAGTTTGAACAAGAGCTGGAGATAGCTAAACAGAATGGCGCCGAGGGTATAGGGTTGCTTAGAACGGAAGCATTACTGTATGGAGGAATTGCAAAAAAAGAAGAGACTGAACAAGATCGTTTTTACAATACAATTCTGAAAGGTTCATCTGGCCAGGTGGTAATCAGGTTATTTGACGTTGGTGGTGATAAATTAAATATTAACTCATCAATTGAAGACAATCCTTTTTTAGGCTGGAGAGGAATTCGAATGTTGCTGGATGAGAAAGAGATGTTTAACAGCCAGCTCCGATCCATTCTTAAATGTGCTGGTAAGTATCCTGGAAGAATAAGAATACTTGTTCCAATGATCAGTGTTGTTGAAGAGATTATTGAAGTAAGAGCTACCATACAGAAAATACAGTTTGCACTGATTGAGGATGGAATTCCAGTTGATGAAACAGTACCGCTAGGAGTTATGATAGAGGTGCCAAGTGCTGCATTGATAGCCCATCATCTGGCAAAAGAAGTGGACTTTTTTAGCATAGGAACAAACGATTTAACTCAATACACTCTAGCTGTTGATCGGGGCAATGAAAAGATATGCTCCTTATATCAGCAGCACCATCCGGCAGTTTGGCATCTTATTAAGCTTAGTATTGATGCGGCTAAAGAAAATGAGATTGAGATCGGAGTTTGTGGAGAACTTGCAGGTGATGCTATTGGAGCAGCTTGCTTAATAGGGCTTGGAGTAACAGACTTGAGTATGTCTCCTAGTTCAATTCCTAAAGTAAAGCAGATACTTAATAATCGGTCAAAACTGGAGCTCGAAAAATTCTCAGAATCTGTACTTTCATGTTCAAAAACATCAGAGGTTCTGGCTTTATATGATGCCTGGGGTTAGTTAGGAGAATGCAGGCGATTTTTTTTTGTTAAGAAATTTCACGAAATGTAGGATTTGGTTTTTGAGGAAAACGGTTCCATAATTAAATTAATTAGTTAAATATATATTTATACATAATAAATTTAGTTAATTATAATTCAGTTTATAATTTCTTTATGCGAAATGATTGATAAGGTTAAATAGAAAGGATATTTTTACTTTTTTAAATTAAACCTGTATTAAAATGATTACAAAGAAATTCACTCCAAAAAGAACTATCTGTAAAGTAACTTTCTCAATACCATCAGAAGTAGCGACAAAAGAAGTAGCACTAGCTGGTGATTTTAACGATTGGGATACAACATCACTTAAGTTAGAAAAGAAAGGCGATGCCTGGACTACTGAAGTGAAATTAAAGCCTGAGAATGAATATAAATTCAAGTATTTGTTAGATGGCTCAACATGGGAAAATGACTATGAAGCTGATAATTATGTGCCAAATGAGTTTGGTTCCGATGATTCAGTGGTATTAGTAGGGAAGTAAATTAGTTTGTTTGATACTCAGCTCTTTAAAGATAATCTGAATACGTCCTGGTTGGGGCATAATTTTTTTTATTTCGAGGAGCTGGGTTCAACAAATACTTACGCAAAGAGTTTAAATAAAGCTGATAGCCTTCAAGGCTCTTTGGTTTTAGCAGATAAACAATCAAAAGGCAGAGGCCAATACGAGCGTAACTGGGAGTCAGATCCTGGCGAGAATCTGACCTTTAGCCTGATTCTTGAACCGGGTTCGGCAGACAGGTTAACAATTCTTACACTTGCTTTTTCTTTAGCAGTAGCCGATGTCTGTGAAGTTCAGCTAAAATCGTCGGCAAAGTTAAAATGGCCAAACGATGTCCTGGTTGAGGGCAAAAAAATTGGAGGCCTTTTGACAGAGGCTATTTTCAATGGAAGTGCTCTGGAAAGACTGATCATCGGAATTGGTTTAAATGTGAATCAAAAGGTCTTCAGTTCAGGCTTAAAAGATAATGCTACCTCACTTTCAATTCTGACAAAAGAAGATTATTCAAGAGAGAAGTTATTAACCGCCATCCTGACAAAAGCAGAGTTCTATTATAGGTTGTGGCTCAAAAAGGATATTGAACTCATTAAATCTATCAATAAGAGATTGATAGGTTATGGAACATGGGTTAAACTTGATATAAACGGATGTAAAAAAGAGGGAGAGTTTAAATTTTTAGGAATTAATGAGAATGGTGCGCTTGTAGTGTTGAATAAGGATCTTGAAGTCGATACTTTTTCCTATGAGCAAATCCGAATCTATCCCGTTTGAAGAATCGCTAAAAAATTCGATTCAAAAGGTTTTTAAATTACAGCCTACTTTCATAATGGGAGTAAGTGGTGGACCTGATTCTATGGCTCTTCTTTATGCCGCACATAAGACTGGGGTAAAAATAGTAGCAGTGCATGTAAACTATGGCCTAAGAGGTGAAGACTCTGATCTGGACCAGGAGTTATGTGAAGGAATGTGTTTCGAATGGGGGTTTGAGTGTTGCAGTATCAGGCTTGATTCAAGAAAAGAATCCGGTGAGAATCTTCAAAAATGGGCTCGGGAGCAAAGGTACCAAGTTTTTAGAGACTTGAAGAAAGAGTACAACGCGGATGGTATAATAACAGCTCATCATCAGGACGACCAGGTAGAAACTATTCTACAAAAAATATTTAGAGGCAGTGGTCCTGAAGCATGGCAAGGTTTAAAAATGTGGGATGGAGAGTTGTTTCGTCCAATGTTGGGTTACTCGAAGCAAGAGGTACTTGCGTATTGTGAGGAGAACTCGGTTCCATATCGAATTGATAAGAGTAACCTTGAATCAAAATATGCCCGTAACTTTTTAAGAAATGACTTCTTCAATGAACTTAATTCCTTTTTCCCAGGGTGGAAGGATAATGTATTGGGGCTTTCAGAAAAAGGTCTTATTGCAGAACAGGCAATTTCAGAATTGTTGAAGAGTATTGAGTCTAATGATGGGATCAGCATTTCTGCTCTAAACTCTTACCCCAAAGCACTCAGGGTCTCGTTGATAAAGAAATATCTTGAATCAAACATCTCTGATTTCTCAATTTCAAAAGGGATGCTGAATCAAATAGAGGAATTAACTCAATCTGATACAGGAAAAGTATTCGAAATTAAACCAGCTTTAAAACTCGTTAGAGACAGGGATCATCTTGTTCTGAAAGAGGATCAATCCAATTCATCTAGCATCGTTATCGGTAAAAAAGAGTTGGGGGAGGGAAAGTTTTTTTTTCATTTCAATATGAAGTTGAAAATGAGCGCCGGTTCAGACAGCCAACTTTATTTGGATGCTCAAAAAATGGAATGGCCATTAACCTTACGAACATGGCAAAATGGTGACAAGATTGTACCTTTTGGAATGACCGGAACGCAGAAAGTGTCTGATCATTTAACAAACCGAAAAATTCCTTCCTCTAAACGAGAAAAAGCTTTGATATTAAGTGGAGTAGATAGTACTATTTATGCCATAATTTTTCCAACTGCACAACTGGATGGACAATGGGGAACTATTTCGAATTTGGTTAAATGCACCGAAGGTACAGAAGAATATTTAACACTGAATTTTTAAGATTTTAAAATGAGTTATTACCTGCCAGATACAGTTGATTGCAATGGCGAGCAATTCAAGGTTTTTATTACAAAAGAACAGATTGAAGCTCGGTTAGCTTTGCTCGGGGAAGAATTGGATCGGGATTTTGAAGACAAAAAACCCATATTCATTGGGGTCTTGAATGGAGCGTTTATCTTTTTAGCAGATATCATGCGTTATGTATCTATACCATGTGAAGTTGATTTTATGAAACTTAGTAGTTATGGAGACGCAAAAGTTTCTTCAGGTGAGGTTACTCAGTTAAAGGAAATTGACGCTAAACTTAAAGGAAGACATGTGATCCTGGTTGAAGATATTATTGATACCGGGTTATCAATGAAATATATGCTGGAGCAGATGAAGGAAAATAATCCAGCTTCAGTTTCTGTAATCACGCTCCTTCACAAAAAGGATGCCACACTCCACGATGTTCAAATTGATTATGTAGGATTTGAGATACCAACCAAGTTTGTATTAGGGTATGGTTTAGATTATGCACAAGAGGGTAGAAACCTTGCACAGATTTATGTTCTTGAAGAAGGAAATTAATTGATTAAAGGATTGATTAGGCTTTGCGGTCGCCGTATATTTGGCTCCCTTGATTAAGGAGAGGTGGCTGAGTGGCTGAAAGCGCTCCCCTGCTAAGGGAGTTTATGTGGAAACACGTAACGAGGGTTCGAATCCCTCCCTCTCCGCCAAGCCAATGTAAAGTAAAGCCCGGTACACTTGTATACCGGGCTTTTTTTATTCCTTCTACTTTTCCATCTTCATAGTATGCAGATGGTGTTTTCTTTTTTCATAGGGGTATTCTCTTTCTTTCAGGTACAAAGTTTTGATCTGAATTATTTTAATACTCAATCGGGGCTTTCGAATAATATCGTATATGATGTGTATCAGGATCGCCAGGGGTTTATCTGGGTTGCTACTGAAAATGGTTTAAATCGATTTGACGCATATGATTTCGAAGTATTCTCTCATGAGCCTGGTGATAGTACATCAATCTCGAGTAGTATCGTTAGAACAGTTTTTGAAGATAGAGCCGGAAACCTTTGGATAGGAACTCAACAAGGTCTTGATCTATTTGAAAGGGAGTCCGAAAGCTTCATCCATTTTAGAATCCCAGAATCATACAACCTGATCCTAAAAGACATTCAGGATGTTAAGCAGGATTATAATGATGACTTCTGGTTTTTAATTGGGTCCAGACTATTCAGGTTTGATCCGGAGGAAAAAGAATACACTGAAGTATTGGTGCACGGGCAAATGAGTAGTTTATCAATATTGCATGGTGAAACTGTATGGATATCCACTTATGATGGAAAGGTGATGAGCTATTCGATTCAAAAAGATGAATGGCTTGAGCATCCAGAAAGGTCAATTTTGGAGAATACTGCTCTTTTTTCTGAGGTTGATGATAGTATTATCTGGGGTAGTTTTTTAAGTAAGGAGCGTCTGCCCGATAATTTCAAAAGCTTTCCACGGTTGGCAAATTTTCAACGTCCAGAGCGAATCCTGGAAGACTCATTTAGCAGAGTATGGGTTGGAACCACTGACGGTTTATTTGTTAAAGCTGCAAATGAAGCAGAGTTCAAAGAATTTGAATTAGGAAACAATACAGGCCCACTATCAAGAAGTATTAAAGCAATTTTCGAGGACAAGGTGGGAAGTATCTGGATAGGAACCGTAAACGGATTATTTCGTCTAGACCCTGAAAAGAAACAATTTGAGAGTATTTTAAATTCTGGTTCAAGCCAAATGGTCATGGCGATAGAAGAAACCCCATCTGGTGTATGGATAAATTATTTCAATAATAGTCTGAGTTACTTTGAGTACGATGAAAACGAAGCTCTTTTACTAGCTGAACAATTAAATCTTGGTGGGGCGAGAAATCAGATATGGGATATTAAAATTATTAGGAAAGAAGCTTCTGATATATGGTTAGGTACTGAAGATGGTCTGTTATACTATGATAGTAATTCAAAGAAATTTGAAAAACTATCTCTTCCGGTACCTGATGATGGAACTTCGAGTCCTGTAATCTTCACAGTAACAGCTAATGGAAATAGCGTAAACTGGGTTGGAGGTTATGAGCGTATTTATGAACTGGATGTTAAAACCAGGGACATTCTTAGCATTATTACTTTCCCTGATGAATATCCAGGTGTTTTGGTACAGGATATTCTTGAATTAGAAGATGAATTACTTATAGCTACTGAAGGTTACGGGTTATTTACTTTTTCGGAGTTGAATGGACTAGAGAAATGGTCAACAGATAATTCAGGAGTTGATAACCTGATTCAAACATCTATCTGGGATTTATATAAATCAAGAGATGGAAAAATATGGATAGGCAGTAAAAATGGATTGTTTAGTTTTGAAGAAACAACCCAGGAAATGATAAATGAATTAAATTCCAGCATCGTATTCAGTGTTACTGAAGACCATGATGGAATACTTTGGCTGGGTACTGAAAAGGGATTATTACGATATGATCCCGAATCAAAGAAAGAACATAAAATTACGAGTACTGAATTCAACCGTCGCTCGGTATTTACTTCTGAAAACGGAAATGTGTTCATTGGAGGAATGGAAGGCGTAATTTATTTCGATCCGTCCAACATCCAAATTAACCAAAACGCTCCTGATGTCTGGATTACAGACTTTACTATCGTTTCGTCAGATTCAACTAAAAGAATATCCTTACATGAAAAGAGAGAGATAGAACTTTCATGGGAGCAAAATACGATCGAGATCGATTTTACAGCTCTCAATTATACAGAATCAGTTTTAAACCAATACTCTTACCAGTTAATTGGCCGTGATCCTGCACTTGTTGAATCAAATGATGTCAGGAAGGCACGATATGTTCAATTACCACCAGGAGAGTATGAGTTCAAAGTAATTGGCTCAAATAATGATAATATCTGGAATATGGAAGGAGCATCAATAAGAATTATAGTACATCCTCCTTTTTGGAAAACGATTTGGTTCCGGGCTTTAATACTTGTTTTATTCCTCACCATGGTTTGGTCTTTATATAATTATCGAGTCAAAAAACTACTGGAAATTGAACGGGTAAGGTTAAGAATAGCAAGTGATCTTCATGATGAAATTGGTAGTGGATTAAGTGGAATTGCATTGGCAGGAGATTTATTCAACCAGGAATCCCTAAATGGAAATAGTCGTCCGGAGATTGCAAGGAGGATTGCCTCGAACGCTCGAAACCTCGCGGCATCATTAGATTCAATAGTGTGGTTAATTGATCCTAGTAAAGAAAGTACATTGCATTTTCTTCAAAAATGTAAGCAGACAGCCCAGGAGTTACTGGCTGATAAGGAAATCAAAATTACAGATAATGTATCAGAAACATATCACTGCATACCAATTTCTTCAATAAAACGAAGGAATATGTATTTAATATTCAAGGAAACGGTTCATAACGTACTGAAGCATTCTGATTCAGAGTTTGTAGAAATCGGCTTTGATAAAATAGAAGGATGGTTTAGAATTATAGTCGAAGATTCAGGTATTGGGTTTGATGAGAAAAAAGTCAAAAAAGGACATGGGCTAGAAAACATCCGTCGACGAGCAGATGAGATGAAATCCATCCTTGAAATAATATCAAGCAAGGAGGGAGGCACTAAAGTTATTCTTAAAACAAGATTACCGTGATTACGGGATAGAGTTTTAGAAACGTTATGTGTTAATTCAACCTATGGTTTTGCAAGACACTTATACTATTTGGATTGTTGAAGATGATTTATTCTTTAAGGAATCGTTGGAATATCTCATTGAAGGGGCACCTGATATGGAGTTAGGTCTTTCAGTTTCATCAGTTGAAGACACTGAAAACATCAGTACTACCTCAGCAAATCCTGATGTAATTCTACACGATATCGGACTGCCAGGTTTATCAGGGCTCGAAGCTATTGAAGTTCATAAAGAGAGGTTTCCTGAAGTTTTAATAATAATGCTAACCATTTTTGAAGATGACGAAAGAATCTTTAATGCTATTAGAAATGGCGCAGACGGGTACTTGTTGAAAAGAACTCCAGGGCATAAAATTATTGAAAGTATAAGAGATGTGCTACAAGGAGGGGCTCCAATGTCTCCGGGAATTGCCAAAAAAGTAATGGAAATGCTAGCCCATGGTGGCCCCAAAAAAGAAGCAAATCTAACACCCCGAGAAATCGAAGTGCTAAAGTTGCTTGTAAACGGGTATACGATGGATATGGTTTCTGCCAGGCTAGAAATTTCCTCCGGAACAGTAGATTCTCATATCAAGAATATTTATAAAAAACTCCAGGTGCATAATCGCGCTGAAGTAGTATCCAGGGCCATAAAAGATCGGCTTGTATAGACTCATCATTTAAAAAATTTACACAACTCCCGTAAATAC
>JAVKDP010000083.1:0-19661 GCA_040222185.1 Balneolaceae bacterium | reverse complement strand
ACTACTTCTAATTTCAAAACCAATGAAAAAACTAATGGGCGATGTTCATTAGATAACAGACAAGAGTGAACTTGAAGAAAAGGCTTCTCCTAATTCAGGAAGAAGCCTTTTTTTTATTCCTTAATTAAATTCAGTTTTTAGAGTCCCGCTGAAGTACTCTGTTCAATCAATCTTGCAATTTTCGAATGCCCAAGCTTTTCTGCCCACATTAGGGCGCTCTCACCGTCAACATTGGCGCTGTCTACTGCATTATTATTTAGTAGTAATTGAACAATATCATAATGGCCCTTAGAGGCGGCAAGCATCAAAGGGGTTACATCAGAATTACTTAGTTTATTGACATCAGCATTATTTACTATCAGTGATAATAAAGACTTGTAGTTCCCTTTCAGGGCAGCGATGTGAGCAGCAGACAAACCATCTTTCCTGGCTTGATCCGGATTTGCTCCCAGTACCAATAGTGTATTTACAGCATCAAAATTATCCAGGCTGGCAGCAGCTATAAGAGGTGAGTTTTCAGATGTATTAGTGATATCTATAGCAGCGCCAAGTTCAGCTAACTTGACAATAGCAGCAGCTTTGTTTTTTAAAGCAGCGTAATACACCGGGTTATTGCCAAACTGGTCAACAACGTTAGGATTTACTCCTTCATTAATTAATGTTTCGATAGATTCGGTATCACCGTTATCCGCGGCTACAAAAAGAGAATGTTCAGGGGTTGTTTGAGCTGCCAAAGTAACTGTAAAAACAGCCAGGATAACTAGCGCAATGAAAGATTTTGTCTTCATGGTATTCAGGGTTCGTTCGTATTGGTGTTCCATGCTATTCACCTGCTGACGAATAGGGAATTCATGGTTGTACGCTACGCCCAATCCTGATTCATAGTTCAGTAGTTAATCACAAAATAGATGCGGCTTATCACAAAAAAGTCGGTTAAATCACTATCTATGAAACTCTGTGAAAATATTTGGAAGGTTAACTGTCTTCTTCGAGGAGAGAATGTTTATGATAATAAAAGGCTCCTTTCACCCCTAGAGAATAATAGAACAAGAAAATCAAAGTAAAGATTATACCTCCCGTATTTCCGGTATCAAGGCGCATACTTATTTGACTTAAAAGAAAATAGGTAAGAAGGATAATACTGGCAGGCTTTGATCTGCGAGAAACCAGGAAGCCTAATACAAAAATTATTACAACGTCAATAAGTATCCACGAGTCAATCCATCCGTTGTAAAATGAACCTCCATTAAAAATGGCAATTAAAGCAAACAAGAAGGTAATAGTCCCAGAAACATAGGCAGCGTATGATGCGTTTTTCATTGCTTTTTCTGCTTCTTCTATGGAAGAAATTTCGAATTGAAAAAATTTGGACATAATAGGGAGTTAGAAGAGGTGAATTTGTACATTTGAGGTTAAATAATTCTACCTGTAGTTACAAATGAGTCAAATCATACAAAATCCACCCATTGCCGCTATTGCAACACCCGTTGGGGAAGGCGGGATTGCTGTTATTCGTGTTTCGGGTAAGGAAGCGATTTCTACGGTAAACAAAGCTTTTAATGGGAGAGACTTAACTAAACAGGATTCTCACACAGTTCACTTTGGTAAAATCAATGACTCTAATGGATTGCCAGTAGATGAGGTATTGGTGACACTATTCCGCTCTCCAAAATCCTACACTGGTGAAGAAACGGTTGAGATTTCATGTCATGGAGGAGTATTAGTAACGCAAAAAGTCCTGGAGACTGTTCTTGCTCTGGGAGTAAGATCAGCTGTAGCAGGGGAGTTTACGCAACGCGCTTTTTTAAACGGAAAGCTGGATTTAGACCAGGCTGAGGCTGTCGCAGATTTGATACATGCTAAAAGTATAAAAGCAGTAGATGCAGCCCATCAGCAATTGGAAGGAAGACTTGGAGAACATGTAAAAAGGTTCCGCCAGCAGATTATCGATGCAACTGCTATGGTGGAACTGGAGTTGGATTTTATTGAAGAGGATGTGGAGTTCGCAAACAAAGAGCAACTACAGAAGCTACTGGAAGATGTGGACTCGGAGCTCCTGAACTTACTGGAAACGTATGAAACAGGTCGGCTGGTAAAGGATGGAGTTAAGACCGTTCTTATTGGAAGGCCGAATGCCGGGAAATCTACGCTACTAAATACACTGGTAGGAAGTGACCGGGCGATAGTAACCGAGATTGCCGGAACTACAAGAGATACCATTGACGTGGACTGGAACTTTGACGGCTTGTTATTTAAGCTGATTGACACTGCAGGTTTAAGAGAAACGGAAGATATAGTAGAAGCCGAAGGTGTAAAGCGCAGCCAGAAAGCATTTGAACAAGCCGACCTGGTTATATACCTGAAGGATACCTCAAGGCCGTTTAGCAATGAAGAGCGATCAGAAATAGCAGATTTTCAAAAGCGTTCAGGGGAAACCCCATTTATTTTGATTGGCACAAAGGCAGACATCGAGGCTGATGAAGAATGGAGAATTCAGTTTGATCTAAAGATTTCTGCGGTTGGCGGAAAGAAGATAGATGAACTCAAAAAACTACTCAAAGATCGGGCGTTAGAGAATAAGCATTATGATGCTTCGAGTCTTTTGGTTACCTCATCAAGGCACAGAGATGCACTTCAAAAATCAAGGGAGCAAATTCAGGCCGCACTAAACGGGCTTGCTCAAGGCATGACCGGGGACTTTCTTTCTGTTGATCTTCGTTCGGCACTGAATGAACTTGGCACTATCACTGGTGAAATCACCAATGAGCATATTCTGGACTCTATCTTTTCCAGGTTTTGTATTGGGAAGTAACAAGCAGTTCAAAATCTTTCGCTAAACTCTGATGAATGGAGGGAACATTTTTTTACTTTTTTTTCCCACAGAGTAAAAATGTTTTCATAACTTAAGAGCTTGCTGAAAAAGCAAAAACAAGAGAATTAAAAAAGTTACCCCATGAAACAGATTACACAGGCAATACTTCTGGTTGCACTGATATTTAGTCAATTTGCATGTTCATCTACTGGTTCTATTTACCTGGATGAAGGCTATCAAAAAAACTCACTGAACAACTCATTTGTAGTAGTTCCATTAAAGAAAGAGTGGGTTGCTGATGCTGTAGTTTCCCCATTATCAGGAAATGCAAAAGATTATTTATATATAGCATTAGAGTCATCTTTCAAATCAAGTACAGCAAATTCAGTAGAAATAATAGACAGAGATTTAGAATTCCCGATTGGATCTTTTGAGAGAAAGAAACTGGAATCAGGAAAAATGATATTGGATGTAAGCTTGCCGCCAGACTCCTTGCTAAACTCATTTCCTGAGAGGTATGCTTACTTCTTTGAAGGATATGGCTTTCGTGTAATGGAGAACAACACAAACGGATCAAGTTATGCAGGAACCGAATCAACTATTGATAGAGTGCTTGTGTTTAAAACTGAGTTCTACCTGTTAGATAAAACCACTAACGAAATTATTTCCTGGGGAGTGGTTGCAGACCAGGCCCAGATCGTTGATAAGCCCGAGTTTAATCACTACCTGGAAGTTCTTACCAAAGTGAGTAAGAAAATTGTTTCAAAAGGGCCTTTTCAAACCAGGCCATAAATCGACTTTTTTTTAGAGGTTGGCTATTTAAACTTTATATAGTCGACCTCTAGAACAAAAGGACCTTCCTCTTTTCCTTCATTAATAAAGCTGATCCCAATCAGATTTTTTAAATCACGTTGGCTTATAGTTTCGCCGGTAGCATTACCAAGCCGGTACTCTTTTAATTCATCAAGATCAAAAGTCACTACTTCCCATTGGTTACTTTCAAGCTTCATTACGTACTTATAGTTTGGGATATAAAACCTGCGGTTTTTAGCAAAAGTAACAGAAAAATCCAGTCCAGAAGCTTTAAGTCTGATTTCAGCACTTTTATACATAGAGAGGTCAAGAGCATTGTATGGGCTTCTCAAAGAAGAAAAACCTCCGTTGTTATCTAATGATACCTCTCCCTTAAATACTACAGTGCTATCCGATAACCAGGCATTTCCTTTAGATAAGCCTCCCATTACTCCATCATTGGTTACAGACCAATATTGACCGCCTGTGTACTTTCCAAAATCAATGATCTGAGCATTTGAATCAGAAATACCAACTAGGATGGATAAAACGATAAAAAGAATAATTTTTCGCATGCTTTAAATACAAAATGGAAAGGAGAATAGTTTCTTTAAAAGCAGCACAATGATTCCTGATGAGCCGATTTTCTATAGATAGATAATGAATAGCATGGATATGCTATTTTTTCAAAAAGCCTTTTTCAGGTTTTTTGAGACTTAGACTAGGGGTAAGTTTCAAATAAACCAACAGTTAATAACATGAAAAGCTTTTTACTATCCTTCTTATTAGTACTTCTGATGGTCGTGCAGGTAAAGGCCCAAAAAACTCAAAAAGCAGTTGAGTTTGTTCAACTTTTTAAATCTCTTCAAAAAGACCTTCCAAGAGAAAGCATTTATCTTCATACCGATAGGGACTGGTATTATTTAAGCGAGAGGATATGGTTTTCGGCGTATGTAGTTTCTGGAAGTTACAATATGCCTTCAAATATCAGTAAAGTACTATATGTTGAATTGATAAAGCCTAATGGCAGAATAGCCGAAAGAGTTTCAATTGAGCTTACAAATGGGAGAGGAAGTGGCAGTATCACATTTGAAAAAGCTGATAAAAAGCCCGGCAAATTTAGAATTAAAGCCTATACGGCCTGGGCTACTAATTTTGGAGAGTCGTATATCTTTTCCAAAGATATTGATGTACTCAACAAAAACGGGTTAACTCTATCCGAGAAAGATGAAGATCTATTAGATATTCAATTCTTACCTGAAGGAGGGCACTTAATAGATGGAGTAACAACCCGTCTGGCATTCAAGGCAATTGGAGCCGATGGTTTAGGAAGGAACGTTTCTGGAGTATTGAATACTGATTCTGGTGAAGGTCCGATCGCTTTTGAAACGGAATACCGGGGAATGGGCTTTATAGATTTTACCCCACAAAAAGGGATCAATTATTACGCAACAGTGGATGGGCGGCAATACGCACTTCCGCCTGTTGATTCAGTTGGTGTAGGGATGAGAATCAATAACTTTGATGAACAATATGAGATACATATCCAGCCAACAGGTGCTTACTCAAACCAAACAATGCTATTTTTTGCCCAGGTTAGAGGAGAAGTGTATGCGGCATCTGTGATACATGGTAAAGAAGGGCAGGAAACACTCAATATCTTTAAGAAAGATATCCCGACAGGCGTAGTTCATTTTACATTACTAAATAATGAAGGTTATCCAATAGCAGAGCGTCTTAGTTTTAATAAAAATGAAATTGATGAAGTAGAGACTTTTTTGAATCTGGAAGACGAAACAGTGAGCCTAAGAGATAGAACAGGCCTGGATATCCAGGTTGTAGATAATGATGGCAACCCGGTAGTCTCAACGTCAAGTGTTACGGTATTTGATGATACCATCCAGCCGTATAATGAATTCTCAACAGATATAAGGAGTCGCCTTTATCTGGAAACAGAACTGAAAGGATATATTGAAGATCCCGGATTCTATTTTAGTAATAGTGAAAACGCAGATAAATATTTGGAGCTGCTGCTGCTAACCCAGGGATGGAGAGCTTATGATATGGAGCAAATTGCTGAATTAGAAGAATTAGAGTTGTCTGCTATTCCGGAACAAGGGTTCAGTATTTCAGGAGTAGTTGTAAAGGGTGCGAGTAGAATTCCGCAAAGAGAAGCCCCGGTCTTTTATTCAACAAATGGAAATGAAAATAAAGTGGTAACAACAGACGAAAAAGGAAGGTTTATAATCAGTGATTTACACCTCGTTGGTGGAGAAGAAATCACACTTAGGTCAAACACAAGCAGTGGTAATAGTAATGTAAGTTTTCGGATAGATGACCAGTTTGATCATAGTTATTTCAGGCAAAAAAATACAATTCCGCAAATAAAAAATAGCGATGCGATGATTCAGGATGAGGAAATAGTCCTGGAAGAAGCGCTAAGAAAAGAATCCGATCGTGCAGAGTCAGCCAGCGAAGATGCAGAGCAGTTTGTTGAATCACAAATGCAGTTAGAGTTGGAGGAGATAACAGTCTCGGCCACAACCCTGGAAGAAGAAGTAGAATTGGGAAAGTTAGATTATATCACAGAAGCTACACGCACCCCTATGGGTAGAGCCGGTGTTTTAGATTTTGAAAAAAGAGAGTATTTACAAGTACAAAGGTTCATCAGCGCATTGGATATGTTGCCAGGTGTGCATGTTGACTATGCAAACAGGTTGGTGGGTGTTGATACGGGTGTAAGAAGCATAAATGGAGGGCTGTCAGGACCTTTAATTTTAATAGATGGAGTAAAAGCTGGGTCTCTTGATCTATTTTCTTTGAACTCCTATGATGTAAAAACCGCAAAAGTACTCAGGAGTTCTGTCGATCTTGCAATTCTAGGATCTGAAGGGGCTGGAGGCGCAATAATAGTTACATTAGTAAAAGGTGGCCGGGCTCGAAAACCTAAAGGTGTTATAACCGTGGAGAGAGAGGGTTATCAGTTACCGACAAAGTTTTATTCACCGAAATATGGCGTTACTGTCCCAATGGATTTAGAAAAGCAAGATAATAGAATCACGCTTCATTGGGAGCCTGAATTCGAGATTTCTGAACAGGGAAGCAAGCTTTTATACTGGAGTAATGATATACCATCAACATACAGAATAGTAGTTGAGGGATTAACAGAAACAGGTATCCCGTTTTCTCAAACGGCTACATTTCTTGTTCAAAAATAATTAACCAACAAACCCCGGAAAATCTCTAAGTATTATTTTACATGTTAAATGTAAGCATCTGTTAAAACGGGAATTGTTTGTGCGAAATATAGATTAGTTTTTTTTCGTAGTAACTGAACTGTTTTTCTCTTTTTATCGTCTAATAGAGAGTTTCAAAAAGTCATAAAGAAAAAAGTCTAAAATGAATGGTCAAAATATGTCAGGGATAATTAAATCAATTACGCTATTTGGGTTAATATCAATGTTGATTGCACCGGGTATCAAAGCCCAGGCACCCAGTAAATCAGTTGAGACAGTAAAAAAGTTTAGTGCACTCCAAACGGATCTGCCAAGGGAAAGCATCTATCTCCATACCGACCGGGATTGGTATTACTACGGTGACAGAATTTGGTTCTCAGCGTATGTTGTGGCAGGGAGTTATAATATTCTTTCACAGATAAGCACTGTACTATATGTAGATTTGTATGCACCGGACGGTAAGCTTGTTAAAAGAGAGATCATTGAATTAGAATCTGGTAGAGGAGACGGAAGTATCTCTTTTGTAGGTGATGAGGAGGTTTCGGGCACATATCAACTAAAGGCGTATACCGCATGGGCTCTAAACTTTGATGATTCGTATGTTTTTGAAAAGAATATCGAAGTACTAAGTGGAGAGAGTGAGTCAGGAGAAGAACCATTATCAGAATTCGTAGATATTCAGTTTTTTCCCGAAAGTGGTTACCTGGTAAAGAACCTGCCCACCCGACTAGCCTTCAAAGCAATCGGCACTGACGGATTAGGTAAAGATGTTAGCGGTACAATTTATAAAGAGAATGGAACCGAGGTAGCGAGGTTTGAAACGGAACATTTGGGCATGGGAGCTATTGAATTCACACCTGAGGATGGTTCGGGATATTATGCGATTGTGAATAATCAAAGGTTTGTATTACCAGCAGTCCAGAATGATGGAGTTGTTATGAATTTATCGCAGGCCGAGGATTTCTATAGCGTAGAAGTGAGATCAACGAATACAACATCCAGGGAACTACTACTTTTTGGCCATGTTCGTGGGCAGGTGTATCATGCTGCATTGGTTTCGCTGGATGGCGGAACCAGCGAAGTAAGTATACCGAAACAGAAATTTGCTACTGGAATAGTTCATTTCACATTATTGAATACCGAAGGAATGTCTATAGCAGAGCGCTTGATCTATAATAAGAATAAGGTTGATGTTCTGAATGTTAACCTTGTAACGAGTAAAGAGCAGTATGGCCTTAGAGAGGCTACGGATATGGATTTATCTCTGGCCGATATTGATGGAAATCCGGTAACAGGTTTTGCAAGCATCTCTGTTTTTGATGATAAGATAAACCCCTTCAACCCTTTAAATTCTGATATCCGAACTCATTTGAACCTGGAAACGGAGCTAAGAGGTTATATTGAGCAGCCAGGATTTTATTTTTCAGAAAATGAGCAAGCAAATGCGTACCTCGATTTGTTGTTACTAACCCAGGGTTGGCGCGCTTACGATATCTCTGCGATAGCAGAAACCCAGGAAATAGAACTAGACCATCTTCCAGAAACGGGTTTTACTGTGTCAGGTAAAGTGACTGGAGGTTTATTAAAAAGAGCTCAAAAGAATGCAGCACTTTTTTTCTCATTGGGAACCCAGGACGGACAAGCTCAGGTGGTAACAACGGATGATGAAGGAAGGTTTGTAATAGATAATATTGATGTTCAGGGAGAGAAAAGAGTAAGCATCAGGGGAAATACAGAAAAAGGTGGAAACAATATTAACATAACCCTGGATAAGCAGTTTAGTACACTTCCTGAAGCTACAAATTCAATCATCGATATTGCATCATCAGGAAACCCAAATGCAATGGCTTTAAACGAAGCAGATTTTAAAGACCGTGCAGCAGCAGCGCAACAGGAGTCAGAGCAGTTTATTGATGCTCAAATGAGGCTGGAAATGGAAGAGATTACGGTTACTTCAACAAGAGTAAATAATAGCTTTGCAGCAGTTACAAGTGAAACGTCGAGTGGGCTGGGCAGCACCGTTGACCTCGATGACAAAGAGTATCTGAAAAACCTTTCAATTGTACAGATTCTAAACCAGCAACCTGGTGTTAGCGCAGTAGTAGGTAGTAATTCAGTAGAAGTCAATACAGGATTTACAAGCATAAATACGACTCCTGAAGCAATTATTTTGATTGATGACGTGTATTCGGATTATCAAACCTTGAAAAATCTTCCTACCCCGGAAATCAAATCGATAACTGTTTTGAGAAGCTCTGTAGACCTGGCCATTTTTGGAGCTGAAGGTGCAGGTGGGGCAATCATTGTAACAACCAGAAGTGGTAATGGTTTTCAAACAGATACTAGGGGTTTTGTAACAGCATCTGTAAAAGGCTTCCAGATTCCTACTGAGTTTTATTCACCTAAATATGGTATTACTGTTCCCGCCGATCTACAAAGAGTTGACAACAGAATTACCATGCACTGGGAGCCATCAGTAACAGTTACAGGAAACCAGGCATTACCTCGATTCTGGACCAATGATGTTCCCTCGACCTACAGAATAGTAATAGAAGGAATTACAGAAGCAGGAGTCCCTTTTTATACTACAAAGACTATTGAAGTAGCCGGTAATTAATTAAGCAAGTAAGCTGAAATAAAAAAGCCTCGACCTGATAGCAGGCCGAGGCTTAATTTTAACTAGAGGTAAAAGGCGGTTACTTGTTATCGTCTCCTGTACCTTTCTCTTCAATCTCTTTAATGATGTCGCCTTTCTCAGAAACATCTACCACTTCATAGCCAAGTGCTTTTAGATTCTCTCTGTGAGAAGCTGCGTCACCAACTACAAGAATGTACATATTTTCTATTCCGAGATGCTTTTTAGCAAGAGCGTTTATCTCTTCTTTAGAAATATTTCGGATAATACCTGCTTGCTCATCTACATAAGAGCGGTCAAGGTCATAGCGTACAATGTTTCTAAGGAACCCAGCCTTTTGGAATGGAGTTTCATACCGGCGCGCATCTCGCTGGCCAATAGAGTTTCTCATGAAAGTAAGTTCTTCATCAGTAATTCCATTTTCGCGGAAGTTGGCAAGTTCACTCATAAACTCATATACAGAACTGTCGGTAGCATTAGCCCTGATACCAGCAGAAGCAGTAAAGGCTCCTGGATCTTCGCTTGAGCTGAATCCGGATCCGGCACCATATGTCCAACCTTTATCTTCACGAAGATTAAGATTAATACGGCTGTTGAATGCCCCACCAAGAGTATAGTTCATCAAAGTAGTTTTGTAGTACTCACCGGTAGCATCGTACGTCATATCAGTCATGTAACCGATTCTGATTTGAGATTGAGGTGCAGCTACTTTATCAACTAAGTAAACTTTTGTGTAATCGTTCTGAGTTGGCTCAGGAAGCTCCGGAATTACAGCACCTGTTTTTTCCCAATCATTCAGGAAGTCCAGTTTTGGAAGGATTTCGCTTTCAGTGATTTGCCCTACAACTACAACTTCGGCAAGCTCAGGAGCATAATAGTTTTCATAAAAAGCTTTTACATCATCAAGAGTAATTCGCTCAACGGTTTCTTCAATACCACTGGTTGGTACTGAGTAAATATGTTCATCACCATAAAGGAGACGGTTATATACTTGTGTGGCAATAGCCGCAGGGTTTTGATATGAAGCCTTAATACCTTCTATTTGCTGTTGTTTTAACCTGTTGAAATCTTCTTCCATAAATGCAGGGTTAAACATAATCTCTTCGGCTAATTCCAGGGTGCGGTCCAGGTTCTTTTTTAGTGTATTAATGGAGATCGTTGTCTGGTTTCTCCCGGAACCTACGCTTACACTACTGGCAATCAATCTTAATTCTTCCTGGATTTCTTCAGAGGTATAATTTCCTGTAGCTTCATTCATCATAGCGGCTGTTAATGAAGCCAGTCCAGATTTTTGGGCGTCATAAGCATCCATTTTGTGGCCACCTTTAATGCTTATCTGTATAGTTACAGATGGCACTTCATCAGATTTTGTACCAATTAACTCGATACCGTTCTCAAAGTTTGCTCTCCAGAAGTCAGGAACAGGCACCAAAGGAGCTGGTCCAGGAGTAGGGATCACGCTTCGGTCAAAGGTATCACCTGTAGGTCGGGTATACGTTAGCCCTGAATAGTCTGTAGTTGGAAACGGATTATCTCCTTCAGTAATCGGGGTAAAGTTATCTGGTTTAGCAGGAGCGGTAGCACCGTCATCATTAGGTAATACACTTTGAATTACTGCAGGCTTATTATAAATGTACTGCTCAAAAACACGCATGATATCATCTTTGGTAACAGCGTTATAACGGTCAATATCATTCTTGATATAGTTCGGATTATCTGCAAAAGTCTCATAAGCTGCTAATTGAGAAACTTTACCACTTACACTTGTAAGCCCATTGATAAATCCAGACTCAAAAGAAGCTTTGATCTTGGTCATATCACTATCAGAAACACCATCAGTTTTAAAATCTTCAAGTATTTGTCTCATTTCAGTTTCAAAATCAGCCATAGTTTGTCCTGGGAATGGAAGTGCAAACATGGTAAACTCACCAGCTAGCTCGCTTGTAGGATGAAATGTAGAAGCTTGAATTGCTTTCTGTGTAAGTACAAACTTCTTGTAGAAGTAAGAGCTTCTGCCTGTACCAAGGATTTGAGCCAAATAATCAAGAGGGGCTTCATCAGGGTGGTACTGAGGTACAGTAGGGAAAGTATATAGTAAAGCCGGGAAGCGGATATTCTTATCTACATAAGATACATATCGGTCGGCATCCAGTGTAATGGGGTCAAGTTGCATGTCCATAACCTCAGGACCAGCAGGAATAACGCCAAAGTATTTTTCAACCATGGTTACTACTTCTTCAGGGTTTACGTCACCCCCAACAGTTAGAACTGCATTGTTTGGCCCATACCATCTTAAGAAGAAGCCTTTAAGGTCATCTACATCAACACGATCCAGGTCTTCTAGCTTACCGATGGTTAACCACGAATATGGATGTCCAAAAGGGTACATAGCTGCAGCATTAACTTCATTCCATTGCCCGTATGCACTATTATCATAGTTTTGACCTTTTTCATTCTTTACAGTCTCACGCTGTACTTCAAATTTTGCCTGCGTTACTGCATCTAAAAAGAAACCCATACGATCGGCTTCGAGCCAGAGCATAATCTCTAATTGGTTGCTTGGTACAGTTTCAAAATAGTTAGTACGGTCGCGATTAGTAGTACCGTTTAAAGTTCCACCAGCGTCACTAATTATTTTGAAATGTTCTTCATCAGCTACATTTTCGGAGCCCTGAAACATCATATGCTCAAAGAAATGAGCAAAACCGGATTTATATAATTCTTCTCGTGCAGAGCCTACATGGTAGGTTACATCAACGTGCACAAGTGGGTCAGACTTGTCTTCGTGAATAATAAGCGTAAGGCCATTATCGAGTTCATATTTTTTATAAGGAATAACAATTTCGTCTCCCTCCCTTGTTACTTCTTCAATCAGTCGAGTTTGGGCTGCAACCAGCGAATAACCAAACGTTCCTATAAGAAGCGTTAAAATCAGCTTTTTCATGGATATGAATTAAATTGAGGTTTTAATAATAGTATACTTTTGGAAGCAAGAGGTTTTCAAGATCATTCCAAAGTCCTATGTTGACGAATTAAATTGAGAAAAGTTTTAGTAATAAAAAAGCCCCAATCGAAAGATAGAGGCTTTAAAAAAGTAATAAAAACAACAGCTATTAGTTTTCGCTGTCTCCTGAATCATCACTAGCAGGAGGAGTTTGAGTAGGTACTGCTGATTGTGTTTGAGAAGGCGCCGTAAAATTGTCAACCGGTGCACCTTGCTGAAGTACACTATTCGCTGGGCTTGTTCCCTGACGATCTATAGCAAAGTTTGCTAACACGCACAGAACTAAAAATGCACCACCTAGGATAGATGTAGCTTTTGAAAGTAAATCTGCAGTACGTCGGGCACCAAGACCGGCATTCCCACCTAGGCCTCCGCCTCCGCCACCACCAATACCAGACAGGCCTTGACCTTGTCCGTTTTGTAATAAAATCACAAGCGTTAACAACGCACAAATGATGGTGATTACTGCAATCAGTATATTGTAAAACATTTTATAAATCTTAACTTTTGGAAAAGGCCTTAAAGATATCCAAATTTCAATACTATCCCAAGTAAAACGTCATCAATAAAATAAGATCAACCTGGTATGGAAAACTTTAAAAATAGTTTGATGGAGTACTTCCAAAACTCGCCAGACTTAACGGCCAATATTCTTCAAACAGTTGGTACAATCCTGGCTCTTTGGCTTATTCGGCTTGTTGTTTTAAGGATAGTCACAAAAAGAACGGAAAATAAACGTACTCGTTATAAATGGAGGAAGAACCTTACTTATACTGCTTCCTTTTTAGGTATAGTAATTATTGGTTCTATCTGGCTTTC
The DNA here is from genome assembly GCA_040222185.1 of Balneolaceae bacterium. Taxonomy (GTDB): domain Bacteria; phylum Bacteroidota; class Rhodothermia; order Balneolales; family Balneolaceae; genus JAVKDP01. The sequence goes on along the minus strand of JAVKDP010000083.1, from coordinate 6,363 downwards.
AGGTGGCGAGTCGTTAGCTACTTATCTGGGTTTAATGACAGCAGGTATAGCAATTGCTCTAAAGGACCCTGTAACTGATCTGGCTGCCTGGCTATTCATAATATGGCGAAAACCTTTTGATGTGGGAGATAGAGTACAGCTTGGAGATACAAAAGGAGATGTAATTGACGTCCGGCCATTCAAATTTACAGTACTTGAAATCGGCAACTGGGTGGATGCTGATCAAAGTACTGGCAGGGTAATACATGTTCCAAACCACTACATTTTTACAAATGAGCTGGCTAATTATACCAGTGATTTCAAATTCATCTGGAATGAAGTGAAAGTACTGGTCACTTTTGAGAGTGACTGGAAAAAGGCTAAAACCATTTTAGATAATGTGGTTAATGAAGTTTCAGCTGGTTTCATAGACGATGCAAAAAAGCAGATAGCAAGCGCGTCAAAATCATATCTAATCGAGTTCAAATACCTCACACCTATCACTTATACCGATGTTAGAGACAGCGGGATCAACCTGACAGTTCGTTATCTAACCGATCCTAGAAGGCGAAGGGGGACTTCGCAAATTATCTGGGAACGGATTTTAGATGAATACGCCAAGCATGATGATATAGACTTTGCCTACCCAACAATTAGATACTATGATAATCCAAAAGAAGGAAAGCCAGGTACTACTCTAGGGAACTAAGCTCGTTTAATCCTCATCCCGTAGTTTTGGAATAGGTTGAATCAAGTCTTTATGATTATTTGAAAGATCGTTCACTAAATCGGGAACACGTACTACGGTCATATCGGGAAGCAGGGATGTATCTTTGAAACCCTCTTTTAATAAATCTACAGCTCCTCCATTTAGCCAACTTTCAAATTTCCCGGGGGAGAGAATACAAGGCATAGAGTTTTCAAGCGGTTTGAGAAGCACACTTGCTTCCATTGTGATAACACAAAAGGAATTTCTTCCACTTTTATTTTCAAGGTAAAAACCGGCAATAGCCAGAATATCTCTTGTATGAATGCGAACAAAAAAAGGAAGAGGGTCATCAACCGTTTGCTTCCACTTATAGAAGCCTGTTACAGGTATAATACAAGGGTTCGATTTTAGCAAATCCAGGTAGTATTCATCCTGCAGTACTTCGGATATCTCAACGGACGAGATATTTTGCTTGCCTTTTGTAATTCCCCAAATTTTAGACTGAATGGTCGAAACACCTTTTTCTTTAAAAATTACAGGTAGAGAATGCCCTGAAGCTGCATTAAAATTCGGGTCAAAAATCGATTGAGAAGAAGTATTTACCTCAAAGGTTTTTTCTACAGTCTCATTATCTGTATGTATTACGTAGCGCTCCATAAATCAAATTGGTATGTTAGTAATTATTGAATCTAAATCTTTTTGTAGAACTGTGACAAACCCTCATTTAGTATGAATCCATTTTTTAGCAGCGCTGAATTCAGGCCCAGGGCATTAATAAGGTTAGTTTTATTTCTCTTTTTGTCATTTTTTACACTCGGAGTTTCAACTGTAGCAACAAATGAGGTTCTTGAGTTTACAATACGAGCCGTCTCAATTGCTGGCCTGTTTTATGTATTTATCAGGTTTATTGATTTAAGAGAGTTTAAATCTATTGGGCTTAATGTTAATCGGCTATGGGTTAAAGAGCTAATATTTGGTTTTTTTGCTGCGGGATTAACCATGTTGGGAATATTTGTTTACGAATATCTATCCGGAGACATTGAAATCATTGGTTTTGGTTGGGAAAGTATATCAAATGATATATGGTTTTTACCCATAGCAGTATTTTTTGTGAAGATGATGTCTGTCGGGTTTTATGAAGAAGTGGTATTCCGGGGCTATGTTTTACCTAATTTGAAGGAAGGACTCACCATTTTGAAAATTACCCCGGCTCAGGCAACTATAGCAGCAGTACTTATAAGCTCCGGGGTTTTCGGATTTGCACATTATGGTAACCCCAATGCTACTATTTTTGCTGTGTTAAACATTGTGCTAGCAGGTGTAATGCTTTCAATTCCACTTATTCTAACAGGCAGGCTTGCATTGTCTATAGGGTTACATTTTGGCTGGAATTTTTTCCAGGGCGGGGTTTTTGGCTTTAGGGTAAGCGGTCAATCAGTAAGGCATTCTATAATTGAAATTCAGCAAGGAGGTAATGAATTGTGGACCGGTGGTTCTTTTGGCCCAGAAGGCGGTGCTATAGGAGTTTTAGGGGTGATCTTTCTCATGATAGTGACATTGGTATACATCAGAAAAATAAAGGGAGATTTCGGATTGCATGATGCTTATAAAGGCACTTTTATAGAAAATCAGGAAAGTTTGCTAAAAGCAGATGAGCTTACCTGACAAGTTTTGTATATTTGGCGCATTCTAATCTAAGGGTTAGAATTATGATCTTTGAAAATTGAACGATTAAAGCCAAAAAGAAAGAAGAGGTGTACTCAATGTCTTTTGAAGAATATGGCCTTAGCCCCGAATTATTGAGTGGGCTGGCTGATGTAAGAATAGAAAAACCGACATCTCTCCAACACGAAGTTTTATCCGCAGCGCTACAAGGCAAACACATGCTTGTAAAAACTGAAGCTGAGGAAGAAGGCGCATTTTTAATTCCGGCATTACAAAAAATTGCCGAGAATGGAGAGGTAACTGGCACACAAGTTTTAATATTAACACCATCTATAGAACGGGCGAAAAAAATTGACGAGTTGGTTTGGGCCATGGGATATCATGCACAAATCAGCAGCGCTTTACTCTCTATGAAAGGGAACAAAAGCGAGCAAGAAGAAGCTGTACTGGATGGAGCTCCGGTGGTTGTAGCAAACCCCGGGCGATTAGTTGACATACTGGAGAAGAACAATTTCCAACTTCCCAATCTCAAGTTTCTTGTGATTGACGAAGCACATGAAATGGAAAACTTTAACCTGGTAAACAGGGTGAAGGATATTCTACGCTTTGTAGATGGAGAACCTCAGGCGCTCATACTTTCCAATCATGATAACAAAGCAACCAAACAGCTGGCCGAAGCCGCACTTAAGAACCCTGAGTTAATCGGATTTAAGGCTGAAGAGTTAGCCGAGGGCGAAAACAAAGAGTCTGAAAAAGAGCTAGAAGAAAGCACTCCAAAAGAAATAGACCTCAAAGAAGCTGAGGAAAAATTGAATTCTGCGAGTGTGAAGGTGGTCCTTAAAAAAGATATTGTTGAAGATTCTGCTCCTGAAGTAGAAACAGAAGACAAGGTTGAGACAGCAGGCACCGAGGAGTCAACAGAGGATACTGAAGAAGAAGCTACCGAGGAAACTGTTGAAGGAGCTGAAGATGCAAAAGCCGAACTTACCGAGAAAGAGCTTAAAGCCGCAGAAGAAAAGTTGCAAAAGGCGAGTGTTACAGTTGTTCTAAAAAAGGATATCGAAGAAGAGGAAGAACCTCAAAAAGAAGAGAAACCAAAGGTTGCTTCCCAAAAGAAATCGATAACAGTTGATGGATTTGAACAAGGCTACATAAACGTACCTACACGGATGAAGATCTCAATTTTGATGTCGCATTTAGAAGAATATTCTGAAGACAGAGTGATTTTATTTGCAGCTTCAAAAAGAACGATAGATCGATTATTCCGGATCATCCGTAAAAAGAGTTGGGGTGTAGCCAGTGTGAGCGATACCCTGGATGAAGAAACATACCAGGAGCGCTTTGCTAGGTTTACTTCGGGCGAAATGCGGATACTATTAGTTGGAGGAATTGCAGCTGATAAAGTTAAAATTGAAGATGTAGACCAGATTATTAACTATGATGTACCAAGTGAGGTTGAAGAATATAGTTACCGTGCTGAGTTAGTTGGTAAAGGGAATGTAAAACGTATCGTGTCTCTGGTTTCAGGAATGGATAAAGAAGACATAGACCGAATTACAAATGAAGCTGGTTTTGCTCCTGTAGAACTTCCTTTGCCAAAAGAGGTGATTGAGAAAAAAGAGAAGAAAGCAAAAGCAGCTCCGAAGCCTAAAGTTGAGGTTAAGAAAAAACCGGCTCCAAAAAAGAGTAAAAAACCTTCGGCGAACAACCGAAAAGGAACTGTTAACAAGCAGTCAAAGCCAAAGAGCAGCAACCGGAATGGTAACCGAAACCAGAACAATAAGAGTTCAGGAAGAGGTACTAAAGGCAAAAAAACAGGACTTCCGCGCCCTACTTATGACGGTCTTTCCGGCGGGAGAGACGGGAATAAATCGAGTGGCGTATTTGGGTGGGTCAAAAAACTGTTCGATTAAATTCTAGCCATTAAAAGCGCCTTGTTATTCGAGGCGCTTTTTTATTTTGTAATTCATGCCTTTCGAATTGCTATTAACCCAAAATTGATCAATAATTAAGTAAGAATTATCAGGGAGGAAAAGCAGATGTCCGAATTTATAAAACTATACGAAGACCATATTGATCAAAAGAAATTAGCACATATTACCGATGTGCTTAAAAAGGGGGGCTTAGTAATTTACCCAACCGATACTGTGTATGGACTTGGGTGTGATATTCATAACAAGAAGGCCCTAGAAAGACTGGCGATGATTAAGGGGATTAAGCTCGCAAAAGCAGACTTTTCATTCATTTGTTCGGATCTAAAGAACTTGTCAGATCATGTGAGCCAGATCGAAACCAGTACATTTAAGATTCTGAAGCGATCTTTACCGGGGCCATATACATTTATTCTTCCGGGAAGCAGTAATCTCCCCACAGCATTTAAAAAGAAGAAAACTGTTGGGATCAGGGTTCCGGATAACCCTATAGCCCTGGCTTTAGTTAGTGCGTTAGGAAATCCTATCGTATCTACATCCATTAAAGATGAAGATGAAGTAATTGAATACACTACGGATCCGGAGCTGATATTCGAAAAATGGCAGAACAAAGTTGATATTATAATTGATGGCGGATATGGAGGAAACGAAGCTTCAACCATCATCGACCTGACTAATCGCGAACCAATCCTTATCAGAGAAGGCAAAGGCAGTTCAGTTCTATAACACTAAACACACTTTTAAAGTAAACTATGAGATTTTTCTTAAGGGCATTATTAACCATCTTTTTTATCAGTCCGCTTATACAGGCGCAAGAACATTCTATAATGACCTTCAATATTCGATATGCGACCGAAAATGATGGAATTAACCAGTGGGAGAACAGAAAGGATTGGGTAAGCACACTAATACAGTTTTATGAGCCGGATGTTTTTGGGGTTCAAGAAGGATTGCAAAGCCAGGTTGTTTTTCTCGACGACGAATTAGTTAAGTACGACTATGTTGGAGTTGGCCGCGATGACGGTGAAACCTCTGGAGAATATGCTGCAATATTCTTCAAATCAGGTAAATTAGAAGTCCTGGATAGCGGAACTTTTTGGTTGTCGGAGACCCCTGATGAGCCATCTTTTGGTTGGGGAGCTAACTTTCGGCGAATTGCGACCTGGGCTAAGTTTAAAGTGAAGGAAACGGGAATGGAGTATTTAGTATTTAACGCCCATTTGGATCATGAAGTAGCCGAAGCAAGATTAAATTCAGTGAAGTTAATTCGTGAGAAAGCAGATGACTGGGGTGATGAGAATCTACCGGTGTTTGTTATTGGCGATTTAAATGCTCGCCCAGATAGCCCTCCTATTGAATATTTAAGTTCAGTTTACAAAGATGCTAAAGATATTTCCGAGTACCCGGCATATGGGCCCGAAGGCACTTTTAATGGATTTGATACCTCCCATCCACTGGATGCAAGAATAGATTATATATTTGTTAACGAGAAAGTAAGAGTGTACAAATACGCCGTACTTGCTGATACTCAAAACGAAAGAACTCCTTCAGATCATTTACCGGTATTTATTCAATATTCACTGAAATAGTCTCTTTTTTACTATCTAGCTTTGATCAAGTGTTTCAATGAACAGAAGCTTGTCTTTCCAATGAACAGCTTCTCTATAGTGATCGAACTTTGGGCTCGCTCGCATTTCCTGTAGTTCATTTCTTAGAACTTTAATACCCGTATTTTCACATACATAAATTTTCTGAATCCCATCCTCAGACTTACAGTGCCCGGTATATTTAAAAGCATGTGTCCTTCTTTCAAAGAGGTTTAAACCTTCTGCTCTGCTAGGGAATCCACATAAACCTCCAATTCTATCTATTGTAAGAACATCAAAGATGGTAGATATAAACTCAGCCATATCAATTAACGCGTGCGCCGACTTTAGTTTTTTGTGCCACAAACCTTGACGAACTACTATACCTACGAGATATAAATAAATTTTTTCCTCGGCGAGAGCTTCTTTCCAGGATAAAGACTCCTCAATTACCTCAGTATGTTCTTTATTGTTCGAAATAAAACTATCAAAT
>JAVKDP010000082.1:0-81789 GCA_040222185.1 Balneolaceae bacterium | reverse complement strand
CTAGATCAGGTTCAGATGATGAAGTCTTTTTCACCATTTCAAGGGTGTGATCGCCTACATATTTCGATAAGGCAAACCGCTCCCTTAATCCAATGATCATCTCATTAAACGTTTTGGTAAGTATGCCAATCTCATCCTGAGTTTTAGGTTTTAAAGAAATATTTAAGTCACCTTCCCGAACTTTTAACATTGCTGTTGTAAGTGACTTTATTGGCTCAGAAAAAGCCCGAGCTAAAATGATCGCAAATGGAATTACAACAAAAATACTTACCAGGGCTATGAAAAGGATGTTTTTCTGAAGTTGAGTAAGTATTTCAAATTGTTTGGAAGTGGGGACATAGGCAAAATAGTATGCTCTTTCTCCGGCTCCAAGAGGACTAACAAATGTTAGTATTTCAACATCAGCGAGTTCAGTTCTAAAAGGTTCGCTTACTTCAAGGTTTTGAATAAGGCTATCAACAAGAATTGTTTCCGATATTGCCTTATCTATAAATACATTGATATTCATTACAGAATCAGAATAGGCAATGGGTTGATTTCCCAGGAACATCACTACTTCAAGAGAGGTGTTTTCTTTTAAAGACTGTGCTTCAGTATTTTTAAAAATAGTTCCAAGAGTTATGGTGCCACTAATAGAGTTACCAATATAGATGGGAATGGTTACGGTTTGATAGAGAACCCCATCTACTGCCCAGAGTTGCGGCCATTCTACATTTAATTCCGGTTCAATTCCTTCTAACGCATCCAAAATATTCTGTCGAGAAGAAAGGTCTTCACCAGTAGATTCAGGCTTTCCTAACCATGATAAAACTACTCCGTCCGAATCAGTTACCATAAAAAGGTCGGATTTAGAGAACCCGGAAAACTCAGACAAACTGTATTCAACGGATGCCGGATCATTCAACTCAACATTAGCCTTAAAAGTTGAGTTTTCACTTATCAAATATGCAGATTCAACCAATCGGTCATACTGCAGGTTTTGTTGCACCTGGAAGAAGCCGCGGAGTTGAGCGAAATCTAAAACCACGTTCTCGTTAATTGTTTTAGAAAAAACATTATTAATTGCAGTGATTACTACTACAAGAACGATGAGAGTCAAACCCATCAGAAGGGCTATGAGCTTGGTACTTATATTGAACTTCATACTCAGTTAGTGAGATTAAAGTTAACTTCATACTGTTCGCTTTCAGCAACAGTAATTTTCTGTGTGAATAGCTCAAAGTCTTTATTATAAACTCTAAGCTCATAGGTGCCTTCGGGTAAATCACCCAGACTATAAGTGCCATCCTCATTTACAGTAGTAAAGTAAGGAGTATCGAGACTGAGAATTACGGCATTCATTTGAGAATGTATGTCACAAAACAGATCAATAGGACCTAAACCGGAAACTTTCCATTTTGTGGGAGGAACCTCCTTAGAGTACACATCACCCGTTGGTCTACGCCCAATATTAAACTTGGCGCCAGGAGTTAAGCTAAACACGTTATGATAAAAGGAATCATTATTAACAAACTGTACAGTGCTACCCACAGTAACCGGGGTAATGGGAGGGATGAATTCAGCATTTTCCTGTCCAATTATAACCGAGCTTGAAATCGGCAGATCAGTAATCGTATATGAAGTTGGGTGAGCGCTTACAACTGTTTTTATAAATCTGTTTGAAGAACTGCCGCTTTGTTCTGAAGCTGAATTTCCGCCTCTGTTCCTGTAGGCTGAACCTCTGAACCTCCTGTTAGATGTAGATGAAGCAGGGGGCAATGTAACCGTTCCGGAGATAACGGCATTGCGGTAGATACTTGTGGACTCTTGTTGAATGTGTGTTTTAGGGGATTCGCTTTCTATAAAAAAGGATAGGAACAATGCCCCTAAAATTGTAAAACTAATTCTCATGAACAGATATTAAATGTTTATTTAATATAGTAAATGAAGTGAGGCTACAAAAGGAAAGAGAAGTCACATTTTAATAACAAAATCACTTTGTAAAAATATCTACAGTATCAGCTGGCACCCGGTATGGATCAACACGATCATAAACTACCCAGGATTCACGAAACTGACGTTTCAGGATATTTGAAAAGTAAATAGCTTTACTTCGGTCATGAAAATCGCCCACATGAACCCGATAATATGGAGTTTTGAAGAATGTATAGGTTTCAGCCTGGTATCCAACAATTGTAGTATCAGACCACGCTCTGAATCTTGAAGCAATAGTATCAGCTATGGCTACATTCTGTCCTGAATAGATTTGCACCCGGTATCCTTCAAAAAGATCTTTTTCTTCTTCAGTAACAATTTTTAGCCTGTTATAAGCTTCAGGGACTTCATTACTTTTATTCAGGTAGGTATCAGATAATGAACTTCTGTATTTCTCTAAATCGATACCTGAACTTGTGGTATTAGTAGCTGCGGTTTGAGTTGTTGTAACAGTTTGTTCGCTGCTACTTTCATCTACAGGAATAGTATTAGAAATAGGTTCTGAGGAAGAACAACTTAAGATAAGTACCAATACAAAAATGAAATAGAACTGCTTTATCATTTCTTAAAAACCTATCGGATGCCATGTGGTTTTAGTTTCCTGGAAATCAACTAAGAAGTAAGGGCCTTTAGCATCTTCTGAATACCAGTCTGAAACGGGTTTTTTAACCACTCTCTTTACATTCAAAGCTGCATTTTCATCAATTAGTTTTTTCATATCATCAGGAAGTGTATCAGTGTAAAACATACTGTTTACATCCATGTGAGAGCTAAAATGTTCCGCTAAATCTTCTTTTTTTCCAGTTAAGATATTAACAACTCCACCAGGAACATCAGAAGAGTTTAAAACCTCGGCAAATGTGATTGAAGGGAGTGGGTGCACAGAAGAAGCCAATACTACACAGGTGTTACCTCCGGCAATTACCGGAGCAATAGTAGAAACTAGTCCAAGCAATGGGCTATTCTCCGGAGCAAAAACTCCAACTACACCAGTTGCATCAAGAATGCTAAAGTTGAAATGAGCACTGGCTACAGGGTTTACAGATCCAAACACCTGCTGGTATTTATCTGTCCAACCAGCGTAATAAATTAACCGATCGATTGAGGCATTCACATCTGCTTCAGCTTCCGCCGCAGTAAAACCAACCTGAGCTAGCTCTCTTTCAAACTGTCCTCTTCGGCTTTCCAGCATTTCAGCAATGCGATACAGGATTTGACCCCGGTTAAATGCACTTCTTGATTTCCACCCTTTAAATGCACTACGAGCAGCTTTTACAGCATCCCGAACATCTTTTCTTGTACATAGACATGCATTGGCTAACAGATCACCTTCACTGTCAAAAACTTTATAATAGTGCCCTGATTCTGTTCTGGGGAAATTCCCGCCAATATAAATTTTGTAGGTTTTTAAAACTTCTAAATGTTCACTCATAATATTACTACTAAGACTTTTATAGCCTAAATTTCTATTTCAAATTCACGTATGCTGCTAAACCATGCATTCCGCCTTCGCGGCCTACACCACTTTCTTTATATCCACCAAATGGGGAGGTTGGATCAAACTTGTTATAGGTATTAGCCCATACTACACCTGATCTCAATTCAGAGCCAACTTTAAATATCTTGGAACCCTTATCAGTCCAAACACCACCTGCAAGTCCAAATGGAGTGTTATTCGCCTTTTCAATAGCTTCGTCAGCTGTTCTGAAGGTTTGAATTGTAAGTACAGGTCCAAAAATCTCTTCCTGAACCACACGGTTCGACTGAGATACTTCAGTAAATAAAGTTGGGCGTATAAAATACCCTGTATCCGGGATAGAGCACTTACTTTGATATACTTCTGCTCCTTCTTCAACACCAATGGAAAGGTATTTATTAATTGTTTCGAACTGTTCTTCGGAGTTTATAGCCCCGATATCAGTATTTTTATCTAGCGGATCGCCAACTATCAGGCTTTCCATTCTGTCTTTAAGCTTTTGAATTACTGTGTCTGCAATTCCTTCCTGAACCAATAACCTGGAGCCGGCACAGCAAACATGGCCTTGATTGAAGAAGATGGCATTAATAATTCCTTCCACAGCCTGGTCTACAGCAGCATCCTCAAAGATGATTAGTGCACCTTTACCACCCAGTTCAAGCGTGAATTTCTTATCTGTTCCTGCAATCGATTTCTGAATAAGCTTTCCAACACCTGTAGAGCCAGTAAAAGCTATTTTGTCAACATCTTTGTGATTTACGATCTCGGCACCTGTTAAGCCAGCACCAGTTACAATATTTATAACTCCATCAGGAATTCCAGCATCTTTAACCAGTTCGGCGAACTTAAGTGCTGTTAGAGAAGTAGTCTCAGCAGGTTTAAGTACAACAGTATTTCCACACGCCAGGGCAGGAGCGATTTTCCATGCCAACATAAGAAGAGGGAAATTCCAGGGAATAATCTGTCCGCAAACACCAATAGGCTCCGGAGTTTTACCAGGGAAAGCATAATCCAGCTTATCAGCCCATCCGGCGTAATAGAAGAAATGAGCTGCAGCTAATGGCACATCAACATCTCTGGATTCGCGGATAGGTTTACCACCGTCCATACTTTCAAGGATGGCAAACTCACGTGATCTTTCCTGTAGCATTCTTGCTATACGAAAAAGGTACTTCCCACGTGCTTTGGCGGAAATTGTAGACCATTCACCTTTAAATGCTTTTCGTGCAGCTTTTACAGCACTATCAACATCGCTTTGAGTAGCTTCTGCAAACTCGGTAATCACTTCTTTTGTAGCAGGGTTGGTACTTTTGAAATAACGATCCTTTGATGGTTTTACAAACTTTCCACCAATAAACAGCTCGTACTTATCTTTTATATCTACATTAGCGGCGCTTTCTGGGGCAGCAGCATATTCCCAAAGTGAAGCAAAATCCAGCTTTGAGTTTGGGGATGTAGGTTTGTAAGAAGTTTCTTTTAAATCAGTTGTTTGAGACATAATCTTAATTCAAACTTTGAGTTTTCAATTTAATCAGCGGAGAAATAATCCGGTGATTGATAGTGGCCGTTACTTTGCTTTACAATTTGCATGAGCACATCGTTAGCCAGAGAACTGGCTCCAAAACGGAAATACTCGTTCGTTAACCATGCGGCGCCAAGAGTTTCTTTAACCAGAACCAAATATTGTAAAGCTTGTTTGGCAGTTCTGATACCGCCAGCTGGTTTCATACCAATCATTTTGCCGGTTTTGTAGTAGTAATCCCTGATAGCTTCCAGCATTACCAATGTAACAGGTTGTGTAGCAGCAGGGCTGATTTTCCCGGTGGAAGTTTTGATAAAGTCACCCCCGGCTTCCATTGCTATATCACTGGCTTTTCGGACATTCTCGTATGTATGAAGTTCACCTGTTTCAAGGATTACTTTGAGATGTGCTTCGCCACAAGCCTCTTTAATTGCAGCAATTTCATCAAACACTTTAGAGTATTCACCAGATAAAAAAGCTCCACGACTTATAACCATGTCTACTTCATCGGCGCCTTCATCAACAGCGAACTTGGTATCATCAATTCTAACTGATAGGGGAGCCATTCCACTGGGAAATGCTGTTGCAACACTGGCTACATTAATTCCTGATCCTCTGACATGATCTTTTGCAACTCTTACCATAGTTGGGTACACACATACAGCAGCAACTGAAGGTAAATCCGGCATAGCTGCATAAGGTGTTTTAGCTTTTTGGCAGAGTTGGATAACTTTACCCTCTGAATCTTTACCCTCAAGTGTGGTTAAATCCATCATGCTAAGCGCTAGCTTCAACGCTTGAACCTTAGATTCTTTTTTTATGCTTCGTTTATTTAAACGAGCTACACGTTCTTCAACGGCAACGTGATCTATAGGTATTGATACTGAATAATCAACTGTACTCATATTTTTCAAAAAAAAGTTAAGTCGTTTGCTAATAGTAAACGATAAGTACTAAATGTACGAAATCTATAGGAAAAGCTTTTCTATTGTATTTACAAATACACAAATAGGTATAGGTCTCTGATTACAAATTGTTCAAAACGAAATTTTTCCGTTAATTCGTTGCGGTTCAGCAGTTAGCTGGATCAGGTGGATTTAATCCACTTCAACTAAAGGAGTAAAATAATGGATGGAGTTACAATAAACTATCTTGCAGTAGTGGTCGCTGCTTTAGTAGGATTTGTGGTTGGGTTCCCGTGGTATGGACCTGTTTTTGGTAAAGCCTGGATGGGCGAGACCGGAATGACCGATGAAAAAGCCAAAGAAGGAAATATGGGTAAAATATTCGGAATTACTTTTGTGCTGCAATTAATCATGTCGTATAGCCTTGCAATGTTTCTTGGTAATGAAGCAACGTTGCAAACCGGTGCTTTCTATGGTTTTTTGACCGGAGCGACCTGGATACTTCCTACTATGATCATCAACAATTTGTTCGAACAAAGATCAATTAAACTATCTTTTATTCAAGGCGGTTATTGGGTGGTAGTATTTACCATAATGGGTTTAATACTTGGAGCCTGGAAGTAATCTTTTATTAGCTATTAATGTAGAGCGGGTTCTTAACGGAACCCGCTTTTTTTTAGTTCTTTTTTCAGGTCAATGGTCTCATATTCTTTTCTCTCAAGAATGGGAAAGATCAAACTTAGCAGCAAAATTGAGACACCTATTCCAAACATGGTCCAGGCTACAGTCATATACTTATCCAGGATATTCAACATACTAAGCATATTGGTATAATCGTGTGCAGATTTAGGCAGTCCGCCAATTAATGGTAGCTGTTGGTAGTAAGCATCTGCGCAATATGCAGAAGCTCTTAACCAACCAAAACCCAGCCAAAAGAGGAATGCCTGGGAAAGGTATCTTTGCCTTTTCCACCAGGTTGATATGAACAATGAAAAAGGAATGAGAAGCTGCATAAGAGTTCCTCCAAGTATGGTAAGGAACCTCCAGTTAAACACTCCAAAAATCGTATGCCCGGCTTCATGAAGAATTAGAGTGACGTTATCCATAACAAAGTGGAAGGGAGAGTAGAAGAAAGGAAGGGGATAGTTATGAGCAAAATTGATATTAGTACCTAAGGTTAGCCAATACTTTTCAACAAGTATCCATGCAGGGATGAATAGTAAGCTCGTAAAGAACCATTTCCTTAGATAAGGTAAGAACCGATCTATGACGTTCTCGATATCCATATTAGAAGAGATCGCTAAATCTTCTTTTTCCTTTAACAAAATATTGCCAGATCAGGAATACAGGAGAAAGTATTGTTGAGCCAGATTTATTCGGGGTTAATTTTCTTTTCCTGTACATGGTTCTGAACCCAAAGATGAAATCCTTATGTGCCCTGGCAATAGCAGTGAACTCATTTGATTTTCCTGTAAGTAAAGATCTCCATGCCGCAATAATATCCAGTTTATACCGAAAAGGAAGTTTATACCATAATTCATTAGCAGGAAGATTCTTAATAAGCATAAACAGGTTGTTCCTAAAATTGTAATATACTTTTCGTGAAGAACCCATTGGTAATGAACCACCACCTAAATGATAGACAGTGCTGTTTGGGGTGTAACTGATCTTGTAACCTGAATTGCAGGTTCTCCAGCACAAATCAATTTCTTCCATATGGAATTGAAAATCCTCATCAAACCCATTTAGAGATTCGAATACATCTTTTTTTATTGCCAAAGCAGCACCTGAAGCCCATGCAATTTCCTTAATTGTATCGTATTGACCTTCATCTTTTTCGAATGAATCAAATAAACGTCCCCGGCAGAATGGATAACCAAACCTGTCTAAATAACCGCCTGCTGCACCGGCATATTCGAAGTATTCAGGCTCTTCAAAAGAAAGTATTTTTGGCTGAACAGCTGCAATAGCCGAGTCACTTTCAAATGCTGAACTAATTCCATGTAGCCATTCAGGGTCAACCTTAACATCATTGTTTAAAAAGATCAGAATTTCCTTTTCAGCAAAAGGAACAGCCCGGTTATTGCCTCCAGTATATCCATAGTTATCATCGAAAGAAGCAATTTTTACAGTCGGGAAATTCGAAGTAACCCATTCCACGGAATCATCTGTAGATGCGTTATCTGCAAGAATGATCTCAAAATCATCATAGTTTGTTTCAACAACTGAAGGCAGGAAAGTTTTGAGATGCTCAACTCCGTTCCAGGTAACTATTATTATGCTAAAACCTTTCAATGAATGAAATAAATATTAAGATTGTTATATTTTTCTTGTAGGAGAATACGTGAAAATAGCTTTTCTTTGACGCTAATTTTCTCGCTAAGATGATAGCAAAATTGTATGATCAAAATAGGTCTTATTTCGGACACGCATAACTACCTGGATCCGCAGGTATTTGACTATTTTAAAAATTGTGATGAAATCTGGCACGCCGGAGATTTCGGAACTATAGAAATAGCGGATAAGCTAAAAAAGATTGCTCCATTACTTGGCGTATATGGCAATATCGACGGGGAAGACATACGGAATGAATATCCTTTACATCAACGATTTGAAAGAGAAGGAGTCAAGTTCTGGATGACTCACATTGGTGGAATCCCGGGCAGATATTGTATCCCGATCAGAGAAGAGATAGAAACAAATACCCCAGAGGTTTTTATTTGCGGACACTCTCATATTCTTAAAATTGCCAGGGATCAGACTTTAAACAAAATGCTTTATATAAATCCCGGTGCTGCAGGAAGGCAAGGTTTTCAAGAGTACAGAACAATAGTTCGATTTGATATCGATAAAGGTAAAATCCTGAATGTTGAAGCTATTGAGCTGGGCAAAATTGGAGTTAATCAGTAATTAGGTTACAATTATGTGTTATATAGATTGTATATGTGTCATATAGATTGTAGTTATGGAAGTTAGCCCCAAAAAAAATTGGAAGGAGAGGAAAAAGCTGTGGCTTAACTCGCTCAAAGAGATTGCGAAAGAATATGATTTTAAATTTAAATCTAACTACATATACAAAGTTATAGATGATATCGTATATGATTCTACTTTTAATGTAAGTAGAATAGAAAATGCGGTTTCTGGAGTCTTAAGTTTTAAACCCATAGTTCTCGATGATATTTTTTGGGATATAACCGATATGCCAGATAATAAAAGAAGAAGAATTACTTTTAGACTTGACGCTGCTTTTAAAGTGGTATCAGAGAAACATTATAGATACAAAATCGAAATTAACGATTTAGCTAATCCTACTGGTAATTTGGAAGAGCTTGTGAAAGAAGTATCAAGAGAAATTGAATCAAATAGTATAATTGATTTGGAGTCATACATTAGTTTTCATGAGAATAACATTCCGAGTTTTGATCATGGTTCATTTGACTATAGTCAAGTTAATTTTATTGGATTGATTTGTTCTTACATCAAAATCGGTGATATTTCCAAAGCAGAAGTAACAACTCAATATTGTATTGAAACTGAAGTTAAGAGCCTTTACAATTTTGGAAATGGAGTAGACTTCTTTGACTTAGCAAGCATCTACTTGAATAAGTTCCAAAGTTAGCTTTCATATCTTTGAATAAGTTCTGCTGCATTAAATGCCGATTGAACCACAAGCGGAATGCCACCACCAGGATGGGTAGAACCTCCTACAAAGTATAACCCATCAATCTCTTTTGATTTATTACGAGGACGAATAAAAGCTGAGAATTTGTTATTGGAGGATGTTCCATAAATACTTCCCTTGTTAGACAGATACTTAGTATAGAAATCAGATGGCGTAATTAGGTCTTTAAATTGGATATGTTTAGAAAGATTTTTAAGACCTCTTTTTTCCAGCTCCTGAATCACAAATCTGCCATACAGCTGTTTATTCTCATCCCAATTATAGTTTGTAGATAAATAGGGGGCATTTACCAGGATAAATAAATTAGAACCGTTTTCAGGTGCGTGTTCAGGATTAGAGAAGGATGTATTTGCTACATAGATAGTTGGATCATCAGGCATTACCTTTTGATTGAAGATCTGCTTGAACTCATGTTCATAATCTTTGCTAAAAAAGATAGTATGATGAGCAAGCTCTTCATAAACCCGGTCAATCCCAAGTAAGAGCACAAAACCAGAACAGGATGGCTCAATATTTTTGGCAGCTTCTTTTTTCTTGGGAGAAAAAACCCTTTCTGATAAAAGATTTACCAAGGTTTCGGTAGAGTCACTATTTGCTATGATTAAATCAGCTTGATAGACTGCTCCGTTTGATACAAGTGCTGATACTTTACTATTGTGAACCTGTATTTCATTAATCATAGATCCAAAGTTGAACGTAACGCCTAAGGAATTACCCAAATCAAAAAGTGCTTCAGCAATTTTGTACATGCCGCCATCTACATAGAAGCCACCCTGGTTTAATTCAACATGTGGAATCACATTTAGGGTCGCAGGAGCGAGATAAGGAGAAGAACCATTGTAGGTAGTAAAGCGCTTAAAGAATTTCCTGAGGTATGGAGATTTAAAATAGGAATCTATGCGATTGCTAACATTTGAAAAGGCATCGATCCTAAAAAAAGAAAACAAGTCCAGGTTTTTGAAGTCTGAAAGATCGTATAAAGGGTTGTGAATGAATGCATCAGAGGTTTTTAAGTATAGAGATTCTGAATAATCCAGGAACCTGGAATAGGCTTCACTATCTTCCGGAGCAATTTTATTAATCTCTTCCTGTGTTTTGAGACGATCATCAAAACAATTGAATGTATTTCCGTCCTGGTAATGATATCTACAGATTGGGGAGAGTGGTAACAGGTTGAGGTAATCTGAAAGCTTGACCCCGCATTGATTAAATAGCTTTTCTAGAATGTAAGGCATTGTCAGTAAACTTGGCCCGGTATCAAAAATAAACCCATCGGATTTTACGGTATTCATTTTTCCACCTACCGTCTGATTTTTTTCAAAAACAGTTACGGAATGTCCTTTAGATGCAAGTAAGCATGCTATAGATAATCCACCAATTCCGGCGCCGATGATTGAGATATTCAATATTGAGTTACAAATGAGTTTAAATTTTAAAAAATCTCGAATAGAGAAGAGACTTTATTACCTTCTCTAAGTTAGATTTTTACTGAGGATTTTTTCCAATGCCAATACAACCTTTTAACAGCAAAATAATAGAATTCATTCAGGATCACATAGATGATAATCCAGCTGAACTGATGTTAAAAGCTACCAAGTTTCCGGGTTTACCTATGCGGGATATTGTTACTCAGATTGAATCAAGGCAAAAAGTGAAAACTAAACTCCCGGAATGGTATGCTAACCCTGAATTTATTTTTCCGCCAAAACTGAATTTATCTCAAGCATCATCTGAGATAACAGCCAGGTTTAAAGCAAGATGGGTGAAAGGCAGTTCTATTATAGATTTGACAGGAGGGAGCGGAGTGGACTTATATTATATGAGCTCAAACTTTCCCTTTGTTAGTTATGTGGAGACAAATAAGGAGCTTTGTGATATTGTTGAGTATAATTTCGAAGTCTCCAAAAAGCAGGTTTCTGTGATCAATATCACTACAGAAGGTTTTCTTGAAGATACGGACCGACATTTTGACGTAATTTACCTGGATCCTTCAAGAAGAGATAGCAATGTAAACCGAGTGTTTGCACTTGAAGAATGTGAACCCAATGTTGTTGAATTATATGATCAATTATTAGAGAAGGGAGAGTTCATTGTCATAAAAGCTTCTCCAATGTTGGATATCAAACGAGCGCTTAAGCAGTTACCTGATACTTTTAAAGTTCAGGTAGTAGCGGTTGATAATGAGGTAAAGGAGGTACTTTTCTACATTCGTAAAGGGAATAAAAGTGAGACAAAAATTGAAGCTTGGAATCTCTCTGATAAAAAAGAAAATCAACTCTTTGAGTTTAGTTTTTCTGAAGAAAAGGAAGCCATTTCTGAAATTGGGCAGATACAAAAGTATCTCTATGAACCAAATTCAGCAATCCGAAAAGCAGGGGCCTTTAACTTGATTGGCAAACAATTTGGCTTAGATAAACTTCATTCAAATACACATTTATATTCTTCGGATAGTTTCATAAAAGCATTTCCAGGTAGAATCTTGAAAACGATTGATGTCTTTCAACCCTCTAAGAAGGAGATTAAGAAGCGATTCCCAAATGGGAAAGTTAATGTAGTATCAAAGAATTACTCGTTAGGGGCAAACGATCTAAAAAAGAAGTTCAGGCTCTTAGATGGGGGTGATCAGTTTCTCTTCTTTTGTGAAGAGTATGAAAGAGGGAAAGTATGTATTAAGTGCGAGCCTGTTTAACTCCCTAATACTACCTAAAAAAGAAAAGCACATACGATTTAGGTATGTGCTTTTTTAAAAGTGTAAAGCTTGATTTATGAACTAACAAACTCATCAAGTCGGTCAAAGACAGAACCCCAGCCATTGTAGAAGCCCATTTCCTCCTGCTGTTTGCAGTATTCTTTTGTAGGATGAATACAGTTGAAAGTGAAGTTGGTCTTGTTCCCGTCTTCTTCAAAAATGGCTTGTATTTCTACACCTTCTGTCATTGGCTTGAAATCGGCCGAAGAGAATATCTTTTCCAGCTCAACAATAACTGAATACACACCTTCTGTTATAAATTCATTTCCATCAGGCATTGCCATTGCGTAACGCCATTCACCACCAACAATAAAATTATGTTCAATAACCCTGGTTTCCATTCCCTTTGGACCCCACCATTGAGCAATATGTTCGGGCTGAGTCCATGCTTCCCAAACTAGTTTTACTGGTGCATTAAAAGTTCTGGTTAAGGAAAGCGTTCTTTCTTCTAAGTCGTTTGCGTTGCTCATGGTTCATTTTGTTTAATTAATATCTTTTTTGGGTTCAGAATATATTATATGTAACTGAACGGTTACGAATATAATTGTAACCAAATGGTTACGCAAATATTTTTTAAGGGTTATATCGCAAGGCAAGAAGTATTGTCAATCTTCTTCTCCGATATCTTCATTCCAAAGTTCTGGCTTTTCGTGGATAAAACGCTTCATAAGTTTTTTACAGGTTATGTTATCTGCTACAATCACTTCGACACCTCGTTGCCTGAGGAGTTCTTCTTCTCCCATAAAAGTTTGGTTTTCGCCTATTACTACTTTTGGAATTCCATAAAGCAAAATCGTACCAGAGCACATAGAACACGGCGAAAGGGTAGTGTAGAGAACCGAATTTTTATAAACTGAAGCGGATTGTCTGCCTGCATTTTCCAGTGCATCCATTTCTCCATGAAGTATTGGGCTACCGTTTTGAACTCGCCGGTTATGCCCTCTGCCAATTACCTTTCCATTGTGTACCAGCACTGAACCAATAGGGATTCCGCCTTCTTCGAATCCCAGTTGAGCTTCTTTAATGGCTTCCTCTAGAAATAAGTCTTTCATCTTTATTAAATTTTGATCTGATTTATAATGGTATTGAGCTACCTGCCACTATTTTCCAGGAAGAACCGAATCGTTTCCATATTCGCAAATATTTGTATTTCCCATCCAGTGCCTGTCCCAGGTAAGCGCCTTTCATATCTATCGTAGTAGTTACCGTTGCTGTATCTTCAAAAATAGAAATCGTTTGTTCACTGGCTGTTATTGAGGTCAATACCATACTTTTGGAGCGATAGGCTTGTAAATCCATGGCCTTGGTAATTACTTGCCCACTTGGTATTACAAACATAAGATCATTGTGAATAAGTTGATCAAGCTTTTCAAGATTTCCATATTGCATAGCGATTAAAAGTACTTTTTCGCATTCAATAATTTGAGACCTGGTTGAGCTAAGCATGATTGGTTTCGGGTTTTATTAAGCTATGGTGTATCTGAGCCTGATTAGTTCCTGGTTAGCTTCTTCATGAAAGTGTTCCTTAATAGAATTGAACCCGTACTTATTATAGAATGCCCGGGCCATGGTATTCTTTTTGAAGACTTCAACTTCTAAAGCCTCATGTAACATCGCAACAAAATCGATAAGCAGACTCCCAATACCTTGACGATGGGATAGGGGATCAATGAAAAGTGCCCCAATTTCATTATCGATCATCGCTATAAAACCTTTCACCATGTCGTTTTCTTCATAAACCCAGGTATCAGTGCGGTGAATGTAAACGCTACTTAGTTTCTGGCGTTCAGTTTCTATAAATGATGGCGTTAAAAAAGATTGGGATATCGCCGAGGCCTCTAGCCAGATTTTTTCGATTTGTGTGATATCCTGTTTTTGGAACTCTCGAATCATTTAGGAAGTGTTAGTTTTACTAACGGTAAAGCTTATGAATTTTGAAGTCAACTCAAGAAAGGTAGATTGAAGCTTTAGCTGATTTAAAGAAATAAAAAAACCCGTCTTGGAAAGACGGGTTAAAATAAAAATGGTTGGCTAGTAAGAGTTAAACAACTTTAACGTCTACTGCATTCATGCCCTTTTTACCTTCAATTAATTCAAATTCAACGTTGTCGCCTTCACGGATTTCATCAATCAAACCGGTAGCATGTACGAAGTATTCTTTTCTTGTTCCTTCTTCTACGATGAATCCAAATCCCTTTGACTCATTGAAGAATTTTACTGTTCCTTTATTCACGATATATTTGTAATTGTTAAAACTCTAATAATTTAGAATCCACAAGATAACGTTATAAAGGCTCATTTTATAACTTTTTGGGATTTTTATTTTTCCTGACTGTTTTGGAACAGAATAGAGTTAGCCAATTGTAGAAACATTTGCTATTACTGATCCATAGTGCCGATAGTCAGTGCTGGTGTCAACCTGGGGTTTTACACCTTCCTGGAACAGTACAATAATATCAGAACCTCCAAATAAGAAGTATCCGAATTCGTCGCCTTTTAAAGCTTCCTGACCTACCGTTGCAGTCATATTTACTGAAGAGACCTGGCACATCCCAACTGGAATAATTGCTACGATCCCAATATCTCCATATGCCGACCCTGTTGTATCTACGGTTATGATACCTCTTGCCTGAGAGAACTCATAGCCACCTTCGGAACTATCCGGAGCATCAAATTGTCCGTTTTTTAGGTTTACATCAAGGTAAACTAATCCTTGTACGGGATAACACTCTTTGATTACTCCGGCAACCGGAACATGAAACCTGTGATAAGAATATGGACCCAGGAAATAATGAACGAAAGTTCCGTTTGCAAAGGCGCTTTTATATTGACTCCCTTGTAGTAGGTCTTCGATATTTGCAAAGTTGTGTGTCTTTTTGACCGTAATCTCAGGTATTGATGAATCTGCAGCAATCTCATATTGATCTTTAAACGTGCAGTCTGCAGGAGAGGTAACTACCCGGTTGTCGAAAGGAGTGGAGATGGGTCTAAGCCCGGGGTTTAGTTCTCTGGCAAAGAATTGATTAAAAGTTAGCCATCCGCTTGGGTTATTTGGTTTGCCATTAATTAAAGAGTTCTCAACCTGGTATTTTGGCGAATATTTAATAAATGAATCCAGAGCTTCCTGGTTAAAAGAATCTGTAGTGTTAAGAAAGCTACCCCAGGCATTTGCATAACTAATAAGCCAGTCACTAAACCAGGGAATATTTTGGACAATGGTTGAATCATTCTCGCCCACAGGCTGGTTTATTAACCAATAGAAATGACATAATCTGTCGTACACTTCCTGGTGCTCATCAGTACCAGGAGCAAGCCACGCAGGGTCGCCACTTTGTTGAGGAATCCATCTTGAAAACCAATTCAGATAGCTTTGGTATGATTCCAAATCAGTAGGCCATTCTAAAGCTGTATACAAATCAGCGCTTAGCTCATTATGGGCAAGTACATTTGCCTTATTCAACGAAGTCTCCAGGAGTTTAACAAACTCAGTATCTTTGGCAGCTTTTTCTTCTAAGGTTTTGATACTCTGTTCGGATAGCGATTCTGAAATCATAATTCTTACTGATTTAATGGTTATAAATACATTAAATCATAAGCTTAGGAGTTTCAATACCTACAAAGTATATGACTGACTCATTACTTTTGACCAGTCAATTATATGGTAGCTATTTTCTTTTTTTGACAGATATCGTGTTAAATAAAAAGGTTATTTATGCTACCTTCATTTTTTCATATAAAATTCAGACCAACAGAATGAAAAAAGTATTAGTGCTAACCGGGGGAGGAGATTGTCCGGGTTTAAATGCAGTTATCAGGGCAATCGTAAAGCGTGCAGATATAAGCAATGAGTGGGAAGTATATGGGAGTTTAGAGGCTTATAACGGGATATTAAAAGAACCAAAAGAAATCATTAAGCTTACAAGAGAGGTGGTTTCGGGTATACACGTGAAAGGTGGTACTATTATTCAAACAACAACCAAAGGTGGCCCATTTAGCTGGCCTATAAAACATGAAGATGGAAGCTGGACTACCGAAGACCGATCTGACTGGATGATAAAGGAGCTTAACAAATTGGGCTTTGATGCAATAATAAGTATCGGTGGTGACGGGTCACAAAAAATCAGCCAAATGTTATATGAGAAGGGAGTTAATATTGTTGGCGTTCCTAAAACCATAGATAATGACCTATCTGCAACTGATTTTACTTTCGGATTTCAAACCGCTGTAGAAGCCGCTACCGATGCAGTTGATAAACTTGTAACAACGGCTGAGAGTCATCACAGGCTAATGATACTGGAAGTAATGGGAAGAAATGCGGGATGGATTGCATTGCACTCTGCTATTGCTGGCGGGGCTGAAGTATGCCTTATTCCCGAAATTCCTTATGACATCGAGAAAGTTAAGGACTCGATTGACATGAGATTCAAAAAAGGTAAAGGTTTCGCAAATATCGTGATTGCTGAGGGTGCTTTTCCAAAAGAAGGGTCGATTACCTCAAGCGAAAGTGATGAAGTTGGATATAAGAACGTTCGCTTAGGTGGTGTTGCGTACCAGCTTTCCGCTCAGCTTAAAGAAAGTGGATTTGAGCATGACATCCGTGAGACTGTACTGGGGCATCTTCAAAGGGGTGGAATCCCAAATCCTTTTGATCGTGTATTAGCTACTCAGTTTGGAGTAAAAGCTATGGAACTGGTTATGGATTACGAGTTTGGGAAAATGGTTGTATTCACGGGGAATGATATTAGTGCCGTGCCTCTAAAAGAAGCTACAGCAGCTAACAAGAATATTGATGTGAATTCAAACCTGGTTAAAACAGCCCGGGGAATTGGGATATCCTTTGGTGATTAACACTGGAACAAGTATTTATTAGTTCTTACTCAAATCACCATATACCGCATCTCTGAAATCTTTATGAAGTGTTCCATCGAATGGAAAGATTTGCACAAAGAAAACAGCGGTCAGCTCGTTAACCGGATCAACCCAAAAGAGGGTAGAAGCGGCGCCATCCCAGAAGAATTCTCCAACTACGCCCTGGTTTTCATTAGAATCAACAGGCTCAGCAACACGAACGGCAAAATCGATTCCGAAACCTACTTGCCCTTTTCCGGGAAGCCAGAGACGTTCTGTTACTTCATCAGCTAAATGGTTAGTAGCCATCAACTTCACTGTTTCGGGTTTAAGAATTTCAGTTCCGTTAAAAGTGCCTTCATTTACCAGCATTCGCGCAAATGTTTGATAGTCATCAAGTGTAGAAGTTAAACCCCATCCTCCAGGCGTAAGTGAGATAGTATTTACATTCATGTAGTGTGCCTGCTGATCAGGAACCTGGGTAAGTTCTCCGGCTTCATTTTTGGTATACGCAGATGACATTCTACCCCGATCGTTTTCAGGTACAAAATATCTCGTTTCTGACATTCCCAATGGGTTCAGAATATGCTCTTGTATATATTCTGCAAAAGGCTGGCCTGAAATTCTTTCAACTAAAAAAGCTTGTACATCAACAGAGGGTCCATAATACCATTGTTCTCCCGGATGGAAGATAAGTGGCAGCTCTGCATAGATTTTTCCAATATCATCAAGTGTTTTCTCGGGGCTGAATGGATTTGCTTCAGTAAGTAGCTGGCCTACATAAGGATGATTTCCATCATTAACGAACCCTGATGTGTGACGTGTTAGATCCCTGATAGTAAGTGCTCTTTTTGGTTCTGAAAGTATAGGATTTCCGTCCTCATCATCGCCTTCATAAACCTTCATATGAGTAAACTCTGGGGCATATTTAGAAACAGGGTCATCTAATTTGAATTTGTTTTGTTCATATAGCTGCATCAATGCTACACCAGTTACTGGCTTAGTCATAGAGTAGATTTGAACAATAGAATTTCGGGTCAGAGATATGCCTTTATCCTTATCGGCATTTCCAAATACTCCAAAATAAACTTCGTTTCCTTTTTCAAATATGAGAGAAGAAGCACCCGCAACCCTACCTGAATCAACAAAACTCTCAAGTGTTTTGCTAATTCGTTCTTTGACCTCTGAGGTAACTATCGGTTTACTTTCCTGGGCAGAAATATTTAAGCTAAATAAGATGAATAACGCTGTCAGAGAAGCGTTTCTTAAGGTTTTCTTCATCAAAGTGTTGGTTAATTAAAAGTCTGGATTGAATTCATTAAACTGATTAAGGATAATATTAAAAATTGACTAAGGAAATTTAGTTTATCGCATTTTCATGCGATATGTAGAAATGCTTAAAAAATATTTTTTGGAGGAGTAACTAATCTCTCTCCTCATGGTCTCTCTCAAAAACAACAGGTCTCGACATAGTATATATCTGAATCAAAGTTTGTATTTACCAACTTTATTATGTGTTCTATTACTATGTACTTGTTCTGATGTAAATCCAGAAGCTTTGACTTTGAGTAAAATAGAACCAGTATATATGACTGAGGATGAATTTATATCCTCCGTTAAAATGGATACAAGTAGAGAGCTTGTGAAACCTGGCAAGGTTATTTCATCAAATGGAATTCTATTTGTGAATGAAATAAACAAGGGTATTCACATCATAGATAATACCGATCCTGTTGAACCAGTAAAAATTGGATTTCTTACTATACCCGCTAACAGAGATTTAGGTGTTAAAGGAAACTTCCTGTATGCAGATTCATATTCTGATTTACTGGTTTTTAATATTGAAGATATCACAGATCCTAAGCTAGTAAGCAGGAGGAAAGGAGTATTTCTGAACCTCCCAATCCTATATCAAAATTTTCCCTACCATGGAGCTGATTCAACAAAAGGAATTGTAGTTGATTGGAAAACAGTGCAGTTCACGGATACTTGTGAATCGGATGACTGTTACATTATCAGCAGAAGATTTGGCGTTCAAGGTGCACTACTTGCTACCAATGAATCGTCTATTCCTAATAAAAAAGCCAGTGAGTTCCTGGAAGAGGTTAGTCAGCCAATGGAAAGGTTTGCAATAGCTAATAGCCACTTGTATGCTATAGATTTAAATAGCCTGGTTACACTTGATATTAGTTCTTTAGAACCTCAAGTGGTTCATAAAGAAGAAGTAGACTGGGGTATTGAAACTATAATGATTTATCACGGATATATTTATCTCGGCTCAAGAGATGCATTATACATTTATAGCATTGCAAATCCCGAAGAACCTGTGCAGGTATCTAATTATAAGATAAATAATGCAGTACGATTAGGGATAATTGGAAACTACCTGTTTATTAGTGAAGGCGATGAAGGAATAAGAATTATGGACGTTTCTAATCCTATGGATTTAGAAGAAGTACACTATACGGCTGATATGAGCGCGTTTGGAATCTTTCCACATGCCAGTGTACTTATGATTAGCGGAAGCTCTGGAATTGTTCAATACGACTACAGTAATATTGGTGAAATTGCTTATTTAAGTACTATTCCGATTCGGTCACGAAATTAGAAGACTTAGATCACCACAGATGATGCACATGTTGTCTGATCTCAGACTCGTAAATCGCTTGTATTTCATCAAGTATCTGAGGTGGTATTCCAGGTAAACCAGAGGCTGCAATATTTGATTCTATTTGTGAAGTCTTTGAAGCACCTGGGATTACACAACTCGCAGATTGATTCATAAGAATCCAACGAAGTGCTATTTGTGCAAGGTTATCATGGTCCGGAAATAGCTTCTTAATTTTTTCAACTGCTTCAAGTCCTTGTTCAAAAGGAATACCTGCAAATGTTTCTCCTTTATCAAACCATTCGCCATTTCTGTTACTTTGGCGATGATCGCCAGCTTCAAATGTTGTATTGATAGTATATTTACCGGTTAGCAATCCACTGGCTAATGGTACACGTGCTATAACACCAACGTTTCTTTCCTTAGCTTTTTTAAAGAAAGTGTCATCAGGCCTTTGCCTGAACATGTTATAAATGATTTGGACAGTGGTTACATTTTCAAACTCAATAGCCTTTAACGCTTCTTCAACCTTTTCAACACTAACTCCGAGGTTAAGAATTTTACCTTCTTTTTTGAGCTTTTTGAATTCATCAAATATTTCGGGTCTGTAATACACTTCAGTTGGGGGGCAGTGAAGCTGGATTAAATCAAGAGTATCTAAACCCATTCTTGTCAATGAATCTTCTACATAAGTTCTTAAGGCTAGAGGTGTATAATTCTGATTAATATGAGGGTTAATCTGCCTTCCACATTTTGTTGCTACATAAATTCGATCGCTTACTGATTTAACAAATTTACCAACTGCTTTTTCGCTCTCACCACCTTCGTAAACATCAGCGGTATCAATGAAATTTACACCCAGGTCATATGCTTGATGTAATAATTTAGCAGCCAGGTCATGGTCAAAGCCAGAACCCCATGTTCCACCAACTTGCCATGTACCGAGAGATACTTCCGATATATTAAAACCTGTTTTTCCTAATATTCTGTAATTCATTTGGAATTATTTAAGTCAATTAAGTGCTAAAAACTTCAAATTTTCCATCTTCATGGAGAAAAAGTTTTTTGGATAAAAGGCGTTCACCAGTTGAGTGTACTTCAGAAATCATTTCCTTTATAGCATTTATATCTTCAACATTTTCACTGTTCGAAAACACTGCTAAATCTTTTGCGATCAAAGCAAAAACTATTGACGCACCAAGCTTTTGACTTAATAGATTCCATATACCTGATAACAAAATTAGAGCTGCTTCATGGTTGCCACCACAAGTAAGTCCGATAGATGAATTACCAAATTTATGAACTTGAAGTTTATTTTGAATGGCTCGAAATAAATTTTCCTGGGCAATTTTGTTAACATCCTCAATATTTAACAAGTCAGGAACATTTTTTTCAAATAATAACTGAAAACTGGTCTCTGTTTCTATACCATAGAAACATGAGATATCCCCAACAATTTTTTGATGTAAAAGCTGATTGTCTTTAGAAAACATAATCTTAGTTTCAGTGCTACCTGTCTGAGTTGAGACTTTAATAATTGGAAGGAGTTTTCTTGAGTAATCTTTAAAATCACCAGATTGAAGATTAAAATCTTTTGTATGAATCATAGTCTTGCTTTGTAGAAATAACTTTTAAATAAGATAGGTATTCTAAAACGAATGCTAAATCAGCCTAACCTTTATTTTTCTTTTCTTTAGCCGGGTATTATCGACTTTTTTAATTACCGAGTTCACTTTATCTGATTTTACTGCTACAAAGGCACAGTCTTGTTTTAACTCTATAACACCTAATTCTTGTTTATTCAGTTTCCCCTGTTTAAAGAATAAGCCTGCAATATCACCTTTCGAAATTTTATCTCTCCGTCCACCAGAAATGTAGACGGTCTTCCAAAGTGTTGATGAAGGAGTAGAAGCTTTTGTAAGTGTTTCAACACCATCGCTTTGAATGAAATCTGGCAGTTTTTCTTCAACCCATTGTATTACAAAAGCAGTTCCGTCAGCATTCATTCGGGCAGTTCGTCCATTCCGGTGGGTGAATTCTTCACTTTTTAGAGGAAGATGATAGTGAATAATAAACTTCATCTCGGGAACATCTATTCCTCTAGCAGCTAAATCTGTTGCGATTAATAGCCTTTCAGTTCCATTCCGAAATTTAATTAATGCATTTTCCCGGTCGCTTTGCTCCATTCCACCATAGAAACAACTGTGATCTATTTTATGGAAATTAAGGAAGTCGCTGACTCTGCGAATGGACTCCTTAAAATTACAGAATATGATGCCCGGCTCATCCCCGATATGATTCAGGAGGTCTACGAGTATATCTAGTTTATCTTTTGAAGGCGAAACCACGGTTTTAATTTGAAGCCTGGAGATGCCTTCATCCAGAAAATCTACCATCACAGGATTCTTGATTCCAACGAATTCAGGAATTTCGACTCCTTGTGTAGCAGAAGTTAGAATTTTCTTTTTGATATTCGGAAGAGCTTCAAGAATCTCAGTCATTTCTCCTTCGAACCCAACTTCCAGGGATTTATCAAATTCATCCAAAACTAAAGTATTGATATCCTCAGCAGAGAAGGTTCCTCTTCGCAAATGATCTGCTATACGACCCGGAGTTCCAATCAATACAGCGGGCGGCTTTTTTAAATCAGTTCGGTCTTTTGAGAAACTTCGTCCCCCATAGAATGCATTAGCTTTAAAACCAGTTCCCATATCCCTTGTTACTTGTTCAATCTGTATTGCGAGCTCTCTTGATGGGACAAGGATTAATGCCTGAATAGCATCATTGTAAGTATCCAACTCAGCTATTAGAGGAAGCATAAAAGCCAGGGTTTTACCTGTCCCTGTAGGAGAGAGTAAAATAGTTTCCGGATTCGAGTGAATGGTAAACTTGGCTTTCTCCTGCATTGGGTTCAGCGCTTCAATTCCTAGTTTATCCAGTATTTCCTGTTGATTCTTTTGAGTAGATGACATCCCCAAAGCTACGAGAAAATGAGGTAGGGAACCTGAGTTTATATATCCGTTGTTTTCTCGTTCTTTCTATACAATGCCATTAATCCAAATGCTGGACCAAGAGCTAGTAAGGCGAACATGAAAGTGGGATTGATAACATCTCTTAATGCAGTAAGGAGTTGAATGCTTACTATGGTAATGGAAAAACCTACACAATTCACGATGGTTAATGCAGTTCCTTTGAGTTTCGGCTCGGCATTTTTAGCAACTAGGGTCGAAAATAATGGAGAGTCCACAATTACTACAATTCCCCAGAATAGAAGGAATCCTACAAAAAGAGTAGGGGAATCAATCAAAAAGAATAGTGGGGAAACCAGGCAACAAATACCGGATAAAGACAAAGCAAAGATTGCTGTTTTTTTATTTCCGATTTTTTGAGCCATGATTCCAAATGGAGCACAAGCTAACCCGCCAATCCCGATGATCATAAATGTGAGAAGTGGAATGTTAAAGTTTGAATCAGGATGGAGTGAACTGTAGCTAGCCAGCATAACCGGGATGAAAGCCCAGAATGCGTATAACTCCCACATATGCCCAAAATATCCAAAAGCAGCCGCTTTAAATTCACCGTTCTTAAATACTTTGAATAATGCAGTAAGATCAATTTTTTGGCTCGCTTTTCTAAAAGGCCCATTAGGCACTAGAAGTATCAGTAAGCCTCCGAAAACAGATAGTACTGAAGTAGAATAAAGCACTGCTTCCCATCCAACTTCTTCCGTAAACCCTTTTAAAAAATGAGGAAAAGCAGACCCTAGTACTAGTGCTCCAACTAAATAACTCAGTGATTTCCCCAATCCACTTTCATAGTAATCAGCAGCAATTTTCATCCCAATCGGATAGATTCCTGCAAGGAAGAAGCCTGTTAAAAACCGGAAGATTAGGAGACTTAGAAACCCGTTACTTTCCAAAACCATAGCCACATTAAAAATTGCGCCAGCTGCCGCACTCAGGAAGAACACTTTGGAAGGAGAGAAGCGATCGGCAATACTTAACAGAGCAAAAATGAATGTCCCACTTATAAAGCCAAACTGAACAGCTGAAGTAAGATGTCCAAGAGCAGATTCCTGCAATTGGAAACTCAGAATTAAGTCGTCCATTACTCCGTTTCCGGCAAACCAAAGAGAAGTACAGCAAAACTGCGAAAATATTATTATTGGCAGTATTCGCTTTGAATGGTTCATTTACAGCAACAATCCTTCGTTTTTGCATTGCATGAAGGACACAATGATTTCAGATGCTGGATTCTGTACCGATATTAACATGCGTCGAATCTACAACAAAAATCTGTAGATACAATACTTAAGAGTTTGTTTTCAATCTCAGCCTTGTTACCGCTTCTACATGGTACGTTTGAGGAAACATATCTACAGGTTGTACTTCAATCACATCGTACACTTCTGACAGGATTTTCAGGTCTCTGGCCATTGTACTGCTATCACAGCTCACATAAACAATTTTTGGCACTTTAAGCTCACAAAGGCGGGCTACCACATCTGGATGCATTCCAGCCCTGGGAGGGTCGGTGATGAGAACATCAGGAGCACCGAATTCATCAACCATTTCCTGGGTGAAAACATCTTTCATATCTCCTTTGATAAAAGAGACATTTTCGACATTGTTTTCTTCAGCATTGAACTTTGCATTTTTAACAGCGATATCAACGAGTTCTATTCCCAGTACTTTGCTGGCTTTCTTGCTCATATACAGGCTTAAAGTACCCACTCCACAGTACAGGTCGTATACTACTTCACCATCCTTTAAATCGGCGAATTCCAGCGCTACATCATACAGCTTCTCTGCCTGAGCCGTATTTGTTTGGAAGAACGCATTAGGATGAATTTTAAACTCAAAGTCCCCGATTTTATCACGGATATATCCCGGGCCATAAATTACATGCTCAAACCTTCCAACCGAGGTAGGTGTAATCTGGTCATTCACATTGTTTACAACAGTAGTAATTAGCGGGAAGGACTCAACTAAGGCATCAGAAAGCTTTTTTACGGTCTCAGGTTCATCCCTGAATGTTACCAGGTTTACCATGAAATCATCGGTATGGTAGGAGTTGCGAATCATTACGTGACGTAAATACCCTGACTTTTCAAAGTTATTAAAAGGCTCTAGATCATGTTCAAGGCAATAGTCTCTTACGAATTGCAGGATTTGAAAAGATTCCTCGCGCTGGAGATGACACTCATTAAGATTAAGGATTTTATCAAATCGTCCCGGCGCATGAAGCCCTATTGCAAACCCTGAGTCATCCACAAAGTCTTCGCTGTTAATCTCTTCATCTGTAAGCCAGCGTTTATTGCTCACACTGTACTCCATTTTATTACGATAATAGAGTTGGTTTTCAGAACCCAGAGCAGGGTGGACCGGAGTCTCTAAACCGCCAATTCTTCTGATATGCCCTTCAACCTGGCTGGTTTTATATTCGAGTTGTTTTTGGTAAGGAGCGTGTTGCCAGCTACAGCCTCCACAAACTGAGGCATGCTGACATAATGGGATTATTCTGTCGGGGCTGGATTCCAGGATTTCAAGTAGCTTGGCTTCCCTGAATTTCTTTCTTCGTTTTATAATCCTTGCTTTTACAACATCACCAGGCATAGTTCCGGGAACGAAAACGGCCATGCCTTCAACTTTTCCGACCCCTTTTCCTTTAAATGCAGCATCTTCAATGGAGAGCGTAATTTCAGCTCCTTTCTTTCTGCTCATAGTAAATCTAGTCTTCGGTTTTTGCCTGTTCGTAATAAGCTTCGAATTCAATTTTTACGGCAGTATAAGGGTCAGATAATTCTTCAATCTTCCTGGTTGCACGCTCTAATTGTCGGAGCGCGATATTGGAGAGGGTTTGCAGGAATTTTACTGCAATTTGTGGTTGGCGTTCCATGAGCACTTCAAAATCGGGCTTAAAAAAACCAAGTAGGGTACAATCGGTCATACAGCGGGCAGAGGACCTTCTACGAAGATCGTAACCAATGGAAAGCGCTCCGAAGCTATCGGCCGTTTCTAGCAGGAATCCTTCTTTACCTTCTTCATTCTCTGCATTTGTATCGGTAACAGAAACAGTAAGTTCAACTTGTCCATCTTCAATAAAATACATTCCGGTACCAGGGTCGTTGCTATAAAAAACAAATTCTCCTTCTTTATAGGTTCTACGATGGCAAAGCTGAAGGAATTCATATCGCTCAGCCGGCGACAAATTCTTCAAGAACTTTGAATTGAATACAATTTTACCCTGATTTTTAAGGCGCTTTAACTTGCTACTCATAACCGTTAATTATTTAAAATGAATGACCGATTCCAAAACTAAAATACATTTTCCTGTTGTTAAACCAACCAACATCAAGATCGTGAGCTCTGAACGCGAAATCAAAACGAACTACAACATAATCCCAGTCCAATCTCAAACCCAATCCTGAACCTACAGCTATTTGCTTATAGAAGTTATTAAACTTGAAACGTCCTTGCTCGAGTTGATCCTCATTACTTTCTGAACGGAAATCATTACGTGGACCATACCAGATATTCCCTGAGTCTACAAACCATGCAGCATGCCAATTGGCACCAATTACATCTCTTAAAAAAATCTGCCTTGTTTCTGCGAAAGCAGCCAGCTTAATTTCACCACCGTTAATAGTTACATTATCAGAACTTATACTACCAGGACCAAGCTGGAACGGTGCCCATCCACGAATATCATTACTACCGCCTGCAAAGAAACGTCGATTAAGAGGTATAGAAGTATTTTTTCCATCAGGGTGAGCCAGGCCTCCGAATAATCTCCAGGAGAAGACAGCAGTGTTGGATATAGGAATATACTTTCTATAGTCGGCGGTAGCTTTGAGGAATCGACTGTACACCAGGCTGTTGTTACTCAGCTTCAATAGGGCAGGGAGTTCCCCTTCGAGTTCGTTTGGAGTAATTACAAAACGGTCTAGCACATAAGGGATATTACCACCTGCGGAAATAGAGTATTCACTGTAGTAGCCGAAATTACGTTTTATGATATCAGTGTCTTGATTCCTGAAGGTATATCTGATAATAGAAGATATCTGGGGTTCGAAATCCTGAAGTATTCTAATAAACTCAAACGAATTTTCACCATACTGGGCAATCAGGTTGTCTGTAAACTCACTGGAAGGGTTTGTATCAACCACATCCATTTCAATCAAATCGAGGAATGAGTAATAACGATCATTATGTTGAACTTCGAACCTGTAATTAAATCTTAAATCAGAGTTAATATCGAAGTAAAGTTGGTCCGAGCGGCTATAAGAGAGAGAGTAGCGGGTTAAACCACTTGTGAAGAAACGCCTGTTGTCCAGGAAAGCAAAAGGAAAAGCCATTCTGGGAACGGAGTATTCTCCACGTACTTCATAACTTCTAAAAAGAGAAGATTGCACAGTATCGCTTGGAGCAATTTCTTCAAGTGTACGTGAACTTACAAATTCGAAACTGGCATTCGCGCCAATAGTTAAACGTTCGGCTTTTCCGAATACATTGTTATTCGAATAATCCACACCAAAACCTGTTCCAAATCCATATCTCTTCATACCAAAAAGTTCAGAACTAATACTATGCTTTGTTATCGTTTGTAGTTCAAAGTGAATGGGGATATCCTCTCGTGTATAATCTGCCCTGATTCCATTTTCGCTTTGTCCGAACCTGCGCGTGAAGAGCATACCAAGGTTTTGAAATTCTTTTACCGTCTGAAGATAGAGTTCGTCATTATAAATAGAGCCAGGTTTGAATAGGATTTGGTCGCTTAATAAACTGAATTTTGTGTCGGTTTCGGGTTCCTTGGCTAAGTATATTTTACTTGTATCAACAGTAAAGGGCTCACCTGAGAGTGTATCTCTTTGTGAGTAAATATCCGGCTCAACGGGATCAGCAAGGCTTACCCTTAGGTCTCCGAATTTAAAAACTTTCCCCGGCACAGTACTGAATATAACATCCAGGTTTAACTGGTTTGTAGAGTCAGGAATTACAAAAGCTATAACAGAATCCAGTTCAACGGAAGCATATCCGTTATTTTTCAGGAAGCTGATAATCCGGTTTTGTTCGTTTTTGAGTTCTTGTGAGTTGAATTGGCGGTTTACAACAAAAGTTGAGTCATTAATTCCTTGTCGCGTCATTGGGCTTTGAATAAAAAACCTCCGACTTTTATCAGGGCTTTCAAAATCCGGAAAGCCTGCATAAGATAAAGTTCTTATAGTTGAGGGCTCATTCTCAGTAATAATAAACGAAACTTCGATTTTGTTCTTTCTGTACTCAACAATGGTAGTATCCACCTGTACATTTCTGAATCCGAGGGATTCATAGTAAAGTGTAATACGCTCCATATCGGCAGATACAGTCTGCCGGTCAAGTAAAACTGGTTCCTCTCCAAAACTTCCATTACTAACTCTCCAGAAGTAATACCACGGGGTAAACCTGGGAATACCCAAAAACTCTCTATTGGTTCGAGTACGCACCAGGTTTTCCAGAGCCCTGTCTTTCACAAATTTATTTCCTGAGAAGCGTACCCTTCTTACAACTTCATCAACAGTGGTTGAATCGGTAGCAGTAGTTTGGGAATACACAGGAGATAAAGCGCCAATCATAAGTAACACTGCGAATGTTACCCAACATAGCAGCTTATAATAGGTGGGTTTTGTATCCAAGCAAGTAAGCAAGTAAAGACTGGGTGTGAATCAGTCTTTAGGTGATTGGTAAGTATTAATTTCTAAACGTCGTCGTAATCAAATCCTTCATCTTCCTCGTTATGGAAGAAGTCTTCTTTTCTGATATAATCAGGCCATATATCTTCTATGCTCTCATAGGTAGTATGTTCGCCTTCATCAATCTCTTCCAGTTCTTCAAGATTCACTATTACCTGTGTAGGTAAACCATTGCGTTCAGCCCACTCAATTAGTTCGTCCCTGTTAGCCGGGAAAGGAGCTTCATCTAAGGCAGCAGCAAGTTCAACTGTCCAAATCATAAATTTCCCATTTAGTTTAAATTTCTTTTGATAGTATGTTATACATTAAACGTTTGTACAAAGTAAAATTCAAGTATTCGATAAATTTTTCTTTGTATTCAAATCGTGCCGAAAATATTGTTATCTTGGCACAAATACATCAACAAATTCCACGCAGGATTATTTTATGTTAAATGGAATCGGCGCAACAGAAGTTATTATCATCGCAATCTTTGTACTCGTGTTTTTTGGAGCAAAAAGAATCCCTGAATTAGCCAAAGGTTTAGGTCAGGGAATCAAAGAATTCAAGCAGGCATCTAAGGACATTAAGAAGGAAATAGAGGACAGCTCCAGAGAAATCGATGATGCTATAAATAGTGAAGAAAACGAAACTACAAAGTAATAGAGGGCGATTTGACGAGTTACACTATTGCTGAGACCAGGAAAAAAATCCTGGCTGGCGAAGTTACATTAAGAGACCTGGTTCAGGCATACAAGGCAGAGATTGAACAGAAAAATGAGAGCCTGAATGCTTATGTTTACCTCGACTTTGAAGGCGCTTTAAAACAAGCTGACGAGATACAAAAAAAAGTAAAAGATGGTAATACTGGCTCAATGTTGGGCGCTATCATGGGTATTAAAGATGTAATTTGTGAGCGAGAAAAGCCCACAACCTGCGCATCAAACATACTTGAAGGTTTTGAAAGTGTATATGACGCTACTGTCATTGAACGCTTAAAAGAGCAAGATGCTATTTTTATCGGGCGTCTTAATATGGATGAATTCGCTATGGGTTCAACCAATGAATACTCTAAATATGGTGCTGCTAAAAACCCTCATGACTTGTCTAAAGTTACCGGTGGTTCATCCGGAGGAAGCGCTGCTGCTGTTGCAGCAAGTATTGCAAATTCTACTTTAGGTTCAGACACGGGAGGTTCCATCCGCCAACCTGCTTCATACTGTGGTGTTGTGGGTTTGAAACCAACTTACGGACGAGTTTCACGATATGGTTTGGTTGCATATGCATCTTCATTTGATTCTATTGGACCATTTGCTCATTCAGTAGAAGACACAGCTACCGTTCTTCAGGCTATAGCAGGTTTTGATGAGCGCGATAATACTTCGTCACAAGTTGAAGTGGATGATTATGTAAGTGTAGTTGAAAACCCTGATAAAAATATCAAAATAGGAGTTCCTGAAGAGTTTTTTGGTGATGGGCTAGATCCTGAGATTAAAGAAGCAATCGATTCTATCTTAAAAAAAATGGAAGCAAATGGGGCCGAGTTGGTACCAATCCATCTACCACACACAAAGTTTGGAATAGCTACTTATTATATTCTTGCAACTGCTGAGGCATCAAGTAACCTCGCTCGATTCGATGGAATCAGGTATGGTCATCGCGCTGATAAAAACGAAGTGCTGGATGAGTTAAAAAGAGAAGAAGAGGAACTCAAAGAAGCAATTAAGAATGCTGAAGGTGCAGATAAAGAAGCATTTATCCAGGAACTGGAAAAACAGGACTCAGCATTAACCCGGTTGTACAAAAAGTCCAGGACAGAAGGTTTTGGTATCGAAGTGAAACGAAGAATCATGCTAGGCACTTATGTTCTTAGTGCTGGTTATTACGATGCATATTATGGGAAGGCACAGCGTGTTCGCCGTTTAATTAAGGAAGATTATACAAAAGCTTTCAAGGAAGTAGATGTTATTGTAAGTCCAACAGCACCAACCACTGCTTTTGATATAGGCTCAGAGTTAAACGATCCTGTTCAAATGTATCTGAATGATGTGTATACAATTTCAGCAAACCTTGCAGGAATTTGTGGGATAAGCGTTCCTGCTGGTACACATTCGAATGGCTTACCATTTGGAATACAATTTATGGGTGATACTTTCCAGGAAAGTAAGATACTCAATGCGGGCAGGTTAGTGGAACTACTCCACTAAATGGTTATACTTATATAGCTTCTACATTTAACAAATCAGGTGTTCTTGATGAACCGACTCAAAGGAAAAACTGCATTAATTACCGGAGCTACATCCGGGATTGGTAAAGCTATAGCAGAACAACTAGCAGTACTGGAATGTAATTTGATTATCACCGGGAGACGGGAAAATCGTCTAAAAGAGATTTCAGATGATCTTTCTAATAACTATGGTATTCAAGTGGTTACAGGAGTGTTTGATGTAAGGAATACAGAAGCCTGTAAGAACTTTGTTTCTTCACTTGATCAAGAAATTGATATCCTTGTCAATAATGCAGGGCTTGCTAAAGGAGCCGACCCGGTTCAGTCTGCGTTGCTTGAAGATTGGGATGATATGATAGATACAAATGTGAAAGCACTTCTGGTTTTTACAAGGCTGGTTACTCCTAAAATGATCGCCCGAAACTCAGGTCATATTATTAACATAGGTTCTATGGCTGGTCATGAAGCATATCCTGGTGGTGTTGGATATTGCGCTTCGAAGTTTGCAGTTAAAGCAATTACGGAAGCCACAAAAAAAGATCTTCACGGAACCAAAATAAGAGTAAGTATGGTATCACCAGGATTGGTTGAAACCGAGTTTAGTAATGTCAGATTTAAAGGGGATAATGATAAAGCAGATTCTGTGTATCAAGGAATCGATCCATTGACAGCTGCTGATATCGCCGAAATTGTAGTATTCATGGCCAACAGGCCTCAACATGTTAATATTTTAGATTCAATTGTAATGCCAGTTAATCAATCTTCAGCCCGAATGGTACATAGAGATGCGTAAGCTATTAATCCTTTTTCTTTTAATTACAGTTTCATGTGGTGGAGGAGAGGATACCAAAAAAACGGGTCTCCAATTTTCCGAGAAAGGCAGATCTGTTCCGGTGTTTTCAGCTGACTCTGCCTACTATTTTATCCAGAAACAGGTCGATTTTGGCCCAAGAGTCCCAAATACTTATGGCCATGTTGAGACACGAAAGTACCTGGAAGCTAAACTCAGGGAATATGCAGGCTCGGGAAGTGTTTTTTCACAGGAATTTTCTGAAGAAGGATATTCAGGAACACTGAATATGGCTAATATTATAGCTGCTTTTAATACAACTTCTGCTGACAGAATCATGCTTTGTGCTCACTGGGATACAAGGCCTCGGGCTGATCAGGATACAGCAAGAACAGCAGATTACATACTCGGTGCTGATGATGGAGGAAGTGGAGTAGGAGTATTGCTGGAGCTTGCACGAATGTTTTCAGAAAATCCGCCACCAATTGGAGTAGACCTCGTTTTGTTTGATGGTGAGGATTATGGGACTTCAGGTGACTTGAATAAATATTTCCTGGGATCGAGATACTGGTCATTAAACCCACCGGTTCCAGGCTATCAGCCAAGATTTGGAATTCTATTAGATATGGTTGGTGCAAGAAATGCAGTATTTCCAAAAGAAGAGTTTTCGATTAGTTATGCACCAAACCTCGTAGACGAACTTTGGGACATTGCTGGTGAAAAAGGTTATGGTGATGCGTTTCTAAATGAAACAGGCGCTGGAGTTCTTGATGATCACTATATCATTAACCAGAATACAAACATTCCTGTAATTAATATCATTAATCATACCCGCGGAGCTGACGGGAATATTGTATTTGGATCTCATTGGCATACCCACCAGGATGATATGCCCATAATAAGTAAAGAGACATTACAGGCAGTTGGTGATGTTATGGCTGAACTAATCTATAATAGAATGTGATGGATTATATCCGGCTTTCCTTAGTACTTGCAGAGGACTTTCACGAACTTTTGATTGCGGAGCTCTTTGACCTGGATTTCGAGGGCTTTGAAGAGGAAAACAACCTTTTGATCGCTTCCATACCAGCAAACAGGTTCGATGACTCGAAAAGAGAAGAGATTGAGCGTTTGCTACATCAATTCAGTACAGATTCTTTTATACAGAGTGAAGAATTAATTAACCCTCAGAATTGGAATGAGACCTGGGAGCAATCTATAAAACCACAAAGCATTGGTTCTTTCTATGTAAGGCCTACATGGGCTGATAAATCTAATGATTCTGGTTTAGTAGAGTTACTTATTGATCCTAAAATGGCTTTTGGAACCGGGTACCATGCAACCACTCGGTTGATACTG
This sequence comes from Balneolaceae bacterium, assembly GCA_040222185.1. Classification (GTDB taxonomy): domain Bacteria; phylum Bacteroidota; class Rhodothermia; order Balneolales; family Balneolaceae; genus JAVKDP01. Next base: position 48,938 of record JAVKDP010000082.1, on the reverse strand, counting down.
GAATGGTTACCTGAAGTCATATCAAAAGGAGATATTGTACTAGATGCTGGTACAGGAACTGGAATTCTGGCAATTGGAGCGCTTAAACTTGGAGCGGAATCAGCATTCGGTTTCGATATCGATGAGTGGAGTAAAGATAATGCTGAAGAAAATATGCAGCTGAACGGAGTTTCCAACTTCGAGGTAGAGCTGGGTTCCATTGAGGTAATTCCTGTTGGAGCAAAATACGATGTAATACTAGCCAACATTAACCGTAATGCGTTAATTGAATTGATCCCTCAGCTACTACCTTATTTAAAGGAAGGTGGTAAACTATTACTATCTGGTTTGCTTCACGAAGACGAAGAGACAATAAGAGGGTTAGACAGTGTGAAGACTATACATCATCATGAAACGAGAAGCCAACAAGAATGGATAGCCATTTTATTTAGCAAATGAGAGCTGCGATAGACATAGGTTCAAACACTGTTTTACTTTTGATAGCAAAGGTAGAGGGTAATCATGTTGAAGTAATTCACGAAGAGCAACGAATTCCACGTTTAGGGCGCGGTGTGGATGAAAATAAGACGCTTCATGAAGATAGTATCCAGAGAGTTATAGATGTTTTAGAAGAGTATAAATCAATAATTGAAGAAGATTATTTCATTTTTAAGGATGTAATAGTTACAGCTACAAGCGCGGTCAGGGATGCTAAGAACCGTGACTATTTACTGAATAGAGTTTTTGATGAAGTTGGGTTTGATGTTCGGTTGTTAACTGGTGAAGAAGAAGCTCAGTGGACATTTGTAGGTGCATTGTCTGTTATGGATGTTGATGAGGATCAAACCTTTTATGTGGTAGATATCGGTGGAGGAAGTACTGAGGTAGCCATTGGCAGAAAAGGTCAGTTACTGGACTATCATTCCTTTGACATGGGATGTGTTCGCTTTAAAGAACGGTTCTTAAAGCAAAACCCTCCGTTTCAAGGTGAGATAAGACAATGTATTGAGGAGATTGAAAAACTTCTCACAAAGAAGAAGTTCAAAGCGCCTAAGAATATACAAGCTATCGGAGTAGCTGGGACTGCAACTTCTCTTGCAGCTATTGATTTGAAACTGGATGTTTTTGAAAATGAGAAGTTGAACGGTCATGTGATAAAAGAAGAAAAATTAAGCAAAGGTATTGAGATCTTTAGTCTTCATACCTATGATCAGTTACTTGAACTAAGTCCGAATTTGTTAAAAGGGAGAGAGGATATCTTTTTAGCAGGGCTTTTAATTCTTGATGGCTTTATGAAATTCAAAGGGGTAGATGAAATAAAGGTATCAACCGGGGGTATAAGGCATGGTGCTTTATTGATGACTAAAAAAGATGAAAATTAGAATTTTCATTTACCTTAAGCTTTGTATTTTAAGCATCAAATTTTTTCATAGTTAATGCAGGAAAACTCTAAACAAGATTTAAATACTTCTCCACGAGAAAACGCTTCTGTAAGTAGTATAGAGGATGATAAACTGGTTTCTGATGCCCTGTCAGGAAAAGAGTCTTCTTATAACAAACTAGTAGCTAAGTATGATCGGCCGATCTTTTTTCATATTCGAAAGATGATTAAAGAACAGGAGATGGTGGAAGACCTGGTACAGGAAGTTTTTATTAAGGCTTTCAAAAACCTTGAAACCTATAGTAATGAGTATGCATTTTCGACCTGGCTGTATAGGATAGCTACAAATCATACCATTGATTATCTCCGAAAAAAGAAGTTACAGACTTTCTCTATCAACGATCCATTAAAGACGAAAGATGGAGAGATGGAAGTTCAGCTTCCTGATAATAGTTTTGCTACCGATGCTCCGATAATAAAACATGAGCGAAAAGTTATTGTTCAGGATGCGATTGAAAACCTGCCTGAAAAGTACCGGATGGTTATCCAGATGAGGCATATGGATGAATTAAGTTACCAGGAGATTTCTGATGAACTAGACCTTCCACTTGGAACTGTTAAAGCCCATATCTTCCGTGCGAGAGAGCTTCTGTATAAGGCTCTAATTGATAAAAGAGATAAATTTTAGCAGCTATTTTAAATTCCTGGATACGATTTCCAGGTTTCTCGAAAAGCCGGAGAACTTTGTTCTCCGGACAGCACTTCCTTCAAATGTAGTATTAAAGTTATCTTCAGTCATACTTTGGAAATCAGATAGGCCTTTTTCTAAAACATTCTCTCTTGGGTAGAAGTCTATGAAGTGGGAAAGTCTTGCTTTGCTATTCCATGGGCAAACGTCCTGACAGATATCACAGCCAAACACCCAATTTTTCATATTGGTATGATATTTCTCCTCAATAGCGCCTTTGTGTTCAATGGTTAGGTATGAGATGCATTTACTGCCGTCAACCTTATAGGGCTCATATATAGCGTCAGTAGGGCATGCTTCAATACACCTGGTACAGGTTCCACAGTGGTCAGTGGTTGGTGAATCATATTCCAGTTCTACATCAATGATTAACTCTGCAATAAAGAAATATGAACCAATTCGTTTATTAAGGATATTAGAGTTTTTGCCTACCCATCCCAACCCGGCTTTCACTGCCCAGGCTTTATCTAAAACAGGAGCGGAGTCCACAAAAAATCTTCCTTCTATGCCACCACATAAATCGCTTGTAAAACTAAAGAGTTCTTTAAGTTTTTTCTTAAGTACTTTATGATAATCCCGACCCTGAGCATATTTAGCAATCAGAGGTGCATCTGTAATATCAATCTGTTGTTTGTGTGAAGGATGGTAATAACTTGCTAACAAAGAGATTACGGTTTTAGACCCGGGAATAAGAAGGGTGGGGTCAACACGTTTTTCGAAATTATTGGCCATCCAATCCATTGTGCCATGCCTATCTTCTGAAAGCCACTTGTCCAGCTTCTCAGCTTCCTCATCAAGGCGTTGAGCTTTGGCAAAACCACAGGCATCAAAACCCAGGCTTAAAGCATGGTTTCGAATAAGTGCAGTTAGTTGAGTAGGATTCATCTTTGGGATGAAATGGAATATTAAACCGGGCTTTTTATCGGAACAAGTTTATTGTTCTTCCAGGCAAGGTCCTGGATATTGCCATCAATAATTCTGACCGTTCTAAATGGAAATTTTTTAACTACGGAGTAATCGTGTGTAACTAACAGGATAGCAGTACCACGGTTATTTATCTGCTTGAGTGTCTCCATAATGTCAAGTGTGGCCTTGGGATCAAGGTTACCCGTAGGCTCATCAGCTAAAAGAATTCGAGGTTCGTTAGCAAGTGCCCTGGCAATAACTACACGCTGTTGCTCTCCTCCGGAAAGGTCGTTAGGCATATTTTTGCGGCGATGACTGAGCCCAACCATCCCCAATACTTCCATAACACGCTGTTTAATGAATTTGGGTTTTTCTCCGGTTACTTGTAACGAGAATGCTACGTTATCATACACATTACGGTCTTGTAGGAGTTGAAAGTCCTGAAAAATAATGCCCATCCTTCTACGAAGCATCGGAACCTGCTTCATACTGATTTTGTTAACCGGAAAATCGGTAACTCTTACTGATCCTCCATCGGGAAGTACATCCCGGTACAAAAGCTTGAGTATTGAACTTTTTCCAATCCCAGTTGGGCCAATCAGATAACAGAATTCACCATTCCGTAGTTTAAAATCTACATTCCTAAGAACCGGGCGGTTCTCATAGCTTAAAGAAACATTTCTAAGTTCTATTACCGAGTTGTCTGACATCGAAGTACTATTGTTACTCTTGCGCTGTTTTCATCAGCAGGGATTAAATCAAAGCCGTCATATTTTGCTACCAGATGATAGGATGTTTGCGCCACAATTGACAGCATTTCATCCAGAGAATATGCTCGTTGTTTATGAATTTCCTGGTAACTGTTAATTACCTGACCAGTTTCTTCATCTAGCTCCTCAATATCGAACTCATTGTAGTGAATTTTTTCTATTGGATCATATCTGCTGGATCTAAAATATCTGAATTTCCCTGAATCGCCTTCTTCATCATTCAAATGATCAACAGCTTCCATTGAGTTTTTAGGAGTAGAGAAATCAAAAACCATCAGCCCGCCAGGTTTCAATAGCTCAAAAGTGCTATTTAGCATCTTCACAATATCATTGGCTTCGTGGATATAGTTCACACTATCAAAAACAGATATAATAGCATCAAATCGTTCATTCAGGTTGATATTCAGGAAGTCCATTGGAAAGAATCTCGTAGGTAAATCGAACTGATTAGCTTTTTGTTCAGCCACTGTAATCATTGCCGGAGATAAATCGGTTCCAGTCACCTTATAGCATTCTAATTCTGTTAGTGATAATGAAAGAGAGCCAGTACCGCATGCGAGTTCCAATACATCAAAAGGATCAAAATGGTGAGTTTGTAGAATTTCATCTATAAAGTCTGCCCATGAATCGTAATCCACATCTTCCATCAATATATCATACAATGGAGCCAATGAAGTATAGATATCAACTTTCTTATTCTGTTTCATACCTTCTGTTCGCTAAGTCTACAGCCAATTCATAAGCCTGAACAAATGAAGATTCATCGGCTTTACCAAAACCGGCAATGTCAAAAGCAGTTCCATGATCAGGTGAAGTTCTTATGATTGGCAATCCAGCTGTAAAGTTGACTCCGCTCCCGAATGAGAGAAGTTTAAAAGGAGCAAGACCCTGATCATGATACATAGCAAGAATGGCATCATAGTTCTTGTACAGTTTTTGCCCAAAAAAACCATCCGCAGGGAAGGGGCCGGCTGCATATAAACCTGATTGTGAAGCTTTTTCTAATGCAGGAACAATCGTATCAATCTCTTCCGAACCAATTACCCCACCGTCTCCTGCATGAGGGTTTAATCCTAGTACTGCAATTTTTGGATCAGTAATGTTGAAATCTTTTTTAAGGCTTTCATGGAGAAGCCCAAGCTTTTCCAGTATAAGAGATTCAGTAATTGCAGAGGAAACCTTGGAAATCGGAACATGTGCTGTTGCTAATGCGACTCTCAAGCCATCATTTACCAGCATCATTAATACCGATTCGGTGTCCGTTTTATCTGCAAGGAATTCAGTATGGCCTGGTATTTTGAATCCAGCAAGGTTAACTGCTTCTTTTGAAATTGGAGCTGTAACCAGAGCTTGAGAAATCTCCGCTTTTGTCAACTCAATACCCAGTTCTATAGAGTTCATCGAAATCAATCCACTTTGCTCGGTCTGGAATCCCGGGTTTATATCAAGAGTATCGGTTTCAAAGTTTAAGAGATTGATATAACTCGTGTCAATTTCATCAAGGTATGAACATACATTCATCTCTACTTTAAGAGATAGTTTCCTGGCATAGAAATCCAAAACTTCTTTTGGAGCCAGTATAAGCGGGGTAGAAGTAGTTAAATCAACATGAGACAGGGCCTTGAGTATAATCTCCGGGCCCACTCCGTTAAAGTCCCCGATAGTAATTGCAATTGTAGGTTTCATATAGTCGTTAATCAGAAAGAAAGGTAAAGCCTCCTAAGCTGATATAACAACTAATTTATTCTGTTCCTGATCCTAGCAATACAAAATCTCCAAACCCAGTACTAGCTTCGAATACGAATTTCTTATTCGTGTAATTCCAGACTTCAAGTACCTTTCCATTGGTAGGGAATTGCCTTTCTGTTGAAACAGGTGGTCCGTATTTGATATATACTTTACCCTGATCACTTTCATGGCCATCAAAGTTTCCCCTGTTACCAAATTCACGAAAAGAATAATCGATTCTTCTATAGTATTCAGCCATTAGCTCATTGTAAATAGTATTTGGAGTCGGGTCTTTGCTTGCCCAGAATTCACGGAATTTGGTTTCTTTTTCTTTCTGTGAGCCTGATTTAATCTCTTTTAATGTTTCTTCGCTCACAATATGTTTCATCATATCGATTGATATATCCAGGTTTAATAAACCGGCTGGCATATCAGGCCAATATGATCTGAATAACTTCGTTGCGATTGGTTCTGAACTTTCTGATGAATTCACCTCGAGTAAATAAGCAGAGTTATCAAGTGTAGCATTTGGGATTTTAACCAGGGCATAGGTATAATCTTGCTCACTTTTTGAAAGTATGATTGATGGTTCTCTTCCCTGTGTGACTGATGGGAGGACATTTTCTGAAATATCGGAAGTTGAAATATCAAGTTTAAGTACCGATTCAGTTCCAGTTGTGTCTCTTCTGGTTACTTTCGCTTTAGAAATATTGATTGAGTATTTACTTGAAGCATTATAGTTCGGGATTCTTATCAGTGAATAGAAGTCCTTTCCAAATAAAACATTATTTGAAAGGTTCATTAAGGGTAACTCTTTATTCTCACTGATCTCTTTAATGAGAATCACTTCCCCTGTTTTTTTCTTATCCCAATCAACAATTTTAAGATTTGTTGGAGTAGAACTTCGCTCATTTGTGTTTTCCATCAGGCTTAGCTGGAGTACATAGTTATACTCACCAACTTCAAGTGTGTTTGTTAACGATCCTGATGCATAGAGCTTTTTGGACTCGGTTTCTTCAAAGGTTTTTGTATAAAGGGTATCAATCCAAAGATCCCGTGAAGCAATTTCACTGTTGTTAGCTCTTCTTCTATTGGCTTTCCCTTCGAAAATCTCAGCGTTTAATCTCGCTATAGTATAAAAACCCATGCCTTCAGGTGCTTCAATCTTATCACTATAAGTGATTTTCTTATAGGGCAGGAAATCATTATCAAACCTGAAGATGATGGAGACGTTGGTTTTACCTTCTTCAGTAGGTAGGATGATGTCATCAATGAATATTTGTGCCGCACCAGCTCTGTTTATCAGGTTAATGTAGCTTGTTTTTTGAGCTTGAACTGCGGATACCGAAAAAAGAAGAACAAGAAGAGTAAATATAGCTTTTTGCATGTCAGGAAAATTTGAATTGAATGAATGCATTAAATATGTCAGTCCGAAATTTGTTCGAAGTATAAAATTCCTATTTTCAACGTAAAATTGTTGGTTACTATTATACAAAAACATTGAGTTCTTATCTATGAGTCGTACGAGCGGAAACAGTACCAGTCACTGGCTTCAAAACCTTATTAATAACCTCAGGGCTGAGGAAAATACAATTAAGCAGGGTGGAGGCAGTTCAAGAATTGAAAAAGAACATGCCAAAGGGAAGCTTACTGCAAGAGAGCGAATAAGTACTTTGCTCGATGATGGCGCGCAGTTTTTTGAATTAGGGCTTTGGGCCGGTTATGAAATGTATGAGGATGAGGGAGGCTGCCCTGGTGGAGGTGTTGTGACCGGAATCGGGAAAGTTAGTGGAAGAGATTGTATGATTGTAGCTAACGATGCCACTGTAAAAGCCGGAGCCTGGTTTCCTATTACAGCTAAAAAGAACCTGAGAGTTCAGGAAATAGCCATTGAGAATCATATTCCATTGATTTACCTGGTTGACTCTGCCGGAGTCTTTCTGCCAATGCAGGATCAAATATTCCCGGATAAAGATCACTTCGGCAGAATGTTCAGAAATAATGCTGTGCTATCGGCTAAAGGGATTCCCCAGGTAGCGGCAATCATGGGTAGTTGTGTGGCTGGAGGAGCTTATTTGCCTATCATGAGTGATGAGGCTTTAATCGTAGATGGAACCGGGAGCGTGTTTTTAGCAGGGAGTTATCTTGTTAAAGCCGCAATAGGGGAGTCGGTAGATAATGAAACACTTGGTGGGGCAACCACACATACTGAAATAAGTGGTGTAACAGATTATAAAATGAAAGATGATCACGAATGCCTGTCAACCATCCGTGATTTAATTAGCAAACTCGGACCATACCAGACAGCAGGTTTTAATAGAACTGAAACTGTTGATCCAAAACGCCCTGCCAGTGATATATTTGAAATACTCCCAGAATCTCGTACAGCTCCCTATGATATGTATGAAGTACTGGATTGTACGGTAGATGAAGGCAGCTTTACAGAATATAAAAAAGGATATGGCCAAACCTTGATTACCGGGTATGCGAGGATAGATGGCTGGAGTGTAGGTATTGTGGCAAATCAGCGTACAATTTCGAAAACCAAATCTGGTGAAATGCAGATCGGGGGAGTTATCTATTCGGATAGTGCCGACAAGGCTGCTCGTTTTATCATGAATTGCAATCAGAAAAAGATTCCATTGATATTTTTTCAGGATGTAACGGGTTTTATGATAGGAAAGAGGAGTGAGCATGGAGGCATCATAAAAGATGGTGCTAAAATGGTGAATGCGGTTAGTAACAGCACTGTACCCAAAATCACCATAGTGATGGGGAATAGTTATGGAGCTGGAAACTATGCTATGTGCGGTAGAGCTTATGATCCAAGGTTTATGTATGCCTGGCCTACAGCTAATATTGCAGTGATGGGTGGAGCTTCTGCAGCAAAAACACTTTTACAGATACAACTTTCAGCAATGAAGAAGAAAGGTGAAGAAGTAAGTGATGAGAAGCAGGAAGCTCTGCGAAAAGAAATCACAGATCGCTACTTAAAACAAACGGATGTCCGTTACGCTGCATCCAGGTTATGGGTAGATGAAATTATACATCCTGTAGAAACCAGGGAAAGAATATCAAATGCCCTGAGTGTTGCTAATCTTAATCCGATTATCGAAGAATTCAAAACGGGTGTAATCCAGGTTTAACAGTAAAACTTATCGGCTTTTGTAGCGTAGCTGAAACAGTTTCCTAATATTTAACACATGCGCTATAAATTAGAATACTACTCAAACCAGATTAAACTCAGTGTGGAAGCCAGCTTCACCTTGCTGGACTTCATGGCATTGTTTGCCTGCCTGCTGCTGGGAGTATTCTTTGCACTTTTTCTATGGATGTTCGCTTTTGCCATACTCATCAAAGTGTTTACCAGGAACGAGTATATATTTAACTCGGATACTTATAAAATGACTCAATACCTGCGGATATTTAGTTATCTAAGGGTAAAGAGAAGGGTGATTCCGTTTGATGAAATAGATCGATTCTTATTTTCGAATTTTGATTCTGGTAAGGCTCTTGTCGAAAGGGGGCTTATAAATAAAGAATGGTTTACACTTGAAATAATAAATAGGGATAAACAAAGAATCCGTCTTGTTAAAGCAGATCCCGATGAGCTTGAAAAAATAGATGAATTGTACATTGAGTTAAAAGAATTGATGGGAGACTGGTTTAACTTCGAAGTCGAATACGAAGAGCTGGACAGAAAAGAATTTTCCGGCAATAATAATTGAGCAAAAATTGCATTAATAGTGAGCAATATAATTGCGACCTAACAAGTAACATTGTAAGTTAGGGCCACTCACTCAACTTTGAATTATATAACTCACATGCGATATTTTAGACTAGTTTGTATTACCTCAATAATGTGTATTTCACTTCTGGGGTGTAAAGATTCAGGATCAGATACCAGTGGAACAGAAAATCTGGAACCAAGTTTAAGAAACTCATCTCCATATCCTTTTGGAGCGGCAATACAGATTAAACACCTCAATGATGTGAACTATGTAAATTTATTAAGAGAGGAGTTCAACAGCATCACTGGGGAATACCAGATGAAGATGAGCCCGATGTATAATAATCCTAGTGCAATAAACTTCAATGATTCTGATACTTTTGTAGAGTTTGCGGAACAAACAGGAGGTCGGGTACATGGTCATGCTTTACTTTGGCACTCTTCAACTCCAGCCTGGATTGAGAATTTTAGTGGTTCAGATGCAGAATTTGAAACACTTATTGAAAACTATATAAAGGATGTGGTTGGTAGATATAAAGGGCGCATTGCAAGCTGGGACGTAGTTAATGAAGCTATAGAAGATGGAAATGGTAATGCTTTGAGGAATAGTGTTTTTTATCAAAAGCTGGGCCCGGATTATATTGCTAAAGCCTTTAGATGGGCAAGAGAAGCTGATCCTGATGTGAAATTGTTTTACAACGATTACAACATGGCTGCAAACGGAGATAAATTCAATGCTATGCTTGCATTAGTAGATGATCTTATTGCCAATGATGTTCCAATTGACGGGGTTGGATTCCAAATGCATATTAGTACAGACTGGCCCAGCCAGGCTAATATCGAAGCATCATCAAGCCAGGTGGTTGCCAGGGGGCTTTTGCTTCACTACTCCGAACTGGATGTTAAAGTGAATTCAGATAAGTCTGCGACATCCTTTACACCTGAGCTGGCAGAAACGCAAAAGCAGCGAATTAAAACTATCGTCGATTTCTATAACTCCATACCTGAAGAGCTTCAGTTTGGTATAACAATGTGGGGAGTTAAAGATGATGACAGCTGGCTAAGAAGCTTCCTTGATAATGAAAATGAATGGCCATTGTTGTTTGATGAGAACTTCAATGCAAAGCCTGCTTATGATGGAATATTGGAGTTATTTGAATAGGAAAGTTATTTCATTAATAACATTTTTTGTGTGAGAGCCTGTTCAGAGCCTGACTTTAGTTGATAATAATAAACCCCGCTTGACAGGTTAGTTCCATCAAAATCGACCTCATACGAACTGATATTCTTAAACTCATTTATCAATGTTTGAACTTCTCTTCCCAGCGAGTTGTAAACTTTAAGAGTGACATAGTCCGGTTTATTAATCGAAAATCGAATCTTTGTTGAAGGATTGAATGGGTTGGGGTAGTTTTGATAAAGATTATAACCCGTTGGTTTTTCATCTTCAGGCTCAGAAGAAGTTCTTAAAGAATCTGTTCGTGTAACAATAGCTACCCCTTCAGCCAATCTTCCGATTGGGTTTGGGCCAATGCCTACCGTTTCACCACCAATAACCTGGGTGCTTTCTTCCGGAAGATACTCGTCCGTTTTGGGATCAAACCATTCCACGTCATAAATACCTTCTGGTAAATCAAGCTGTGCAGTTCCACCAGTATTCAGAAACAGGACGTATGTACTATCCGGTTCAGCAAAAACCCATGCTTTCGTAGCTAATGAATCCATAGGGTTCATTTTATGGAAGGGGAGACCTCGGAAAAACTCGGTAACATCAGTGGCTATGTTGTAATAGGTTTCATAATCCCTGAAGTTTTGTACCTGTAAATCCAGGCCGGCACCAATATAAAGCTCTACTCCGGCACCACCCGCCATCATGGTTCCCCAAACTATATCTTCGCGCCAGGTGAAGATTGAACCTGTTGCAGGACTCAACCAGGCTTCGTCCATATACATTACCCATTTATGCCCGCTATCTGCAGATTTTTGTCGCCATTCAAGAATTTTACTGTGTATTCCTCCTCCATAGTTCCACTGAAAAGCAGGACCTGTATGGCTTTCAACACCAAGTAAAGCATCATATATATAATCGTCATCGGACGGGCCATTATGGATTGAAATATGATCTTTGTAATAGGTTAGTTCCCTGACATAATTAGAAGCTTCAATTCTTTGATCATCGGTATTGGGAAACTTATAGATTGAGCTGGACGGATCTGCCCATCCGTTTTCTTCTCCTATATTCCAAGTAAGAGCTGGGTGATGCCCAAAACGAGCGACCATTTCCCTATAATATATTTTCCTGCTGGTAGCAAAGCCTCCGGTTTCCCCATTTTCTACTAGCTCAAAGTAGGATTCATTTTCTGTTTCAGTGAGAACGAAATGAGGCATAACACCCTTTTTGGTCATATGTTCGAATACTAATTCCCATTGATCCAGTTTTGATACATCGTACACATAGAGAGAATCTTTATTGATCCATGGCCAGGCATTTTTACCATCACCATAGGCATTCATAGTGAGGAAATAGAGTGAATTTACCCCGATCTCAGAGAGATAGTTTACCGCACCCAAAATGCCTTTACCTTTTCCATCCTGCCAAAGAGAGTCTTCACCTTCTACATAATCCTGTATATGATCAGGGTAGGTTCTGTTTGATGGTGTATTATCAAATTCCTGGTATTCAAGAAATACTTCAGGGCTGTTTGCTCCGGCTTTTAGAAAGTACTCGCCATTTCCCATGAATTGAAGGTAATGCTCACCAACGTAAACCAGTTTGCCCTTACTTCGGAAATCCTTTTCTGACAAATCACTAGCCACGGTCACATCAAAATCTCCGGTTGCTCCATCAAAATGCCCTGCACTTTCTCCACCATCAAATTCGGCTGCAATATTCGTTCCAGTTACAAAAGAAGTAGTGTAAGACCAGTTTCCGGGTTCATCGGGAGTGAAGTTAACTCTCCACACATTACCTGAGTCAGAACTGGTTTCTGCAGCATTACCATCGGCTGCAAAATAACCTGCTACTTTATATTCCTGTGCGCTTGGTCCGGTGAAGACAACATCCAATCTGTAATCTGTAAAGGGGTTGGGTTTACTCGTCTCAGAAGAAGCGGGTCCTGTAAAATCAATCATCACCTTATGCCATTGAAACAAGTCGCCATGAACAGTTTGTGCCGTTACTTCAGGAGAATTGGATAGCAATAACAAAAGTAAGAGAAGGGATAGGGAAACCGATTTTTTCATAATGAAATATTTTGAATAATGAATTCAATTTAGGAATACGAGTGAGATGGAATTTTTAACTTTTCCTGTAAGAAGTATTTGAGCAAAAGTTGCTCAAAAAAGGTAAAAATTACTTACTTAACATAACACTGAGCATAGTTTATTCAAAAGAAAAATTCTGATTATTCAATACAGAAAGATGGTACCTTGATAGATGAATTTTGACAGAATAATCAGTACAACATTTAAACCTGAGGTTGCTATGTACAGCGAAGAAACAGTGAATGATTTAACCGAGTTATTCAAAGAAACCGGTCCGGCTCATCATAAGGCATTTATTGAAACAGATGGTTTTGACCTGGAGTGGCCTCTCTGGTATGCTGATTTTATTCATGAAAGAATCATGGATATGTTAGACGTTGAGATCACTAAAGCAGAACTCATATTCCTGCTTGTTGGTGCCGATCTTGAGCATCGGGACGAAGCACCTGATGCCGACTGGCCTCCTTTTTATAGCACGTTTTTTATAGAAAGCCTGGGTTAATCAGGCTTTACCTTAGTTATCTTTATTAACTGACAACGGAACACCAACTTCTCCGATATAAAAAGCCAGCAATACCGTTGGCTGATCGGTATCGTTTTTTCCGTAATGCCAAGTGTTTACCAGCTCCACGATAGCTTCACCTTCTTTTACAGTATGTGTGGTTCCATCTTCACGGGTTACTACGATTTCTCCTTTTAGTACAATACCTCCAAGAGGGTTTGGATGCTTGTGCATGGGCAATTTAAACCCCGGAGGAAGTGTGATTTTAGAAATGGTAATTTCTGGTTGACCTTTAGGGTATTCAAAAGCGGATCCATCCCAGCTTGTACTGGTTTTGGATAACACTTCTACCTTTACAGTTGGAGATTCTTGAGCTAAAGTTGCTGATGAAAAAAGGAGGGCTAGTAAAAGCCCCTTTATAATTGGTTTCATACTTAAAGGCTTAATGATAAATAATTGACTTTGCTAATTTACCACTAAGCTTCATGCATTCAAATAGGATAGACTAGTAATCGAGTATGAATTTGGCGCCAAAGGAAATAATGTTTGCGGTAAGTCCTGAATTTCTTTCATATCGGTTATACTTCAAATCGAGGTTTTTTAGTCCAACCGGCCCAACACTCATTTCAGTAAAAATATCTGTATAACTGATTCCGAAACCGTACTGATTGGCCGTAAAGTTTGACAAATCATAATCAGAGGTATAGAACTCGCTTGTTGAAAGATGTCCTTCATAGGGCGCAAAATAGTCAGCTTCAGTCTGGTTGTAGAACCGATAAGATGGATAAAGGGTAAATTTCTCTGTGATTTTAACCGGAATCTCAACACTGGCAGTATTGGATGTGATACCCCAATCATCATTGTAGAATCGGTAGTAGGTCCGTACCACAAACATCTCATTTAAGTAATAGTTTAATCGGCTACCTGCAGCAATTTTGAAACGAGTAGATGGCAACCGTTCAATATCATCAGCTAAGTGAAAATTCTCAATAAATGAATCATCTACGTCACTAAAGTATACACGCTGAAAAGGAGTGGATAGCAATCCGTCTTGTAAAACCAGGTCTAAGGAAAAAGAACTCTGCAGGTTTTTGGAAAGGATTTGAGAAAGTACTACTCCCATAGAGTAAGAATTTCGGGCACTACTATTAAAGCGCGTAAGCGAATTGTCATAATCAGGATTACCCGTAATAGTGTAATTATTGATGTTAAAGTCATCTTCGTCGCCACCACCTGGGCCACGTAGCTCGGCAGGATAGATCAAAGACCATGAGTCGAAGTAAAGATTGCCACTAACACTTAGTTCTGTGTTTTTCTCATTAAAAAGTTTGGTGAGGCTACCACCTGCACCTATAGAAGAGTAATCATATTCAGAAGAAGCCGACAGGTTTGCTGACCAGATGGTATTTCTGTCATCGGAGCTGTGGCTATAATTTATTGAAACAGAGGTGAGCGCATCTGCCCCTGAAGCACCTGAACTTTCCACAAATGGATCTGCAGCTCCGTTTCCATCAAAAGGATCTACATTACTGGATGAAGCAGAAGTATAGGCTGAAATTCCGGCATCGATAGTTAATACATCGTCAGCATTTAGAGGGATAGAAACTACAATAGTGGGAGTGAAGTCAATTAACTCTTCATTTCCAATACCGCCTGTTACAGCAGCATTTTTACCTTCCTGTGTATAAACACTAGTTAGGAAATCTACTTCAGCAGTTTCCAATACTCTTTTTTTATAGGTGCTTTGAGCCTGAGCCTGCGCAAATCCGAAAGCTATGATTAAAAAGACAAGTAACTTAAAAGAAATCTTCATAGTTGTATCCTAATTACAGCCGCAGCCACCGCCGGTTTTTCCACCATTTGCACCAACTGCAGCTTCTCTGTAGGCTTGTGCATTTGTCTGGAATCTGTCGATCGATGAAGCTCCCAATACCATATCTTTATCGTTAATATTCACTTTCTCATATTCTTTAATCACCACACAATTTGAAGTGAAGCCAATTAAAAGCAGTCCCAATAATAATTTTTTCTTCATTTTGAATCGATTTGGATATTGTTTGAGGTAAATATATTTCCTTCTTCGTCTATTATGATGCACTCAATGTCAGGCAGTTGATTGATCCTGTCAAGCCCAACTTCAACTCCCAGTACAAAAACGGAAGTAGCTAATGCATCTGCTATCTCAGCTTTTGGAGCAAAAATAGTAGCGCTGATTATCCCGGTTACTGGATACCCGGTTCTTGGGTCAATAATATGACTGTATCTAACACCATTTAAAGAGACAAATTTTTCGTAATCACCCGATGTAACTACTGCGCGTTCACTAATCGGCAATAAGGCAAAAGAGGCATTTTTATTCAATGGGTTAGTTATAGCAACTTTCCATTCTTCTCCATTTGGTTGCTTTCCCCAGGTAGCCATATCCCCGGAAGCGTTTATAATTCCTGAAGAGACACCATTAGCAATTAGCAGCTCTTTTGCTTTATCAGCAGCGTATCCTTTGCCAATTCCTCCAAATCCGATCTTCATCCCCGGAAGTTTTAGGAACACTGTTGATTCATCTTTATTCATCTCAATATTATCGTACCCAACTTTTGAGACGGAAGAATTAATTGCTTCATCAGAGGGCATGGATGTCATACTTCCATCAAAGTGCCATACTTTATCCATCGATGCATAGCTAATATCAAACGCTCCATCAGTAATTTTTGAAAGAAGAACAGATCGTTCGATTAATTCGAAAAGTTCAGGGTTAACCTTAACGGGTTTAATCCCTGAGTTTCTGTTAATAGATGAAGTTTGTGAATCCGGATCCCAGGATGAGATCAAACGCTCAATTCTTTTAATTTCATCAACAGCCATATCTATATAGGCATGAGCAGTTGAGGAGTCCTCCTCTACAACGGTAATATCGAAACGGCTGCCCATCAACAAAAGAGTACGTTTGTGGATTTCTTGTGCGAATACCGAAGAAGAAAGGGTGAAAGTCAGTAAAAAGAGGATAAAGGACTTCAAGTTATAAGATATGGTTAGAATGACTCCAGTAATTCAATAAATTCAACGGTTTTCATTTTGTTGTATCCCGTTTCACCCAGCACATTTCCTTCCTTGTCCATTACAACAACGAAGGGGAAATGACCATTTGGGTTATACTGCTCTGCCAGTTTATTATTCTTTTCGTGTTGCTCATCGGTTAGGGCATTTTTCTTTCTTTTGGGAAAGTCGGCCTGGAGCATTACAAAGTTATCTTCCGCATATTCCTGGAATACTTCCGTATCCCAAACTTCCCGGCTCAGTTTTATGCAAGGGCCACACCAATCAGAACCCTGGAATACGAGAATAATGGTTCGGTCTTCTTCAGCAGCAGCTTTTTTGGCTTCATTTAAATCAGTAAGCCATTCATAATTTAAGCCATATGAACCAAATACTAGCGTAAGGATAAGTACTATGCTTTTCATATTTGTCTTATTTCTACCCCTTAATTAAAATTCAAAGTTTGCGCTACTACGTTTGCCTCAGGCAGAATAGTATAAATTGTAAAAACTCTTAAAAGGAATATGTAGAAGTACGAGTTTAGATCAAATCTATGTTGAGGTTGTGTAGAGGTGAAAGGAGAATAAAACCTGCTATTACATCAACTGGTGAAAATATGTTTTTAAAGAACTTGAGCTATCGAGGTATATATAACCCCTGTAAGAATTGCCAATCCAAAGCTTAGAAGGGTTCCTATCAATATATATTCAGTGAGTTTTCGATCCTGGGAATCTTTGAGGTCGCCAAAACGAAATACTGATTTTGCTGCAAGTAGAAAACCTACGCCTTCCCAGTTTCCACTTATTACGAAACCAAAGATGAGTAGCCTTTCCAGGATACCGATGAGTTTACCTGCATTAGCCAGAGAATCTTCTTTGTTTCCTTTTTTCTCAGGAGATAAGTCCGATATCAAAACCTTAATGATAATAGATAGGGGGTTGGTGAGGAAGAGCACACAAACAACAGCTAATAAAGTTTGTTCACTGAATAACCAATCGAGTGAAGAGGCTGTACCCTCATACACATACCATATTCCTCCAATTACCAGAAAGTGAAGAATTTGATCTACCACGAAATAGCTTTTATATAATTCCTCATTCTTATTGTTGAGCACAAGCTTTGTGGCATCAATGGTTAAATGAGTCGCAAAAATTACACCCGTAATCCAAAGAACCTGGTTAAATTCTGTATTTGTAAGCCACAGTACAAGGAAGGTAAGCAGGCCATGAATACCTACATGATAGTACAGTTTTGGGGATTTTATGGCGACTTTTTCCTTTTCCTTTACCCAGGATTTGGGCTGTAGAAAGAAATCTCCAATTAAATGTACAAGTATCAGTTGTAGAGCAATCATGATGTTCCCAGTTTATATGCGGATATTTTTTTTCGATACGTTTTTTCCAAATCCCTGATTTCGGAGAGGTAGGAGCGTTGGTTCCGTTCACTCACTGAAGCCTGGCTAATGTCTAGTATTTTGGCTATTTGCTCTTGCAGGAGTCCGCTGCTAAGGGTTACAAACTCAGCAACAGCAGGAGTCCAGTTGTCCATTGCAATGAGGGAGAGGCGTATCAATAAATTCATTTCCTGGTTAAAGTCTCTATTCGGACTTACAATACTTAGTGTCTGCTTATTCTTTTTGAGTTCTTCAAAGCCTTGCCCTGAATTGATAAATGCTTCTCCATTCGATTCTGTTATTCTTTCAGATGAATAGCTTTTATCCCCAATCCCAATACACATTCGAACATCAAGCCCTTTGTATTGTTTTATCACTGCTTTTAACTGAATGGCTTTTGTCAGGGCTTGTCTCGGGTCTTTTATTTCAACCTGGAAACTATCCCCGCGATAAATCTCCCAGTCTTTCGGAGTGGTACCAATTTTATTCAACTCTGATTTCAGAGAGTGTAACCACTTCTCTGAGTGAGCTTTCCTGGAGTTAATGATATCGCTGGTGATAATACTTGTCATGCCTTAATATAGGTTAAATAGCCTATAATGCAAAATATAGGTTTTTAAGCCTATAATTGATCGTATCGGATGCAGAGCCTGTATTTTAATTTAGAGATAGTCATCCTGAGGATACTTCCGAAGGATCTACTACCAAGGCTTCACCTTGATTTAAAGGTGAAGAAAAAAACTTACTCCATAACCAAAATAGCGGCAGTTCTTGCAGGGAGGGTAATAGTAACCTCATCCCCAGATCGAATTACATCAAAACCGTTTAGCTCATCTGTAAAATTACCATCCAGTTTACTTGAAACAGAAACAGTCTTCTCAGAATCACTTGAGTTAAAGACGGTAATAACTTCACTAGACTCATCAAACCGGCTATAAGAAAGAACTTCGCTTTCATCATCAGTAAGTAAGTATTCGAATGCACCTGACGAAAGAACAGGGTTAGTTTTTCGTATTTGAATCAGTTTCTGATAAAGAGCGAACCAATCATCATTAAACTTTACTTCATTAGCAGGGCGGTCTAATCCATTGGGATGAGTGGTTTCAGGCTCGAACTCATAATCTTTCCAGATCAGTGGTTTTCGGGTGGAGGGATCATCAGCTCCCCACATTCCCATTTCATCACCAGCCCAGATTTGAGGAGAACCCACATAAGTAAACTGCTGTGCAAGGATGAGCTTCATGGTTTGGTATGCTTCAGCATCCGGTTTGTCTATTTTATAAGCAGGGTTATCATCAGGCTTTGGCTGGAACTTGTATTTATTCTTGTTATAGATCGAAGTGCCAAAGCGGGGGACATCATGGCTCGATGTAAGATTCATCATAGCATAGTTACTTTGCGGCCTCAGGTTCGACTTAAAAGACTCAAGGCTATCCACGTACTCAGAAACAGATATTTTATGAGGAGATTGATTAAAGAAATGTCTTGTTGCTCTATACCAGCGATAGTTCATTGGGGCATCAAATACATCGCCACGAACAACAGGTTCAGGGTCAAGTAATTTATCAGGGTATTGTTGCCACCAGATTTCTCCAAGCAAATAAGCATCAGGGTTTACTTCCCGAACTACTTTCCTAAAATCTCTCCAAAATCCCAGGGGCGTTTCTGCAGCTACATCCAGGCGGTAACCATCAACACCATCTGAAGGATCACCATCTCCGTTTGGATCAAGCCAGCGCCGGGTAACATCAAAAATATGCTGGCGAACCACTTCACTGGTGATATTACCTTCAAATACTTCTACCGATTGGCTATGATCCTGCCGTACCGTTTCTTTGATCTCAGGTAGGGAACGAACACCTGCCCAGCCTGTAAACTCGAATTCGTTTTCTTCTGTATTCGGATCATCAAAAGCATCAATCCAGTACCAGTCAGCATATTCAGAGTCTTTTCCTTTTTCAAGGATATCTTTCCAGGCCCAGAACTCAATCCCGGTATGGTTCCAGGAGTAATCGATAATTACTTTTATATCTCGCTTATGAAACTCTTCAATCACTTTAAGAAATAACTTATCTGCCCCGGTCCATTTCCATGTTGAAGGATCCGTCGGGTTTTCAGAAGCTATCATCTCAGCATCTTCTTCAGGGGTAGGGCCAAAATTCCGATCGATATGATGCCAGTTTCTCGCATCGTATTTATGCAAAGAAGGTGCGTCATTTAGTGGATTAAAATAAACAGCAGTTATACCCAGTGATTCCAGGTAATCCATCTTGTCTAAAACTCCCTGTAAATCTCCTCCATAGCGACGAAGTTGTGCTTTCTGTCCAAAATAATTCAGTTCATTGCCAAAGAAGTCCCGAATCTCAGGAAGGTTAGCAAAGTAGGGATCGTCTTTATACCAATCGTGAGTCCACGGAGTAACCGCCCAGCCTTCTGGAATCATGCCAGGATACGCTCCTTGTATATCTTCAACGGTAGGATCATTAGTTGGATCTCCATTTCTGAAGCGCTCCACAAAAATCTGATACCAAACGACCTCTTTAGACCATTCAGGTGGATCTTCAAAAGCAGTTACAGGAGTTTCAGGCTCAGTACAACTCTGTAAAATTACAAGTGAGCAAAAAAGACATAAAAAAAGGAGTAGAGAAGACTTTAAAAAGCGAGGCATTCGATACGATTGATTTTAGTATTCGGTGATGATACTAAAGGGAGGGGAGGTTTGCTAGTTTTGAGTCTTTTAATCGTATGGCCTTGAATCGCCTAGAAGGATTTAGATCCTTCGGCAGTAGTCTCAGGATGACTGGTTATTTTTTAACCACTAACTCTGGGTTCTGAGGTTTTTTCGAATCTTAATGAAGTTGTAAATAATAAAGAGTAGAGCGTTAATCCAGATACGAGTCATGGAAAACGGCTCTTTTCCATATACCATCTTCTAATACCCATAGATGTGTAAAGCGAACCTTTGTTTCGAAGGGTTCACCCTTATTTATACCAGTTGAAGTGTTAACTCCACTAACAACTACAGTAGTAGCGTTCCTGATCCTTATATCGAGCTCCGAAGTTTCATAGGTATTAACTATGAGTTCACCAGACTGAATGGCTTCGCCCCTGGATGTATTCCAGTTTAACCAGTTTTCTCTTGTGATGACGCTGCCGGAAGGGTTGGTGTGCAAGTAATCTTTTGAAACCATTTGGTCAAGACTACTTACATCACCTGTTTTATAAGCCAGGTCAAATTCTGAGATCCTTTCCCTGATTAGTTGCTCACTCGGTGGTTGTGTACACGAGACAGTTAAAATGATAACAAACCCAAAAAAGAATATATCTTTCATAAAAGAAGGCCTTTTACTGTCTCATGTTTTTAAACTCCGGCCAGGATTTCATTAAGAGTATTGCTTGGTTTCATTGCCACATCGGTCTTAGCCCAATCTACTTTGTAGTAGCCATCGATGTCAACAGGTGAACCCTGTACTCCAATAAGTTCTTCATTAATTTTTGTTTCATTTTCTGACATAGCCTGTGCAATTGGAGCGAAACGTGCTTTAAGATCAGCATCGGAATCCTGTGCAGCTAAAGCTTCAGCCCAATACATAGCGAGGTAGAAGTGACTTCCTCGGTTATCAATTTTACCTAAACGGCGTGCAGGTGATTTGTCGTTGTCAAGGAATTTTGAAGTGGCATCATCCAGTGTTTCTGAAAGAACTTTAGCCGTTGGATTGCTAAATGTCTCAGATAAGTGCTCCAGAGAAACTGCCAGTGCGAGGAATTCACCCAGAGAATCCCAGCGTAAGTAATTCTCTGCAACAAACTGCTGAACGTGCTTTGGAGCAGATCCGCCAGCACCTGTTTCAAATAATCCACCGCCATTCATAAGAGGAACAATAGAAAGCATTTTAGCACTGGTTCCTAGTTCCAGGATAGGGAAGAGGTCGGTCAGGTAATCACGTAATACATTACCTGTTACTGAAATTGTGTCTTTTCCGTCTTTAATTCTGTCGAGTGAGAAGTTTGTTGCATCAACAGGAGACATAATATGAATCTCCAGCCCGTTGGTATCATGATCTTTCAGGTAAGCATTTACTTTTGAAATAAGCTGAGTGTCATGAGCTCGTTCTTTGTTTAACCAGAATACAGCAGGGCTTCCAGTTGCTTTAGCTCTGTTTACTGCTAGTTTAACCCAATCTCGGATTGGAGCGTCTTTAACCTGGCAGGCTCTCCAGATGTCACCGGTTTCTACAATATGTTCCATTAAAGTCTCACCTGCATCTGTAACCATACGAACTGTACCGTTCGACGCTATCTCAAATGTCTTGTCATGTGAGCCATATTCTTCAGCTTTTTGAGCCATTAGCCCAACATTAGGAACACTTCCCATTGTAGTAGGATCGAAAGCACCATGTTTTTTACAGAAGTCGATGGTTGCCTGGTACACGCCAGCATAACTGCTGTCCGGGATAACTGCCTTTGCATCTTGCAGTTTCCCTTCTGTATTCCACATTTGTCCGGATGTACGAATCATTGCAGGCATTGAAGCATCAATTATTACATCGCTTGGAACGTGCAGGTTTGTAATTCCTTTATCTGAGTTGACCATCGCTAAATCCGGCCCATTGTCGTAACAAGCCTGGATATCAGCTTCGATTTCAGCTTTCTTATCAGCTGGGAGTTCATTCAGCTTCGCAAGGATATCACCAAAACCATTTGTAGCATCAGCTCCCAGGGAAGCAAGAGTTTCACCGTGCTTTTCAAAAACATCCGCAAAGAAAGATCGAACACCATGCCCAAAAATCTTTGGATCAGATACTTTCATCATGGTTGCTTTCATATGGAGGGAGAAGAGGATGCCTGCATCTTTAGCATCTTTAACTTGTTCAGACAAGAAGCTAACCAATGCTTTCTTGCTCATAAAAGTGCCGTCAATAATTTCATCTGCTAGTAGAGATACATTCTCTTTTAGCACGTTTACACTTCCATCTTCAGCTACATGTTCAATCCGAACGTTTGTAGGCTCAGAGACAGTAACTGATTTTTCGTTAGAGAAGAAATCACCCTGACCCATGGTGGAAACATGTGTTTTGGAATCCGCACTCCAGGTTCCCATTGAATGTGGGTTTTTTCGGGCATACTCTTTCACAGCTTTTGGAGCACGTCGGTCAGAATTTCCTTCTCTTAGTACCGGGTTTACCGCACTTCCCAACACTTTAGCATACTGTGTTCGGATAGCCTTTTCTTCATCACTTTTTGGTTCTTCAGGAAAATCAGGAAGTGCGTATCCTTTGGCCTGCAATTCTTTAATAGCAGCAACTAATTGTGGTATTGAAGCGCTAATATTCGGAAGTTTGATAATGTTTGCCTCCGGGGTCTTGGCAAGTTCGCCAAGTTCAGATAAAGCATCAGGAATACGTTGTTCTTCAGAAAGATAGTCCGGGAAGTTGGCAATAATCCTTCCGGATAGTGAGATGTCCCTGGTTTCTACAACTACACCAGCGGCTTTAGTAAAAGCTTCAATGATAGGTAAAAAAGAATGCGTAGCTAACGCAGGTGCTTCATCGGTGTAGGTGTAAATAATCTTTGCTTTATCTGTGGACATAGGTGCTCTGAATGAATGAATTAGATTGAAATTTCAGGGGTGGGAAACTACGAAAAAAGTAATTCAATTGAGAAGAAAGGTTATTTATTAATTATGAGTAGCGTGGTAGAATATTTTCTATTTATCTCTCCCAGGATGGAACATCGTCCCCAAGGCCATTACCATCAATCCATTGAATTTGAATCCATTTAAAGAAAAGCCAAATTACTTTTTCCTCTCGAAAGAATTGGAAATCACTCCCTTTAGTATGAACTATGAGTTCTTGTTTAACAAACAAAGGATAGCAAGTTATATTTTCCTCCCAAAGTGATACAATTGTATTTCCGAATATCGAGCAACGTAGGAAACTGAGCGAATTATCTCCTCTTAAATATTCACACCATCCGCCAATTTTTGAATCAATAGGAAATGAAATTTTTGATTCTGCTAATGCATATGCAATTTGTAGGTATCCACTAAATAAAATCGAATCTACTTTATCTGAAGTACCGTAATTGTAATCAGTAAGATATAGAGAGTCTAAATTGGTATTTAAAATCGAATTAGCTGTTTGAATATCAACCGAGAAATTACTTCGTTTCTCTATTGTGTCAATATACTCATCAAAACCTGATCCACGGTATTCATCGATACTAAAGACTGGATAAGTAATACCTTTAAGCTTTAAACTGGAGTCTAACTCAAGGTTGCTTATAATATGATATGTTAGTTCAAGATCACGCCAGTTTTCTACATCCGTTTTCAGCATTTGGGAAACATTCCTATCTCTCAAAGCTTGTTTCCCAAACAAGTAAAAGGTCAGGAGGTTTAGAGCAAACAGTGAAATGAGAGTAATAAGGATGTACTTAAATCTTCATGCTACAAAGTACTGTTATTTTTTAGATAATGAATTCAATTGAACCGTTCTAAATTGATCATCAATTTCCTATATTCGAAGGCACGATTTGCGGATACCTTCCGTTGGTTTTAAAAGCTTAACTAAACTTCGAAGCCATGATCAAACCTATGTTTGGCTACCGGCCAAAAATTAGAAAGTTCAATTTACCATTTCAGCATCACGACCCTGAGAAAGAGGAGCGTGAAAATAATCGCAGAAAAAGACGGATTAAATTTCAGACGCACAATCGGGTTCAGCCTAAACAGAATGTAAAAGTACTCGGGTTAGCTTTACTATTGGCGCTTGTTGTGTACTTGATTTCATTATAAAACCGGATTTCTCTATTGAGTGAGACTCAAGAACGCACCTCGATAATACATCAACTTCCCCCTGAGATAAGCAATAAGATTGCAGCAGGCGAGGTAATTCAACGCCCATCTTCAGTAGTTAAAGAATTACTGGACAATTCCATTGATGCTGGTGCTGATCATATCAAAATCCTGGTTGAAAATGCTGGCCGCACGCTGGTACAGGTGATTGATAATGGCTGTGGAATGAGTGAAGAGGATTTACCACTTTGTTTTGAGCGCCATGCCACGTCAAAGATTTATTCGATAGAAGATCTGTTTAAGATCAAAACGATGGGTTTCAGGGGAGAGGCAATGGCTTCTATTGCATCTGTTTCCCAGGTGCTGGTAAAGTCGAAACGAGCAGAAGATGATAATGGCTGGGAATTCGAGGTTTGGGGCGGTGAAGAAAAACCTATTAAACCCACTGCAACTGAAAACGGGACTTCGATATCAGTCAGGAACTTATTTTTTAATGTCCCGGCCCGTAGGCAGTTTCTAAAAACCGATGTAACCGAATTAAGGCATATCCTTAGGGTGGTACAATATGCAGCGCTGGCAAACACTTCTATTGCTTTTGAAATGATCGCAGATGGAGAAGTGATATATAATCTGCCTGTACAGAGTTTGAGTCACAGAATCACAAGTATATTTGGAGCCCCTTATAAAGCCAGTTTAATCGAGTTTAAAGAAGAAACCAGCTATGTACGGATTTATGGTTTCGCCTCTGATCCTAAGCTTGCTAAGAAAAGCAGGGGAGAACAATTCCTTTTTGTTAACGGCCGACCTTTTCAACATCGCTATTTGACGCATGTGATTCTGAGTTTATATGATGCCTGGACTCGGAATAACGAATATCCGTTCTATGCCCTGTTTTTTGAGATTGATCCATCCAAAGTAGATGTGAATGTTCATCCGGCTAAGATGGAAGTAAAGTTTGAGGATGAACGAAGTATTATTCAGCTGGCTAAATCGGTTGTGAACAGATCTCTGAATGATCATTTTAATGTTCCGAATATCCCTTCTGACCAGGATAGTTACTTGAGTGATACCGGAAGCTCCAAAGGCTTTGATTCGGGCTTTAACTTCAACATGCCGGAAGTGAAAAGAGATAAATCCGGAGGGGGTTTTCAAATTCCTTCGCGAATTAATACAAACCCGGTAAAAGGAAGAGGGCAAGAGTTTACAGAAAAGCTTTACAATAGTTCAACGAGTAGCGAGCCTGTTGATTTCCAAAAAGAAGACGATTTACTAAGCAAAGCTGACGAAGTAAGCCGGGAGCAATCGTTCTGGCAATTACACAATTCATATATCATGACGCAGACCAGAACAGGATTGTGTATGATTGATCAGTATTTGGCCCATAAACGCATCATTTTTGAAAAAGCACTTCAGGCTACTGAAGCCGCTCTTCCAAGTACACAGCAGCTTTTATTTGCTCAAACGTTGGAGCTTTCTGCTTCTGATTATGCCTTGCTAAAGGAAATTCACCCGATTGTACAGCAAATGGGTTTTTCAGTGCAGCTAATGAGTGGGAATACTGCTATGATCAATGGAGTTCCTGCCGATATAGAAATAGGAAATGAACAGGAAGTACTTATTTCAATGCTTCACCAATACCAGGAGCTTGGACAATCCATTAACCTGGAAGCTCGCGAACGCCTTGCAATAGCCTTTGCATCTAAAGCCGCGATTCCACGGGGAAAGAAATTATCAAGTGAAGAAATGGAAGCTATTGTTGACCAATTGTTCTCTTGTGAGCAGCCTTATCTTGATCCTTTAAAAAAACCAACAATCGTGTATCTTTCGATGGATGAAATTCAATCCAGGTTTCGATAAGATATATGAACATACTCGCCATAGAACCATATTTCAGCGGCTCACATAAGGCTTTCCTTAAAGGATTGTCCAAGCATTCGAGTCACAATATCATACCGATTAAGCTGAATTATAAAGGTTGGAAATGGCGGATGCATGGCGATTCAGTAACACTGGCGCAACTTACAAGGGAGATAGAAGAACCCATCGATTTACTGCTTACGAGTAGCATGACAAACCTCCCGGCTTTTTTGGCACTCAATAACCCGAGGTTTGCGCATACGCCCAAGATCATGTATATGCATGAGAACCAGTTTACACGCCCAATACCTGAAGGCGAGACGCGGGATCTTACATTTTGTTATATCAACTATTTGAGTATGCTGGTAGCCGATAAGCTGCTATTTTCTTCTCAGTTTCATCTTGATGATCTCCTTGAAGCACTTCCGAAGTTCCTGGATAACTATCCTGATGACAAACACTACAACACCGTTGACCAGATCAGAGAAAAAAGCATAGTTATGCATCCCGGGTTAAACCTGGATGTTTTTAACGCTCAACCTGATACCCGAAATGAGAATAAGAATCCGGTTATTGTCTGGAATCAGAGATGGCAGTTTGACCGAAACCCGGCTATGTTTTTTCGTGTCCTGAATCGTCTCAATGATATCGACCTCAAGTTTGATCTGATTCTGGCGGGTGATACCAAGCATGAAAAACCCGAAGAGTTTGAAAAGGCCTGGCAAAGGTACGGTCAACAGATTACTCATTTCGGTTATGTTGAAGATGAAGAGAATTATAGCCGGTTGCTGCACTCTGGCGACATTGTAGTCTCTACTGCTACATATGAATTCTTTTGTGTAGCTATTATGGAGGCTATTTATTGTGGTTGTCATCCTTTAGTGCCTAACAAACTTCATTATCCGGAACTAATCCCGAAATCTCTACACAACCCGTTGTTACACGCTCCTGTACTTTATGATACAGAAGACGATCTTTTTCGACATTTGAAAGGTTTACTGGAGAAGAAGACGAAGCCCTTACCAAAATCCAGTCTTCAGAATGTAAATAAACACCTCGAATGGAAGCATAAGATCAAAAGCTTTGATCGTCTGTTTGAGGAGATGGTAGGGTAGTTTATAGCCTGCTGATAAACTCAGTTACCAGGGTGAAGTAATCTTCAAATTCGGTAAAAGGTAGGGTCTCAAATTTATCATATACATCATGATAAGCCCTTATGCCACCCAAGGTATAGATGTAGAATCCTGGTACTCCTGCTTCATCGAAAAAGCAGTGATCACTATTGCAGGCTTTTCCCCTGATTTTAACCTTTGGGAGTAATTCCATCTCTTCGTTAATTGAAGTGAGGAGATCAAATTTATCCCGGTATACTGAACCATTTACCACCTGGATTCCTTCATCTCCGGTTCCGGCCAGATCAAAGTTTACAAGGAATTTGATGCTGGTAAGATCAAAAAGCGGGTTTTGAACGAAATGTTTGGAACCCAGTAATCCAAGTTCTTCTCCACCAAAAGCGATGAATACAGTATTATAAGAGGGTTTATTTTCTGAATAATACTTTGCGAGGCTCAGTAACATTGCAGTTCCGCTGGCGTTGTCGTTGGCTCCTGGAAATATGGCATCACCCATTTTACCGAAGTGATCATAATGAGCTATAAATACAATCATTGAGTCGGTGTTTTCACCTTCAATATATCCTAACACATTTTGAGTGGTGTAAGAGCGTTCAAGTTTAGCTGATAGTTTAACTTTAACCTCTGTAATAGGGGTATCTAAACTATCACTTAGAATAGTAAAGGAAGGTCTTGAGTGTTGGGTTTGAGACCCATTCCAGGTCAGTTTATCATTCGTAAGAATAATAGTTCCGCTTGCTGGGTTACTGGATTGATACTTTAAAAACTGAACAACTCCTCCTAACCGATCTTGTTCTTCTTTGGTGTAATCTCCTTTTTTATAGTTTTCCACTATGATAAACTTACCCATGGAAGCCATGAGCTTAGTTCTCAGTTTCTGATCGCTAAGCATATCTTCTACAGTAAGACTTATGGTACTGAAGCTACCTGAAACTGAAGGGGAGCCCGGGGTGACGTGGAAATCATATCCAGCCCTAAGTTTTTGGCCGTTTACAGATAGCTCAATGCTCTTGGGAAAAGTATTAATAGATAGATCGAACTTTTGAAGGTACTTTTTTGAGAAAGATTTTAATCCAAAACGCTCAAACTCTTTTCGAATATAATCTGAAGCAATTTTATCGCCTTTATTGACATAACCCCGTCCCTGGAATTCGTCAGAGCTTAAGGTTTGAACAACTTCTTTGGCGTAGGGCAATACCTGGGCTTCTGCTAACCCTTGAGTTAGTATGAAGAAACCAAGGAAGAGAACTAGATATCTCATTTGAGGATTTAAAACGGTGCGTCTTCGTCGTCTGGGGCCGGATTATGAGGCATAATTGCCGTATCAGAGGGGGTGAAATTAGCTTCAATCAAATCACCTGAAGCTTCTCCTAAATAAGAAGTATCGGCATTGGCAGAAGTAAGATTTTCGAAACGCGCATAGTCCTTAACAAAGTAAAGCATCTTACTTCCCACAGGTCCGTTTCTTTGCTTGCCGATAATTACTTCAGCTATACCAGCTGTTGATTGTCCTTCGGCAGTAGTGGTAATTCCATAATACTCAGGGCGGTATAAAAACATAACAATATCCGCATCTTGCTCAATAGAACCTGATTCACGTAAGTCACTTAGCTGTGGTCGTTTATCTCCGCCACGTTGTTCTACTGCTCGGCTTAACTGAGACAATGCAATTACAGGTACATCCAACTCTTTTGCCAATGATTTAAGCCCTCGGGAAATGGAAGCAATTTCTTGTTCACGGCTTCCTGAGTCTTTTGATGAACCCTGCATAAGCTGGAGGTAATCGACGATTACCATCCCAATGTTATGCTCACTTTTCAGTCTTCGGCACTTTGTACGAAGTTCCATTAATGTGATGGCAGGTGTATCATCAATAAACAGATCAGCAGAGAACAATCGTCCGGCTGCTTCAATAAGCTGCTTAAAGCTGTCGTCATTCAATGTTCCTTTTCTTGCTTCATCCGCACGAACACGGGCCTCCATAGTCAGCAATCGTTGTACAAGGGATTGATTGGACATCTCCAAAGAGAAGATAGCCACAGGAGTTCTCAGTGCTTCATCAGGGTGCATGGCTGCATTACGAGCTGCAGTAAGTACAAATGCCGTTTTACCCATAGAAGGTCGTGCAGCAATGATAACCAAATCGCCTTTTTGCCAACCTGCAGTCATTTGATCAACAGCCAAACCAGACGGAACGCCAGTGATACCATACTTTTTACCTCTCATATCTTCGAGGTAGGCCAGTGTGTCCTTTAGAATATCAGCAACGGGCATTGCTGCACTCTTGCTTTTCTGGTTGGCAAGGTCAAAAATCTTTTGCTCGGCATCATCTAACACATCATAAGCATCGGATGTGGAATCGTAAGAGTCTTTAATTACATCGGTACAATTAAGGATAAGATTCCTTTTGATAGCCTTCTCAGTGATGATTTGAGCATGATACTCAATGTTGGCCGCAGAACTAACAGATCGTGTTAGGTCAGATAAATAGGTTGGCCCGCCACAGATATCCAACAAGCCATTGTCACGTAATTCATTCTCAACGGTAAGGAGATCTAAGGGATTATCTCTTTCAAATAGATTGGAGAGGGTTTCGTATATATGTCGGTTGGCAGGTTTATAAAAATCCTGTGCTTTCAGCATCTGTAATGCAATGGTAGCTGCACCATGCTCGATAAGCATTGCACCGAGTACTGCTTCCTCAACTTCTACAGCCTGTGGTGGGACTCTTCCTTCTTGCTCCAGAACACTTTTCTGTTCTTTATAAGGGTCTTTATTGTACGTGGAGCCGTTTTTCTTTGCCATTAATTTTCTAAGATTATTAGGTCATCGCTACTGTATCCTTAGGACGACATCAATAAATATAATTAAGATTCTAACGTAGAATTTATTTTCTTTCGAACAACTTTTTCACAAAGTTATCAACAATCAGGGTTGCCCGCCTAACTCATCATAGCGTGCGCGGAGCATCTGCACATCTTCCCAGGTTGGCCTTTTCCAGTTAGGATTTCTTAAAAGCGCAGCCGGATGATAGGTTGCAAATAACTCACGTCCATGAAACTCGTGGAATTTCTGTCTCATATCTTTTAACGCGTAGTCCTTCCCTAAAAGTGTAGTTGCTGAAATACGTCCTACACAAAGGACAAGTTTTGGATTAACAAGCTCAATTTGCCTGAGAAGATAGGGGAGGCTTCGTCTTCTTTCTTCTGGTTTTGGGTCCCTGTTGTCTGGTGGCCTGTGCTTCAAAATGTTAGCTATATAGATATCAGAGCGCTTAAAATCTATGGCTTCCATAATCTGGTCAAGCAATTTACCAGCCCGTCCCACAAAAGGCTCTCCCTGTCGGTCCTCATTTGCACCAGGTGCTTCACCAACAATCATTAAATCTGCACTCGTGTTGCCAACACCAAATACAAGGTTCGTATTTAGCAAGTCTGTTTTTAGAACGTCAGCCTTCTCGCAAAGTGTTTTTAATTCTTCTAAGGTGGCGCAATTTGCTATTAACTCAGCTTCTGAAGGCATAGATGGTAAAGGTTCAGGTGAATGGGTTTGTGTTGGTTCTTCAGCTTTAACGGGATCAATTTTATTATCTAGAGCAGGTTCAGCCTCCTGAACAGAGGTCTTACCCGGTGAAGCAGCATCGAATTCAACTGAAAAATCTCCGTAGACTTCCCTTTGTTGTTTTAACAATCGGGAAGCTCTTTCCAGTAATTCGTTTGGATTAGATTCTGACATTAACCGATCAGTTCTTCAATTGCTCTTTCTTCTTCAAGTACTTCATTTGATAACTTACCAAAATGGAACCCATCTTTAGAATATTTCCAAATCTCTACAGGTTGAATCGTATTTATTAGTCTTGAATTGAACGGAATAGCTACTCTCACATAGTTATTCGTCCAGCCAAACATAAAGCCTTCTTTATTCTCTTCCTCAAAGAGAGTAGGGCGTGTCTGGCCTTGGAACCTTGCATCAAATTCGAATCTCTTTTTTGCAGATAACCTTCTCAATCGGTGAGTTCGGCTCTTTCGCTCTTGTTTCGGAATAATAGGGCTAAGTTCTAAAGCGGTGGTATTTGGACGTTCTGAATAGGTGAAGACGTGCAAATAGGAAACATCCAGAGAGTCAATGAAATCAAAGGATTCTTGGAACAATTCCTCAGTTTCGCCAGGATGTCCCGTAATTACATCTACTCCAATACAGGCATCAGGAATAAGTTCTCTTATTAACTCGACCCTGCTACGGTATAAATCTGACCGGTACCTGCGTTTCATCAGTTTCAGCATTTCATCAGAACCGCTTTGAAGCGGCATATGAAAATGAGGCTGAAGTTTTTTTGAAGTGGCAGCAAAACGGATAATGTCTTCATGCAGAAGATTAGGCTCAATGGATGATACTCTTAAACGCTCTAATCCTTCAACATGCTCAAGAGCTTGCAAAAGCTGAAAGAAATTTTCATCAGTACCATAGCCAAAATCACCGGAGTTTACTCCAGTAATAATGATTTCTTTAAATCCTTCTTGTACCAGCTGTTCTGCGTTACGTACTACAGTAGCTATTTTAGGGCTTCGGCTGGCTCCACGGGCCAGAGGAATAGTACAGAATGAACATTTGTAATTGCAGCCATCCTGCACTTTTAGAAAAGCACGTGTGCGATCGTCTGATGAAAATGCATTATGGAAATCCACTGCTTCATTAACATCTGAAGTATGGATAATGGTCTTTTCCTGCTTTACGAATTCATCAAACAGATCTAGTAGTTGAAACTTATCTTTAGCTCCTAAAACTACATCTACTCCCTCAATCTGAGCGATTTCTTCAGGCTCAAGCTGAGCGTAACATCCTACCACAGCCACAAAAGCATCTGGGTTTCTTCGTAATGCTTGCCGTACAGTCTTACGGCAGGCACTGTTTGCATCCATGGTAACGGAGCATGTGTTTATCACATAGATATCGGCCTCCTCATTGAACTCACCAAGTTCAAATCCTTCATTTTCAAAATCCCGTCTCATCGAAGAGGTTTCGGAGAAATTGAGTTTACAGCCGAGCGTTTCAAAAGCCACTTTTTTCATGCCAGCAAAGATAAGAGAATTCCGTTCTTCATGCGAATTAGTGCTTCCTTAAGTTTTCTAAATTTATCCTAAAGTGTTTGTTAATAAATATTGATTACTTTCACCCCAGATATGAAATCATTTCATGAAATAGCAAATTCGTCGAGCGACATTATTTTCTTCTGCACCCGAGAAGGGTTATTTACTTTTGTGAATACTTTTGGGGAGAGGTTACTTGGGGTGCCTTCAACACAATTAATAGGCAAACACTTTACAGAATTTGTAACTGAGGAGCGAAGGCAAGAGGTACGTGAACATTTCAAAGAAGCTCTTAAAGCTGGTTTTGAAAATCATTACTATGAATTCCCCGTACTTACAAATTCCGGGAATGTAGTTTGGGTTGGGCAAACCACGAATCTCTTTATTAATTCAGATGGAGAAGAAGAAGGTATTTTTGCTATTGCAAGACCTATCACTAAGCTTAGATCGGTTGAGCACTCTCTTAGTGAAAGTGAGGCAAAACTACAGACTATTATAAACTCCGCATTGGATGCTGTAATAGTAATTAACGATCGCGGGATTA
Organism: Balneolaceae bacterium; assembly: GCA_040222185.1. GTDB lineage: Bacteria > Bacteroidota > Rhodothermia > Balneolales > Balneolaceae > JAVKDP01. The sequence continues at coordinate 16,087 of JAVKDP010000082.1, read as the reverse complement.
TTTCAGAATGGAACTCACAGGCTGAAAAAACATTCGGATGGAGCAAGGAAAGAGTACTTGGACGCAGGCTATCAGAGATCATTATTCCTGAAGAATATAGGGAGGCTCACGAAAGAGGAATGGAGCATTTCTTGAAAACAGGGGAAGGTCCGGTACTCAATAAAAGGATTGAGATAACAGCTGTTAACTCAAGTGGGCTTATTTTCCCTGTTGAATTGACAATCATTCCAAACGAAATTGACGGTACTTATTTTTTTAGTTCCTTTGTGAGAGATCTAACAGAAACTAAAAAGTCCGAAAGAGCACTCAAAGCTATTAACGATCTTGCCATTTCTCTGTTAGGGAAAATCACGATCCAGGAGATAGCACTTGAAATAACAAAGAATACAATTGAAGAGTTGGGTTTTGAAGATTGTGTGGTGTATGTATTTGATAAGGAAACGCAAGAACTGAATCAGATTGCTGCGTACGGGCCAAAAAGTCCGGGTGGTGAGGTTATTCTAGACCCGATCTCAATACCTGTAGGGAAAGGAATCGTAGGTAGAGTGGCTCTAACTGGAGAAGCTTCTTTAATCAATGATACAACTAAAGAACCAGAATACATTATTGATGATGAGCCCCGTTTTTCTGAACTAACTGTTCCAATTAAGTATGAAGGGGAAGTAATCGGAGTGATTGACTCGGAGCATTCCAAGAAAGACTTTTATTCGGATGAGCATGTTCAATCATTGAATACTATTGCCAGCCTGGTGTCGTCTCAATTGAAGAATGCTATTGTTATAGAAGAAAGGGAGCGCGTAGAAAAATCGTTGCGAGAAAGTGAGGAAAGATGGCATAAGCTAGTAGATGACCAGCCTGAAGCAATCCAGATAACAAAAAATGGACGCATTGTGTATTTAAATGCATCCGGTTTAGCACTTTATGAAGCGGATAGTATCGAAGATGTAATCGGGAAAGACCTTTTGGAACTAGCCTCGGAGAATTTGCTTCCTGTATTTCAGGAACGTCTGAAGAAATTAAATAATGGTGAGAAGATTCCTTCCCTGGAATTCGAAATAAAGACTTTTAAAGGTAATTACAAGGTAATTGAAGCATCATCTTCGTTGGTTACCTATAGTGGGGAAAATGCAGTCCAAACTATTGCAAGAGATATTACAGAGAAGAAAGAGCAAGAAGCAAAACGGGAAAAGCTCTTAAAAGATCTAAAGCGGGCTAACGATCAGCTTAATGAGTTCGCACATGTGGTTTCACATGATTTAAAAGCTCCTTTAAGAGCAATTAGTTCTCTCAGTGAATGGATTGTTGAAGACTACCAGGATTCTTTGGATGAAGAAGGCAAGCAGTCATTGAATATGATGGTAGATAATGTGGAAAAAATGGATGAGCTCATTGAAGGTATACTTACTTATAGTACAGCTAACGATGCTAGTGGGCTGGATGAAATTCTCCAAACTTCTGGAGTCCTCAATTCTGTCATTAATTCAATAAAAATTCCCGGCAGTATCAGTGTTGATATTAAGGGAGAATTCCCGGAAGTAGTTTTTAACAAAATTCAGCTTGGGCAGGTATTTCAGAACCTTATATCAAATGCAGTAAAATTCTCGGATAAAGAGAAAGGGCTGATAACTATTGCTTGCTCCGAAGAAAAAAATAATTGGCTGTTTTCAGTCTCGGATAATGGCCCTGGCATTTCTTCAGAAATTGGGAATGAAGTATTTCAACTATTTTCTAAATTCCATTCCAGTGAAGAAGGCTCAACCGGGATAGGACTTTCTATCATAAAAAAGATTATGGATACCAGAGGCGAGAAAATCTGGTTCGAAAGTAAAGAGGGAGCAGGTACAACTTTTAATTTTACGATTCAAAAAGAACAGAAGAATGAAAGATCAGAAATCAGTTTTACTTCTTGAAGACAATGCGATTGAAGCCAAAAAGGTGGCCAGGGCATTTGAAAAGCTTGGTTTTGGCAACACCCTAATTTCTAAAGAAAACGGGAAAGAAGGGTTGGAATGGTTGGAAGGTAATAAAGAAGATTTGCCCGGCTTGATATTGCTGGATTTGAATATGCCTATTATGAATGGCTTTGAATTTCTTGAAAAGGCTAAAAGTCACCCTGAGTTCAAGAAAATTCCTGTGGTTATAATGACTACTTCTAAACAGCCATCTGACAAACTAAAGAGCTTTGAAAATTATGCGGCAGGGTACATGGTTAAACCAGTTCGGTACAGCGAATTTGTGGATATGATGACCTCGATCAAGCATTACTGGAATACTAGCGAATCAGCCTATTGAAATGAGATTTGTATATATAGACGATAGTGATTTTGACCGTTTGGCTTTCAAAAGGCTGATGAGAAACTTTCCGGGGAAAGAATCTATTTCGTTTGAGTCAATAGAAGAGTATATCGATTCAGGGGAAAAGAGCTCATCAGATGTTTTGATACGGGATTTTTATTTGAATAATGGAACTGAAACTCAGCCTATACCGGATATCAAAACGTTTTATGTAAGTGGATCCAGGCTTTCTGATGCAATGAAAAGCGAGAGAGGAATTGAAGAAGGTTATTTTTTCCAAAAACCACTTAAACCGGAAGATATAATCAGTATATCAGAAGCGAGTGGTGAAATTACTATCAGTACCATTCCGGACTATAGTTACCTTGAAGACCTTTCAGATGGAGATAAGGAGTTTGAACAAGAGTTGATTGATGTTTTTTTAACAGAAGTTCCGGTACAACTAGATTCCATAAGTAAAGGGATGGAAACGAAAGACTTTGAGAAAGTCTCGCAAAATATCCATGGGTTAAGAACTAAGATCAGAACTTTCGGGTTGAGTGAAATTGACGAACTGGCTGAAAAACTGGAGTTCGAATGTAAAAACTCGATGCCAACGGATGAGGGTGTTTTTGAAGAAGAGGTTAAGTTGCTACATAACAGCTTATATAAATCGATAGAGGAAATCAGGAGTAGGTAATATGAAATGTATTATAATAGATGATGAAAAGACGGCGAGAATGGCTCTCCGTAAATTATGCGAGATGACGGGTTATCTTGATGTAGTAGCTGAATTCGAAAATCCTGCAGAAGCTTTTTCAACAGTGCAGGAATTGGATTTGGATTTAATATTCCTTGATATCCATATGCCGGAACTAAAGGGGTCTGAATTTCTCAAGACAATGACTTCGCTGCCAGATGTTATTATGACGACTACAGATACATCCTTTGCCTTGGAAGCCTTTGAGTATAATGTTGTAGATTATCTGATAAAGCCTATTGAGACAGCTCGTTTTCTAAAAGCTATGGAAAAAGTGAAGGCCTCAAAAGCTGAGAAACCTGCAGAAGTAGAGTCTAACCCGAATTCGATATTTGTTAACATTAATTCAAGGTTGGTGAAGCTCAATTTTGAGGATATACAGTTTATTGAAGCAAAAGGGGATTATGTTCAAATAAAAACCGGGGATAAAAAGTATACAGTTCATATCACTTTGAAGAGAATTGAGGAGAAGATGCCTTCCTCAAATTTTATGAAAGTCCACCGATCTTTTGTTGTGAACCTGGACAAGATTGTAGATATAGAAGATAACAGTATTCTTATTGCTGAAGATATCATTCCTATAAGCAGGGGAAACAAAGAAGGTCTCCTGAACCGGTTAAATATGATATAGCACTATTCACAAGGTTAGAAGGACGTTAAACCTTAGGATATAATTTGACCGCAAGCCATATTGATATTAACCATAGGTCATCCTGAGGATACTTCCGAAGGATCTAATAAGCAGCCTATCTAAAACTTTGATTGTGTAGATCCTTCGTTACCGCTCAGGATGACAGGTAATACCCGGCAAAGCCAAATGTTTACCATTCACCGAAGCATTTTGGCGATTCATCGAAGAATTCCCTAAATCGTGAATGCATGGACTATGTTTGTCAAAAAAACATAAACCATGTACCGATTAGTTTACCTTTTCCTACTTCTTATAGTGTTAACCACTGGGCTTGAGGCCAGGCAGGTTGATGAGCCCGGGGTGTTAGAAAGCATCCTGAATTTCCAGACTATAAGTACAAGCAATTCGAAGATCGATAAGCTTTACGCTGAGTCAAGTATTCTTAGAAGAGATCTCGGAATAAGCCTCGTTGCATCCTATAACCACCGTTTTGGAGAAGGTTTTATTGATAATGATCTAAACGCAGGATCTATTGAGAAGTATTATAAAACAGGTCTTAATTGGGAAATATTAAAAGCCGGGTGGGTACAAAACCGCAGACTTGCGGAAACAAACGATCTTAGAGTAGAACTGGAGTTACTTGAGCAACAAGTAAGAGATAAACAAGAGTCTTATTTCGCCCAGTTTGCACTAGCTGCATATCTGTTTGACAAAGAAATACATGATGTATACCTGGAAAGAATACAACTGCTTTCATCCAAACGGCCGATCTATGTAAGCTTACGTGAGGAAGGATATTTTACTAATGAAGAAGTCTTCAACCTCAATGCACGTTTTGAAGAAGCGCGTTTAGAAAAAGAAATTTTATTCCAGTCGAATTCCTCTTTTGAGCACATCTTTTCAGATGAGCTAAACACTTTCAACTACCCCTATCAGGTTCGGGAAACACTTATGCCTGATGTTGACATCTCCGCTATCCTAGGGTCATTTAATGACATGGAAGGACATCTGAAGATGGTGGAGATGAGGAAGGAGCTGATCAGAGCTCCTTCCTACTTTATTTATGATATGAGCCTCACAGCTTCAGTGAACTATCATCATCAAACAAGTTTCTCTGATAATACCAGGGATTATGTTGCTATGGGAATTTCATTACGCATGCCACTAGCGAGAAATCGGAGAGCTGTAAGAGACTCATATGTAGCCGAGAGCAAAGCACTAGATGAGGGCCTGCAACTTGAAGTCAAAAACAGGAAAAAAGAAATGCTGATGCTTTATCAAGAATACTCCTATAAGCAGAAGCAGCTTTTAAACCTGGTATCAAAATACACATTGTTGGAAGATAGAATCAGGGTGCAAGAGGTTACAAAAGCCAGCGTAAATACAGATGTACCTGAAGTAGATGCTTCATTATTGCAAGATGATGCTCTCGCAGTTCTAGTCGAACAAGTAGCACTAAAAAAGCAGATGCATCAGCTGTTACTCAAGATGAACCTCAATCTTACTTCGGGTGAGATTATTGATTACCTGGTTTATGACGACGAAAAGAAATTAATAACAAGCAGAAAGGGACTCTAATCATGGAACAATTTAGCTTTAAACAAGGGAATGCAACTATAAGGCATTTAAAAGAGCCGGAAAAACCAAAGCGAAAAAAGATGAATACGGACAGGGTGCTTTTCATCCTGTTACTTATAACAATTGGTATTTATGGTTCATTCAAGCTATACAAAGGTGTAGCGGTTATTGAACTGGACGGAATGGTAACCATGGACAAGTTGGAAGTCCATTTTACGGACGATATTCGTCTTAACTCGTTATTGGTAGAAGAAGGAGCCGAGATTCAAAAAGGAGATACGCTCTTTCAATATACGAACCAGTATTACGAGAATGATGCCGCGAGCTATGTAAATATTATTTCGAATAGGGAAAGAGTGGATCGCGAAATCTTAGAGTTACGCCGACAGCTCGATGAAAAGAGAACCGAGCAAAGAATTCTACAAAACCGATTGAAAGAATTACGATTCGAACTTGAAAGAATCAGGTCAATGGTAGCTCTTGCAGCATTATCTAAAACCAAATTTGATGATCAGCAATATAAAATTGACAACGTTCAGGACGACCTGGATTTAGTTAAGCAAGAGATCCGCTATTTGATTCGACATATTGATCAACTAAACAGGTTAAAAGCAAATTACAGTATAGCTGCAGCATCAGGTGGAGGCGGAGTTCAGAAACAACTTTATATTGCTCCGGAAGATGGAGTGATTGGACGAATTAACGTTCGCGAAAATGAAGTGTGTTACAAAGCAGACCAGGTGATGACCATTCACCAACCTCAGCATTTAAGAATACAAGCTTACTTCGTTCAGGAAGAATTAGATAAAGCCGAAATCGGTAGAATAGTAAATCTTGAGTTCCCGGATGGAACAAAACAAAAAGGCATCATCGACAAGTTTTATGTATCGACTTATGAGCTGCCGCCGGAATTTCAAAAGAAGTATGAGCCAACCCAGAGGTCTTTGCTGGTAGATATTATTCCACTGGATGTTAACGACCTCGAAGAGTGGAAGCAGTTCTATAAGATGTCGGTTAAGGTTTCCATAGGTCGTTTCAACTAGTATATCCATTCAACGGCAGAAAGCTACCATTCATCGAAAAAAGCCTTTGTGCTATATAAAAGAATAAGAAATTCGAATAACCATAAAATCTAAATAACTAAAACAATGAAGAAAATATTAATACCAATACTTTGTATAAGTGTATTTCTAGGGTGTTCTGTTTCATTGGAGAATGACGAAGATGTCATATCCGAGGTGGAGCTGAGTAACAACCAGGAAGAACTTAGCAATAGGGTTACGTATATAAACCATCCTCTTCAGGTTTCCCAAACAGGAACCGCTACTGTTTTTGATCCGGATACAAAGCAGAAAGGCGTAACAAGTTACTCCGATGCACAAGAACTGGATCATACCTGGTATTTCGTTGCTGAGGTTTCATCACCCATTTTTCAAGGTGAGAAACTAAGTGCAACTCATGTTCAGGTAGTAGACGATAAGGCATACGTTTCTTATAACAAGCAAGGTGATACTCACTTAGGGGGACTTGAGGTTTTTGATCTTTCAAACCGGGCTTACCCAAAACTGGTTAGCCAAGCTTTATTTAAAAATGCTGATGTTAATGCAATTACAACAGATTATGAAGGAGATGAATTCTCCAGGAGAATCTGGTTGGCGTTATCTCATAAGAATAAAGGAGCAGTAGTACGCCAGGTTTCACTAAGAGACGGCTTGATTTCAGATGAAATTAAAGATGTGAGCTTGTCAAAGTTCTCACAAGGCATATCCGCATCTGCAAATGGAATTGTTAGATCAGGAGACTTCCTATATGTAACAGCTGGGAAAACCCGCGGTGGAACATACACCTTAGATGTGGATAACCTGGGCTTTATCAGTGCTGAAGAATATTCTGATGCCAAATATGTGGCTACAAACGGAAGTATTCCTTTTGCTTCATCAGTAGTAAGCCTTGTAACTGGTGAAAATGCAGAGTTGAAAATTAAACAGGTTGGAAGTAATGATACTTCTAAGACCATTGATATCGGAGCTGCAGTTCATCAAAATGTAGAAAGAAACTTCAGAGGGAAATCTACACTCCATTTTGCACAACGTCACCCTGAGGTTGTATTTGTAACCATGGGTTATGATGGCCTAAAAGGATTTGATATATACACCGATGAAGAGCTGTTTTCTTCGCCATCCAGTATGCTTACTAAAGGAAATACCAATGGTATTACCAGCGATGACGATTATCTGTATATGGCAAACGGAGCCGATGGGATTACCGTAGCTACTATGCCGGAAGGATCCGGAGAAGTTGAACCTATCTTCACCTGGGATTTAGATGAAGCTCCGGCGTCTGCAAACTATATGACTACAGATGGAGAATGGATTTTCGTAGCTAAAGGTGGCGAAGGGCTAAAGATTCTTCGAAAAGGAAAGCTTGGTGAACATCAGACTTTATATGGACACGATAATAATGGTGTTCCTCATGGAATGGAACCTGAAGATGTTGAAGTATGTAGTGAACTGCTTCCGAATCTCTTTAGGAATGTACTACCGGAAAGAAATAATGTACCAAGAGACAATCCTGAGTATTTCGAAAATCCACATAGGGAAATTGAACTACTTAAAGATGATAAAGTGTATGTCACTTTTATAAGTGAGGGAGCCGGATATAGAAATACACTAGGCTATTACTATTATCATAAAGATAATCCTCCGCAATCCGCAGATGATTTGAATAAAGTGGTCATTTTTCCAAATGCTTCGGCAAAATACTCAGGTGGAGAACTTATCCAGGGAAATACGATGAAGCTACTTGGTGAATTTGAAGAAGGGACAGTGATTGGTTTCTATGTAATTTCCAATGGCTGGAAGGGTAGCAAGATTACCGATGGTATCTATACCCAGTACACTATTCCGGAATTCAACGTAAGCGAAAAGCAACAAAGCATCATTTTCTATGACCAGGGTTGCTCAAGTATCGTGATGGCCTTCGAAGATATTGCTCTTCCTCAAGGTGACAAAGATTACAACGATGCAATATTTATGATCAGCACAGCAGATCCAAATTCTGTGAACTATGATCTATTCATTCAAAAATAGATGAAGCATTTAGATAAGTAAATGACTCCCTAACAGCCAGTCTATTGATCATAGACTGGCTTTTTTCAATTAAGTAACTCCTTAAAACTCGTAAGCCAAACCATTCACCGACAGATTCTTTCCATTCGTCGATAAAACCCGGAAAGAGCTGAAATACTGGCTAAGTTGGTCTCAGAATCAAACAAGAACATAATTTTAGAACAATGAACAACTTAGCAGTACAATTAAAAACAACTGAAAAATTAGCCCCGGGCTTACGCCTCATCAAACATGAGGACAACATCTTTTCGAGATTAAGTCTTAAGGAAGCAAAAATGGCAATGGTAGGTTTAGGTTATGTAGGCCTGCCAATTGCCTTGGAATTTGCTGGTCAATTCTCAGTAATAGGATTCGACATCAATGATGAAAGAGTCGAAATGATGAGAGAAGGAATCGATCCTTCTAACGAACTCGAAGCAGATGCTTTTGAAAACCGTGATATCAAATTCACTTCAAAGCTTTCTCAAATTGCCGATGCAGAATTTTATGTAGTGGCAGTTCCTACTCCAATCGACAATAGAAACGAACCAAATCTTACACCACTTAAAAAGGCAACAGCAAGTGTAGCTGAAGTACTTAAAAAAGGTGACTTCGTAGTTTTCGAATCTACTGTTTTCCCGGGATGTACCGAAGAAGTTTGTGTGCCAATCCTGGAGAGAATATCCGGTTTAAAGTACAATGAAGATTTCAAGGTAGGATACTCGCCAGAGCGCATTAATCCGGGCGACAAAGTAAACACCGTTACTACAATTACTAAAGTAGTGTCAGGTAGTGATGAAGAAGCTCTAGAAAACATCGCTAATGTATACGACAGCATTATTACAGCTGGAATACATAAAGCGCCAACCATTAAAGTTGCTGAAGCATCAAAAATTATTGAGAATACTCAACGTGATGTAAACATTGCTTTAATGAATGAATTATCTATGATTTTCAACAAAATGGGAATTAATACACATGATGTACTGGAAGCTTCTGGTACAAAGTGGAACTTCTTAAAGTTCTTCCCAGGCCTGGTAGGCGGACACTGTATAGGAGTAGATCCATACTACCTCGCTTATAAAGCTAAACAAGTAAAAGTAGATCCAAGAGTAATTTCAAGTTCAAGATTCAGGAATGACGCCATGCCTTATAATATCGCATACAAAATATCACAAAAGCTAGAAGAACTAGGTAAACGACCTAAAGAATGTAAGGTGCTTGTGAAGGGCATTACTTTCAAAGAAAATGTGAGTGATATCCGAAATTCAAAAGTAGCAGAAGTAGTAAAAAAGCTTAGCCTCTTCGGTATCGAAAGCTGGGTTGAAGATCCACATGCTGACAGCGACGAAGTATACAATGAGTACGGAATCGAGTGCAGTAAAAAGGTAGACGGTATCTTTGATGTAGTAATCACTGCCGTTGCTCATGATGAGTATATGACTGAGACTGCTGAGTACTACAACTCCATCTCAGATGAGAATACCATCTTTTATGATGTTCGTGGAATAATTGCTGATAAAGTATCCCACGGTCACTATCTAAGTTTATAACAAACAATATCTCCTTAATAGGTTACAGCCATGTTTGAGCTAATACAACATCCATCTAACCAAACCAATCTTCTTTCTTTTGATAACGAGAGTATCCAGTTACTCGCAGTTTCTAAAGAATCAGATTTGGCTCACCATGATCTCCAATTGGTGGATGGGGTATTAGTTCAGACTTTCTCTGCTTATGAAGCTGAGAAAGTTTTAAGAGTCATCCGGTCAAACAGAGAAAGAGCGATTGCATTGAAACCGGTTTTTATAAATTCTACCATTCCAAACTCCGCTTCCATCACTTTTCTTTTCGATGGAGTATTCTCTGATGAGACTAAGAATTCAGCCATTCAAAAACTTAAAAGTATCCAGGCGCGGACCAGAGAGATAAGCACAGAAATTCACCAACTTGACTATAATACTTCACTAAGTCAGCTAGTGACTCAATATTTGTTTACAAGACAATCCGGTTTAGAACCGAGTTTGTCAAGAACTTCAAAAGTTGGATATGCTTTTCCACTTCTTAGTTCTGTACTTCAGGAACAAGATACAGAGAGACTAATAAGTGTTCTCAACAAAACGAAAGAACTAGGATTTCTTACAAAGCAGACAAAGGATCATGTACATACCTGTAAAAAATGTGCAGGCGGATTTTTAAACTACAGGGAATGTTGCCCAAAATGTAGTTCTGCAGATCTTAAAACAGACGATTTAATCCATCATTTTCTATGTGCTCATATTGCACCTGAAGGAGATTACAAGAAAGAAGACCATCTTGAATGTCCAAAGTGTGACAAGCATCTGAGACATATCGGAATCGATTATGATAAGCCTTCATGCATGCATACTTGTAAGTCGTGTGATCACCAGTTTCAGAATGCAGAGATTAAAGCATTATGTATTGATTGCGGAAATGAAAACGAATTATCTCAACTCAATAGCCTTGAAATATGCTCTTATGAGCTAACATCATTAGGTGAGCAGGTTGCCAGGTATGGCCTTCACACTAAAAAAGAGCCACAGAAATCCGCCACATTAAATGTGCTTTCGGAGTCAATGTTCGAGTTATTCAAAACGAAAGAGCAGGAGCGTGCACTGAATAATGGAACCCAGAGTTTTGAAGGTTCTTTGAATATAGACCTGGAATTATTGAGCTCATTCAGTGAGACTCAACAAGATGTAATACAGCAAGAGATTTGCACAATCATCTCAAACTATCTTAATAAAGCGGATATCATCGCAAGTCAATCGCCTAATTGGTATAAGTTCTTGATTTATGATTCCAGCCAGGAACATATAACAAAGGTTGGCGGACTGATACAGAATAATATCACTAAGCTTCTTCAAGATGGGATGAACGCACAGCAGGTTATTGCAGAAGTATTGATCACTCCTTTAAATACTATCGGAGCTTAACATGTGGGAACAACTAGCTCCGGAATATCTTCAGTACTGGTTTGTAGTAGGCTTTCCAAAGTTTCTGCGTGTATTCTGGTATTTCTGCATTTTTGAGTTTACCCGGTATATCATTATTGATTACATCGTCGCATTCTTTCTAAAGATTAGAAACAAGAGCGATAATGAACGATATGAGCAGGCAAAGAAAGCTTTCTTTCTGGAAAATCCTCTAGTGTCCATCATAATCCCGGGAAAAAATGAAGGAGCACATCTTTTCAAATTAACCAAGTCGCTTGCTGAGCAAACCTACCAGAACTTCGAATTGATTATTGTTGATGACGGTTCTGACGATGATACTCCAATTATCGGGAAGAATTTAGAGCGCCTCGGGTTGATCGATATGTTTATCAGAAATGAAGTAAGAGGAGGGAAGGCTTCGGCAGCTAACCTAGCCCTTCGTTATGCTAAAGGGAAATACATCGTTCACCTTGATGCAGATTGCTCTTTTGATCGTGACGCCATTGAGAGAGTGGTGATTCCATTTTACTATGATGACAAGATTGGAGCTGTTGGTGGGAATGTGAAGGTTAGAAACTACAACGATAGCCTATGTGCAAGCCTTCAAGCTATTGAATATTTGAAAACAGTTTCGATTGGACGGATTATTACATCCTATTTCGGGATTTACAAAATCGTATCAGGCGCATTTGGTGCTTTTCGTCCGGAGATATTGGACAGTATAGGCGGTTGGGATATTGGTCCTGGCCTGGATGGAGATATAACTGTAAAAATCAGGAAATGCGGATATAAAATTCATTTCGAGCCGAAGGCAATCTGCCTCACAAATGCCCCTTCGAAATTTAAGGTACTGACCAAACAGCGGTTGAGATGGGATAAGTCTATTATTCGGTTCAGAGTCAGAAAGCATAAAGATGTCTATTTCCCTAATGCCAATTTTAACTGGTCGAACTTCTTCGCTCTATTTGAAAATGTATTCTATAACGTGATCCTAGATCTTACCTGGATTATATATATGATTGATATCATTATGAACTATTCTTCAAGCCTCAAATTTATCATCCCAATGAATTTTACACTTTATGTAGCTATGAGTTATGTACAGATGGGAAGTATCCTGCTTTTCACTGAAAGACGAAAAGAGGAAATAAAGCTGATCAAGTTTATTCCGCTCATGACTATTTATACAGGAACGTACTTACGCCTGGTACGCACTGTAGCGTATTACAAAGAGTTTTTCTTCAAACGTTCTTACGAAGATGTTTGGAATCCTGAGAAGTCATCCAAGATGGCGAAGAGATATGGACTTTAGTTAAAAATCATCTTCCAGTTCAACAGGAGGGGTGTCTTCTCTGAATACTTCAGCGGCATCGGCAAAACGGGTAGCCAAGCCTACCATCACTAATCGGTCACCAGCCTCAAGCTGGAAAGGGCCTGCAGGGTTTCCGATGTTTTTATCTCCTCGCTGTACGGTAAGTACGGTTATTTCATATTTATTTCGAAGCATTAACTCAGCCAAAGTTTTACCTGCTGCATGACTTCCCTCACGTACTAAAACGGCCCTGGTATGCAAGCCTTCTTCATCCAGCCCTTTAAGGACCATAAGATGAGCTTCCTGGATACTTCCCCGCATGATCTGGTAATCCTCAGCTCTTAGTTCCCGGATATGTTGTTGGATTTCTTCTTCAGGTATCATATAAGCATTCAGTACACTTGAAAATAATCGAACGGTAGTTTCCATTTCTTCTGGTACTACTGTATCGGCTCCGGCTGCTTCCATAGCCTCAGCTTGTGCCAGGTACCGGGTTCTGACAATGATCTGTATCGTGGGGTTCAGATATTTAGCTAATTTTATAATTCTTGGATTGGCATCCGGATCATTTATTGCAATTACACAAAGTTTAGCTTTATTTATTTGAGCATGTTCCAAGATGTGTGTTCGAGTAGCATCTCCGTAAATAGCTTTAATGCCCTGTTTACGCATCTCATTTACCGATCTGGGATTCATTTCTATAACAACAAATGGAATGCTCGTTTCCACAAAGGTGCGTACCAGGTTACGGCCAGCTGGTCCATATCCGACAAGAATTACATGGTCTTCGAGTGATATATCAGGTTTAGGTTCGGAGGATTTTTTTCTTTTTTCACCTATCCTTTTAAGTGGGGTTTTGGAAAGTAATTCTCCAATTTTTGGGCTAACAGCAAGGAATAAAGGAGTAAGTAGCATCAGGATTACAGAAACGGCGATAAACATTTGAGAGCCAATTTCTCCAAACCCGCCGGGAGTAAGGCCTGCATCACGTCCAACACGTTCCAATACAAACGAAAACTCACCAATTTGAGCCAGCACCAGACCGGTAGCAGCTGCAATACGGACAGGGTAACCAAGAACCAGTAAACTAACAGAGCTTAGTACGAATTTTAGAATTAATACTCCGAATATGATACCTAATAAAAGTAGAGGGTATTGGAGTACAAACCAGACATCCAATAGCATCCCAACCGAAACAAAGAAAACAGCATTGAAAATGGTTTTCAATGGGAGAATTTCACTTAATGCATGGTCGCTGTAATGACTTTCGCTTACTACCAAACCTGCAAGAAAGGCCCCAAGTGCTAAACTTACATCAGCAAGATTTGTGAGTGCGGCTGTTCCAAAACAGATAGCCATAACGGTAAGTATAAAGAGCTCCTGGCGACGTGTTTGAGCTACTTTATCTAAAATCCAGGGTACAACCTTTCTGGCTAGAAGAACAATCCCAATAACAAGGAGTACTGCTTTTCCAAGAACAATCAAAATATCCATTGGTGAGCCACTTTCACCAGAAAGCAGTGGAACCAATAATACCATCGCAATGATGGCAAAATCCTGGAATATCAAAACAGCTAAAGAAAGTCGGCCTACCGGGGTATCTGTTTTCTTTTGTTCACTAAGTAAGCCAAGGATTATAGCCGTTGAACTTAAAGCAACAAGGAACCCCGTATAAATCCCAATTTTCCAGTTTACATTAAGAAGTATCAGAATGCCTACCACCGACACAATACTAAGGAGGACTTGTAAACCTCCTCCAATAAAAATTGCTGACCTGATGCGTGATAGTTTTTCCAAACTAAACTCTATACCAATAGTAAACAGCAACAGGATAATTCCTATCTCTGCCAGCATATCTACTAAAGATTGATCCTGAACCAACCCTAATGCATTAGGCCCAATAAGTACACCAGCTAATAAAAAGCCCGATATAGGAACAAGTTTAATCTTGTAGCAGAGGAATGCTATTACTACGCTTACCAGGAATAGAGCAACGATTTCATTTAGAAAGGGTAGACTTACAGCAAAAAACATAGACCTGTCGTAGAGAGTGATACTTTAGAGATGCAAAGATATGAATTCGAAACGATTAAGTTCTGAAAAGGAATGATATAATAATTCCTATTTTTAAAACGATCACCAGGTTTTCTTCTCGAAAAAAGAAGTCTCCGTTTTCATGAAGTAATGATAGAAATTAGTCTCGATTTTGGGTTTTAAAAACCGGAGGGCAATAGCTGTTTGAGGGTTCATAGTAGGTAAATTACCTGACAAGGCTGCTTTTCTGGAGAAATATCTATGCTTAAACTCAAACTCAGAAAAGGCAAAGTTATACTCGACTCCGTTTTTAAAAACTGAAGTATTAATTTTGGGAATAGTAAGTACTCCTGGTTGATAGATGTAAGCCATAGTATCACCAAGTACTTCATAGTACACAAAAGCATTTACGCTATATTTCTCGCCCTCTTTAAAATCAGTGAATTCGTAATACCCATCTTGGTTTGTTGTTGTTTGAATTGGAGGATTAAAGGCTATATTTACTTCATTATGAACAAAAACCGTTGCATTTTTTATGGGTTCTCCGGTACTCATTTCGATCACGTAACCAGACACTTTGACTTGAGAAAAAGCTGAATTTGAGGAAAAGAAGAGTAAAACGAGTGGGATAAGTAAGTGTCTCATGATTCTATATAGTATTTAAAAAACTGAACTTACAAAATATTCTGATGATCACAACGTCAATTGAACAGATTAGAAAACCGCTTTCATTAGAAATCTTCATAAAAAGATAACTTTGTATTTCATTTCTTGTTAAAAAGCCACAATTTCGACAAAGCTTTAACCACCCTTTCAGTCATTTATATCATATATGAGTAGTACGGATCAGATTCGTGAGGATGTCACCATACGTTTTGCAGGTGATTCCGGCGATGGAATGCAGCTAACAGGCTCGCTATTCACTAATACAACGGCTCTTCTAGGCAATGATTTAAGAACACTTCCCGAATTCCCGGCAGAAATACGTGCCCCTCAAGGTACGGTTCCAGGTGTTTCATCTTTCCAATTGCAATTTGGTAGCCGCGAAATATTAACTCCTGGTGATGAGTGTGATGCTCTTGTAGTGATGAACTCAGCAGCTTTAAAAGCAAATCTCTCACTTTTGAAGAAAGGAGGGACAATTATTGCGAATACTGCCGGGTTCGATAAAAAGAATCTGGGGTTGGCAAAGTATCCTGAAGGGGTAAATCCACTTGAAGATGGCTCACTAGCCGATTATGAGCTTATTACTATCGATGTTAACAAGATGGTAAAGGAAGCACTCAAAGGAATGGGGCTTTCTTATAAAGATGAAGACCGTTCAAAGAATATGTTTGTTTTGGGCATGTTGTACTGGATGTACAACCGGCCGATGGAATCAACGATTTCATTCTTGAATAGTAAGTTTGGAAAGAAACCGGAAATCGCTGAAGC
>JAVKDP010000081.1:0-30557 GCA_040222185.1 Balneolaceae bacterium | reverse complement strand
TCATCATAAAAATAACTTCCCCAGGCCTCACTAAAGTTGGAAAAGATAATTACCCATTCCTCTTCGCCAGGAATAGTATGAAATCCGTATGATCCGGCTTTCAGTTCTTGTCCGTTAATAAGTACATCGTCTGATACTGTGAAGATGGTATTTTTATTGGCCCCTGTTCTCCAGACTCTTCCATATGGGATTAAGCCTCCCCAAATTTCTCTTCCTTTAATTCCAACCGAACTATACTCAAAACTGATATCAGTTAGCCCGATTGTAATACTTCTGTATTCATGAGGACTGGTTTGCGGTAGGTTAAGTGAAACAGGAAGTTGTGCATTCGCTTTTTCGGCAAAACCGAATACTAAAAAGAGTAGAAGAGCTGGTATAAGTTTTCTCATAGTCAAAATCACTAGTTAGAGTTTATTGATGAATATCACTCATTATGATAAACCTATCTACCCAAAAAGGGAACTGAAAAGTATTTTAAGGACTAACTTTAATCTTCTACAGTCTTTATCGTTAGCCCCCCATGTCCTTTACCATCTTTAGTAAGTTCTTCTTGAGGAGTTGATGGATCTGCAGTCCACATATCGTCAACAATAAATTTGTAGTAATAAGATCCGGGTTTTAATTCTATTCTATTCATCCACCCTCCATCAACTTTTGTTAACGGTAAACCCCACATATCCCAGTTATTAAAATTTCCAACAAGTGTCACATTCTTTGCATTTTCGTATCCCTGAAGAAAGAATTCGGTATTTCCTTCCAGGCTTGGTTTAGGGCTATTGAAAGGTTTTCTTGGTAATAATTTGTCTATAGTCGCAAGCTGATATGCTAAATAAGCAACATAAAGGGAATTGAATTCTGCATCATCTTCCGGAACATATTCATAGGAATCTATATTGGTATGATGTACTGCAGATATATAGTCTAAAGGGTCCTGAATAAACTGAAAGGCGGGTATATTTAGCCTGTCGAACAACTCATGATCAGTTTGGTTAGCATACTGAATGGTTAAAGTATTATCTGAAGGAAAGGGTAGGAGCAATTCATTTAGTACAACCCGTGCAGAATCATTCCCCATCATATATAAACCTCTTATGCGTCCAGCTCCATTATCCAGGTTGAGGTAGGCAGATACATTGCTATGTAATGCTTTTACTTCGCCGGTAGATATACTTCCTACTTTATCTTCTACATAGCCGAGTGAGCCAGCAAAAATCTGTTCCTCACCTCCCCAAAGTATTAGCCGGATTGTTCTTTTTGGTTTTAAACCCGATACTTTAATTAATCGAATGGCCTCCATCATT
This sequence comes from Balneolaceae bacterium, assembly GCA_040222185.1. Classification (GTDB taxonomy): domain Bacteria; phylum Bacteroidota; class Rhodothermia; order Balneolales; family Balneolaceae; genus JAVKDP01. The sequence goes on along the minus strand of JAVKDP010000081.1, from coordinate 29,256 downwards.
ACTGCTGACCCAGAAGCATTGTCTACAGCTCCGGTACCAGCGTGCCAACTATCCAGATGAGCTCCAACTATTACAACTTCATCCTTTAAAACTGGATCAGTACCTTTAATCTCTGCAATAAGATTTACATTGTATTCAGGGTTATCATAAATAGTACTGCTTAAGGAAACTTCAAGCTTTGGGTTATGTCCGTTTTCATAGAGCCTTTTAAGTCTCCCAAAGTGTTCATTCGACATCACAAAAGAAGCGATTGGTCTTTCCTGGCTTCTTCTCATATATGACGGTGTATTTCGGTTTCCGTCAGCATGTAATATTCCATAGGGGTAATCACTGGACTCAATTATAGCCAAAACGCCTTCTTTCTCGCAAAACCGAAAGAAAGCATTTAACCTTTCACGTCTTTCAGTCTGATTTTGTATAGCAGTGTTTATAGACCTACGGCTGTGATATCCAATCCTCAAATCATTGGCATCTTCATTTTCCTGGGCAAAGCCTAGTTGCTCTTTTGAAAGCCTGCTTGAAAATGGAATTTTCATATTAGTACTAGGCGAGTAATTGTTATCCATCAATAATACTTTTCCACTTAACTGTCCTTCCATATCAAAAACTTCAGTCAAGCTACTTGCAATTATTATGTCTCCAGAGTGGAGCCCATTTGTGGATTTTGAATAGGCCTGGGGATAGACACTTAATTGAGAAATAGAAGGCTCTATCATTCTGATGGAAAAAGATTCTGTTGTCCATCCAATGTGTCCTTGATCAAAACTGTGTAGCCGGATGTCGTCTACACCCCAGGATTCCAGTAATCCAGATGACCATTGTATCGCATTATAATAGTTCGGCGTACCCATTAACCTTGGTCCATATACATCTGACAAGATTCTTATGGTATTCATGACCTCAGACTCTGAATTCGGAGCTCTTAACTTACTTAGTATGCTATCACCAGACGCTAAAAAATTATCCTGGGAATAGCTTTTCGCAGGGAAAAAAAGGAATAATACATAAAGAGTTATAAGAGCTACTTTCATATTGGCTTCATAGAATTTAAAATTGAAGCTTAGGTACGAAAGAAAATGCTAAAGTTTGGTCTATATATGTACAGCTACTTCTAAAAGGACTTTTTTATAATGCAGGTTATGGATTTAATTCTCTCCGGAATCAGCTATCGAAATCTTTTTCGCATACATATCTTTTATACGCCTTTGTTCAGGACTACCGCTTCTCAATTCTGAATATTCCTTTCCATAGATATTCAAAGAAGCTTCGTCTCTGAGTTCTTTATAAGCACCCATCACTTCATCTAACATATCGATATACACTTTGTAAGGTGTCTGTCGCTGAGTTTTTAATGAAATGATCGCTTTATCAGGAGAGTCAGACAGGTTTGGGTTTACTCCTCTGTTGTCTATGAATTCTTTTAAGATTGATCTTATTTCTCCAACCTCTACCAACTTATCGTCCATCAGGACTTTTCCCTCAGTGTTTACCAAAATATTCATGAGGTTTCTTTCATGGATAAAAGGAGGTTCCTCATCTGATGCAGGAGGAAGAACTAATCCAATTCCGGTATCCACATTAATAGTCGTAGTTACCAGGAAGAAAATAAGTAAGAGGAAAGCAATGTCGGCCATTGAAGAGCCATTAATCTCTGGCTTTTTGTTAAGCATAGTGTATCCTTTATATATGAAGTTGAAGAGTTATTGGAACCGCGCTTATTCAAAAAGGCGAAAAATCTTCTGAATCGAATTCGCATTTAGATGCTAGTTAATCTTTTTCTGAATAGGGGTGACAATATGTTGTCACTCATGGTTCTTAAGTTTGAGAAAACAATTAAACAAGACCCAATTGTCATGACTTCTAATGCACTAAAAACTCAAACAACTTCTCCGGTAACAACTCTTTTTGTAGCTCCGCTTTTAAAGAGAATCAAAAAAGAAAGTTCTGCTGAGTATGTAGAAATGCAGGAAATTTTTGCACTAATGGGATGGGGAAATCTTCCTGATGAACTTAAAATTGAAATCTATGACGATGTGAAGTTCATGGTTCAGGAATTAAAAGGCTATTTCTCATCCTGCGATCCATATGTTAAAAACAGGAGAGATACGGTTCACTTTTGGGTAAGCAGCTTCCAGGATGGTATTTGCAGCTTAGATGCTGCTATCAAAGCTCTCAAGATTAAGTCTCTTTGATTAGCTTTTTACTTTTGAAGAAGTGTCACCTGAAGATTCATTTTCAGAGTTAAATACATTTTCCTCGATATTGATTTTCACGGAATTTGATGAGTTTGGTTCTGTGAACTTATCTGAAATAGCCGAGAGAAGGGAGTTAGCTCTTTCCTTTTGTCGTTCAAAATAAAGCTTCAAGAAAATCCGGCTTGCACTAAGGCCAGCTAATCCACCTAAAGTCGCCAAGATACTTGAAAAAAGTATAGTATTGGCTGAGCCATCCTGTGATATAGCGGTAATCATAAACGGAATCAAAAAAGAAAAGAAGCTTACAATGAATTTAATTCCGCTCCAGGAGTTAACGAATTGTATTTTAGTTTTTCCATCTTTAGGGGATAAAGAAAGATGCTTAAAGCCAATATCTTTTATGCTTTGCTCCCATTCAAAAGACTTTCCCACTTTGTTTGTTCTGCCAATACCTCCGGTTATTCTTCGAACTTCAAGAATAATATCTTCCCAATCATCATCTGATATTTCTTTATTAATGGTAGTAATAGCCTGGGTTTTCGAAGTACCCCTTATCCACCTAAATGGAGCGTTCGATTCCGGGTTTTGAATATTTTGAAGGGCTTCAAATACAGAATTCTCATCAATCCCAACTTCATGAGCAATCTCAAGAATTTCCTTTTTGGTTAGCCCATCCTGATCTCCTGATATATCCTTTCGATTCTGAATCTCAGAGGCTTTGCTGAGAATTTCACCAATTTCTTTTTTTGAAAAAACAGGATCGTTATCCATTCTTAAGATTACTTGGAAAGGTTTATAGATTCAGGAATGTACTTTATTTGTGGAAGAAGTAGAATTTGATAAATCTGAATATGCGTCTTCTTCAATAGTAATTTTACTTTGGTGAGAGCCTTTGATTTTCTTCTCAATAGAAGAGAGTATACTTTTCAATTTCACCTTCTCTTTAGTGAAATATGACTTGGCTATACTTAATCCAATTAAGAGGCCAGATAATGTACCAATAGGAGAGAAGAGCACAGCTGTTGATTTCGGCATTCCAATACCTTTAAGCAGAAGTAAGGTCAAAATTCCACCAAAAAAGGCCGGGATCATTAGACTCATATATTTTAATGGTGTCCAGTTAGATACATATTGAATCTTTGTTTTACCATTTTGTTGGGAGAGAGAAATATGTTTGTAGCCAATTTCCTGTTTGCGCTGTTCCCATTCATGCAATTTCCCATTGGTATTAGTCTTGCCGATTCCCCCGGTAATTCTACGGATTTCTAAAATTATTTCTTCCCATAGTTCAGGAGAAACCTCTCCGTCTACTACCGATATGTCCTGGATTTTACTGGTTCCTTTTAACCATTTAAAAGTCGAATCAAATTCCGGGACATTATGACTATCTAGTGCCTGAAGTAATGAGTCTTTATCAATGCCCACTTCTTTTGCAATAGCAATAAGCTCTTCTTCATTTAAACCTTCTTTATCTCCATAAAGATCTTTTTGAGTTTGAATGGCTGAAGCTTTAGCGAGAATTTTACTAATGTCTTTTTTCGAGTAGATACTATCGTTGCCCATTTTTAGAAAATATTTAGGACTCCCATACGGAAATATTAAAAATTAGTTCAAACAGTAAAGCACTTCCAAACAGATATGCTTATCTTAGAAAAACCGCAAGCGAAATTTCCTGTTTCATGTACAAAATGAACGATTCTTCTCCTTTTGAACGCATCACCCGGCAAGGCCTTACTTATGATGATGTTCTATTAGTACCAAATTATTCTCAAATATTACCAAGAGATGTAGACATTAGTGTTCAGCTCACCCCAACACTAAAACTTAATGTTCCGATTCTAAGTGCGGCAATGGATACAGTTTCTGAATATCGCCTTGCTATTGCTTTAGCGCGTGAAGGTGGGATAGCCATGTTACACAAGAATATGAGTATTAAAGAACAGGCTGAACATGTACGGTTGGTAAAGAGAAGTGAAAGCGGAATGATTGTTGACCCGGTTACTTTAGATGAAAATTCCACTGTAAGTGATGCCAGGAACCTGATGAGTAAACACAAGATTGGCGGAATACCAATTGTTGATGCAAAAGGCATTTTGATCGGAATAGTGACTAACCGGGATTTAAGGTTCGAATCAGAGCTTAGCAGGAAGCTTGGAGACATCATGACAAGGGAAAACCTTGTTACTGGAAGTGAAGGGACAAACTTAAAACAAGCAGAAGAGATTCTTCAAAGTTATAAAGTAGAGAAGCTTCCAATTGTTGATAAGAATAACAAACTAGTTGGCCTTATCACTTTTAAGGATATCGAAAAGAAAATGAACTTCCCTAATGCATGTAAAGATGATTTAGGAAGATTAAGAGTCGGCGCCGCTGTAGGTGTAACGGCCGATACAATGGAAAGAGTAGATGCACTTGTCCAGGAAGGTGTTGATATAATCACAGTTGATACAGCGCATGGCCATTCCCAGGGTGTTTTAGATACCGTTTCTTCTATCAAAAAGAAATATCCTGACCTTAACATAATAGGTGGAAATATTGCAACCCGAGCTGCTGCAGAAGCATTGGCAGATGCCGGAGCTGATGTAGTAAAAGTGGGTGTTGGTCCTGGTTCTATTTGTACGACAAGAATCGTTACCGGTGTTGGGGTTCCACAATTAAGTGCAGTCATGGAAATTGCAGAGTTTTGTAGAGCCAACGGTATCGGATTGGTAGCTGACGGTGGAATTAAGCAAACAGGAGATATTCCAAAAGCCATAGCTGGCGGAGCAGATGTAGTAATGATGGGGTCAATGTTTGCTGGTGTAGATGAAAGCCCTGGTGAGACTATTATATATGAGTCAAGGAAATACAAATCATATCGCGGAATGGGAAGTATAAGCGCGATGAAAAAAGGCTCTAAAGATAGATACTTCCAGGATGTTGAAGATGATCTTAAAAAACTTGTACCGGAAGGGATTGAAGGTAGAGTAGCTTTTAAAGGATATTTAAGTGAGGTGGTGCACCAGATGAGTGGTGGGCTTAAGGCTGCCATGGGATACTGCGGGACTGCCACAATTGAAGAGTTAAAAACAAAAGCTGAATTTGTACAGATTTCAGCTGCTTCATATAAAGAAAGTCATCCTCACTCTGTTCAAATAACGAAAGAAGCACCAAACTACTCCGTTTGATAGAATCGACTGAGACAAAGAATGTGTTGGTAATAGCTTACTATTTTCCACCAATGGGAGGTAGTGGGGTTCAACGGGTGCTTAAGTTTGTCAAATATTTAAGAGATTTTGGTTGGAATCCCATCGTATTGTGCCCGGAGCCAGGTGCTTACCATACATTTGATACTTCTCTTGAAGATGAATTGAACTCTTTTGAAGTAGAAGTTCACCGGGTTGCGGCGAACACGCCTTTACATAAAATGGGAGGCCAAAAGACAGTAAAATTACCGGTTTTCGTTGAAAAAACACTGAGGGCTGTATCCACTTTTTTTTGGCTGCCTGATAACAAAAAAGGCTGGATAGAGCCTGCACTTCATAAAGCGAGTGAGATTATTGAGGGGAAAAGAATCGATGTAATTTTTGCTACTGCTCCACCATATTCGAATTTTATTCTGGCGAAAAGAATAAAGGAGCTGTTCAATATTCCTGTTGTCATGGATTTTAGAGATGATTGGCTGGAAAGCCATCTATTTAACTATCCTACTAAGTGGCACTACTCGAAAATGAAAGATATTGAATCGGAAACTTTGAGAGCTGCTGATCAGGTTATTACAATCAATCATTATATAGCTTCTGCGATTGATGCGAGGGAGGTAGCGCCCACAAAAGCTAAAGTAATTACTCATGGATTTGACTCGGAGGATTTCAACGAATTAAATAACTCGTTTCAAAAGAAGGAAAAACTGACTTTTCTATATAGCGGTACTTTTTATCCGGAAAGCGGACCTGAGGTATTTCTAAAAGCTTTTGCTTCACTCCTGGAAGCGCACCCTGAACTGAGAGATAAGGCAGAGTTACAATTCCAGGGTGGCTTAAATGAACTTCATAAAAGCCTGATAAAGAACCTTAAACTTGATGCGATAGTTAAAGACTTTGGATATGTAAATCATGGTGAATCAGTGAAAAACCTGATGAATGCTGATATTCTGTGGTTGAATAATTCCCATTCAAAAAAGAGTTTTACAATTTCATTAAGTAAAACATATGAGTATATGGCAACTTTAAAGCCTGTATTAGCATTAATACCTGAAGGTGACACAAAGGAGACGTTAAAGTCATATAAAGCATCCTTTATAGTAAATCCAGTTGATGAGAAAACATTAAAAGATAAGATTTTGAATATTTTTCAGCTATGGAGTGAAGACGCTTTACCTGTTCCTGACAAAGAATATGTCATGAAGTTTGATAGAAAAGGTCTTACTTCAGAATTGGCCTCGATTTTTAATGTAATTTCTTCGTAACTACTTCATCTTTAGTATAACGCCGGATAATAATATGATCGAGTTTTTAAAAAAATTTTATGAGCAGCGGTTTAAAAGGATCACTGTTATTCTACTTGATGATACAAAACCGGGAAAGGATAATTCATATAGCTTCAAACCAAGTAGTTTTTTCCTACTTTTTGGAACGTTAATATTTTTGGCATCTACAATGGTAGCATTGGTATTCATGTTTACACCTCTTGGCTCTCTTTTATATTCAAAAGAGGATGTTGAGATGCGAAAGCAAGTACGATCAATTACGGAGAGTGTAATAGCATTACAGGACTCTCTGACTATAAGAGATAGCCAGCTTTCCGAGATGAGGAATATTATTCGATATAGCCTGGATACAACTCTGAATATAGATCAGAGGTTTAACTCATTGATTAATCTACAACAAAATGAAACTACTAGTTCAATTGAATGGACTAGCAGCGTTGATACAGATGATAAGCTAAACACCAAGGGGATGATTTTTTCGAATGTTATGAAATCAGCTCCTGACTTCCCGGCGTCATATCCTGTTGATGGTACGCTTACAAGAGGTTATGAGCCTGAACAATCTCACTTTGGGATAGATATAGCTACAAAAAGTGATGCATTGATAACTTCAGTTGCCGATGGTACTATCATTAATGCCAGTTGGACAATTAGTGATGGTTATGTAATATCAATACAGCATGCGGATGGAATTATGAGCCTGTACAAGCATTGTGCTACTCTCACAAAAAAGAGCGGTGACGCAGTTTTAAAAGGTGATATAATTGGTTCTACAGGTGACGTCGGAATATCCAGCTCCGGTCCTCACCTACACATAGAAATTTGGAAGGGTGGATTTTCGCAGAATCCAGCAATGTTTTTAATACCTTGATATATGTTAAATTCTAACAAAACAGGAAAAAAAGTGAGTAATACACAAAATACTTCGCCGGCAGTTAATATTATTAGCGAAGGAACACGATTAAAAGGCAACCTTAATGCTCAATCCGATATTCGTATTGGTGGGTTTGTGGATGGTGAAGCCTTATCAAAAGGTAAGCTCATCATAACTGGAAAAGGGAAGGTAACTGGTAATGTAACATCTTCTGATGCGGATATAGCCGGAAGAGTGGAAGGTGAAGTTAGAGTTAGTAACAAGCTGATCCTGAGAAAGAATGCTATTGTTGATGGAAATATCTATACAAAAACATTAATTGTTGAAGAAGGCGCTCAAATTAATGGTGCATGCAGAATGGGTGAAGGTTCAAAGAAAATATCTGCCGCTGCTGATGCCGATTTCGAGAAAGGTACACACTTGAAAGCTTCCGGGAGTTGAGTAATACCGGGTTACCCAATAAATATAAAGAGTATCTCGGGTTAGGCGCTGAAATCGCCCTCACTCTTATCTTGCCAATAGCGCTTGGCTATTTCCTTGATGGATATTTAGGCGTGTCGCCCTGGGGGGTGTTAGTGGGATCAATTGTTGGAATAATACTGTTCTTCTTTACTGTTTTTAGAATATCAAAAAAGCTGACCAATAAAGACGGAAAGCAATAGAAATTAAAGATGTTAAAGAAGCTACTCAAAGTAAGTGTGATCTCGCTCTTGTTCCCTCTGCTTGGAATGATAATTTTCCCGATTGAAAGTATGCTAAGCACTCTCTATGGGCTCATTTTAAGCTCAATTTCTATTCTGGTAAGCGCATGGATTATTGACCACTTTTGGGAAAAGGAATGGGAGGTGTTTGGTAAAGTCTTTTTCCTGTCTCTAATTGTGCGTTTTGTAGTAGTTCTGATCTTCTTTGCAATTATCCTGAAAGTGATAAAAATTGATGAAATCTACTTTACAGTTAGTTTCATAATTTCCTATCTTTGTTATTCTATAACGGAAATGATTTTCTTCAATAAATTTTTAGAAAAGAAAAGTAGTAATAAGTAATGTTAAAGACTATTCGTCGAGTATTTCTGACAATTCTTTTTTTATCGGTCAGTACACCAAATATTTCAGCAGCAGAAGCAAGTGGGGATGAACCTATTTTAGATGTAATGGGAACTGTTGCCGACCATGATTATTTCAATCTCTTTTCTTTTAAAATCCCACTTCCAAGAATTATAGTTTTGGAAGATGCTAATGGTAGTACCAGTCTTGAAATTTTTGCAAGTACCCATTCGGCTATTGAGTCTGGCTTATTTGAAGATGTTGATCACGTAATGGTTCCTACAAATAATGGGAGTATTACACTTGATCTATCTATTACATCTCATTTAATGTATTTCTGGTTTCGAATGGGATTAGCAGTATTCTTTACTGTAGCAATGTCGCGAAGGTACCAGAAAGGGGTAGGTAGTGATGTTGAACCTCAGGGTGCTTTGCAGAATATTTTTGAAGTGCTTTTTGTATTTATCAGAGACGACGTTGCCCGTGCAAATATTGATGATCATAAGAGCGATAAATACGTTCCATATTTCTTCACTGTATTTATGGGTATTGCTTTCATGAATCTGTTCGGGTTATTACCATGGGCAGCAACTGCAACTGCAGATTTAACAGTTACAGCAACTTTATCACTTATCACTTTCTTTATCATCCAGTTTAGTGGTACCAAGGATTATTGGGGGCATATTTTCTGGTTCCCAGGTGTACCAGTAGGTGTTAAGATTCTTATGATTTTTGTTGAAATTGTAGGGCTACTTACGAAACCATTTGCACTTGCAATAAGGCTATTTGCTAACATGCTTTCGGGGAAAATCATGATCATAGCCATTCTTGGCCTTATATTTATATTTGCCGACTTATTTGGAGCGGCGGCTGGAATAGGAGTAAGCCTTTTCTCAGTAACATTGACCGTTGTGCTATATGCTCTAAAAGTATTTGTAGCACTACTACAAGCATACATTTTTACACTTCTTTCAGCAGTATTTATTGGGATGGCCGCAGAAGATCATTCACATGCTGAAGAACATTATCATGCTGAGCATTCGGCATAATCAGGATTTTTTACTCATAAATAACTCTAACAAATAAATAAGAAAACTATGGGACTTTTAGCAGCTGGTATTGGAGCTGGAATCGTAGCGGTTGGCGCTGGAATCGGAATCGGAATGATCGGTAAAGGTGCAACTGAAAGTATCGCACGTCAACCAGAAGCATCTGGAGACATTCGTGGTGCAATGATTCTTACTGCAGCTTTTATCGAGGGTGTAGCTCTTTTAGGTGCAGTAATCTGTATCCTACTTGCTCTTGGAATTGGCCAATAATTAGGGATCAGAAATGACTCTTCTTTTAGCAGCAGGCGGAGGCGGGATGTTATCATTTAACCCGGGTTTTGCAATATGGATAGCGATATCTATGATTGTATTTATCCTGGTGATGATGAAATATGCTGTACCACCAATCATGAAGGCGCTTGTTGAGCGTGAAGCCAAAATCAAAGATTCTTTAGAATCTGCTGAAAAAGCATTAGCTAAAGCAGAACAGGTTTCTAAAGATAATGAGAAGGCACTTCGTGAGGCAGAAGCTAAAGCACAACAAATCCGTAAGGAAGCTTTAGAAGATGCTGAGTTACTCCGTACTGAACGCATTGCAAAAGCAAAAGACGAAGCCAATCAAATCATAGAGCAGGCAAAAGCTTCAATCGAACAAGAAAAGAAGCTGGCGTTAACTGAGCTAAGACAAGAAGTTGCAATGTTAGCAATTAAGTCTGCCTCAATGATCATTGATGAAGAGCTTGACAACACAAAAAATAACAAGCTGGTCGATAATTTTATTACCGACTTGTCAAAAAACTAACTAACAACGTATGTTGATATCTAAAGCTGCGCGACGTTACGCTATTGCTCTTCTTGAGACCGCAAAGGATCAAAAGACAGTAGAAGAAACGCTTAAGGATATCCTGTTTATAAAAAATACAGTCGAAAGCTCGAAGGAACTTGTTGTGTTTCTTAAGAGCCCGGTTGTAAAACCTTCTGATAAGCTTCAGGCACTGGAAACTATTTTTAAAAGTAGTTTAGGTAAGCTGGTATACCAGTTTATAAGCCTGGTAGCAGAAAAGGAAAGATCTGCAATCCTTGAAGAGATTGTGAATGCTTTTATTTCAGAATACAATATATATGCAGGTATTATCGAGGTAGAAATACGCTCGGCAAGTGCTTTAGGTGAATCACAGGTTAGTGAATTGAAAAAAGTGCTGGAAAAAAGCACATCAAAGAAAGTTAATCTCGACTTAAAAGAGCAACCTGATTTAAAAGGTGGCCTTATGGTTAAGATCGATGACACTGTTATTGATGGTACAATAAAGCACAAATTAGAACAGCTTGAAAAAACACTCCTCGCTAATAGCGTGGATTTGAATTAGAACCGACGCAGAAATTTATACTACAATGAGCCAAGTCAGACCAGACGAAGTTTCAGCCATATTAAGAAAGCAATTATCTGGATTCGATACCGAAGCAGATGTATATGATGTAGGTACCGTACTAGAAGTAGGTGATGGTATTGCACGTGTATATGGCCTTTCACAAGTGCAAGCAGGTGAGCTTGTATCTATACCAGATGCCAAAGACGAAAGTGGCAATCCTATCACAGGGATGGTACTTAACCTTGAAGAAGATAACGTAGGTATCGTACTTTTTGGTTCTTCAAGCCCTGTAGAAGAAGGTCAGGTTGTTAAACGAACTAAAGATATCGCTTCAATGAATGTTGGAGATGGCCTTCTTGGTCGTGTAATTGACCCGCTTGGAAATCCCTTAGATGGAAAAGGACCAATTGTTGGCGAAACTTACCGACTACCGCTGGAACGCAAAGCACCTGGTGTAATTTATAGAGAACCTGTTGCTGAGCCTTTACAGACTGGTCTAAAAGCGATCGATTCACTTATCCCTATTGGACGTGGACAGCGAGAGCTTATTATTGGTGATCGTCAAACTGGTAAGACTTCAGTTGCAATTGATACTATTATCAATCAAAAAGCAACACAAGGAACTGAAAAGCCGGTTTTCTGTATTTATGTAGCCATTGGTCAGAAAGCTTCAACGGTTGCTGGTATCAAGCAGGTGCTGGAAGAAAAAGGTGCAATGGAATACTCAGTGATTATTTCTGCTCCAGCAAGTGCGTCAGCCCCATTACAATATATTGCTCCTTTCACAGGTGCTACTGTAGGTGAGTTTTTTAGAGATACTGGTCGTCACGCACTTGTTATTTATGATGATTTATCGAAACAAGCCGTAGCATACAGAGAACTTTCTCTTCTATTGAAAAGACCTCCAGGACGTGAAGCTTACCCTGGTGATGTATTCTATCTTCATAGCCGTTTACTTGAGCGTGCAGCAAAGATTATCAATGATGATAAAGTTGCCCAGGATATGAATAACATTCCTGACGAGCTAAAGCCTGCAGTTAAGGGTGGGGGGTCGTTAACGGCTCTTCCAATTATTGAAACTCAGGCTGGTGATGTTTCTGCATATATCCCAACCAACGTAATTTCGATTACGGATGGTCAGATTTTCCTTGATACTGATTTGTTTAACTCTGGTGTTCGTCCGGCGATTGATGTGGGTATTTCTGTATCTCGTGTAGGTGGTTCTGCACAGGTAAAATCAATGAAGAAACTTTCTGGTACACTTAAGCTTGATTTAGCTCAGTACCGTGAATTAGAGGCGTTTGCTAAGTTTGGTTCTGATCTGGATCCGGCAACTCAGGCTCAATTACGACGTGGTGAAAGAACTGCTGAACTACTTAAGCAAGATGTATATCAGCCGCTTCCAGTTGAGCAGGAAATTGTACTTCTAAAAGTGAATGATGAAGGTTTATTAGACAAGCTTCCAGTTGACCAAATTGGTGAGTTCCAGAATCAGTTCCTTGAAACTGTGTTAGCGAAGTTCAGTAACGAGATGGGCGATCTTGCTTCATCAGGTGTCTTGAATGATGAGTTTGGTTCAAAAGTAATTGAATCCGCAAATACAGTAATCGATCAAATACTGGCAACACAGGAAGCATAGTAAATGGCGAATCTACGCGACATTCGGAACAGAATTTCAACTGTTAATAATACTCAACAGATTACTAAGGCCATGAAAATGGTTGCTGCTGCTAAGCTTAGAAAAGCACAGGAGCGTATGGTAAAAACACGTCCCTATGCTGCTAAGATTCAGGATGTAGCTGGTCGTTTAGTGGGTAGCAGTTCTGATGTAAGTGGTATAATGCGTAGTTCTGAAGAAATTAAGAATGTATTACTTATCGTAATCGGTTCTGACAGAGGCCTTTGTGGTGGGTTTAATAATAACCTGTTCAAAGAAGTAGAATCCAAGGTAAGCTCAGATTTGAAAGAGCATCATGATAATGGCTCATTGTCACTTATTACAGTAGGTAAGAAGGCAGATGCTTATTTCAAAAAAAGAAACTACAATGTAGTAGAATCTCATCCGGGCTTTTTTGATACAATCGAATATTCAGCAAGTTCTGCGATAATGAACGCTGCGATAGAACAGTTTATCAACAAAGAATACGATGAAGTATATATCGCATTTAACGAATTTCGTTCAGTAATCGCTCAAAACAGAAGAGTAGATAAGGTTTTACCAATTGATCCAGATTCAATTTCAGGAAATTCTGATGATGTTTCTAAAGAATCAATTGACTATATTTTCGAGCCAAATTCTGAGGCCATTTTAGAACAGTTATTACCGTTGCACCTTAATACGCAACTTTGGAAAGCAGTTCTGGAATCAAATGCTTCTGAACAAGGCGCACGAATGTCTGCAATGGATAGTGCAACCGAAAACGCGAAAGACTTAGAGCGTGATTTAAGGTTGAAATATAACCAGGCTCGACAAAGTGCAATTACGACTGAAATTTCTGAAATCGTTTCAGGAGCTCAGGCTCTTGGCGGTGGATAATTTATTGGAGAGTTGGCAGAGTGGTCGAATGCGGCGGTCTTGAAAACCGTTGAGGCGCAAGTCTCCGGGGGTTCGAATCCCTCACTCTCCGCAAAGAAATAGCTCCTCATGGAGCTATTTCTATTTTAAATAATTGGGTACTAACTTCGTTGTAGACCAAATTAACTGCTATGCACCATAAAAATATCTTATTTCTTTTCTTGTTGCTCTTTTGCAGTGCTAGTAGTTTGGTAGCTCAGGATACTCTTTCCATTACTTTCGATGAGTTTCTTGAAGTAGCTTTACAGAATTCTGGCCAAATGAAGTTTGAGAATAATAAAGTGGCTATCTCAAACAACTTAGTTCAACAAGCAAAAGATCAAAGAATACTACCCTCACTTAATTTCAGATCAGAGCATGCTTTAGTGCCTGGTGTAACATCACCAAATGGTTTTGATGAGGAATCGATTTATCTCGATCCGGATGCAAAAAATGATTGGAATAATTTCGGCCTTTTCACACGGTTACGAATAACAGGGATTCAACCTGTTTTTACCTGGGGAGCCGTTAATAAAGCTATAGACGCAGCTGAAATCGCCGTTAAAGCGACAGAGCAAGAGTATGAGACTACAAAGTCTGAATTGGAGCTTAGGTTATATGAGCTGTATTACAGTTACGTGTTGGCTTTGGAAATTGAGCGTTTGTTAAATGACGCAGATGATAAGATTGGTCAAATTGAAAGAGCACTAAATAAGCAACTTGAAGAAGATCCAGGCCAGGTAGATGAGTCAGATGAATACAAGTTCAAAGTTTTCCAGGCAACTTTTGGAATACAGAAAGAAGAGGTATTTCAAAACCTGAATTATATCAAGGAAACCTGGAAATATGTATTGAGAAATGAGAATGGGAATATATTTGAGCCAGCTACCCGTTTTCTAGATGCATATCAAAATGGGTTAAGTGAAATCACGTATTATCAGAATAGTGCTACCATAAATCGTCCGGAGTTAAGGAGATTAGAATTCGGTAAAGAAGCCCTGGAAAGATATATAGATTCAAAAAAGGCAGCTAACTTACCCGGACTGTTTTTTGGATTCACAACTACATATGCCAGCACGCCAATTCGCCCAAGGCAGCCCAATCCTTTTATATCAACACCTGAAAATACATTTAATACCGCATTTGGGTTCACTATAAGACAGAATCTAAATTTTCTGCAGGCCAAAACAGGTTTCGAACGCAGCAGGCTCGAGGTGAAGCGATTAGATTTTCTTAAGAGTGCAGCGCAGGATGGAGTAATCTTGCAAGTAAATGAAGCATATAAGAACGCTGCTGTGGCTGAAGTTAAGATTCAAAAAACAGACGAAGCTCTTAAAATCACTAAAGAATGGCTCAGAATGGAGCAATTAGACTACGATTTCGGTGAAGGAGAGGTTAAAGATTTAATAGATGCAATGAAGCAGGAATTGGAATTAAGACTCTCGGAAAAACAGAGTATTTTTGAATATAATAGTGCCATTGCAAAACTTAATAAATCAGCAGGCCTGCCGTTAACAGTAGTGTCAGAAAACTAAGTACGGATTTATGAAATATTTGAAGACTATTACAATTTTATCACTTCTTTTGATCGCCGGGACTATCAGTTCTTTTGCGCAAGATACTGGTGACGACATTAAAACAATGTTGGTTGAAAGAGACCAGGAGATCAAAGATCTATTAGGCCCTGAGGATAGTGAGTACACTGATGAGCAACGCGAAAACCTAAAGGAGATCATAAACGGGATTATCGATTTTGAGGAAATGGCAAAGCAAGCTTTAGATGATACTTATGATACTATTTCAGAAGAAAACAGGCTTGAGTTTGTAGAGTTATTCTCGACCATTATCAGAGATCAATCCTTGAATAAACTGGATATTTACAGGGCAAATGTCACCTATAATACGGTTGATGTAGATGGTGAAAAAGCCAATGTAGAAACTATGGCTGAGTTAGATGATATCCGAACTCCTGTTAGCTACGCAATGATTAAAAAGAATTCCGAATGGGTTATCAGTGATATGGTAATTGATGATGTATCAACTGCGGGTTCTTACAACCGCCAGTTCCAGAGAATTATCGCCCGAAGAGGATTCGATTCTCTAATGGAAAGCCTGAGAAAAAGAGCAGCCAGAAGCTAGTTAGCTAAAAAATTAGTTCTGAATTGGAATTAATAGCTACATTGTTCGGATTGGTACAATGAATTATCTAATGTATACATGAATATTGCCTTTATTTCTGATCAGTTCTATCCTCGCACATCAGCAG
Source organism: Balneolaceae bacterium (assembly GCA_040222185.1). Classification (GTDB taxonomy): domain Bacteria; phylum Bacteroidota; class Rhodothermia; order Balneolales; family Balneolaceae; genus JAVKDP01. The sequence continues at coordinate 13,437 of JAVKDP010000081.1, read as the reverse complement.
ATTCTGAACAGATTATAAACTCTCTTGCGGCATTAGGCAAACTATCAGATGTTACATTACTGTCGGCTAAATATGCGAACCAGGCTGCTGCTACTACTTCTACTATTCAAGATTATTACGGAGTAGAATGTTCATTCAAACTCGACTTTATCTCTCATTTATTTCCGGGCATAAGAGGCTTAGAGAAGATCTTGTTTGCACTTAAGGCTGCTTTTTTTGCCAGAAATAAAAACTTTGATCTTGTTTATACCCGGAATATACCAGTAGTTATTTCAATTATTTTTTTCACCAGGCTGCCGATAGTTTTTGAATCTTATCGACCCTGGCCATCCAGGAATTGGTTATCCAGGTGGTTTTTCAAAAAGATGGAATCGCAAAAACGTTTTTTAGGTGTAGTTCTACATTCTAATTTCGCAGGCAAAAGTTTTAAAGAAGTGGGCTTTAAAGACGAAAGGTTATTACTGGCTCACAATGCTTTTGATTTTTCAGCTATTGAAGAATCTAATTCCGGTGAAATAAGAGAGAAGTTTGAACTACCAACAGATCAACTGATAACGACTTATTCCGGAAGAGTAAACGAAAGCAAAGGCTTATTACAGATGCTAGAGCTAGCAGGCACATTTAAAGATGAATTCTTTTTAATCATAGGCTCTGAAAAAAGAGGAGCGATTGAAGAAAAAGCGGAAGAGCTGAAAAATGTAAAGGTATTGGGCTGGCAAGACAAGAAAACAGTCTTCTCGTTACTCCAGGCATCCGATATACTCTATCTTCCTCCTACGTTGAAATCAAGAGATGTATCAAAGAATACAGTACTCCCGCTAAAGACCTTTATTTATAAAGCATCTGGCCGGAGCATTTTTGGCCCTGTATCGGAAGATGTATGTGAAGTGTTGGAGCATGATGTTAACGCCTATTTAGTTGAACCTGATAATTGGGAAGAAGAAAAAAAGGGTTTTCAAGTCTTGGTAAAAGATGAGAAATTGCGGGTAAGGCTTGGCGAAAAGGCAAAAGAGGAAATGAAATCCTTGAGCTGGGATTCTCGGGCTGAAGGTATTCTGAAGTTTATAAATAATCGGAAAAAGGGGTAATGCTGGAAAATGCTTAATTATGTTCTCAAAACGGGTACTTTTAGTAAGTTTGGAGATCACAAACATGCTAATCTGTTACTATTCATTTTACTATATTCACGGGCCTTTTAAGCTCGTTCGTTGTCTATGAAGATTCTTATTTATGCTACTACTTTTGGTGCAGACCTGCTAAGTCTGGCTCGCTATTTAAGCGAGAAGCCGGATGTTCAGATTAAAGTGCTGATGAAGGATGTTGAGAAGTTTAAGAAAGAAGGTGTTTTTGAACTTTGGGATCTTGATGTTGAACTGTATGAGTTTAACAACATTAATCTCGTGAAAGGAATCAGGGGATACAGCCCTGATGTAACCATCATTGATAACAATATTCCTTTAAGAAAATTAAGCCCAAAAGCATTAATTCTCTGGCACGGATATGGATGGAAAGGTCCGAATGATGAAGTTGAATTCAAATGGATACACAGGAATATTCGCTTTACATGGGGTGATATGAAAACCCCAAATCCAGATATTAAATGGCAGTGTTTTGGGCCCATTGATTTCAATCACAGATCAAAAATTAGTGGTTTTGCACCTGAAAATTGCCTTGTACTGGGTTCTGCTAGCCAGGATTATTTACGTGAGCCAATTTCGAAAGAAGATTTACAGACTTACTATCCGTTCGATGTAGTAAATAGAAAAACGGTCCTTATTGCTCCAACATGGCATTATGGTGAAGTTTTTGCGCATTGGGGAGATGATGAAACCCTTTTTAATAAACTCCTGAAAGATCTTGACGAGAGGAATGTAAATGTAATTTTAAGGTTACATGATTCATACAGGTTTGATAACCACTATATCGAGTTTTTGCAAACTTTACAGGTTCAGTACCCCAACGTTCTTCTTAAGTTTAAAGATTCTAGTCCTGACAACTTTCTTGATTTACAGGTATCCGATGTATTGGTAACTAACTACAGTAGTATCGCAAATCTATTCTACGCCACTAAAAGGCCTACTGTACACATTTACCCTGTAAAGAGTGAAGATGAGTCTTTTATGTGGAGAAATAAGACCATTCTTGGAATCCGTAAGAAGATGATCGACTCAGTTAAGTTTATATGGAAATATCCTCCTGAAGATAATGGTGGGTTACTTGCCAGAAATTTTGATGAAATGACTCAACAAATTATAACAGGCCTTGAAAATCCTGACTGTTGTAATGAAATTTCACAAGAATACCTGGATAAGCATATGCTCGGTGCTGATGGTGGGAATTGCGAAAGAATCTGGAAGGCTCTGCAAGAACTGGTAGCCAAGTAGCTAACTAATCGTTTTCAGGAATCTTTTTGATCTTTCCTCTAAGTAAGTCGATGGTTTCTTTTTCCCTGGTATATATGATATAAATACCGAGACCAAGTATTGCAGGTACACCAATTAGTGGAATCACAATTGAGCCTTGAGGGAGTATTGTACCAAGCCCTGATTCAATACCAATACCCACTGCTAGTAAAAGCGGTAATAGCCAGAATCCTGAAAAGGATTTTCTTATGAAGTAAAACAAACTCACTTCCAGGCTTTGGCTTCCGAAATAGAAGAGTAGAAGAACAACAACAGGATATCCTATTAACCATGCCCAGCCAATTCCAAGTAAGCCAAATTGGGCTCCAACCATAAAAGCAATTGGCATTACGATAGTATTGAAAAGAGAATAGAAAAAGTTAAGCCGTGCCTGGCCAACGGCATTTAATAATTGGGGAACAAGAGGAGATACAGTTCTCAAAATAGAAGAAGCGGCGAGTAACCTGATAATTGGTACTGCTTCAATCCATTCATCAAATCCTCCGAGTAACAGGATATCATCAATAAAAAGTGCAATGAGTATCAGCACGATACTATTCAGCTGCATACTTCCTCTGGCCAGGGTAAAGAAATAGAGCTGTAATCTTTTGATCTCCTTTTGCAACCTGGAGAAAGCCGGATATGCTACTTCATTAAGGTTTGATGTAAGTGTCTTCAAGGTATCGCTTACAATTCTATAAGCTAAGGTATAGATACCAACTGCCTCGGTTCCAAATACACGTCCAACAATCAAATAATCAGCATTAGAATACAGGTTATATAGAAGACGGGAACCTGTAGCATATAAACCGAAGAACACCTTCTCCTTAATTTCTTCCCAGTTAAACTGGAATTTCGGCCAAAAAGGATGATAGAATTGTGTAAGTATTAGTTGTCCAAACCGGTTCCCGACTTCAGCTCCAATTATAGACCAGGCCCCAAAACCCATATACCCCAAAACAACCATTAATATGGTCGATAAAATCAAGGATACATTATCAATGATGGTGATTTCTTTGAAGTGAAGATCCCGTTTCAACATGTTCCGGGGAACGAAGTAAAAAGTAAACAAGACAATGATGAGCCCATGCACCTGAATCAAATTCGTTAAAGAGGATTCATCATAGAAAGAAGCAGCCAGTGGCGCGAATAAATAAATGAGCAGGTAAATGAACAAGGTTAAAAAGAAGGATATCCAGAATAGACTGTCTTTTTCTCTTCTGGTAAGCTCCTTGGCCTGTACAATCGCAACTCCCAACCCAAGCTCGGTAACAGCTTGTATGACAGCATAAATTGCTAATACAATACTTGCAGTTCCGAAAGCTTCTGGAGATATGATTTTCAGTAATACAAATAAGCCAATTACATTGATGACTTTGCTAAATGTATTGCCAGCTCCGGAATACAGAAACGATTTAATTACTTTGGTAGAAAATGATCCTGATGTACTCATTTTAACGGCATGCTCCCAGGCTCAATATCTTTATTAACTCGTATATAAATCATTTCACTGACTCAAATAACCATTTAAGGATTTTATTCGGAGGTTGTTTTTTTACCAGTATTCTATAGGCGATTTCGGCACTCAAAATACTCATTAAAGTCCAACCCTGGTAACCGCCCATTTCATTTATGAACCATGAGGTTTTAACTCCTCTGGAATACAGGTACCCATCTTTTACAAGTTCGCTGTTATTTACAACAGTTTTATGAATGGTATGTAATTCTGTGTGATTACGAATCCAGGAATGTTCTGACTCATTTTTCTCCCCACTCTTAAACCCTGATCCAACAGCCTTTGCTAAAATCTTCAGATTCTTCTTTAAAGGGCGCTCAATAATTTCCTTTCTAATGGTCATTTCAGAAAAGGGGATGCCTTCAACACCAGGGTAAGAAGCTATTTTGGGGAAGTACTTCTGTAGTGCATTAAGCCTTGCTTTCTTATCTCCGGCTATATTGTGAGGCGCTCTTGCAGCAAAATGATAAATATCCTTACTAGCAGCAGGAGAGAACGAAAAAACTTCCTCCGAAACCGTAGAATCTACAATTCCAGTATAGTGCAACCCCCGATGGTGAAGATCAAGCATCAGCATTCTGTACCAGGGTTCTCCTTCATAGTTTTCTATCTCATCTACAAAAAGTTTTTCAGTTACACTTTCCCAATGCTTTTCATCTGGAATCAGGAGTTTTCTTATCGTTGGACTTGAGTAAGTGCGGTTCCAAACAGGTTTATGAGGACTCTTCGCGGTTAAGCTATCTGTTTTAACAGCCATCCCCATTAGTAAATCCATCAAATACCCATTAAAGCTAATGCTACTAGATTCTGATATTTGATTCTTTACAGCAAATAAGTAGTACTGATGGATATTCACAAGTCCTGCGCTTCTGTTCATCCATCTTAGTAATAAATCACCGGTATCTAATTCCGAAAGTGTTTGAGCCTTAAGTGGCACATTTAATTCATCTGCAATCTTTTTAACAGGCTTATAATCTTTTTCCTGGATTCTGACATGACAAAAAAGGTCAGGTGTGGCATCTTGTTGAATTAACTCTCCAAGAAGATGACGTGAATCAAGTCCACCTGTGAGGGGTAACTGGACTGGAAGATCTCTTAGTTTCTCATGACTCAGTACACCTTTAACTATATTTGAGCAAATATCAGTTTGTAGCTTTGCACAGTCTTCTAAAGAAAGGGAAGAGTCTACTTCTTGCTTAAATACAGTAACCCTGTTTTGTTTAAGTTTTTTACCATCTTCAATTTTATAGGAAAAACCCGGTAACACACGTTTTACTTCTTGCATTAAGGTTCTATTGGACCCTGTATGAAGAAGTCTTATTTGTTCATATAAGGCTTGTGGGCTTATAGACATTTCCAGGTCTATTTCAGAGAAAGTAACAGGTGTAGAGGAGACGGAAATGATATTTTTATTATTATACACATACCACGTTTTGCTACACAAAAGGTCACTTATAAAAAACACCTGATCACCAGAGGTACTTATGACCAGGATATTGAAAAACCCATTTACCTCCTGGAAAGCATCAATTCCTTTTGAGAGGAATAGCTCGAGTGCGTAATCTGCATCATTAATAGCACTTGGAGATTCGTGAATAAAAATTCCGTCCAGAAAAATAGCCCAATCTTCATTTCGTGAGCTGCTGGATAACCGCCCGTTTGCTTTAACATAAAAATGTCCAAACCTTGAACCAGTAGGAGTGGAAAGTTTGTTTGTCGGGATTAGATGAATTCCGGGCCCCTCAAGGAAAGAGATAGCTTTATCTGAAGCCATAAACGTCAAAATTGCTTCAATTGATTCATATTTTTACTACTCAGAGCGTCCGGTTTGTTTGCGAAAAAGTGAGAAGAATATACTGAAATAAAAGAGAGCATAGAATCAGTAATAAAAGAATACGATGTAAGGGCGAAACTGTTAACATCACTTTATTAATTTACGTATCTTGCTTGAATTGAATATTTTAAAAAGAAAAATAGATGACTAACCGAAGTATAGAACCTCACAACGGTAAACTTTTAGTACTTACACCTGGAATGGGGGCAGTTTCAACTACTTTTATGGCGGGGGTAGTTTCAGCAAGAAAAAATTTATCAAAACCTTTTGGCTCTTTAACACAACTACAAACTATTAGACTGGGTGCAAGATCAGAAAACAGGAATCCTCTCATTAAGGATTTTCTTGATTTGGCTGGTTTAGATGATATTGTTTTTGGCGGATGGGATGTAATTGATGATAACGTCTACGAAGCAGCAAAAAGAGCGGATGTATTAAAGCCACAAGATCTTGAACCAATTAAGGAAGAGCTTGAGCAAATCAAGCCTATGACGGCTGCGTTTGATCAAAAATATGTGAAGTTGCTAAAAGGAGACAATGTTAAGTCCCTAAGTAACAAGATGAAACTAGCTGAAGCGCTTAGAGAAGATATTCGCAACCAGATTAAAGAAACCGGAGCTACCAGGGCTGTAATGGTGTGGTGTGGTTCTACCGAGATTCATTTATACCCAACGGCTTGTCATCAAAGCATTGAAGCTTTTGAAGAAGGAATGAGGAACAACGATGAATCAATAGCACCCTCGCAGCTCTATGCTTATGCAGCGATCAAAGAAGGAGTTCCTTATGCGAATGGTGCGCCAAACTTATCTGCTGATTTCCCGGCGCTAGAGCAATTAGCTGAGCGGGAAGGAGTTCCTATTGCCGGTAAAGATTTTAAAACGGGTCAAACTTTGATGAAGACTATTCTTGCACCTGGTTTTAAAACCAGAATGCTTGGAATCAGAGGCTGGTTTTCTACAAACATTCTTGGAAACAGAGATGGTGAGGTACTAGACGATCCTGATAGTTTCAAGTCGAAAGAAGTTAGTAAAGTAGGAGTGTTAGACTCTATTCTTCAGCCAACAGTATACCCGGATCTTTATGGAGATCTTTATCACAAAGTTCGAATTAACTACTATCCGCCTCGTGGTGATGAGAAAGAAGGTTGGGATAACATCGATATCTTTGGATGGATGGGATACAATATGCAGATCAAAGTAGATTTTCTGTGCCGTGACTCAATTCTTGCAGCCCCGATTGTATTGGATCTTGCTCTATTTCTGGATTTTGCAAAAAGAGCTGGGAAAAGTGGTATACAGGAGTGGCTATCATTCTATTTTAAAAGCCCACAAGTTAAAGTAGGCCATATCACTGAGCATGATATTTTTATTCAACATTTCAGATTAAAGAATACACTTCGAGTTCTTGGTGGTGAGAAACCGGTAACTCACTTATCTGAAAATTTTGAAGAAGAAGCAGTAAGCTGATTTATGCCTAACAAAGAAGGTCGGAAAGGTTTAATACTGGCAGCGGGCTATGGTTCTCGCTTACAAGGATCAAACCCTGTTACTGATTTTAAACCTCTGACCCCAGTTGGTGGCATACCTCTCATTTTCAGAACTATTGAAAGTCTTCAAAAAGCGGGATGCTCAGGTATAATCATTGTTCTTGGTCATGGACATGAGGAAATCAAAACCGCGATAACCGAATCATATAAAGGTGAAACACCTATTGAATTCGTGTATAACGAACGATTCGATTTGAGCAATGGTGTATCCGTGCTTTCAGCAAAAGAGCTGGTTGGCGAGGAATTCGTAATGACAATGGCAGATCACGTTCTTGGTGATAGTGTAATGGAAACAGCAAAGAACTATCATCCAGATTCGGATTCTTCTGCACTACTTGTCGATTATAAAGTGGATACCATTTTTGATATGGATGATGCAACAAAAGTACTTTCCGATGGAGATCAAATAGTATCAATTGGCAAACAGATAAGTGAATATAATTGTATTGATACTGGTGTATTTGTTTGTACTAAAGCATTGATTGATTCACTGGAAGAGCACTATGTAAAGTTTGGAGATACATCGATTTCTGATGGTGTACAGGATTTAGCCAGTACAGGAAAAATGTACACTGTAGATATTAAAGATGGCTTTTGGCAAGATGTAGATACTCCCGAAATGCTAGAGTATGTTGAAAAATACTTTTCTAATCTTAAAAGCTGATTCTCAAGTTATCAGTTAGTAACTGTAAAAAAGTTAAAGAAGGCAGGTTCGCCGTTCACTGTTGCGGTTCCATTCATTTCTATAACTTCTCCTCCAACAAACCTTTTCGCAATAATTTTTTTTATCCCACCAAGCTCATCCAGGATAGAGTAAGAATCGAAATGTTCAGTCACTTTAACATGTAAGCTATCCATTTGGTAAGATTTAATATGGAAGTTTGTATCTAGACGAACACCATGTGTTTTTTTGGTATCTCCTGATTTTATTCCTGCGGGTGTAAGCATCCTGGCAACCCCATTGGTATACTTTATTCCATATCCGATTGGAATAGTGTACTTGTTATTTTCAACCAGCAGATAGTGGAAGAAGAACCCATTTTCTGCATCACCGGATTTAATTCGATAACTCTTTTTTATAAATTTGGTAGATAGGTTTTTCTGATAGATGTGATCCATAACAGCAACCCCTTTAGCTTCAACACGCTCTCCATTTATAGAAATATATCCTTTTACCTTTGCGTGAGGGACTAGTATTGATAGCCCGAATATATTTTTCTCTGATTGATAGACACCGTCACCCCAGATTTTACCCTGAGCTATATCATATAAAACCAGGCGTACGTCATATGCCACGCCATTTTTCGTAGTTTTAAAATTGAGTACATGCTCATCATTAAAGCTACCAGATGCCCAGTAATTCCTTTCGGGGTGTAGTATTATTTTATTACTGTCAGCCTCATTTATAAACTTATCAATAGGGTATTCCTTGTTCGCTACATAGGTTTCCCCATCAAGCCAGGTTACCGATAACTTGCCGCCAGTTACTCTATCTTTAAAAGAACCAAAGTCGTTTATCGAGAAGGTGTAGATGATCTGGACTCCATTCTCAAGGTTTATTTGATAAGTGTAGAGTTCATTATAGTACTTGGAAGGAAGGTTTTTTGCTAAAAAGTCTTCAGGCTCTGTATCTCTGAATATCCCATTGGGCGTACGCAATACTTGCTGGCTATGTGCAACCATAGGAAGAAAAAGAGTTAAAAATAATAAGAGTATGCCCTTTAAGTACATGTATTTTGATTGAATAGTTTTATTATGCCTAAAGCTTGTAGTGAATGTAAGTGTACCAACATTAACAGAGTATTAAACCGTAGTAGTGAGAGGAATATTTTGTTAGCAATAATTAATAGTTAAAACTGAACGTTATTTACCACAGTTTTTTTAACAAAAAAATAGATAATATCTCTCAAAAAAAAGTATAAGAATCTTTCCCAATTTAAATAATCTAATTGGTAACTTATATGATTACGTGAAGATCTTAAAACTCTTATGAAAAAAATCCTGAGGCTGTTTAAGCCTTTTCTAAAACTTAACATAAAGCACCCATTTTTGGTGCTGCTTTTTAGCCTGGGGTTAGCAATTGTAAGCGGGTACTATGCTACTAAATTAAAGGTTGATACAGATATTGCCAATCTACTCCCGAAAGATAATCCGAATGTTCTGGCATTGGAGCAACTCAAAGAGACTGTTGGCGGTGAGACTGAGATGCAGGTCGCCATTAAGTCTCCTAGCTTTGAAGCAAATAAAGCATTTGCAGAAGCTCTTATACCGAAAAGCCTGGAATTATATTACTCCCGTTACCAGGATAATTATTTTAAGAGAGTAGAATATCGAAAGGAAACCTCAGTAATTAGGGATAATGCTTTATTCCTTGCAAGTAATACTGAGCTTGACGAAATCACCGAATGGCTAGAACTAGAAATCGAGGACGCAAAGGAAAAAGCAAGTCCATTTTATTTTGATCTTGGTGATGAAGAGGAGGAGGATGGTGCAGAAGCGGATAAGTTTAAAGAGAGTTATGAGATATTGGTGCCATCAGAATATCCTGTAAATAATGACAGTACAATAATGGTACTCAAGTTTTTCCCAACAGGTTCGAAAAGTGATATCCAGTACCTGGAAGATATGTTTGCAGTTTATGACTCACTTATCACTGCTATTAATCCGGCATCATTTCACCCTGATATGGAAGTTCAGTTTGGTGGAAGGCTAAAGAGGCACCTTGAAGAGTTAACCTCAATTATGCGTGATGTTGTTGGTAGTTTTGCATCCGGAATAAGTAGTGTAGTTCTATTAGTAATGTTTTACTTCTTCATCAAGAAGTACATTCACTACCGGAAAGGAGGTGATAGTGGACAAGGATATTCCATATGGAGCCATATCATACGAATGCCTATTCCGGTTTTGATTATAGGTATTCCATTATTAATCAGTTTACTCTGGACCTTTGGTTTAACGTATTTCTACTTGGGTATGTTAAATACAATGACCTCGGTACTCTTTGTAATTCTCTTCGGTTTAGGAATCGATTATGGAATCCATTATTACGCACGGTACATTGAGCTTCGCTCGGGAGGTATGAGTGTTGAGGAAGCTATTCATACTACGAACGACAAAACAGGAGAAGCAATTCTTGTTAGTGCATTTACAACAGCTTGTGCATTATATGTTTTAATGTTTGCTGATTTCAGGGGTTTCTCAGAGTTTGGATTTATATCAGGAACAGGCATAATTTTGTGCTTATTAACTATGCTGTATGTTCTTCCATCTTTGTTGGTGATTTTTGAAAAGTTCAATTTAATTCTATTCAATCATAATGGGAATTCGCATGTAGTTACTACCCGCAGATATCCTTTTGCCAGAACAATTGTATTCCTGGGGTTAATAATTTCAGGTCTTGTTGTTGCCTTTAGTGGGAATCTGAGTTTCGAATACAACTTTGGAAAGCTAGAGCCTACATTCCCGGAGTATGAGAAATTCAAAGCTGTTGCAGGACAGGTAGGTGATTCAAATAAAAGGAATCCTGCATATATAATTGCAGATTCCGATGAGGAAGTAGGGGAACTGATTGATGTATTACGCTTTAAAATGGACTCTGACACTACTTCACCTACCATTCAAAGTATTGAGTCACTTCAGGAGAGGTTCCCGGCTACAGAAGAAGAATCAGATGCTAAGCTTGATGCTATTGCTAATATCAGGGAATTACTAGAAGATCCATTTATAGTAAATAAAGAAGGTGAAGATTTAGACAACCTCAGAAGAGCAGCTCAGACTACAGAACCGCTCACTATCGATCAAATTCCGGACTATTTAAAATCCCGTTTTATTACGAGAGATGGAGAGGTTGGCAGGTTTGTTATTATCTATCCATCAGTAGGGCTTTCTGATGGACGAAAATCAATCGCTTTTAAGGATGATATCGCTGAGGTCATCATTGATAATGGAAAGGTCTACCATGCAGCAAGTACGAGTATTGTAGCTGCATCTATGCTTGATTTGATGAGAACGGAAAGTCCATATATGGTAGGAGCTACTTTCATAATTATTTATCTCTTTATGATTTTCACTTTCAGGTCTTTCCGTTGGTCACTAATTGCCATGCTTCCGTTATTAGTTGGCTTGCTTTGGCTATTTGGTATCATGATGGTTTTCGATTTCCAGTTCAACTTTTATAATCTCGTTGTGCTTCCTGCAATTTTGGGAATCGGAGAGGATAGCGGAGTTCATTTAGCTCATAGATACCGGGAGGAAGGAAAGAATAGTATGTGGGCGGTGCTCTCCAGTACAGGGCAGCATATAACCATGGGTTCAATTACTACCATGCTTGGCTTTGCAGGATTAATATTTACCGCACATCCCGGATTACAGTCTTTAGGAATAATGGCGGTAATTGGTATTGGAATGACCTTGTTTACTTCAATTACGTTTTTACCTGCACTAATACAATGGCTGGAAGACCGAAACTGGATCAGGTTCTAGTCGATCTTATAACCAGCTCCGGAAAAGTTTGAGACATAAGAAATGTAGAAAGTCTACAAAACTACCTTTCTATGAATATAAAGGGTAAAGACTAATCCCCCTTTAGAGCTTCAACCGGATTAATATGAGTTGCTTTATACGTTTGATATCCAATGGTTAAGAAAGCTATTATAAATGTAAAGGTCGCTGCCAATAAATAGATTTCGAATCCGATATCAATTCTGAAAGGGAAATCTGATAGCCAATCAGAACCTACAAAGTATGCAAGTGGCATTCCCAGCAGGAAGGATATGAAAACCAGCATAACGAAACTCTTTACATAGTCTAGCAAGATTTCAGTTGTATTGGCTCCGAGAACTTTCCGGATGCCGATTTCTTTAGTTTTTTGTTGGGTTACAAAGGTTGCAAGCCCAAATAAGCCCAGGCTGGTTATAAAAATGGCTAAAAATGAAATATATGAAAACACCTCACTTGTTCTTTGTTCTTCCTCATATTGTTGTTGAAGATTTTGATCAAGAAAAGAATATTCGAATGTAAGTTCCGGGTTAAATTCAGAAGTAACTTCGTCAATAAATGAGATCGTACTTTGCATATCTGTAGGATCGAGCTTGACCGCTATAAATCTATAGTTTGGTTGTGAGATTATGGCCAATGGTTGGATTGGATTATGTAGAGACTGGTAATTAAAATTTCGGACTACCCCTACAACCGTACCTGTAAAATCAATGGCATTTGGATCGCGTACAATTTGCTTTCCAAGAGCTTCTTGAGGGGATGACCAGCCAAAACGAGCCACTGCTTCTTCATTCAGAATAACTGAAACCTCCCTGACTCTACCGGTTTCATCAGGAATTCCCTGATCCAGTGCAATGTCCTCTGAAAACTTCCTTCCAGCAATAAGGTCCAGGCCTAGCACATCGGTAAAATTTAAATCTCCATAAGCTTCCGACAATTGGAAACCATCATCTGCTGAGCCATCAACCTGGGTATATAAATCACCGCCACCCCCAAGACCCGGAAGGGCAGAAGAATTAGTTACGGCTTTAATACGAGGGTTCTCCAGCAACTTGTTTGTATAAGCATCATAATCTGCTCCTAGCGACTGGCTAAGCGAAGAATTTAAAACCAGTAACTGATCTTCATCAAAACCCAGTTCATAATTTTTCATGTAATTAAGCTGGTTGTATACAATTAAAGTTGCAATAAAGAGAAAAACAGATACAGAGAATTGGAATACTACCAATCCTTTTCGAAGGACATTCTTTGTCTTCTTTGAAGAGAAAGAGCCTTTTAGAATAAGCAACGGTTTAAACCCGGAAAGAAACAGGGCAGGATAGATTCCGGAGATTAAACCCGTAAGTAAGCCAATGCCAACGATTGAACTTATAAGAAACACTGTATCGCTATAGTTTAGAAAGAAAGGTTTACCCAGGTATTGATAAAAGAATGGCATAATCAGCCATGCTAAAATAAGAGCGACTACAAGAGATATAAAGCTTGTAAGAACTGACTCGCCTAGAAATTGAGCAACTAACTGTTTTCTGTATGCACCTAGCACTTTTCTCATTCCAACTTCATGGGCACGACGTGTACTATGAGCAGTGGTATAATTCATGAAATTAATACAGGCAATTAACAGGATGAAAATTGCTATTAC
>JAVKDP010000080.1:0-42367 GCA_040222185.1 Balneolaceae bacterium | reverse complement strand
AATACTTTATCTGGGTTGTGCTTGAGTACCAGTACATCTAAATAGTGTAGCAAATCACTCATATGAGAGCCCCCAAATCCAGTATTAATAGCATTTATATGAGGGTAATAATCCTGTACATCACGCCACATTCTTATACTCGAGCTCCCTGTGAATACTACAACTTCTTTTGAATTATCGATCTTAAATTGCTTCTCCTGTATTACATCGATTTCACTTTGAAATCTCGTAGGATCTTGTGCAAAAAGTGAGGAGCTTAAAAATAGAAAAAGTAAAAACGTTGTACTCTTGAGGAAAGACATAGTAAATCAGGTTAGGTTATAACGAAGAGTCAAGAAAAGAAAACTAGCTCTCTTTTGGGAGTACTATAGAAACTTTTGTACCTGATCCTACAACTGATTCGATTTCCAGTTTACCGTTTTGTGAATCCAGGTATTCCATTACTGTTTTAAGCCCAAAACCTGTACCTGATTCTTTGTTTGTACCTGCTAAAGACTTGTATCTGGACCTGTTCAGTATCTTTTCAAGTTTTTCAGGGTCAATCCCTGTACCAGAGTCTTCTATTGTTGTAGCCACATACTCAGAGCATTGGGTAATTGAAATACTAATAGTTCCTTCTTGTGGTGTGTACTTAATTGCATTCTGAAGAATGTTTCTTACCACAAATGAATAGGTTCCTTTATCTGCAAATATCTCGCTGTCAATTTCATATACCTTGAGCCTTATCTCTTTACCATTGATTATACCTTTATAAAGCTGGATGGTATTGGATAAAACTTCTTCAGTATTGAACCTCTCAGGCTGAAGAGGTTCTTTGTCTATTTGCTTCTTTGACCATAATAAAAGGTCATCCAGGAAAACCATCAGGTTTTCAACCGTAGTTGCTATATCGTGCAAATGCCTTTTTCCTTCTTCAAGTGAAAGTTTACCAGACACTAGCAAGTCTACCATTCCATGTGCACTTGAAAGAGGACTTCTTATATCGTGAGCTATGATTGAGAACAGCTTATTGTTGACTAGATTTAACTGCTCAAGTTCATTTTTCTTTTGCTCAATCTCTTTGTGATAAGCAAGCATTATTGCGGAAACAGGGTAAGAGGCTACTGCCGGAATTATTAAAGAAAGGAAAATACCAATAGGATATACTTTCCCGTAAATGATTAAACTAAAAATGACATAGAACACCTCAGATATAGCTATAGAAAGTCCCATAACCACCCATGGCGAGTTTATCCTTTGTACCCACGATTTTAACATGCTTTAATCTACCCGATTAAGAAGGTTTTGAATTCCTTAAGATCTTTGGATAAAGGAACGCTTTTTTTTGCCAAATTAGTAGTAGTAATATGTAAAGGAATTTTAATTATTAGGCTTAGTTCTTCCTCTACAGTTTTTTTGAACTTAACCGGATGTGCAGTTTCCAAAACAATACCTGTTCCATTATTAAAACTCATATAATCTGATAGTCCCAAATAACCCACAGCACCATGTGGATCGAGTACATAACCAGTTAAGGCAAACACCTTTCTAATGGCATCTCTGGTAGCATCATCGGTATAAGCATACCCTGAAACTCTTTCTGACATCTTTCTGTGGCTCCCTTCAAAAATATCCAACATCCGAATGAAATTGCTTGGGTTCCCAACATCCATTGCGTTCGAAATGGTAGATACACTTGGCTTGGGTATGAAATTTCCATTCCAAAGATAGGAGGGAACGGTGTCATTAGCATTTGAGCAAGCCAGGAAGTGCTTTATTGGTAAACCCATTTTTTGAGCAATCAAACCAGCTGACAGGTTACCGTAATTCCCACTTGGTATCGAAAAGACAACATTTTTCTTTTCTTCGTCACTAAGCTGGGCAAAGGCATGGAAATAATATACGCTTTGTGGCAGAAGCCTGGCCATATTGATAGAATTGGCCGAAGTAAGATTTAGGGTAGATCGCAGCTCTTCATCCAGGAATGCTTCTTTCACCATCTTTTGGCAATCATCAAAGGTTCCGTCAATTTCCAGAGCAGTGATATTTCCGCCCAGTGTTGTCATTTGCTGTTCCTGGAACTCACTCACCTTACCAGAAGGATAGAGGATAACCACTTCAATGTTGGGAACATTATGAAATCCATTAGCTACAGCACTGCCAGTATCTCCGGAAGTGGCTACCAAAACAGTTAGCTTTTTGTCTTCCTTTTTTGTGAAATGACTAAGAGCACGGGCAAGGAATCGTGCTCCAACATCCTTAAACGCAAGCGTAGGGCCATGAAAAAGCTCTAATGAGTATGTATCATCTTTTATCTTAACTAATGGAATATCGAAGCTTAGTGTTTCATCTATAATTTTCTTTAAGTCTTCATCTGAAATTTCATTCCCCACATAAGGTTTAATTACCTGGAAACCTATTTCAGGTAATGAATAGCCGGATATTTTGTCAAAAAAGGAGGGGGGAAGTTCCGGAATAGTTTCTGGCATATAGAGCCCATTATCTTCCGGAAGACCTTTAAATATTGCTTCCTGGAAAGACACAGGTTCAACCGATCCTTTAGTACTGTAGTATTTCAATCGATTACCTCCGCACCAGTTGGGTTAATCTTTGAGACATAAACGTTAGCTTCAATACCATTTAATTGATATAAGTTTTTGAATACTGCAGATATCTCTTCAGCAGTACTTTTATTTTTTGCGAGAGCAAAAATTGAAGGCCCGGAACCTGAAATACTACATCCTAATGCTCCGGATTCGAGAGCTGCTCCTTTAGCCTCAACAAATAAAGGTATAAGCATAGATCGTACAGGTTCCGCGATTACATCTTGTAATGATCGGGATATTAAACCATAATCACCTTTTGCTAAACCCGATACTAAACCTCCAACTTTACCCCATTGCGTTACAGCATCTTTCAGGCTTATTTGGCTCTTTAGGATTTTCTTAGAGTCCGAAGTTTTAACCTCTATTTGAGGGTGAACGATTGTGGCATATAATTCCTCCGGATAATCAAGTTCTACAACGTCAAGTTCATTATAGCTTCGAACTAGTGTAAACCCCCCAAGAATTGAAGGAGCAACATTGTCAGCATGAGGTATTCCGGTGGCTGCTTTTTCGCCTTGCATTGCAAAATAAACCAGCTCCTTTTTCGAATAAGGGTTGCCCAATAAAGTGTTAACAGCAACTACAGCTGCTGATGAACTAGAAGCGCTTGAACCTAAACCACTTCCAGCCATTACATTCTTTCTAAGATCAAATGAAAATCCGAATCCAGGAGCTTCATCTAATGAGTCTAACATAGCCTGGACTGCTACTGTTGCTACATTCTTATCCGGTTCGGTTGGTAAACCTTCACAACCGGTAATGCTATTAATTCTTAAACCAGGTTCCGCTGTCCTGTAAACAACAATTTCATCACCAATGGAATTGAGAGCAAAGCCCATTACATCGAAACCACATGCCACATTTGCTACTGTAGCGGGGGCAAATACTTTTATTTTATCCATTAATTTTATGTTGAAGTGATTCTCATAACATCGGCAAATATTCCTGAAGCCGTAACATCAGCACCGGCACCGGCACCTTTAACAACAAGCGGCTGTTCATCATATCTCATTGTATTGAATAAAACAATGTTATCCTTGCCTTGAAGCTCGTAGAAGGGATGTTCAACTCCAAATGTTTCCAAGCCTGATTTTGCTTTTCCATTATCAAAAGTTGCTACGTACTTTATTCTTTTTCCCTGATCTGAAGCTTTTTTATATAGCTCCTGGAATACATGATCGTACTCATCCAGTTTCTCATAAAACTCTTCAATTGAATTGGTATTCATACATTCTTCAGGAACAAAAGACTCGTTTTTAATATCAGTTAACTCCATTTTGTACCCACTTTCCCGAGCCAGGATCAGGATCTTCCGCATCACATCCACACCACTTAAATCTATCCTCGGATCTGGCTCCGTGTATCCTGCAGCCTGAGCAGCTTTAACTACATCACTGAATTTTTGAGTAGCGTCGTAATTATTAAACAAGAAATTTAAAGTACCTGATAGCACAGCCTGAATTTTATAAATTCGGTCACCGCTCTTTAGTAAATCACTAACTGTAGAAACTACAGGCAGGCCAGCTCCAACGTTCGTTTCAAAAAGAAATCTCGCGCGGTATTTCGTGGCTGTTTTCTTTAATCCCAAATAAGTATCAAACTCAGACGAGCAGGCTACTTTATTTGGTGTAACAACTGAAATACTGTTCGTTAATATGGCTTCATATAATTCTGGAATATCATGGCTCGCAGTGCAATCGATGAAAATGCTATTCCTTAAGTTCATTGACACCATCTTCTGTTGAAAGCCTTCTAAGGTCATTTTTTCACCCTTTTCATTCAATTCTTCTTCCCAGCTCTTCAAATCAATGGTATCCTGGCTGAAATACATTTTCTTTGAATTAGAAAGGCCAACTACATTAAGACTAATCTTAAAAGCCTTTGCAAGGAAATCACTTTGCTTTTGAATTTGTGAAAGGAATGTCTTTCCAACATTACCGACCCCAATCATAAAGAGATTGAACTTCCTCAAATCTGACAGGAAGAAACTTTCATGAAGCGAGTTGAGCGATTTAGCAAGATGCTTTTTATCCACAACAACAGATATATTCAGCTCTGTTGAACCCTGGGCTATCGCTTTTACATTTATCCCGTTATGGCTCAAGGTATCAAATAGGTTTGCACTCACTCCAACCTGCTGCCTCATTCTCGTTCCTACCATGGCAACAATAGAAAGGTCTTTCTCGACTTGTAGCGGGTTTACTTTCCTTTGTTGAATCTCATTCTCAAACTCATTTTCAATACTCTGTTTAGCCCTGTCAGCATCTTGCTGAGCAATACCTACTGTAATGGTATGTTCTGAGGATGCCTGGGTAATCATTATCACATTTACCTCTTCACGGCTAAGGGCAGAAAAAAGTCGGTATGAAAAGTTAGGAACAGCAACCATTCCAGAGCCAGATAGAGTACATAATGCTACATCTTCAATAGAAGAGATACCTTTTATCCAGTTGCCATTTTCATCTCCCTTACTGGTAATCTTTGTTCCTGAATCATCAGGAGAAAAAGTATTCTTTATTACGATAGGAATACCTTTGTCTAAAACTGGCTGGATAGTAGGAGGGTAGATTACCTTTGCACCAAAGTGAGAGAGTTCCATTGCCTCTTCGTATGAAAGCTCCTTTATGGGATGGGCCAGAGGCACCAACTTTGGATTAGCAGTCATCATTCCACTCACATCTGTCCAAATCTCAAGCACCTCAGCATTAATTGCAGAAGCAATAAGCGCTGCAGTATAATCCGATCCTCCACGGCCTAAGGTAGTAGTATGATTATCTATATTAGAGGATGCTAGGAAACCCGGACAAATACTCACAGAAACGGCTTTCTTAAGCTCTGATTCCAAATTTGAGTAGGTGAGGGGCAGGTCAACAACTGCATTACCAAATTGCCCGTCGGTTTTAATTAATTTTTTGGGATCAAGAAGGTCAACGTCTAGTCCTGAGGAAGTCAGATAATCTGTAATAATTACTGATGAAAGCCTTTCTCCGAAGCTAAGAATGTGATCGCTTGAACGAGGGGAGAGTTCGCGAATAAGAAATACACCTCTGCAAATATCCTCCAGATCATTCAGTAAAAGCTTGACCTTGGTAATGGTGTTACTTCGAAGTGAAACAGGAATAAGTGAATTACATAATTCAATATGACGTATTTCGATTTCTTCGAGGAGTTTTTCATAATTCTCATCTCCTGAGGAAGCTAATGATGAGCAACTAACCAATGAGTTTGTAACACCTCCAAGAGCAGAAACAACAATAACTTGCTTATCCTCTTCGGATCTTGCCGAGACAATTTCTTTGACGTGTTTAAGGCTTTCGGCACTACCAACAGAAGTGCCGCCAAATTTTAGAACTAACATGTAATAACTTCGATGAACGTTTGTGAGTTTTGAGCGTTTTAATGTAGGAATATATCCTTAGATGTGATATGTAAATATGTACCCCCTAAGGGGTAATAATAGTAATCGTAGAAATCATCATAGCCGTGCCAACGCAGAACACGATATGATTTAAAAGGGTGGTATTTCGAGAGATTTTTTTCATAAAAATTACTCTTGTAGTCTATCTGTTTTCACTTTTAAAGTAAATAGCAAAAACAGCTCGTTTTATAGATCTACAATAAGTACTTATAAAATAGATAGCTAACTAGGAATGGAAGCGTTTTTCTTGATTGAGGTAAGACTATCTCTTAAAGAAATCATGAGAGTAGAATCCAAGGCTCGCTCTCAGGCTACTAAAAACTGAAATTAAACTATTAGTAAGCGCTCAAGTTGATAAAATCTTTAACTAACATATTTATAGATACATAAAGGCCGTCTCAATATTTGATTGTCACATTTACTGAGCTCTCATTTAAATAGATTTGTAGTTATTAAGCCATTAAATTTACTGCAATACTTTGAGTACAGAATTATGTTAGATATATATTAAGCGGTATAGATATATGGTTAGAAAGGCATTGTTAGTTGTTTGTTTTTCACTTCTCTTTTTAGGAAATATTTGGGCACAGACTGACTCCATAGCCCCAACTCTGAATGACTCCACTTTAATCGTTTACCTGAGAACAAACTATTATCCTAGTTCTCCCAAAAACTACGATACTGCCAGAGATTCGATGTATACCACATTAGATGTTGATGAAACTGATAGCGTTACTTGTGTCTATTCCGGATTAAGAGCAATGGCCGATGGCACCAGGACTCCTGATTTCGATCTGATAGATGGTGGAGATACCACAACTTTAAGCTTTAACACAGAACATTCCTGGCCTCAGAGCTTTTATGATAATGCTGAGCCAATGAGAGGAGATATTCATCATCTTTTCCCGAGCTGGAGTTCACCAAACCAGTCCCGTAGTAATCACCCGTTTGGTGAAGTTGATGACAATACAACTACTTCCTGGTGGTATTGGAAAAATGGTGGGAGTGTGGCTTCCATTCCATCTTCTGATATTAACTCCTATAGTGAATATGCGAATTCCGTCTTTGAACCGAGAGAAGATCACAAAGGAAACGTAGCCCGTGCTATGTTTTATTTCTGGACGCTTTATGAAACAAACAGCGATGTAGTTAATGACACCCAGGATAATGACGCTTTTTTTGAGGGTATGAAATCAATTTTATACACCTGGCATCAGCAAGATCCTGTTGACGCTGCGGAAGTAGCCAGGAGCCTCAGAGTTGAAGGAGTACAGGGAAACCGAAACCCCTTTATACATGATACTACTTTGGTTAGGCGAGCATATTTTACTTCTGGAAGTGCATCCTCTGATACAACCTCAGATATTATAATATCTGAGGTATATGAAGCTAATGGCGGGACTGTAAAGTATGTTGAGCTCTTCAACACTTCAGATTCTGATATAAACCTTTCAACCGGGGATTGGGCTTTGCTTAGATATACAAATGCTTCCACAAGTGTGTCATCTACGATTTCACTAACCGGTTCGATCCTTACAAAAGATTTTTATGTTGTTGGAGATGATAATTCATCAAATGGAGTCCAAACCGTGTTAGGAGATAGTTTAGTTGATCAGAACACAAGTTCCATCAATCATACAGGAAACGATAAGTATATCCTGGTAAAAAATGCATCTTCAACACCTGATACAATCGATTCTTTCGCAAAGGATAATATTGGGAGTGCATCCGATTTTAGTGATGAACAAGTTGCTTATCGTGTATTTAGTGCATTACCTAATGATGGGAGCTTTGGGCAAACTTCAAAGGCCACAAGTGGAAATACAACAAGTAATGGTTACTGGAAAGTTTTTGATATAAGCTCGTCAAACGCTAATGCTACATTAGTAGCAACCCCAGGATATAGCATGGGAATCGAATCCTCAAAAAACCCTGAAGCTTTAATTCAAGGTTCAGCAGGATGGAGGCTCATTTCGATTCCAGGCAATGCCTCAACTCTAAATGAACTCTCTGATGACATTGCAACACAAGGTATTGGAGATGCTTCTGACCCTAATGTTTATACCTATAATAGTAATGGTTCATACCAAACACCTTCTACTTTAAGTACAACATTAACAAATGGTGAAGGGCTTGCAGTTTACTTCTTTGACAACCTGACTGCGGGCAGTACTAAACTACCAATTTCTTTGGATCTTAGTGGGAGTGAGCCTTCCTCCGATGTTTCTGTAACTTTAAATACAACTACCTTAGAAAGTAGCTCATATTTTACCTTAGTCGGGAATCCTTTTCAAAGTAATTTTGATGCTAATACCATCACTTCAGTTAATACTCTACAGGCAAATATTCATGTATTAAATGCTGGATTATATTCAACTGTGGCTCGTTCCAGTACCATTTTGAAACCATGGCAGGGGTTTTGGGTTGAAGCTCCATCTGTTAACTCAGCCACAAGTATTACATTTCCAACCTCCGGAAAAACAGAATCTGACGCTACAATCGCCAATTATTCGAAAAGATTGGAAGAACTACCTTTTGTTCAGTTCAATCTCAGGTCAAATAAAACCTACGATAAAGGATGCCGGATAACATTTCATCCGAATGCCAGCCAAAGCTGGGATATTTATGATGCAACCAAATTACAACCAACAATAAATGAACATGCGGTACTAGCTTGTAGTGATAACGGAATCAATAAATCCGTTCATTCTGTTTCAACTGATTTTACAGACTTATTGACAACTGGCTTAGCTATTCAATCTATTAATGTTGAAGACCGACTTGAATTAAGTTGGGAGTATTCTGAAAGTTTTCCGTATGAAATCCATCTGGTTGATGAATATGAAAAATTTAGCTTCAAAATTGAGCAGGATGAAACCTATGAGTTTTATGAAGAGTCTCAAAAAATCAAAAACGATCAATCTTTTGCAACTAGATTTCATAGTGGACCTTTAAAACTCAAAAACGGACATAATCGATTTACTGTAAAAATTATAGCTCCAAATTTGACTTCTAACGAACGCAAAACTGATTTACCATCAGGTATAAGCCTCAATCAGAACTATCCGAATCCTTTTAATCCAACTACAACCATTAGTTACAATATTCCATCAGCCACAAACATAAAACTCACTGTGTACTCAATGACCGGAAAAGAAGTGGCCATACTTAAAGACGGGTTTGAAACTGCAGGGTCGAGAGAGCTTTCCTGGGACGCAAAAGGCTTAGCAAGCGGAGTTTATTACCTGAGACTCACCAGCGGAAGTACTACAGAAACTATTAAGATGATTCTGCTTAAGTAAAAAGGGCACCTGATTACCGAAACTTAATTAACATATTGTTTTTATTAAGAAGTACTAACATAGTTTAAGTTAGGTATATAGATATTTATCCTATAATTTATAAAGGTGAAAGTATGAAGGGAGGTCGTTTTTCGGTGTCTAGGCATATTTAAAAGCCTATTACCATCTTATGTAAAGTTACCTCTCTACACACACCTTATAAAGTCAACCTCTTCGAGGCGCGCGAACGCGGACTTGACAAGCCGTGTTCCGTTCAGTGTGTTCTACTATGATGGTTATGAAAATTTCCGTTTCAGTTTTTTAAAACTGATTGGATTAGTAGATAATTTTATACCGATTACCGGCAAGAATAATACGACAAAAATAGACATATAAGCTAGTATTTGATTGATTTTTCTTTTGAATATTTGAGATTGAACTTTCGTGTGATATACTAAAGTTCGATCTGGTAGAGGGTTTGTAATAGGATTAGCATTGAACTTTTTTACTCTTCCAATTCCAGCATTATAAGAGCCAATAATTGTTAGCAAGTTCTCTGGGATTTTGTAGTATTCCAACATTCTCGGAATTTCTTTTCCTAAATACCAAGAGGATAACAAAACCTGTAAACGTATTGAGTCTTTTATTTGCTGAGGCTTGAGATCAGCACCGTTTTTCTTGTTATAATCTCGATGTATTCCGCCCGAGAAATTTATACCAAGTAAACCGTAACTTTTGCCGTCAGGATGTGTGGTTTCATTTGGGTTCCAGGTACTCTCCATTTGGGCAACCGAAGAGATCAAACCAAGTTTAACCCGGTATCGAATTGTATAAAATAGAATCCAAAAGTATGCGATTAGCTTTTTCAAAATAGTATTGTTAATTCGTTTGCTTGAAAGTTTGAATCTGAAAGATTAGCATCGTCAGGTACGTACAAAGTTGCACTAACCATTTGAACGTAAAACAAAGCAGGAGGGGTAAACTTAGTTACCCCTCTTTGCTCTTCATCACGTATGTAACAAGGGCTTACAGTCTCTAAATGAACTAGGACACCGTTTGAGATGTTTATAGTTTTATATCCTGAACTAGGTAGAGCTGTCGGCATCTTGTTTTTTCGTTTCGTTTGAAATTTCTTCTTTGTGGTCAGGTTTAATACCTAATTTATCACGAAAGAAGTAAGCACAGATAAGAACTAAAGCAATCGCTCCAACTACAATTGGACTCTGCATAAGTATTTGAGCTTGGGCTATCGCCTTATCCTTTAGGTTTTCAAGTGGATTACTTAAAAATTCCATTACCAAGAACCGTTATTTCTTGATTGTTGCTTTCGCTTCCATTTCTTGCAACGTGCTACGATTGCAGTTTTGCCAGCGTTGCGACCTTTACCGATTTCTACAGTTTCACCAAAAGTGGTAATTTCGACCATTTTTCCACCACCAGTATCAAAACTGCCTTTGAAATATCCTTTACCACCGTTACGGGCTTCTGTCTCTACGAGAAAAACGTCTCGTTTATTTGAGTTATTATTGTTGTTGTTATACGACATGATTAATTAATTAAATAGGTTGAGAAAAATATTAACAAACTTAGAAATGATATTGTCAAACCAAGTTTGATTATTTTTAGATCGAGGTTCATTGTTACTGTTATCTTCTTTTTGACCAGAGCCATTAGAAGTGTCATCTTTTGGAGAAAAAATTCCATCAATTATATCCTGTAAAGGGTTTTTCTTTGCCGAGGAATTATTTCCTCTTAAGCTTTTCACTAACTGTATTCCAGTTCCTAATCCAGGAACAGCATTTGATGCTAGGGATTGAACTAAATTACTACGAATTGCTTTTCTTGGAGCTTTGTAAACTCTTTTGGCAAATCTGCCTAGAGCCTTGCGTCTTTTTTTACGTCTACGCTTGCGCCTAGCTTTTCTGCTTGCTCGACTCATAGTATTTTCTCCATTATTGCCACTGATTTGTCTATCAAATTGGCTTTTTTTTTAACGCCTTGAAGCTCATTAGTTACCTTTTTGAGCCTGCTTTCTTGGGCGGAGAGTTGGGAAAGTAAACCACGCCTTTGGGCACGGTTTACTCTTTTTCTAACTACTCGATTGCTTCGAGATACTCGCCTCATTTAAAGATCGCTTAAAAGGTCAGCTTCATAAGTTTCATTCGAACCTGTATCAAGTGCAGAATCGTTAAGCTCATTCAAACGCTCGATTTCAAAAACTGAATCGGCTACTTCTTGAATTTTCTTTTCGAGTACAATTGCATACACAGTAAAGCCAGTTTTATTATCAAGAGTGACAACCGTAGGACGGTCATAATCCGATTCATAAAACTTGTGAATAGTGATATTCTCAGGCGGGATACTACCTTCGCGCTCTGCATAAACATAGCTGTTATGAACGATAGCTCGAGAATCGATTATGTCAGAATATGCCGGAGTTTTGACTTCGATAGTCCAAGGACTATCAAGCATTTGATCACCACCATCTTCAATAAACATTTCAACACAGTTTTCAGTAGTTGATTGCTTATCAGTGATTTCAAGAACTCTGAACTTGTGAGCTTCTTCAAGATCACCAATTACAGGGAAACAGAAAACACCAGTTCCAGTACTCGGGGTATTTGAAACATTGACTTTCAATGTTACTTCTAGATAAAAGGTTGAAGTAGTGAAATACATACCTAAATCAATGTCTAGATATTCGTTTCCGCCATCATCAGCAACAGCACCATAATCGCCATCATTTTTAGCAAGGTATAGGCTAAGCGGTGTAGCTGAATGAAGAGTTACACCCTTTCCGCCTTGCTTGACTTCAACAACTGTGATAGTTGAGCTTCCAAAATTAACGCTTCCAATACCTACTAATCCCAATCTTTGGATTGGTGTATTTTTGATATCGAATTTGACGGTTTTAGTACCGCCAGTTGTGAACTCTTCCGAGTGTAGTTCCTTAAGCGACCTCATTAAGCGACTCCTTTTTTCTTAGCATAGACAATGCCAGCTATTAGAGAGGCAAACGCAGTGCCTGCAATTGTTAAAGCAAAACCAATCTTGGTTACTTGCATTTTCTTTTTGGTCATAATTTTGTACAGTTTTCTTAGTAGGATTGAAATTATCATGAACAAATTTACGTGGTATTTTAGCCCCATAGCGTACCACAGTTGTATTACATTTGTGGTACACAAATCTATCTTAGTTGCGGTTCTTTGCCATATTCGAGGTCATACCACTTACCCGTCTTCTTATCTTTGAACTTAATTTTGTTCCTACGCTTTGCTATTCTTCTTTTATCTCGAAGCCATTTTTTTAAGACTCTGGACATCCGGTCATATTCCCTTATGATTTCTCCTGTATCCATATCAATAACCGTCATTTTGTGACCGCCTTTACATTCATATTTATAGTTTGGGACAGAGTAGGGCGATACATATTGTAGATCGTATTGCTGGTTACTGGCTATTGATTCAGGGAGATCATATTTCCACTGTATCTTTTCGAAAGGCTGTTTATCGATGAACTTTTTTCCTTCTGATGTTTCTTTGACACTTGAGTTCAACTGTTCCGCCATAGCCTCAAGCCTTATTTCTTTTTGAGCTTTACTATTTATTGATATGCCTAGAGAGTTCATCAATGCACGTTCATACTTTGTTGAATCGTACTTTTTAAATATGTATTTCACATTGTAGCCAACAACACGGGGAATCATATCCTTTGGTATGTCACGATCATAATACATCGATATACCACCACCGCAATCCATCCAATGATCTTGAATGATTTGATAGGGCAGGTCTATATTCGTTATAACGTGCGCATGATATCGACCTACTTCCGTTCGCTCCAACATCATTGTAAAGACAAGGGGAGGAAGTTTCCTTTTTTTAAGCTCTCTGTTTATCCGTTTCCGGTAAAGGCTCCAAGTGTCAACCAGAAAATGCCTACTATAGCGAATGGAAGGAAATACTTTCGGGTCAATGGTCAAAGTAAGTACACTCACATTCGGCATAGCCGAATAAATCCTTGTGTAATGCGCAACGAGCTTTTTCCTGTTCTTTTCAGAACAGTAAGGGCAACTTTTGCGATTACAATCTATGGTAAACGTTCCGCTATTTCTTGCAGGTGGATTATCGTAGAAACGATAATCTAAGAGTTTAAATAATTTTGCTCCAAAAGTGATAGGAGTAGGGCACTCAGACAGTTTTTCCCCATTGCCGTCTTTTTTACGGGGTTTTTCCTTCGATAGGAAATTTATTCTGTCTTTAATCGGTAACGGCAGAGCCGTTACTGTCATATTTTAGGCTTGCGGTCAGTTATTCTATAGAGATCAAGAGGGGGGCATTGGCTAGCGCCAAAAAAAAGCCCCCATCCTCTAAGATGGGGGCTACGTTTGGGAATAGAAGACCAGCCTACTTCTAT
The DNA here is from genome assembly GCA_040222185.1 of Balneolaceae bacterium. Taxonomy (GTDB): domain Bacteria; phylum Bacteroidota; class Rhodothermia; order Balneolales; family Balneolaceae; genus JAVKDP01. The sequence goes on along the minus strand of JAVKDP010000080.1, from coordinate 28,667 downwards.
TCGTATATCTTTATATGATTCTTCGAATATCGCCTTTTTACGAATGTTGGTTTCCTTGAGCGATTGAAGATGAGTCGTATTTTGCGAACTGGTATATCGGATGCGATGCAACGCTTCAAATAAGCAGTTTTCTGTGCGTCCATTCTGGAAAGGTGCGTTTTGTTCCGAATTGGTCGGTTCATATGCAACCAGAAACGAATCCTGTATATGAGTATTTGGATTCTCGTTTTCAATATATCCCGTATTTCTTGAGTGATACCCCCTAAAGCTTTCTATGATTAATGTTAGACTTATAAGCATTAACAGTGCCAGCACTGTTAATATTATTGTGTCTATTATAACTTTAAGGTTTTTGTTCCGTATATTCATTTGTTCATTTGGATTTGAGCGAAAGCTCAGTTTCAATTCTGGCGTTTACTTGTTAGAGCAGGTAAGCGCCTTTTTTATGTCTCCAGCTAAATTGTCCGGTCTGGTCGGACATTAATCCGGACGATTGTCCTAGATCTTGGACAATTGAGATCTATTTATTTTGATATCTGATAAAATTCGATGATGAAAAGTCATTAATTTTTCACTGTAAATATCCCAACATGATTTTCTATATGATCTGGAAGACTTACAAAACCAGTGAATAAAATCATCCTGTTTTACTGATTTATCACCTTTTATATGTATATGAATCATCTTAGATTCATATCGTTTCTTTTTACAATGTAGGCAAACGTGTCTTTTTTCAGGCATCAGTAAACCCCACCAGCGCCAGCGCCACCGGAGCCATATTTGCCACGACCGTGAAAACCTATGAAATTGCTTACATAGGTAAATGATCTTTGAAACTTTGTGATCAAGCAAAGGATTGCCAAAATTGCAAACACAATGGAGGCTTTGAAAATGTTATCGTTGCGTTCTTTCTTATTCATATCAAGTGAATTTTATAAAAGTTCTAAAGAGCAAACTTGTTTTGTATTTGTAAATGAAAAAACCAAAAACAGCTATTGAAAGTATTATCAGTGCTGTTTTCAGTCTTTTGTATTTTTGTTTAAAGTTCATCAGTTGGATGATTTAGCACGTCTTCAATACTTAACACTTGGGCTAAGATATGATTGATTGTGTCGTTAGTTGATTTCAAATTTTTCTTGAGTCCGTAAGAGGATAAAGCCTGCATTATTCCCTCAGATGATCGGAAGGAGGTAGATTCGTTACGTAATCCATTATAATAGAATCGGAACCTATCGGTTCGTTCTTCTGATAGTTGCGTGCTGATTTCTGAAAAAGTCACCAAGAACACCTCATAGAAGTTTCAAAAGCTTTACCAACTTTAATTTCCTTTGGATTTAGAGCTGACACTTTACTTTTTGCGGTTTCACGTTCCTTAGAACTAACAATGATCATATGTTCTTTTGAAGGAATGGTTTTGTATGAATAATAAACGAGCCAATTTTTCATCGTAATGGCTCCGTGTAATATTCCATTGGAAAGATACCGGGTATCGTAAATTGATTTTCATTTACGATTCGATCTGATTCTTCTTTCTCGATTTCAATATCGATTAGCTTAATAGCCTTCTTAAGTGCTATTTCCATTAAAACGAGAATAGCTTTCTTTTTTTTGTAGAGAATCCAATCGTTCATGGTTTTGCCCCGATTTCTTTCCAGACGAGATTCGGACACATTAGGCAAAGACGCTTCTTAGCGTGATTATGGTTTTTACCATAAATATGGAACACTGAACTGTTCCAGTACAGTTTGAAGGGTAGCATAGTATGTAGACTGGGAAGATATAATCCTCAAAGCAACATAGTTGCGAATCGGTTCGATTTATTATATCTTCAATTTCGATTTAGTATTTAAGGCGGGAAGAGGTTCGAACTCAACCCGCCTTTTTTTTGCCTTAAGAACTATTTTTCAATTTAGGTACAGAAGACACCCATAGTATACAGCATCAATAAAAACGAGTCAAGAACTATTTTCCTATAATTTATATTATGTAAAGTTATGTTATTATATTATCACCCATTCTATTCAAATATCGATCCTACATATTTATTCCCTCACAAAAAAAAGCAGAACCTGGTGATCCTGCTTTTCATAAAATCTAACTAGAGTTACTAGCTTACTTAATCAAGCCCTGCTAATGCTTCCTGTATCGCATTGAAGTTTGGAACCTGTGAAGCATCTTCCAAAACTTCAGCATATTTGATTACACCTTCTTTGTCAACAACAAAAGCTGAACGCTTAGACACTCCTTTCATTCCGAAGAAATCCTCATACAGAATACCATAAGACTCCGAAGCAGTTTTATTGAAGTCACTTAACAATGTAAAATTTAAGTTCTGAGAGTCTTTAAATGCTTTTTGAGTAAAGAAACTGTCAATACTAATACCTATAACCTCAGCATTGAATGATTCATAGATTTTCAAGTTGTCTCTTGTTGAACAAAGTTCTGTAGTGCAGGTTCCTGAAAACGCTAAAGGGTAAAAGAGTATGAGTACATTCCTCTCCCCTTTGAAGTCAGAAAGCTGAACAAAGTCTTTATTTGTATTTTGAAGTTTGAAATCCGGAGCTACATCATTTATTGATACTGACATTAATCTGAAGTTTGGTTGTTTTTAGAGTCTGAGATTCTTTTAAATCCAAAAGTTGCGGCTACAATTCCCAATGAAAATAAAATCTGGCTAATTACTTCAGAATATTCAAAGTCTACTATAAACCAGTTAAGTATATAGGCAACTAGAAATATTGCACTTGAAACAAGCAAGATGCCTCTTTCTTTGTATAAGTATTGGTTAATAGAAAGCACTAGAATTGCTACTACTATCCCTCCTCCCTGGTAAATAATTTGAATAAGATCTTTCACAATCAGAGAGTCTAAAATAAGTGGATAGAAAAGAATACTCACCAATGGAAGAGCCGTTAAGTACATTGGGAAACGGGCGAAAACCGGCTTAGAGTTTCTGATCTTAACGAAAAGACCACTTAGAGCGAATGTAATGGCAATAAAGTTACCCCATTCACCAGGGTATTTCCCTTCAAAAAAAGGATGAAGACCTAATAGAATTCCAACCAGGAAGCTTATCAACGCCAAACCAAAGTAAAGACTTGATACAGATTTGTCTTCAAAGAAGATTCTAATCAACATATAAATGGAGGGAACTCCTGTTAGAAAAAAAAGTACGTATATCCAGTTAATATCTGCCATAAATCTAAAGAGAGTAATCAGTATTCAATGTGACTTTATTTCTGCCTAAATACCATTGTTATCGGAGCTCCGATAAATCCATACTTCTCACGTAGCTGATTCTCGATATATCTTCTATAATTTGGAGGCATATCCTGCGGATTATTCATAAAGAATTTAAATACTGGAGGATTGGTCTTCACCTGAGTCATATAATTGATTTTTAACTGTCGACCCCGCTTCATTGGTAACGATCTTCCTCTTAAAAGTTGTTCAAGGAAATTATTTAGCTCTGATGTACCTATTTGTTTTCCACGCTCTTCAATTACTTTATCAGCTAGCTCAATAACCTTATGAATCCTTTTCTTGTTTAAGGCTGATATAGTGAGAATTGGAACGTAATCCATATTTGGGACCGACTCATAAATATATTTCTCAAACTCTTTTACCGTGTTCGTATCCTTGTCTTCAATTAAATCCCATTTATTTAAGACAATGATCAGAGCTTTATTAAATTTCTCAGCCTCTCGTAATACACGCTTGTCCTGGTCTTCAAAACCTCTTTCAGCATCCAGGATAAGAATCGCTACATCACATTCCCTGATAGCCCGCTCACTCCTTACTGTACTATAAAACTCAATGTTTTCTTTAACTTTAACCCTTTTTCTGAGTCCAGCAGTATCAACAAGAATATATTCTTTTCCGTTATAGGTGAACTTGCTATTTATAGAGTCTCTTGTGGTCCCCGCTATATCTGTAACGATAGATCTTTCATCGTCTAATAATGCATTAACAAGGCTGCTCTTACCAACATTTGGACGGCCAATAAACGCCAGCTTAGGTGAGTCACTTTCTTCTTCAGGCAGTGTTTCAGGTAAAAGTTCAACTATTCTGTCTAATAATTCGCCAGTGCCTGTACCACTAATTGCTGAAATCGGAAATATTTCTTCGAATCCTAACTCGTAAAACTCTGAAGCGCTTAACCTTCTGAACTCATTATCAGCTTTATTTGCGATCACAAGTACAGGTCGGTCCTGTTGACGAAGTATACTGGCTACTGCTTTATCCAAGGAATTAAGACCTAAATCGGTATCAACTACAAATAGAACTAAATCAGACTCTTCTAGAGCGATAAAAACCTGCTCTCGAATACCCACAACCATCACATCCATTTCATCCGGGAGATATCCACCAGTGTCAATAACAGTAAAATCTCTGCCATTCCAGTACGATTCTCCATAGTGTCGATCTCTGGTTACCCCAGACTCATCATGAACGATGGCCTTTCTCTCTCCTATTAATCTATTAAATATGGTAGATTTACCCACATTCGGGCGCCCTACAATAGAAACTACTGGAAGCATTTTATAAATTGAATTATTAGTTTAAGCAAGCAACAAAAGTACGGAAATTTTATCACTTAAAGTCGATTTATGCTTAAAACCTTTTATGAAAATTTAGGCCTCTTTGGAGCACTGATATTATCTCTGGCACTATTCCTTTTTTTTATAATCTGGATTGCTGGTCTTGCCGGTATCACTCTTCCTGTTGACGGTGGTAAACCAAAGTATAATAAGTGGGAAGTTCTTATTGCAGTTTTGATCCCTTTATATCCAATTTACTGGCTTTTAAAGGACATTATTATTGAATACAGATTCATGAAAAAAGAATAAAGCTATTCTAGCAATCCCGAATCTGGTGCTTCAGGGAGCTGTTCTGTTTCCTCTTCAACCAATTTCCACTCTTCCAAACTATCCTTTTCTAAAGCTGACAAAAAACGACTGGGTTGTGTGAAGTAATCCCCATAACTCGACTGTGCAAGTGCGGGATAACTAAAGTAAAGCATGTCTTTTGCTCGCGTTGTAGCTACATATAACAATCGTAATTCTTCATCCAGCTGTTGTTCATCATCAATTGAATAAGCTGATGGTAAAATCCCGTCTAGGCATTGTATGATAAACACCTGTTGCCATTCAAGACCCTTTGCAGAATGTATAGTGCTCAGTATTAGAGGTGGTTCTTCGTTTTGCTTTTGCTCGGTCTCAACGGCTGTAAATGAGATCGGATCTAATGCTAAATCTTCTAACATTTTGTTTAGTGAAGTAAAGCCCAATGAAATATTCACAAAAGCTTCTAAATCTTTAAGCCGCTTAGGATAATCATTATATCTTTTCTCGCAAAATAAACGATAATACTCTACAACTTTCTCTATTACTTCCGAAACCGTGTACTCTTCAGTACTAATCTCAATAAGCAGTTTGCTCAGACTTTTCATCTGCTCCATATATGCTTTACTTACCGCATCAGAAAGATTTAATTCGAAAGGATTATCGGCAAGCCTGATCCAATCAAATAAATCCTGGGCAGTTTTAGGGCCAATTCCGTCTATGAGCATTAGCACCCTGTTCCAGGCAATAGTATCCATAGGGTTAACGATTACACGGATATGAGCCAAAACATCTTTTATATGTGCTGCTTCAGTGAATTTTTGACCACCATATTTAACAAACGGAATGTTCTTTCTATTTAACTCAACTTCAAGGTCAAATGAATCTCTTCCATTTCTAAAAAGAACCGCCATCTCATTTAAAGGTATTTCCTGCTCTCTTAACTGAATTACAGCCTGGGTAACAAATCTACTTTGGTCATGCTCTGATGGTGCCTTTACCAATGCTGGAATATCTCCATCCGGATTTTGAGAAAACAAATGTTTATTGAATTTAAAAGCAGCTTGTTCAAGGATATGATTCGCAGTATTTAATATTTGTGGACTGGAGCGGTAGTTTTCTTCCAGTTTAATGACCCTGGTATTGTCAAGTAAGTTTGGAAAATCAAGAATATTCTGGTGATCGGCCCCTCTGAACGAGTAGATGCTTTGTGCATCATCTCCTACTGCCATAATGTTATTGTGGACACTAGAAAATAATAGCGAGAGATCAGCCTGAAGTTTGTTGGTATCCTGGTATTCATCTACCATTACAAAGCGGTGTAAAGATGCAACTTTTACTCTTATATCATTATGCTGTACAAGGAGTTCCTTTGTTTTTATGAGAAGATCATCAAAGTCCATTACAAAGTTCTTCTCTTTGTACTCTTCGTAAGCCAGGGCAACTTCTTCTATCTTATTCTCGAGCTCAATAAACTGGGGATAGGCCTCTGATAGAATCACTCTCAAATCCAGGAATTTGTTTTTACATGAACTGATGATATTCAATAAGGTATTTTTATTGGGGAATCGATCTTTCTTTTTATGAAACCCTTTCTGAGTTCTAACCAATTGAATAATCTCAAGAGCATCGGATGTATCAATAATTGTGAAGTTAGTAGGATACCCAAGATGCTCGGCATATTGGTGCAAAAGCTGACTACAATAAAAATGGAAAGTCCCTCCTTTTACTTTCTTACATCGCTCATCAAGAATTGAGGCTGCCCTGTTGAGCATTTCTTTTGCTGCTCTCCGTGTAAAAGTGAGCAGTAATATTTCAGAAGGATTTACCCCGCTTTCAACTAACCTGGCTACTCTATGAACCAGAGTCCTGGTTTTCCCAGTACCTGCACCGGCTACAACTAATGCTGGTCCATTGTTGTGAAAAACAGCATCTAACTGATTTTCATTGAGTAATTCAGAATATGGAATTGAGTAATCTTCAGGACGAAGTTTGGGCTCTTCCTTTCTTAAAATGAATTTTTTCATGCCCACAAAATAGGAAACTCAACCTATATGTAAAAATAATGTGTGCATTAAATCCAGAAATTAGCTTAGTAGGAATTATTCTGATTTCTGATTTAATCAAAAACATCACCGAATTACTTTCCATTTGTTCTGTTGCCCGATATATTCTTTCTTTTAGAAAAGGTTCAATTTTAACAGAATATAATTAATGATAAACGAGCCTTCGTTAGCACCGAAAGAATTTGGATGGATAGAGGTAGTATGTGGAGGCATGTTCAGTGGCAAAACAGAAGAACTTATCCGCAGGGCAAAAAGAGCCCATATTGCCGGGCAAAATGTTGTTGTCGTAAAGCCGGCTATTGATAAAAGGTACAGTGATACTGAAGTGGTTTCACATAATGAAACTGCCCTCCCAAGCATCCTGGTTGACACTGCTGATCAAATTGTCCTTTTAACAGGAAATGCTAAAGTAGTATGCATAGATGAAGCACAGTTTTTTGATGACCGAATTGTAGATGTTGCTAATTCACTTGCTAATGACAAGAAAAGAGTGATTGTTGCTGGCCTTGATATGGATTTTGAAGGCAGACCTTTTGGCCCAATGCCAAACTTACTGGCAGTTGCAGAGTTTGTAACCAAGCTTCATGCTGTATGCTCAGAAAGTGGAGCAATGGCTAATTTTTCTCAACGAGTAATTGATAATACTAACACTGTGCTGGTAGGAGAATACGATGCATATGAACCTCGTGCCAGACACTGTTACCGCCCTTCTGTAGATACAAGACGCGGAAAACCTATCCGCCCTTTTAATGTTCCTGTAATTGAACAGGAAACAGATGAAACCCAAAATAATCAGCATACTTAATGGAAAATATACTTCGGGGAATCCTTGGCATGGTTGCGATCATTGCCTTCACCTATTTGCTTAGTAAAGACAAAAAAAATATTAATTGGAGATTAGTAGGAACAGGGTTGGGAATCCAGTTTATCCTGGCCATCTTCATACTTAAATCTGAGTACTTAGCTGGGATATGGAGCCCGTTAGGCTGGCCCATGTTATTATTCGAAGTTGTAGCCGGTTTCTTTGTTGTAGTATTAAAATACACTACAGCTGGTTCAGAGCTATTATTTAGTTTTCTAGGTCGCGGACCTGAATACCCTGATAGTATGGGTGTAATCTTTGCGTTCCAGGTTCTGCCAACCATTATCTTTTTTGCTTCATTAACAGCTATTCTTTACCACTATGGTATTTTGCAGGCAGTTGTAAAGTTTCTTTCTAAAGGAATGCAGAAGCTATTAGGCACTTCCGGAGCTGAAACTCTTTCTGTGATTTCAAATATATTCGTAGGTCAGACTGAAGCTCCACTTGTAATTAAGCCATTTATTCAAAAGCTAACAAAATCGGAGCTTCTGGCTGTAATGACAGGAGGAATGGCAACCATTGCTGGTGGTGTGATGGCAGCGTATGTAGCACTGTTAGGTTCTTCTTTTGCTGCGGCTAATGGATTAGAAATAGAAGTTGCACAACAGCTATTTGCTGAGCGGTTACTTGGAGCTAGTTTAATGGCTGCTCCGGCTGCGTTAGTTATTGCAAAAATTCTTCAACCTGAAACTGAGGTATCATCTACTGCTGGTGATGTTCAGATGGAAATTGAAAAAACAGATGCGAATGGAATAGATGCAGCTGCCACTGGTGCGGGGGTTGGTCTGAAACTCGCTGCAAATGTTGGAGCGATGCTCTTAGCCTTTATTGCATTATTGGCAATGTTCAATGGCTTTTTTGGTTGGGTTAGTGACTCCACGGGGTTAACTAGTCTTATTGGTGCTCCTCTCAGCATCGAAATGGTATTAGGATGGATTCTGTCCCCTGTTGCCTGGCTTGTAGGTGTGGAGTGGTCAGATGCTACAACCATGGGGTCTCTTATTGGGACAAAACTCGTTCTTACTGAGTTTTTAGCATACTTACAGCTTGCTGATGAAGTAGCTTTAGCAAATATTTCTCCAAAGACAATTGCAATGGCTACTTTTGCGTTATGTGGATTCGCGAATTTTTCATCAATCGCAATCCAGATTGGAGGAATCGGCGGATTGGCTCCTGAAAGAAAATCTGATATCGCAAAATTCGGACTAAAAGCAGTTTTTGCTGGCACAGTGGCCAATTTAATGACTGCAACAATTGCTGGAATGCTCTTTTAAAAAATACTAACTAGATAAAAATAAAGATTCATCGGAATATGAAAAATACTGGATTCGTGAAAACGCTGTGTGCAGTAAGTATGGCAGTTTTCATTTCTTGTGCAGGAAGTAACTCATCTACAAATCAAGCGCCTCCCCTTCCTGATCAAGTTGTAGGAGAAGTTAATGGTGAACAGGTGACTTACACCGAGCTTAAAGAGAGTTACATGTCAGGAAGCATTACTGAAGGTTTCAGTTATGAAGAGCTATATGACTTTCTACCAATTTATTTAGACTACAAAGCTAAAATCCTTTCAGCTCAAGAAGCTGGCTACTTTGAAAATGAAAAAGTTATCGAGGAGTATGAGTTATACTCTAAACAAGCCGCATATTCTTTCTGGCTTGAAAATCAGATTCGACCTACCATGTTCAATGAGTTCAAAGAGCGATATGACGCTGAGCTTAAGTCTTCACATGTGTTAATTGCTGTTGACCCACAAGCTAACCCCCGAGATACCCTCGATGCATACAATAAACTAGTAACAGCACGAACTAAATTTCTGGCTGGTACAGCAACTATGGCTGACCTGGACAAGGAATATTCTACAATGCGTGGTGATCGCTCAATGGGCGGAGAACTTCCCTGGTTTTCAGTTGGAACTACCGTTCGGGAATTTGAAGAAGTTCTATACAGCCTGGAACTTGGTGAGATTTCACAGCCATTTAGAACACAGTTTGGATATCATATTGTACTTTTAGAACAAAGAAGAGCTAAACAGCCATCTCGTGATGTCTCTCACATCTTTACTCGTAAAGGAGACAATCAGGCGAATATTGACTCTGCGCTCATAGCACTGGAAAATGGAACCGAATGGAATGAAGTTGTTAAGTCTTATTCAGAGGACACCCCTTCTATCTCAACAGGTGGTAAAATTGGTTGGATAAATTATGGCGGCCGCTATGATGCAGCTTTTATTGACTCTGTAATGCATCTTGATGTTGACGCAGACTATTCAAAACCAATAGAAACTGTTTATGGCTTCCACATCATGCGGGTTGATTCAGTGGAACAATTTGAGTCAGAAGAAGAAAGAAATAAATGGCTCATGACTAAACTCGAACAGTCTCCTACATTCAAAAAGAATAATTCATTTGTTATAGACTGGATTCGTGACAAATATGATCAGGGCGCTGTAGCTTCAGCTCTTAGTGAATTTGAAGGTTTTGTTAATAGTCTTGACTCTGCCAGGTATGAAAACATAATCCTACCTTCTTCTATCTCTGCAAGCGAAATCTACAGATTTGAAGAAAGTAACTATACGGCTCAAAACTACCTTACATACCTTATTAACACGAACAAAGGTACTTACTCCGAGCAATATAGAAGTGATTGGTTATCAGATTATACAGAATCCATCATTGACGGGAAGCTGACTGAAATTACTATTAGAGATTACCCTGAGTTTATCAAACAAACTGACAGCTACAAAACAGGTCTTGTTGTATATCAGATTAATGAAGACTCAGTTTGGAGTTCAGCAACTCTTGATACTACTATCCTGATGAACAAATATGAGGATAATCTGGATCAGTATTCTTATAACACCAGGTATCATTATCATATGGTAACTTCTAGTCGCGATACTTCTCTTCAAAAAGCAATTGATTTCGTAAATGAAGGAAACTCTCCTGATAGTATCAGGGCAAATGGAATAGCGGTTGGCGTTGTTTCAGATTCAACTGGTGCATTCCAGGGAGAACCTTTCGATAAACTTGAAAGCATGGAAGTAAACACATTTTCTGATGTTTTCGAATACAGCAATCGAAAAGGAGTTTTTTATCTGAACGCGATATTACCCGCGAGAACCATGACTTTTGACGAAGCTTTTAATCGCCTTGTATCAGATTATCAACCTGAAAGAGAAGAAAACTGGATGATGAGGTTGAGAGATAAGTACGATATTAAGTCTTATCCTGAAAATCTTCAGAAATCATACCAGTTAGAGAACAACGTGGAATAATGAGAATAACAGCCATCTTTGCACTACTGCTTTTCATATTTACTGGGTGCACCAGGAAGTCAAAAAATGCAGAGCCTATTCTTGCAAGGGTTGGTTCTGCAGAACTCACTTTTTCAGAAGCTAAAAGTGTGATCCCCTCTCATATCTTTGAGAAAGATAGTGTGTTGGCATACTCTGAATTCAGACAAGACTGGATTCAGAAACAGATTATCCTTCAGGAAGCATACAGGTTACAAATTCAGCGCAAACCGCTAATTCAGAAGCGACTTCAGTCTCTAAGAGAAGATTTTCTGACTAAAGCAGCGCAAGATTATATAATTGGAGAAATGGATGCCGAACTGGTTGTTACCGATGAAGAAGCTCGCTCCTACTATCAAAAGAATAAAGATAGCTTTGTGTTAGAAGAAAGATATGTGCGCTACCGGCATCTAATAACTACTTCAATCACAAACGCTCAAAAAGCCCGTCTTGATTTACTAAGAGGTATTGAATGGGAAGATGTAGCTGAAAACTATGCTACTAACCCTGATAAAACCATCCGTGAGTCAGAATTATTCTGGCCTGAATCTTCAGCTGGTGGTGATGTTCGAATACTAAACAGGTATCTTAAAGTAATCGGGATTTCTGAAATATCGGTAATCGAGAGAGTTGGAAGCGAATACCATTTTGTACAATTGTTAGAAGAACGAGCTAAAGGAGATCACCCTGATCTTAACTGGCTTATTGATCAAATCAAAGAATGGTTAATCCTTGAAAAAAGACGCATATCTTTCGATACCTATGTAAAGAATCTTTATCTTCAGGCTCAAGCGAATAATGAAATTGAAGAGTTCGACGTTGTACAGCAGAATTAATTACAGAAATACATCTATTTTGAATAAAAATATTATAATGAAATCCATTTTCATACTCCCTTTACTACTATTACTCACCCTTTTCAGTACTGAATCTCATGCTCAGGTTCAGACGCCAGCTGATCAGATAGTTGCATTAGTAAACAGTACTCCAATTTTAAAGTCAGAAATTGACAACGACGTTGCCAACTATTTAAGGCAATCTCAAAGCTACGGACAGCCAATTAACTTTACACCTGATCTTTGGTACCAGTTTCTTGAAACAACCATAGAGAATTTGATACTGCTGGAAAAAGCTAAGATTGACTCTGTTACTGTGCCAGATGAACAAGTTAACCGTCAAATGGATCAAAGGGTTGCCCAGTTAATACAACAAGCAGGTAGCGAGCGAGCGTTAGAGCAGGCATTTGGAAAGTCTATTATCCAGGTTAAAGCTGATTTCAGAGATGATTTCAGGGAGCAAATGATCACAGAAACAGTGCGAAGTACAAAAATTCAAACTATTACCATTGCCAGACCTGAAGTAGCTGAGTTTTTCAACTCTATTCCAAAAGATTCACTACCTACAATACCTGAGCAGGTTTCACTATCGCAAATTGTAATCCTCCCTCCTGCAAAAAGAGATGCTGAGCAAGCTTCTTTTGAGTTTGCAAACTTGTTAAGAGACTCAATCATTACACATGGTGTTTCTCTTGAAGAGCTAGCAAGACGCCACAGCGACGGACCATCTAAACCAAGAGGCGGATTACTGCCTATGATGTCTTTGAATGATCTTGTATCTGAATATTCTGCTGCCGCTTCTGCACTACAACCAGGACAAATCTCGGAAGTTGTTAAAACAGATTTTGGGTTTCACATCATTGAGCTGGTAAAAAGAGTTGGAGATCAAATCGAGACGCGTCATATACTAATTTCGGTTGACGCCTCTGAACTGGATGATGATTTTGCTATCACAAGATTGAATGCCATCAGAGATAGTTTGATTTCTATGCCTGAACTTAGCTTTTCATCCTTTGCGAAAAGAGTAAGTGAAGATCCAATCACTAAAGTAGCAGGTGGAAAAGTAACAGATCCTCAAACAGGAGATCGACTAATCCCTCTTAACCGCCTGGATCCTGCACTTTACAGGATTGTACTACTAATGGATGAAGTGGGCAGTATTTCTGATCCTAAGCCCTTTAATCCTAATAACGCGAATTCTGGTAAAGCTTATAGAATTGTACGCCTTGACAGGCAGATACCGGAGCATATTGCAAGTTTAGAAACCGATTATGAACGGCTAAAATCAATTGCACTTCAACAAAAACAGTTTAAGCTATACGCTGAATGGATTCAGGAGCTTCGTGATGATGTGTATATCGAATACAGAATTAATAGCCCATATTCGGAGATTAATTAATGACGAACGAAGAATTGGACCCGGTGCAACTTGCCGATGAGTTTGGAACAGCATTTTCTGATATTAAAAAAGAGATTCATAAAATCATAGTAGGACAAGATGATATCATTGACTTGCTGCTAATCAGCTTATTTTCGAAAGGACATTGTGTGCTAGTTGGTGTTCCCGGGTTAGCAAAAACTCTTTTGATACGTACTCTTGCAGATTCTTTGAACCTTTCTTTTAACAGAATACAATTTACACCTGACCTTATGCCTGGTGATATTACCGGTACTGAGATCATCGAAGAAAACAAAGATAAGGGCACTAAAGAATTCAAATTCATTAAAGGGCCAATCTTTGCAAATATTGTACTTGCTGATGAGATAAACCGTACACCGCCCAAAACACAGGCGGCTCTACTTGAAGGGATGCAGGAATATCATGTTACAGCTTCCGGAACTACATACGACCTTGACACCCCTTTCTTCGTTTTAGCTACTCAGAACCCAATTGAACAAGAGGGAACCTACCCTCTTCCTGAAGCTCAGCTAGATCGGTTTATGTTTAACATCTGGGTGGATTACCCATCTTTTGAAGAAGAAAAAGCAATTGTAAGCCAAACTACTTCTAAAACTCAGGCTACTACCAACCCAATACTTGAAAAAGAAAAGTTAGAAGCTCTACAATCTATAGTCCGGGAAGTTCCTGTTCCTGAAAGTGTATTGGATTATGCTGTGAAGTTGGTTGGCATGACACGCCCTAATTCAGACATTGCTCCCGATTACATAAAAAAATATATGAGCTGGGGAGCCGGTCCACGTGCTTCTCAATATCTCATTTTAGGCGGCAAGGCAAGAGCTCTTTCCAGGGGTAGATATAATGTCACAGAAGAAGATATACGTGAACTTGCTGTCCCTGTATTACGGCATAGAATAGTCAATAATTATGCTGCTGAAGCCGAAGGCTATACCACTGTTAAGCTAATTAATAAATTGCTTGATGATGTTCATTAAATACATCTTAATACATTGATGTGGAATTTCAGGGCTTTCAAAATAGTTTACCGACTCTTTTAGTAATTTTAATTGCCGTTATACTGGTAGCTATTGCCTGGAGTTCTTATCGTAAACTAAAGAGTATTCCTACTTACTCTCGCATTATACTTGTTCTACTGCGTTCCAGTGCCTTTTTACTTCTACTGCTACTCTTCCTGAATCCATACTACTTCACTTCAGACATTAATAACAGGAATCCTAAGCTTCTTTTTTTATTTGATGACTCAGAAAGTGTAACTATCAATAAAGGCAGTTACGAAGGTACTACATCGTACCTGGAGGCATTAAGTTTCTTAAACATTGAAAACTCGTCTGGTTTTGATGCGGAATTCTTTACTATTGGAGCTTCATCAACTCAACTCCGTAGCCCAGACTCACTTAAATTCCGAGATACCGAAACCAATTTCACAGCCGCAATTACGCAAGTTCAGGAATTAGAGGACAATTTTGATGCTATTGTTCTTCTTAGTGATGGTATTATCACTTTTGGCAGAAACCCGGTTATTCAGGCTTCTAATCTTTCAACACCAATTTATACCATAGCACTTGGGGATACTTCTGTTGTTCGTGATATCGTGCTAAGTAATGTGCTAACCAATTCTACCGGGTATACAAATACTCAACATCTTGTAGAAGTTTCTGTTAAGCAAAATGGTTATTCCGATAACAACAGCTCTATCCGAATACGAAACTCAGAAGGTAATTTACTTGATCAAAAAGAACTGAATTTTCAGTTTGAAGAAGAAGTTATCTCAACTACGTTTGAATTAGAGCTTACAAGACCTGGATTACAACAATTCACTATTGAAGTGGATGACCTGGATGGTGAATGGTCAACTGAGAATAACTCTAAGACTGTTTCTATTGATGTTTCTGACAGCAAAATAAAGATGGTTCATATTGCTTTTGAAGTACACCCTGATGTAAAAATGCTTCGATCAATCCTCTCCGGTGATGAGAACATTGAACTAAATGCGTTTACCTGGTTAGGTAATCGTTTTATAGAAAATGGTTTACCGGAACTATCAGGTGCTGACCTCATAATCTTTCATGGATTACCTCCTACTTCTTTTAATCCGGATTTACTCAGAGGATTTGAAGAACTTCCGAGTCTTTATCTTCAGCTTCCACAAAAAAGGCTGAACAGAAATCCAAACTTTCAGAGCATTTCATTAATTCAGCACTCAGGATCCCGGCTGTTTCAGTTAACTCTCTCTCCGAATCCAAATACCAATGAGCATCCTATACTTGAACTCCCTGAAGTAGGTTATGATAACCTGGCACCGTTAAAAGGTTCTTTGAGAACTATACTAACAGCCCTTGATGCAAGTACAATCTTCAATAGCAGTTACCAGGGAATCCAAAATGACAATCCTTTGGTAAGTATTGTTGAAAGAGGAAATATAAGGCGGGTTGATATTTCTGCCTGGGGATGGTATAAAATGTATCAAAGTACAAATGTGACGGAAAGAGATTTTATTACTCAGCTCTTTTCGAATATTGCTACATGGACCAGTAATGATCCTGATAACAGGAAGTTGAAAATCAGTCCTGCAAAATCATCTTTCAATATTTCCGAACGTGTACTCATCAATGCAAACCTGAATAACGAAAGTGGTGAATCAGAGTCTAATGCCACTATTGAGGTGAATATTAATTCCAATAGTGAATTCCAGGGTTCTTACAATATGCGAAACTCTGGTACAGGTACTTACTCCGTAGAGCTGCCTCCATTGTCTTCAGGTCTTTATACTTTTACAGCTACAGCAAGAAAAGTAGACCGTGAAATTGATACTCAAACAGGCGAATTTCTCATTGAGGAATCCAGTACCGAGTATGTAAACACTATCAGGAATGATGAGTTACTTACATCATTAGCAAATCAAACTGGTGGAAGCTTCTTTTACTTTAATCAACTTGAAGGTTTCTGGAGCACTCTGGATAACGATGGCCTTTTACAAACTAAAGAGGAAGTGATTGAAAACTACCTCTTTCCTATTAGATCTATCTTCTGGTTTATCCTAGTACTTGTTCTTTTAAGTAGTGAGTGGCTACTTCGTAAAAAATTTGCTCTTCCTTAATCAGAACTCAAGTACTTTGACAGTACCTGATCCTAGTTCTGTGGTTGTGATTACATAAACATCACCATATGCCTTTTCATCGAACTGGGAGTATTTCTCCTCACCTAAAACTCTGTTCATAAAATTAGGAGTTGTATTTGAATGCCCAACAATAAGCACTGCCTTGCCCCTATTCTCCGAAATTAAGCCACTAAGGAATCCATTTGGATCATCGAATCCATAGGATTGTATTTCGAGTTCAAGAGATTCTGCAGTAGGTGCTGCAGTTAATTCAGTCCGCAGGTATGGAGTACTATAAATTGCTGCTAAATCATACCCTTCTGAAAGTACGGTTGCCAGGTTCTTCGCTCTTTCCATACCTTTTTCATTTAAAGGTGGATTACGTGTTCCATCATCAGCTTTCTCAGCGTGCCTTACAAAAATTAAGGTGGTGGGTTCGGGTTGATACGCGAAAGCCGAAAAAGAGCCCAATACGGTGGCCAGTAGTACAACTAAAAAAGTAAACCGTTTCATTCTAATCCTTTTTGGTTCGTTGGATACTGAATGTAAATAAAAAAGCCAGCGGAATACTGGCTTTAATGTAAAAATAATTATGTGGTCACTTTCGATTTAAACATCACAAATATGAAGCCTGCAAGTGCGGTTATAGTTATTACTATAAAAACGATTAATAGCGGGTGAATTGGTCGGGATTCTACTTCCCAGGTATCCAACTTCTGATCGATAGAACTAATCTGTGAAACAGTCAGTATTTCAGCATCCTGAATTAGGTTGCTCCATTCGTTTTTTACTTTGGCAGACCAGAACTTTTCAAACTCTTTATATTCTTCATAATTTTTTGATGTAAGAACTCCGGTTTTACTTTTTTCCTGGGCACTTGCAATAAAGTTATCTAGCGCATTGAAAAAGCTACTTTTGTTATCAAAAGCATCGAGATCTACACTCGAAAACTCAAGATATTGATCCATTGACTTCCACATTTTCTGTGAAGTTGCCATTCTCCAGTCTTTTAGTCCTGAGTCAATTTCAGCCTTCCATTCATTTGGGTTATTTCCACCATATACTTGAAGCATCTTGTCTCCTACAAGCTCCCATGTATTAGCAAAATGATTTTGAACTGCATACATCCTTAAATGATCTTCAACTGAAAGTGTATTCGTATTAGTTTTAGCCCATTCAGTATTTTCGTCGATTATAGTTTCAACAAATGCTAAAGGATTACCATCAGTTGAAACTGTTCCAGAAGCTTCACTTAAATTTTCCTGGGATATGTTACCAACCATTCCTTCATAAGAAATCAGTAATGAATCTATGACGTTAAGAATCAATTCGTCCCTCTGTTCAAGGCTACTTCTATAGTTCTTAACCAACCTGGAAAGCCTTTCCTCACTATCCTGTGAGTTTGCAATTGCACGTTTTAAAGAATCTGTTCTCACTGTAAGCAGATCGATTTCAGATTTATAATAAGTCATCTCAGTAGAAAGCTTGAATAAACGATCATTCTGGTTCTCGATAATCAAAACTTTTTGTTCCACAGAATTAGCTAAATCTTTTAGTAATGCCATTTTTGATTGAAAACTAGATGGGTACAAAGCATTATCCAATAAGTCTTGATGCGAAATATTATCTGACTCAAGGTTGAAAATTAAACCTCTTAAACTATCTATATGTATGGTACTTGAAACTGACTTTAAGCTTTTTTCGATTTCAGCATATTGCTCAGAGAATTGGGACTTTACTTCATAATCACTTTCCTGTGCTGAAATAAGACCAAATGGAACTAGCACAAATATTAGTATTGCAACATTTTTTACAAACTTCTTCATGATTGCTCCTCCTTGATGATATAAATTCCTTTTTCATTTAGTAAATAGGTCTCCGCTGATACCTTATCAATCAGCTGAACTACAGGCTTTCGCCAATTAAAGACAGGTGAAGCCAGTCCGCTTTCACTTACCAGAATCTTTTTTTCCAATTTTAATTCTCCTTTTTGAGGTTTCATTACATATACATTTTTAAACCTGTCGGCCGTGATAAAATAAAAACCGTCGGAGTTTCTCATCATCCTGACTTCAGATATCATAACCTTGCTTGAGTCCTGAAACTCCTCGAATTGAAAAGGTAGTATTGAGTAGCTTAATCCATATCTAACGTCTTCTACAACTCCGTTTGAATCTGGAGTTAATACTGATTCGATATGCTGTGCGTAATTAACATTTTTTACTACAAAAGATTTATTGCAGGCCTGGAGAAAGCCAAAACTGATAAGTAAAAAAGCCCCTACTATTTTTTGTGAATTGCTCATGGGTCCTCCTTGATTGTGTTGCTGTTACAATCAATTATAGACCGGGAAAAGGATTTTGTTTCGTTGTTAGATTATAATAATACTTTCAACCGGAGCTTTTGATGAAAGAGTGTCACGGCCGTTAAGAAACGAAAGTTCCATAATAAAAGAATACGCCACAACTTCACCCCCAAGGCGTTCAATAAGCCGGGTCGCGGCGCCAGCAGAACCACCTGTAGCTATCAAGTCATCATGAATAATCACTTTCGAGCCTGGTTTAATTGCATCACTATGAAGTTCAAGCGAGTCCTCGCCGTATTCCAAAGCGTATGTTTCTGAAATAGTTTCAGCTGGGAGTTTTCCTGGCTTTCGAACGGGTATGAAACCGGCATTTAAATCTTGAGCCATATTGGTACCAAATAAAAACCCACGAGATTCAAGGCCCACTACATAATCAACATCCATCTCAAGAAATGGCTCAGAAAGTAGAAAAGAAGTGAGCCTGAGTGCTTTTTTGTCAGACAATAAGGTTGTTATATCCTTAAATTGAATACCTGGTTTAGGGAAATCCGGGATAGTCCTGATATTGTCTAACAGATACTCTTTTATACTTTCTTCTACTTTTTGCATACGAATTGATTTATTTTGCCCCCGAAGGTATACAAAATAGAACACATCAATCAACCTAGATGAACAAATTAGATAGTCCTATTTGGCAACAGCACCAAAGATTCATGGCAAAAGCTATTATGCTAGCTGAACAAGCTTTTGAAGAAGGAGAAGTTCCAGTTGGTGCAATAGTAGTTCACAATGGTTCTATTGTGGGTAAAGGATATAATCAGGTTGAGAAATTAGGGGACCCGACTGCCCATGCAGAAATGCTTGCAGTATCTGCTGCTTGTGATACTTTAGAAGAAAAATATTTATCTGACTGCACTCTTTACGTTACTCTTGAACCTTGTGCAATGTGTGCAGGAGCGCTGGTTTGGGCCAAGATTGGTACCATTGTTTTTGGGGCTTCAGATTCTAAAGCAGGTGCCTGTGGAAGTGTATTCAATATCGCTGATA
This sequence comes from Balneolaceae bacterium, assembly GCA_040222185.1. Taxonomy (GTDB): domain Bacteria; phylum Bacteroidota; class Rhodothermia; order Balneolales; family Balneolaceae; genus JAVKDP01. The sequence goes on along the minus strand of JAVKDP010000080.1, from coordinate 8,898 downwards.
ACAAACAATTAAATCATTCCGCGAATGTAATCCAGGGCATTATGGAGTTTGATTGCCAGTACCTCTTAACGTCATTCTTCTCTGCTAAAAGACAGATTTCATCGTAATAGCGATAATAGATGAGAAACTGATGGCAATTTGAAATCAGGGTTATTCGCCTTCACCTGAGAACCTATTTCATAAGCTATAGCCCATTGTTTCATCAATGTCTTCAATCCAAAAAAGAAAGAATGTTTGGGATCGTAAATATTAGTTGATTCAGAGGTTACTCCATTTAATTCGATGATACTTATATTTTCTCCTCTTTTCAGATGTTCTTCTGAAGGAACTTTAATGTCATATCTCCCAAAATAAAACCCATCAAAGCTTTTACTTATTTCATCAATCTTTCTAACAAGCTTATCTGATATCAAATGTTCAGCATCAAAAAATAGTGCTCCACGAGAATGGGTACCTATTTCAACCAGGGAAATCTTTTCTCCTTTTTCTGGGATATTATAGAGCCGTTCTAAATGCTTTTCGAAATGGATTTCTGCAAGACAAACAGCTCTGTCATCTTTTAATATTAATTCCTCAAGCGTATGTGTACCATCACTATACAATTCCAGATAAACCTTCTTTGTTATAGAATATATCTGTCCGGAATCCTGAGCCGGATATCTGTAATAAAACACTCCGTACTCTTCTCCGGTAATGTACTCTTGCACAATATGATCTTCTTCTAAAGTGGCTAATCCGGCTTTGAGTTCTTTTTCATTTTTAAGGATTTGAACTCCTGAGCCCCTTTCTCCTACATCTGGTTTTAGAACAATGGGAAATTCTAATTCTTGTTTCTCCATAAAGGACAAAACTGAATTCGTTTCTCCAGATGTATCATTAGAAATACTTACACAATGATATTTAGCAACAACGTCTTTTCGTTTTAAATTATCCAGGATTGCACTTTTTGACTCTTTAATAAATCCTCCCTCCTCAATTCCCGGATTTGAAGCAACAAACAAGGTAACACTTCGATACTTCACCCATAACCACATGATAAAAATCATAACTGGTGTGTAAACCACGGTGAGTGACCAAAACTCCCATTTTACTATTCGGTTCCACTTACCGTAAAGTAGCCTCCTGCCCCTGTAAGTGAGCATTGGGATAAACAATTTGAATAAAAGGTAGAAGAACAAAAAGACTCCAAGCAGAATCCATAGTGCATACTCTTGATATAAAACGAAGTAATCCACCATCTCCTGGCCAAGTAGAACTGCAAGACCAACCAGTATAGGAGTCCATATAAGCGAAGCAACTCCGAAATACAGTATGAACATCCAAAAGCTAGCTCCAATAGCTCCAGCGCTAAAATATGTAGGTAACCTGGTGCCTGGAATAAACCTACTGGCTATAATAATTGAAGGTCCTTTTGCTTTAAACCAGTTATAGGATTTTTTGATGTCTTTTTCTGTAATAAACCATTTTAAAGGAGCCTTTGTTAAGGTTCCTGAAGCAAGCCATTTACCCGCTAGAAAAAGAAGTATATCTCCAATAAAAATTCCTGCAAGGCATGCAAATACTCCCGGGAAAAAGCCTATTAGACCTTGCGATATCATTAAACCAGTTACAATACAGGTCAGGTCTTCAGAGATTAATGTTGCCAAGATAATGGCAATCATGAGCAATGCAAGTTTTAGCCCAGAAGAACCTGATTTACCGTTAATATCGAAAGGAAGTAATGATTGGATAACTCTTTGTGTAGATAGGCTGTTCTGGTCAATAGCTTCTTTATAATTACTAGCGTTTATGAAATCAATTATATTATTAACAGCTAATACCGTTTCTGTATCATATACTTTTAGCTCGCTTTGTGGAATCAGTCTAGAATGTTCCTTTGAAACTTCTAAAGGTATCCTTGATGAATTTTCATAGTGTTGTATCAATACAGGGATATCGATACTGTGTAATAAAGGTCGGATAGTTCTTTGATCCGACATATACTGAATGCTTGCTCTTTTAACCTCATTGTCTATGTCTTTCAGCATCCCGAAATGAGGGACCAGGTATTTCAGGAAAATATTATACCCATACTGAAGTAAATAGATTGAATGGTTTATCTCGAACCTACCAAGCAATTCTGGCTCTTCAACACCACTTCCAGAAATCAAAGTAAGAGAGTTAAAAGAATCGGGGTCTTGCGCAAAAAGATGGAATGCAATACTTGCCCCTATTCCTTCTCCAACGATATGAACTTTGGATTCAGATGAATTTATACTTTCGAATATTCTAGAAGCGTATTCTTTGTAAGAAAAATCTTCCCCATTTCCAGCATCATAACTAAATGTATAAACTGAAAAATGATCGGTTAAGAGCTCAGGTAGTGTATTACTTTTTAAAACAGGGTCAGGGATATGTATTACTTGAATATCACCTTGACCGGTAACTTTCAGGAGCTCTGTTGAATTATCAAGCTCTGAAAACCTTTGTACCAATATAGAAGCAACTAATAGAACACCGTAAATTAGAAGAAATATCTTCCCAAATTTCAATTTCCTGGTATTTACGGGTTGCATGCTCTTAAGCGTTTTAAGAAGCTATACCTTCAGAGCTTTTCTCTTTCTCATATCTTAGAGTTGAAGGTGCTACTCCAAAAGAAGCATCTGGATTATAACCCATTGTTTTTAAAATCAGACCTATTAGTGCATAATGGTGAACTGTATGACTGATCAAAAATTGAAGCTCCCTACGTAAAGTAGATTTACTAAGTGGTGAATTCTCTTCTCCTGAACCTTCATTACTGCGAACCAATACTTCTGTATCTAATCTATCTGGTTCCTGTAGCATAACAGTCAATGAATCAATGATCTTTTTCATTGTAGAGATCATAAAGAGGCGGTCATTTTCAAGCTGGAGATTCCTTTCACGAGCGTCGTAGTCAATTTTCCCGGAATCTTCATTTACAAAGCTAAAATAATGCTCAATTATGTGCCTGAAGTGCCTCCCAATACCGCTTTTATTGTACTCACCATTGTTAGTTATATATAGCGTATCAGTAATATCTGATAGAAGATCTATACCTTGTTGTAAAAAATAAATATTGGAACTAAGTACTAGTGTTTGCTTCTGCATAAGTTAATTGATCTACAGTTGGCTCAAAAGACGCTCTAATGATTTCTTCTGACGAACGAGCTAATTCTTTTCGGTTTGAATTTACAATAGTTTCATTAGAGAAGGTAACGGTTGCTGAAAACTCTTTCATCTTCAGAACATTAATAAGATGTGTAAAGAATGGAGTATCATCCCACCAACATACCGATTTAAAGGCAGGTACTTCCCCTGGAGGTGTCTCATATTTTAATGAAGCACAGTAAAGCGGTATCTCTTTTTGAGCAGGATATTGTAATAATGAGCTTTTAAAAGGTAAAATTTCTGCTCCGGCACTAGTTGTACCTTCGGGAAATAGAATTATACCTTGTTCATCTGTCAGGTTTCTTGAAATTTCATCATTTACACGTGTTACATCTCCCCTACGTCCTCGATCTACAAATAAAACCCCACAAGTTTTTAATACAAAACCCACTACCGGCCAGTCTTTTACATCACTTTTTGCAATGAATGTACACCTGAGTTGAGAGTATAAAACCCAAACATCGATATAGCTTAAGTGATTACAAACAAGGAAGAATGGAGGGTTTGGTGGCGTTCCTAAAACTTTAATCTTAAGCCTGATAATACTTGCGATAGCACTCCCCCATTTTTTCTTTTGTAAAGTACTCCACCTAAAATGATCTAAACCAAAGGGTTTAAACAGGTTGCCGATTACTATCAACGAATAATAAAATGCTGTAGCAAATATAAAGGCAATCAATTTAAATACGACTCGAAAAAAGACCATCAAATAAGTTAAAAAAATCTACTTCAAAAAAAGTGATTTTGATTGTTCAGACAATGATTCTTTGTCGAGAAGAATTAAGAAGTCAATGGTCTTAAAAGTAGAGTCTAACGCCGGAGGGCTACATACAAGGGTTCCTACATCCATATACAATCTAAATAATTGAGGGATTTTAACATCTCCTTTAAAACTATAGTCATCGGCTAAGCTTAAGCACTCAAAATCTGGTTGTACAGTAAGACTATATCTAGAGTGAAGTTTTCCATTGCTTATCAAGTACTCATACACTGCCTTTCCTTCAGCTGGGTTTTGACTTGTAATTGAGCAACATCCAAATAAAAACCTTTTTTGAGAGAGCTGTAAATACTTTGCCAGTCCTCTCCATAGTAAGTAAAGAACTCTTCCGCTTCTATGATCTCTGTGAATACATGCCCTTCCCAATTCAACAACATTATCTAATACTTCATCTGAGAAGCCTGATAAATCAAATTCTGATTGAGTATAAAATCCATTCCCACTCATTGCCATCTTGTTGTCCTGCATTCTGTAGGTACCGATAACTTCTTTTGATGAATTTTCAACCACTAACAGATGATGGCATTGGGCATCATATTCATCTTCATCCATTTCTTTTTTATAAGAAGACTCCAACCCTTCTCCCAACTCAATATTAAACACATCAAACCGAAGCTTTAATGCGGCTTCAATCTCAGCACGGCTTTGTGCTAATTTTACAGAATACTTATGTCCTGGAATTAAAAGCTCTGTAATTGGTGTTGCTTTGATTGTATTGTTTGGAAGACTCATACATTAAATATATTAAATCGTATTAGAAATCATAATACCGTAACTTTGTTAAGTTACAATTACGTATATGTCAAAACATCACTTTTTAATAAAATAAACTGACTGCTTCAGAATTGCTTTACTACAAGAAATATCAAAAAGAAGAGCACAAGGAATGGGTTGTATTTATCCATGGAGCCGGGGGCAGTTCATCTATTTGGTTTCAGCAGTTAAAGGCTTTCAAAGAAGCCTTTAATATTTTATTGGTTGATTTACGAGGTCATGGCAAATCAAAAGATGTTCTTCAAAAATATTATGATCGAGAATATACGTTTGATGATATCAGCCATGATATCTTTGAAGTATTAGATCATTTAAAAATTAAAGAAGCACATTTTATTGGCGTTTCATTGGGTACAATTATAATTCGTAATCTCAATGAGCTTCAACCTGAGAGAGTAAAGTCAGCTATTTTATGTGGAGCTATTACCCGGCTCAATATTCGTTCGAGAGTGCTTGTGCTATTAGGAAATATATTTAAGAGAGTAATTCCATACATGTGGCTATATAGCTTTTTTGCCTGGATTATAATGCCTCGTAAACGACATGCAGAATCCAGAAACCTTTTTATAAGAGAAGCCAAAAAGTTATATCAAAAAGAATTCCTGAAATGGTTCAAGCTAACCCATACTGTTAATCCTCTTCTCAAATATTTCAAAGAAAAAGAGACTTCAACTCCGATGCTCTATGTAATGGGGAGCGAAGACCACATGTTTTTACCACCTGTTCAACAAATCGTAGCATCTCACAAACAAGCTTTTCTGGAAGTAATTGAGAATTGTGGGCACGTCTGTAATGTAGAAAAGCCAACTGATTTTAATGATATATCAATTGGCTTTCTGAAAAGGCAAGTCTAAATGCGTTCTATTTACGGCTGAATAACCAGGCTTCAGAATTCACTTCTGCTTTAATCTCCCCCAGGTAAGACACAGCTGCATCAAAATTATTGAAGCCTTTATATGCTACAAAGTTAAACCTTGATTCAGGATGAAAAAGAACTCTTGTGTCATAGCCATTTTCTTGTAGAGTCGCATTAAAGCGATTCGCATTATTTTTGACTAAGAATGATCCCCCAATAATGAAAAATCTCATTTCTTCCGCGTCTACCGGTTCAACATCTTCACCGGTTTCCTTTATCTGTAAATACTCATCAAGGCTAAATGCTCTCGGAACAACCACCATTAATTCAGGGTTATCAACCGGCAGGCTTAGCTCTTTTGCTATCTGTTCTTGTTCAGGAGTAAGTTCACCCTCAGTTTCATCATCCATATCAGAAGGAGTTTCAACCATAGTTGAATCCATATCTATAGTACTATCTTCTTCTGTTGGGGTATCAGTATCGTCTTCCGGCATTTCTACAGGCTTATAATCTTCATCACGAAGAGTGTCTTCTGACGTCTCATTATTTGAGCCAGATGAATCCCTCATTAAAGGATTATCGAATACTCGGTCCAGATCTTCTCTATACCCTGTTCTTATTTCAGACATTAACTCTCTTTTAGTTTGGAATCTATCTTCAAGCCTTTCCTCCAATGTCTTTTCCAACTCCGCCTGAATCAAGATAATAAGTTCATTTTCTACATAATCATCAGAGTTGTATCCAAACAAATACCTTAAACCAAAAAACCATGGTGGAAGATCTTTGAGAATAGGAATACCTCTCCTTACCTTAGTTTCTTCTGATCTATATAATCCTGCAATTGAAGTAGATTCACCATTAAGCAGCAAAGCCTGCGTACTGGCCTGTTGCTTATTAATGATTGTACTAACGGCATCCGGCTGAGCTGAAGACCGTTCTACAGCAATGTCAACGTGAATAAAAGTAGTATCATTTGTAGTGATAACTGTTGGTGTTACTGTAAGTATGGTACCAGTACTGAAAAATTCATCGGTAACGTTTCCAGCAATATCTCTTTGTTTGATAGAGAAATCCTGACCAACCTGAATTCTACCTTCTTGACCATCAACTACCTTAACCGAAGGAGTAGCAATTACTTCCCCTAAGTTATCGGCTTCAAATGCACTGAAAAGAGCCTGAACTCTAATACCAGGCCCTAATTCTCCCAGATTAACCAGAGCATTAAAGACATTTTGAGAAACACTTGAAGCATTATATGAATTAACCGAAACGAATTGGTCATCATAATCTACAGTCTGCGGTACACCAAGTTCTGCTCCGCCACCTTCACCAGCTACAATCTCATTTAGATTTGCTGGGACATTGTTAGTAAGTGTAGACCAATCAATCCCTACTTCTTGTAGTGCTCTTTTATTACCTTCAAAAAATGTGGCATTTATTCTTATTTCTCTTGTAGTTAAATCAAAAGGGCTATCACTTGCATCAGCCTCCTGAGTAGTTACAAGCCCTTCTTCTGGGGTAACTAATTCACTCTCGGGAAGAATCTCTATATAATCGTCATTTTCGATTTTACCGAGCCCTTTAAACCTCAAGATATAAGTTAAAGCATCTTCCCAGTGCATAGCAGGAAGATTTATTCCAATAGTACCACCGGTACCTGTCTGGTCAATAATAAATTTATTCCTGTATTCTTGAACAAACTGGTTAATAACTTCAATTGCTTCTGCATAATTAGTGCTTTTATCGAAAGCTACGATCTCATCAGGATTAGTATATTCTCTTGGATATGTTTCCTGAGCGATAACGTTGCTTACAAATACTGTAGAACCAATACAAACGATGGAAAGCACTAACAGTGCTTTTATACTTTTTTTCATTGCTTTATTAATCATCTAACTACCTCCAGGGTAACTACTTCTTGAATGCCGCCCTTATTTAAATTAAACGTAGCCTTTTTTTGTTGAATGTCTATTGATTCCAGGTATCCAAGATACACTTTATCTCCAACCTTTAAGGAGATTACTTTCCCACCTTCTGACAGGAATACTCGGCTTCCAGTTACCCCGATAATCCGTGCTGAACTTACATTGACAAGCCCTTCTGTGTTATTAGGTACAGAAGGTAGAATTAATGGATACAAAGGATTAAACCTGGAAACCTCTGAGTCTTTCAAAATGGCAAACTCTGTACTGACAGAATCAAGAATTGCAGTTTTTTGATAGTAACTTTCAAGAATAAAGGAAAAGTTTACATCATTGATATCATCTTCTGCTCTGGGTGGCGAAATTACAACTTCACTTACTTTATTTAGCAACTGGCTATGCTCAATACTATTAATGAAATCAACTACTGCGCCATAGCTTCCAAAACCAACAATGGACGATTCTAATATCCCATATTCATTATCTGGAATAGAATCAGAATAGACAAAGTCGAAAAATATTTTATTGCCTTCAAACTCATTGATCTTATTTAGGAAGTCAAAAACATTATCAGGCTTATTCGACTCATATAAAACTTTATCATAATTCTCGATTACATTAAGAGCAGCTTCATATGTAGTGATAAGCTCCGCGTAATCAGCATTTATGTTTTGTTTTGAGCTCAGATCACTTTGTTTAGCACTCAATTCATTTTCGAGATCATTGATCTTATTCTTCAGGTATATCTGAGAATATGCAGCACCTAATCCGATGATTATGAATAAAGTAACAAGGAGTATGATGGTATTCCGGACTGCGTACGACATTATTCCTCCACCAGGTTTTGGAGGCCCTGTACACTCTTAGGAGTATATAAGGTTTCGTCCTCGATAATCTTGTTTACCGTATAGTTGAAACTATACACTTCAGCGCCTCTTATATCTATACTGGTAACATCCAACAAGGTAGCATCTGCAAAGAGTTCAGCTACCAATGGAATTCTGCTTCTATACCTGGAAATGCCCTGTATCTCTAACGTATTGGGTTCTTCACCCGGAGCAACAGAAGTAAGCCAGATAGAACCAATCTCGTCTATTCCTTCATTTAAAAGATTTAGATTTACCGACCAGGTAATAGAATTTTCACTTAATGTATTTAAAAGGTCCAATTTGTCCTGGATCTGGGCTAACTGACTACTAATTCGATTATAATTATTTACTGTTGGAGTAAATGATTCTAACTGAGTATCAACAATTGATATTTCGTTTTCCAAACCTGAGATTGTAGCATCACCCTGTTGGCGAAGGAAATCCAATATTGGAAAGGAAATCATTATGAAAACAAGTAATAAAAACCCATGCCATTGCAGTTTGAATATTTTATGGCGGTCTTTTACA
>JAVKDP010000079.1:0-161135 GCA_040222185.1 Balneolaceae bacterium | reverse complement strand
TGTCCACGTCTCTTTGCAGTACCCAGCTTATTCTTCTTAAGCCCCCGGCTGAGGTTTCTCCGCTTAATCCACCGTTTAAAACTTCATAGCTTAATCCAAGTGAATCGATTTTCTGTTGGATATGAGCAGGAAAAGCCTGGTCAGGCTCTACACCATAGCCTGCGGAAATGCTATCCCCAAAAATCAGGATCGTTTTTTTCTCCTGGGCAATAGCTGTGGTGCTGATTATTAAAAAAAGAAAGAGTAGCTTCTTCATGTCTGTTTAGAATAAAATAAATAGTAAGTGAGATTAATTGATATTGGAACCATTTTTATTGGAAACCAATTCATTAAAACAACGTAGTCGCAACATCTTTAGGGTGGAATGAAATTCCCTACTCCGCTGGTTCATAAAATAAGTTTAACAAATTAACATATACTGTGTCGAAAATAATTCAGATCAAAGACCTTACGCGAGAATTTAAAAGTGGTTCTAAGATTTTAACCGTCGTAAACAATATTAATTTTGAAATCGAAGAAGGTACTTCTTGTGCCATAGTTGGACCATCCGGAAGTGGTAAAACAACACTACTCGGCTTATGCGCAGGTCTCGACCGTCCCACTTCAGGAGAAGTAGTACTAAAAGGCAACTCTCTAAGCCCGTTAAGTGAAGATGAAAGAGCATTGGTTCGGAATAAGCATGTCGGTTTTGTTTTCCAAACTTTTCAATTGGTTCCCACTCTAACAGCACTGGAAAATGTTATGGTACCTCTTGAACTTCGGGGAGAAGCAACTAAAGAAGTGCGCAAGAAAGCGAATGAACTATTAACAGAGGTTGGACTCGGAGACCGTGTTCATCATTATCCAACACAATTATCAGGTGGTGAACAACAAAGAGTAGCAATAGCACGTGCATTTATTAATGAGCCGGATATTCTTTTCGCAGACGAACCAACAGGAAACCTGGATACTGAAACCGGAGCTCATATTGAAAGGCTTATTTTTGACTTAAACTCAAAAGAACAAACCACATTGGTTCTTGTAACACATGATCTGGAACTAGCTGAAAAGTGTGACCGAATCATTCGAATCAAGAATGGCAAGGTTGAATCTGATATTGAAAAAGAAGTTCAAGAGGTACTTTCTTAATGAATTGGTCATGGATATTTAATATGGCTTGGAGAGATTCCAGGTCAAATAGAAGAAAGTTATTCCTGTATATGGCTGCTATCATTGTGGGTGTTGCTGCACAAGTTGCCATTACTTCTTTTCGTGAGAACTTAAATAGAAGTATTACTGAGCAATCAAAAGAATTGTTAGGAGCTGATTTAGAAGTCGAACGTAATGCTCCTTTTCAGCCTGAACTTGAAGCTTACCTTGATTCATTAAGCAATGAACGTTCTGATATGTTGTCGTTTTCCTCGATGGCTGTATTTCCAAAAACCGGGTTAACCAGGCTCTCCCAAATAGCAGCTATGGATTCTGGTTTTCCATTCTATGGAGTTATAGAAACTGAACCTGCCAATGCAGCTGAGACCTATCTCGAAAAAGGTGGAGCTTTAGTTGATGAACCCATTCTACTACAGTTAGACCTGCAACCCGGCGATTCTGTAAAAGTTGGTTTTACGACCTATGAGATAATTGGTGCAATAATCGATATCCCCGGACAATCGATGGCCAATTCTTTTTTTGGGCCCAGGGTTCTTATTCCACTCGAAGGCGTTGAAAATACCGGGTTGTTAGAAAGAGGCAGTCGCCTGGAATACAAAGCTTATCTAAAATATCCCGAAGGAACTGATCCACTAGTTATTGATACCCGTTTGGATGCTATGAATGACACTCTGGATTTTAGATATGATGATGTAGCAGAACGGCAGGAAGAAGTTGGGCAAGCAATCGAGCAGCTCTCTAATTTTCTGAATTTGATTGGCTTTATCGCACTACTCCTTGGAGGGATTGGTATTGCCAGCTCGATTTTCGTTTATATTCGCCAAAAAATAAATACCGTCGCGGTGTTACGATGTATGGGTGCATCCTCAAACCAGACTATGGCGATTTATTTGATCCAGGCTTCAAGTATGGGACTTGTCGGGGCAGCTACCGGGGCCTTACTAGGCACCTTAGTTCAGTTATATTTACCTGTTCTGGTACAAGACTTTATCCCTGTAGATATTGAACTCTTTATTTCATGGGGATCTATTTTGACTGGACTTATTACAGGTGTCTCTATCTCTATTATCTTTGCTCTATTCCCCCTCATGGCTGTTCGAAAGATATCTCCGCTATTTACATTGCGATCTGCCGATATAAATCTTAGCAGATTACTTAGTATAGCATCAAGAATAGCATTATATGGAGTTGTAGGAGTTTCAGTTACAGCATATGCCTGGTTGATGCTAAATAATCTTACAGGTGCAATTTTCTTCACAATTGGACTTTCGATTTGTTTGTTATTGTTAATGGGTTTTTCAGTGCTGGTTATGAAAGTAGCACGAAATTTTATGCCTTCCGGTTGGAATTATGAATGGCGACAGGGACTTGCGAACCTTTATCGACCGAATAACCAAACCAGTACCCTACTTCTCACTTTTGGCTTAGGAGTTACTTTAATCAGCTCTCTCTATTTAACTCAAGACATGCTGTTAGGTACTATCAACTTTGAAGGAGAAGATGACCTACCCAATTTGGCTATGTATGATATCCAATATGATCAGAATGATGGTGTAAATCGTATTGTAGAGGAAAATGGTCTTGAGATCATCCAGAATGTTCCGATCGTGACTATGCGGTTACAGTCTCTTAGGAATATTCCTGTCCAGGAAATCATTACAGATACTAACCGTACAGCCCGAAGGTGGACGTTAACAAGAGAGTACAGGTCTACATACAGAGACTCCTTAGTTGATACCGAAACCCTTCAAGAAGGGACATTTGTTTCCTCGGTCTCAGATTTAAGTGAACATATTCCAATTTCAGTGTCTACTGATTTAATGGAAGACCTGGCTGTTTCACTAGGAGATACTATTGTGTGGGATGTACAGGGAATTCCTATTTCAAGTTATATTGCAAGTACCAGGCTTGTTAATTGGCAAACACCACAGCCAAACTTCTTTGTTGTATTTCCAAAAGGAGTTTTGGAGCCCGCACCTCAGTTTTTTGCTACTACGCTAAATACGCCAAACAGAGAAGCTTCTATTGCACTCCAGCAACAAATTGTACAGGCTTATCCGAATGTATCTGCTATTGATGTTGGTCAAATTGTAAATACCATTCGTGAATTTCTTGACCGAATAACCTTTGTGATACAGTTCATTGGTTTATTCAGCATCATAACCGGCCTCATTGTTCTTGCTGGATCAGCCTCTACTAGCAGGTTCCAAAGAATTAGAGAAGCTGTTTTATTGAGAACATTAGGAGCGAAACAAAATCAGGTTATTAAGATTCAAGTGATTGAGTATGTACTTCTGGGATTGATTGCATCACTAATTGGTTTAATTCTATCTGTTGGTACAAGTGCTTTACTGGGATATTTCTATTTTGATATAGACTTTGTCCCAAATTTTAAAATACTAGCTGCTGAAGTAGCTCTGCTAGTTGTTCTTGTACTTTCTATTGGATTACTAAACACCAGGGGGGTTCATAAAAAGCCTCCTCTTGAAATACTTAGAGCGGAAGGAGTTTAGAGTTTTCTAACTAAGTTTAGAGGCAATCTTTCATTAATATTAGTTTTACATACATAGGGTATACTACCAAAAACACTAAGTAAAAACTAAATCAATGAGAACCAATTCTATAAAACTATTCACGCTGCTTCTTTTGGCTAGCTTAACATTTACCGCTTGTGACAGCATAAGCAAAACTGCAAAAGGAACGGCCATTGGAGCCAGCGCAGGAGCTCTAGCTGGAGCATTAATAGGAAAAGCAGCTGGAAATACAACTACTGGAGCTATTGCCGGAGCAGCTGTTGGTGGAGCGACAGGAGCTGTAATTGGAAACTATATGGATCGCCAATCAAGAGAACTAGAAGAAGATCTTGAAGGTGCCAAAGTAGAACGAGTTGGAGAGGGAATCAAAGTGACATTCGATTCCGGAATCCTGTTTGAAATCAACTCTTACCAATTAAGCGATGGATCAAAAGAAGAGATAGCTAAGCTAAGCGAGATTCTTGAGAAATATGAAGACACCAATATCATGTTTGCTGGTTATACTGATAACACTGGAAGTGAAGAGTACAACCTTAAACTCTCTGAAGATCGTGCTAAAGCAGTAGCAGAATATGCTGCTTTTACAGGAGTAGATGCTACCAGGATGACTATCACAGGTTATGGTATTGCTGATCCGGTTGCGGATAATGCAACTGCCGAAGGCCGTGCAGAAAACCGACGTGTTGAAGTTGCCATTTGGGCCAACGATAAACTTAAAAAAGCTGCAGAGAAAGGTGAGATTGAATAATCTTGTTCCTTAAGAGTTTAAAGCCCCAACAGTTTGGGGCTTTTTTTATATATATTATCCGGCAAAAAAGACTCTTCGTCTATGAAAAAGGAAAAGAAGAACCTTTCTGAAAAGTTTAGATCTGCTTTTATGAGCAAGAAAATCGGTAGCGCTCCCGGAACTCTTGCTCATATTGGGATTAAAAAAACAGAACAAGTTACTATAGATATTCATGACTATGGAGTAGATCACCTTACTGTAAAACGCGTTGATTCAGTCAACGACTGTAAGCCCTTCGTTAAAACTACAAACCCGACCTGGGTACAAGTTATTGGACTTCATGACATTGAAAAGCTTAAGTCACTTTGGGAAGAGTTTGAGTTTCACCCGCTAATTCAGGAAGATATTCTTAATACACGCCAGCGACCTAAGATCGAGGACTATGGTCAGCAAGTATTTGTAGTTCTAAAAATGTTCTATATCGAAGATGGAGAACTTCAGCACGAGCAGGTTAGTATTGTTTTTTCGGATAAATTCATCTTCTCTTTCCAAGAATCAGAGCGAAAGATTTTTCCACCTATTAAAGAAAGATTAAGTGTCCCAAATACCAGAATGCGTAAAGGTGGTCCTGATTATATGGCTTACGCTCTAATCGATATTATCACCGATTACTACTTTGCGGTTCTTGACTCATTAAACAACGAAATTGTTGAAATCGAAGATATTATTTGGGAAAAGGTGGATGAAAACTCCCTTACTGGCATACATAAAGTGAGGCAGAAACTTATCCGGTTCCGTAAAAGTATCTGGCCATTACGAGATAATCTTAACTCGTTATTAAGAGATGACAACTCTCTTATTGCTGATGAAACCAAGTTATACCTGCGAGATGTTTACGATCATGTAGTTCAGATCATTGATAACCTTGATAACAACCGTGAGCTGGTTGCCGGGCTACATGATATGTACATGACATCCATCAGTAATAAGATGAATGAAATAATGAAAGTGCTAACGATTATAGCTACTATCTTCATCCCTCTTACTTTTATTGCAGGAATTTATGGAATGAATTTTAATTCGATGCCTGAATTGCAATGGGAATGGGGCTACCCAACAGTTTGGGGTGTTATGATAGCAACAACTGGAGCTATGATATTCTATTTCAGGAAAAAGAAGTGGTTGTAAATAGAAAAGGCCTCTTTCACAAAGCCTTTTCTAAAAACTAACTACGGAGGGTTTTGGGTTTTATTCGGGGTATCGAATATTTTCAATCAAAACCTGTATTTAATGCCAATTAATACATTTAACTGGCTAATACTTTCACCAACACTTTCACTCATTGAATTACCAGATTCAGTGTCGAAGTATTCATACATAATTGAACGGTCATTCCATTCTGTATATTGCGTAGTAATATCTAAAAACAAATCCTGCGATAATGGAACCCCTACTCCTCCTGAAATAGTAAATCGATCTGCTGAAAAATTGGAACTCTTTCCAGGTAAAAAACTGCTTCCAAACCGAAATTCAATACCGTTGTTTATACGATACTCCATCCCTCCTTTTAGATTGGCCACTAAATTATAATCTGCAGAAATTGTACTATCAATAATAGCTTCTTCATTTCTGAGAAAAATAACCTCTTCGAAACCAAGGTTTGAGTCACGTGTTAAGTTTACTTCAGTATTCCTGTAGTCAATAATTTCTGTTGAAGCTGATAATGAAAATCCTGCTAAATCATCAACTGCTACTCCAAGGTTTAACTGCCCTGGCTTTCGAATGGAATAATTGAACTCACCATTAAAATCATCAAAGAAATTGTCTCTTCCATCATCGAAACTGGTGGTAAGTGAGGAATAGTACTCCTCTGTTATGATGAGCTTACTTGGAAATAGAACACTGGCTCCGATATTCAGTTTTGGAAGTACTTTAAAAACAAGCCCAGCTCTTATATTCGCTCCTATTATTTCGGAATCAATCTCGTCTCTTAACACGATCGCGTTTATATCTGTCCCATTATTTCCTTCGGAATCCTGTTCTATAAAATCGCCATCGTAATCATTAAATTGATCCAGTTCCCTAAAATCACGCCTGTACTTATAAGTTCCAGAAACAAGACCTAGAGAAGCTCCAAAAAAGATATTCTTTTGAAATTCCGTGGCAGTGAAAAGAGAAAACTCCCCGATCGATCCGGCTTGCGAGACTTCAGCATCCTGTGTAATTCCTGGAAAGGTTGCAGGTGTAAAACCAATTCTGAATATGGACTCTAAGGTTGTTTGCTCCACATCAGCATAATCAACCGCATAAGTTTCAAAAGCTATCGAGTTATAATCGCTGCCAGGGTTTTTAAATGCATCAGTAATCGTACTGCTCCCATTCCTGCCATTTATAAGATTTGTACGATTAAATGTAGTTGTGGCATTATAACCTCCTCCCAATACAAAACTACCTTGTTCAGTTGGCGCCCGGTAAACAAGTCCAATATTACTTATCTCGCCTTGAGTGTTATCAATAGAAGATAAATTGCCCAAATATGAGTTTTCATTATCTACCCTATTTGAAAGATAGCCGAAATTGAAATAACTGGTTGAAATCAGTGCCATACTAGCAGGGTTATCTATGAAACTCCCAAAGCCGTTTTCCATTGCTACTGAAGGGAGAATACTTGTATTCGCGTCTCCGTTAATGCTGGTTGTACTAAACTGCTGAGCAAGATTTAGATAACCAATTTGTGAAACTCCATCTTGTGCATTTGCTTTGACGGACAGAAGCACCATTGCCATTAAGAGTAGGTATCCTGGTCTCTTCATTTATTAGGAAAATTTAGATGAATATTTAGTTTTTTCTCTTACTTGAGCTTTTTGATGAAGACGATCTTGTTCCTGATGATGATCGGCTTGAACCGGATGAACTTCTCACTGAAGAAGAACGACTTCTTGAACTTGAAGACGAGCTTCTAACTGATGATGAACCCCTGGTTGATCTTGAAGAACTTCTTACTGAAGAAGAACCTCGGTTTGAGCTAGATGAACTTCTTACAGACGAAGATCGGCTTCTTGTACCTGAATTTGATCTGACAGAACTTCCAGATGAACGGACAGCTGACGAACTTCTGGTTCGGTTTGAACTTCTGCTGCTCACATTAGATGATCGACTGTTTGATGAGTTACTACCTCGACTTCTTACAGAACTGGATCCTGAAGAGTTAGTTCTGCCTGAACTTCTAACAGCCGATGATCGGTTATTTGAAGAACCGCTTCTTCTCACACTGGTTCCAGATCTTGTGCCTTGAGTAGTGCCTGATCTCGTTCTTCTAACTGTAGATCTGTTGTTTGTTGATGTAGTGCTCCCAGTTCTTCCAGTATATCTTGAATTACCTGAAGAGTTGCTTCTTGTTACGGCTGATGAACCTGTACTTCTTGATCTACCAGTGCTGCTAACATTTGAAGTCCCACGGTTTGTACTTGTCAATGAACCACTGCTTGATCTGGTTCGGGTGCCTGTATTTGATAATCCATTACCGCGACTGGCTAATCCAGAGCTTCTTGACCCGTAATATGAGTTATTACTTCTTCGTGAATTCCTGTGATAATTGTTGTAAATAACTACTGTTGCATAACTAGGATAATGATATCCCCATCCACCCCAGTAGTAGTCGTCCCAATAGTAATCACCCCAATATCCCCATCCACCGAATGGATATCTTGAAGGTACGTACACATAGTTGTGATAAGAATTCCAGTATCGGTAAGGAGAATTCCATGATCCATGATACGCAAAGTATAAACCTGTATTAAATCTTATTCCCCATCTCCAAGGACGTGAATAATAAGGAGAGGTGTAAAAATAATCGTCTTCCGCATCTCTATATCCTTCTTTATATCCGTCGTCATAACCATCCCAGTACAATCTGTCAGAATAATTCTCTTGATACCACTGCTCTGTTTCGTAATCTTTATAATAGATTCCTGTACTATCTAATATTTCTTCTGGATAATACTCTTCTTCATAAGACTCCGAAACAGTAACAGGTTTTGCTGTTTGCTCTTCTTCGCTCCATGAATATCCTTCTTTTGCATCTTCATTGTCTTCCCATGAATAATAATTTGATGCAATCCCTCTGTTTGACC
Organism: Balneolaceae bacterium; assembly: GCA_040222185.1. Lineage (GTDB taxonomy): Bacteria > Bacteroidota > Rhodothermia > Balneolales > Balneolaceae > JAVKDP01. Next base: position 152,592 of record JAVKDP010000079.1, on the reverse strand, counting down.
TGGTAGGATAATCTGTTGCTTGAAACTGAGTGTAGCACCCTGTAAAAAATAGTGATAGTGCTGCTAAAGAAAGGCTAATATTGGTTGCGGAAAGTTTCATCTTTTGCTCCTGGGTAGAGTTTAATTAATGATTCGTATCTAATATCATAAAACCAATGTTTTTTAACTATAACATGATAATGTGATGTTGATGTTAGATTTCTCCACGAAGTGATTTTGCTATAACTTCAGCCTTCGAGTTTACATGAAGTTTCTTATATATATTTCTGATATGAGCTCTTACAGTATCAATAGAAATATCGAACCGGTCAGCAATCATTTTATAACTAAGGCCATCAACCAGTCCATTTACAATGTCTTGCTCTCTTGAGGTCAACATGCTCTCTGGGTTTTTCTTTGGCGCCTGCTCGTTAAAATGAGTAATTACTTTTCTTGCGATCTGGGGAGACATCGGAGCTCCACCATTCAATAATAGCGCTATCGATTCCTTTATTTCGGGTAATGAAGTATGCTTTAACAAATACCCTGATGCTCCTGCTTTTAGAGAATCAAAGATTTTATGAGAATCGTGGTATATCGTTAACATGATAATGTCTATTTCAGGATATTTTGACTTGATAATCTCCATCCCTTTGATACCAGACATCCCTGGGAGTTGAATATCCATAAGAAGAACATCAGGTTTTTGATGGCCTTCCAGGAAATCAAGCATTTCCTCAACTGTATCAGTGGCAACAGGACAATCCAGGTCCTCCTGCATATCCAGATATCTCTGAATCAGGTCTCTAATTTTCTTGTTGTCTTCAACAATTCCGATAATTGCCATAATACTCTTGTTAATTCATATTCAACTTACCATTTATTATAATAGTAAATCCATCGTCTTCTTTAAAATCGACTTTTGCACCTATTCGTTGCGCTCGCATTTCCATGTTACGCAAACCATGACCAGTCTTTTTAACCCCCCTTCCTGAAGTTCCATTATCGTGAATCACAAATAGGAAACTTCCATTATTAGAGTTCATGCTTACCAAGACTTCATCACCATTCGAATACTTAGCAATGTTGTTAACGGCCTCTTTGAATATCAAATATAAATTCTCTTTAACTGGAACTGGTAATTTATTCTCCATTTTTAACTCTTCAAAATCATATGAAAGGTGAAAATTATTGGGTTCAAGTACATTCAGGATATAATCCTGCATTCGATCTGTCAAATCACCCAATGTGTCATTTCGAGCATCAATCGACCATACAATATCATCGAGGCTTGTCACAATTTTTCGACACTGTTTACCGATCTGATTAAGGGATTTTCGGAATTCCGAGTCTACATTTCCTGCTTGCAGGAAGTCTGATTGAAGTGCAATTTCTGTTAAACTAGTTCCAACATCATCGTGGAGATCACTTGCTATTCGAACTCTCATACGTTCAATATCCACCAGCTTCATATACTGATAGTTTCGATAGAAGAGATAGATAATTCCCACAATAGTTCCTAAAACAAGTAACACGAACCACCAACTCATCCAAAAAGGTGGTTTAATTTTAAAATTTATTACAGCTATTTCATCACTCCAGATTCCATTTGAATTTCGTGCGTGAACTCTGAAAAAATATTCTCCTGGGGGTAAAGAAGGATACTTTGCGGATCTATCTGTTGTACGTTGCCATCCGGGATCAATACCACTCATCTGGTATTCATAAATCACCTGGTTAGGTGAAGTAAAGTTAATAGCTGAGTAGTCTATTTCTACGAAATTCCTGTTATGATTTAGCTCGAAACCATAGCTATCGTATTCTTTACCTGAAGCTGTAAGATTTAGAATATGTACTCTTGGTGCAATTTGATTACTCTTGTAAAACTCGGGATAAAAATGGCTGACTCCTTCTACACTACCAAACCAAAAGTGATTGTTTTCATCCTCGTATACCGCTCCCAGATTCATTTCGTTTGAAATAAGGCCCTCTTCCCGATTAATCACCGTGATAGCCTGCTCTTTATCAATAGAATTCTGGCTATAGAATTTTTCAATATCCAGGCGGGCCATTCCACCGTTGGAACCAATCCAGTATATTCCGTTTATATCCTGGGTAATAAAGTAGCAAACCCTATCAGGCAATCCATCCTGATCTGTAATATCAATGAATCTCACACCGTCGAACCAGGCAATACCACCAAAAGTAGCTACCCAAATTGTGCCCTTATTATCTTTCATTATACCCATAACACCATTATTGGGTAAACCATCCTGAATTGAGTAGTTGGTTGAAGAACCATCCTTTAAGGAAGCTACTCCTCCATAGGTTGCAACCCAAATACTTCCATCATCTCCTTCTACTGATGCCAATACTGTATTACTTGGTAACAAATTAGTTTGGTTATACTGCTCATACTCATCTCCGGTGAGATAGACCAGGCCTTCATCATAGGTACTTATCCAATAGTTGCCATTACTGTCCTCCATCACATGGCGAATCTTTCTGAAAGGAAATTCAGTATCTGAAAAAACTCTTAATCTTCCATTATTCATATAGGCCAATCCATCACGCATACCAATCCACATTCTACCCTTAGAGTCGGTACTTAAGTGATACACCCTGTCATCTGGTAAACCATCTTGAGCTGTAAAGTATTCAAATCTATTCTCGCCAATCGAAACTAATCCTCCGCCATAAGTACCAAGCCATAATTTCCCATCACCACTTTCAGCAATTGAGGTAACTAAATCGTTAGGCAAGCCATTTTCTGAATTAAAATTCTCGAAGTAATCGCCAAGAAATAGTGAAACACCACCTCCAAAAGTTCCAAACCATACATTCCCTTCTCTATCGATTGTAGAGGAATAAACGATGCTATTTGATAAGCCTTCGTTTGTGGTGAAGTTTTTGAACACTCCGTTTTTGTATTGGGAAACACCACTTTCAGTTCCAAGCCACAGTGAACCATCCACTGCCAGAGATAAACTTTGAATTTTTTCTTCTAATAACCCATCCCTGAGGCCTAATACTGAAAAACTATTTCCATCAAAACTGGAAAGGCCTTTTCTGGTTGCTACCCATAATAATCCATCGTTATCAATTAATACATCCCTGGTTCTGTTCTCAGGCAACCCATCTTCAATCGTAAATGTTCTCAGGTTCCCATTACTTAGTTGTGTGAGGCCACCTCTGGTAGCAAACCATAAGTCACCGTTTTCTGACTGAGTAATCGCCCTAACCTGATTACTTCTGAAACCCTGTGAGGTTGAATACAAAACAAGGTTTTCCCGATTATTATAATGCCAGACACCATCTCCATCTGTTCCAAACCACATATCTCCCTGAACATCCTCGAAAATACTAATCACTTGTGAGTTTTGAAGTGTTGCTAAATCAGGATTAGTGTAAATACTGTCCTCCTCAACAAAATTAACGCCCTTATCTGATCCTATCCATATTTTACCATCTTTCGACTGATATAAGGAATAAATTTTACTGCTGTTTAGTCCATGCTCGTCGAAGTAGTTATCAAAAACGAATCCATCAAACCGATTTAGGCCATATCCAGTACCTAGCCACATATAACCATCACTATCCTGTAGCACAGTATTTACAACAGATTCACTCAACCCGTTCTCTATTGAATAAGTTCTGAACGGGTATGTCTGAGAATACAGGTCAGTATAAAATCCGGGAACTAGAAGCAGTAAAAGCAAACATATTTTTCTCATAACCCAAATGTAACGCAAAAAGCACGAGAATAGTAGACCTCTATTTTAGAGATCAGAGCTGCTGAAATTGGATAGTTTTTCTGTCCAATCGAATTCTTTATACCGAATTGAGTAATCTGATAAATCTCTATCCAGGTACTTTGTTAATACGGATGGTAAATTTTCCTCCCCTCCGAAATCCTCTCCAAACCACTCCATTAACTGGGTTACTGTTGCAACCTTCTCTTCTTCATTTAATTCTGTCTCAAGTGTTAAGTACAATTTTGTAGCCGCTTCAAGTTGATCGTCAATTTTTGGGAAATCATAAAATGCAATGGGTGGACAGCTTTTGGCTCCACAGTTTAGTGCAAAATGTATACGATAGTCTACAGTGTCTACAGCAAGGTCTTTATAATCATACCCATCTTTTGCCCGTAAGATACCGTGCTCAAGTTCATCAAAACTCATATGCTCACCAGCAACTGGAATCAATTTTTTAATAAAAATGGAATCCTGGCCAACGCCTCCTTTTTCTGCAATAATCTGATAATAAGCATTGTAAATGTTTAGCCAGAAAGTCTTCTTCTTGTTATCTGAATTCAGACTTTGCACAATATATGCTTTGTCAAGATTTGCCAACTCATTTTCAATCTGGGTCGTGGGGTTCGATCTTTTAACCTCAAGCAATAAGTTACTCGAAAGCTTTATAACCTCATTCTCCTGAGATACTGGGCTATTACAACCTGCTATTAATAGCATAGAAATAAAAAAAAGGAATCTCTGCTTCATACCACTAGTCTAGTGATTCTGATTTTATGAATCCAATGGCCTTTCTAAGTAATTGCTCTTTTTCTGAAAGTGAAAGATCAAGTGGTAATTGTGCCAGTCCTATAATTCTTCGGATGATCTCAATACCAACAAATCCGCAAAAATGAGCATCATTAAAATTAGATGGTTTTTCGAATGACTTGATCGCTGTATGAATAATAGACTCACTTGCCTCAGCTAAAAATAAATGCGCTATAAATATGCTGATGTCCCATTCCAATGGTGCAATGAAAGAAAACTCAGGATCAATAACGTAAAAGCTTTCTGATGTACTCAAAATGCTCCCTGGATAAAGGTCACCATGTTGAAGCCTGGTTCCTTCATTTAAATACATTGATCCTAGTTCACCTGCTTTTGAAACCACATCGCGATCCAGTTTGCATAGGTTTGATACATCTTGTAAACCGGGTTGGATGTCATCTAGTGCAAAGCCATTCTCACTAAGAAAAGGTAAATGGAAAATATGCTGATGATTCAGCTTTCTCATTTCCAGGTTGGTATAGAATAATCGGGCCCCTTCTATTTGGTTCAGTTCATTTATAAACGAAACTACCTTTTTCACTTCACTTTCTGTAAAACTCTTATGCTTTTGATATACATAAGTACAGTCTGATGCTTCACCCAAATCTTCTAATGCCAGAATATGGCTATCTCTATCTAAACCAATTACCGAAGGTGTATGCGTGGCTAGAAATTTGTATTCACTGGTTAATTCAAAGAATCGATCTTCTACTTCTGTTCGAAGTACCGGGGCATCGATTGTGGGAAATTTTTCTACCCACGGTCGAGCCTGTTTTAGAATAATAGACTTTGATTTTTCAAATTCGGCCCGTAGCACATAGTTCATGTTACCTTCACCTGGTTTTTCTAGTGACAATAATTTGTCATCAACTTCCAACCAGCCTTTGGTTTTTAAGTAACGTTCTGCTAATTCGATATTTTCTTTCTCTAAATAAAATGCATCTGGAAAACTATGCAGAAATCTTTCTTTTAAGTCGTCCTCTTGTAGATATGTATTCACCCTAAATAATCTTTAATAGTGTATTATATTCTGCTCTGTGTTTGCCCTAAATAACAGAATATATGTTTCTAGTTTCTTACAAATAATGTCTCAAAACAATTCCATTAACGAATCTAACTCACTGAAAGTTGTTACCACTCCAGGAACTTCTCCTCAAATTGTAGCACTGCTTCAGAAAACTATCTTTGGCACAAAAGGTAAGACTCGATATCGCCAAAAGCATATCGCAAATGGTATGGCCAGTAAAAAAAATCTGGAGTTTATCCAGATCCAAAAATCCGGTACAACACTTGGAACAACAGGTGTTGTAACAAGAAAGGTAAAGAGTGGAATTGAAGAACTTACCAGCTTTTATATAAGATATTTAAGCATTACTAACCCGTTTCGAAACTCGAAGTCATCCTCTACTAACTCTTCATCTAAAAAAAGGAACAGAAAAAGTTCATTGAAAAAGATGATTTGTGAAAAAATTACTTCCCATTTTGAACTACCTGTTTTAGAATCTGAATCCAAAGCTGCTTTTTATGCTTTTGTTGAATCTGATAATGAAAACTCCAAAAACCTTTGCGTTGAATTGGGTTTTAATCCTTTAAGAAGAATCTCTACCGTACTATTCAGTAGGTTTTTTCCCAGAACAAACTCTTCTATTTCAAAAGCTAAACTTCGGGACAGTAGTGAAATATCTGACAAACTTTCTGACTTATATAAAGATCATTCGTTCTACTTCGAAGATGAGTTGTTTGAATCAGGGTCTTATTTCTGTTTTAAAAAGGATGGGAAAGTTGTAGCTGGTATACGATGTAAACCCGTGTCCTGGGAATTGGTTGAAGTGCCTGGTGCAAGCGGCTTTCTTATGCAGAATGTTTTACCCTATTTGCCTTTTACTAACCGCTTGTTCAATCCTAAAGAATTAAAATTTCTAGCTTTCGATTATGCCTTATATTCTGAAAACAATGAATCACTGGTATTAGATTTAATGGAGCATTGTAGTTCGATTTATGGTATTCACATCGGAATGTATTGGGGAGACATCGATAGTAACCTGGTGAGCTGGCTAAAATCTTCACAAAAACTGGGTTTTCTACACAATCTGAAGGGAGATGTTACCGCCGAAGTGATGTACAGGTTTGTGAATTTTACCGAGCATCAAAGGTCAGAACTACTAGCCAGGCCTGTTTTCGTTTCCGCGCTTGATATGACTTAATCTTTCATTTTTTTTCAGTTCTTTTGAAGTGATTTAGACATATTAAGTTCATCTTTTTAAAGTTCGAAAAGTAAAAAGCATGTCAAAGAATATCTCAAGGAAGCAATTTCTAAAAAATTTGGGGCTCTCGCTGGCTGGAGCTACTACTATTTCATCGCTTGGTTTTCCATCTGTTATCATTCCAAAGAAGAAGGATAAATTGGGAGTGGCACTGGTTGGACTAGGGTATTATAGTGGTAGTTTATTGGCACCAGCCTTACAACTCACAAAAGAATGCGAGCTCAAAGGAATAGTAACCGGCACACCTTCTAAAATCCCAAACTGGCAGAAGAAGTATGGGGTCGAAGATAAAAACGTATACAGCTATGATACCATGCATGAGCTTGCTAATAACGATGATATTGATGTTGTATATGTGGTAACACCCAGTGGGCTTCATGCTTCCTTTTCTATAATTGCAGCTGAAGCAGGCAAACATGTTTGGTGCGAAAAACCCATGGAAACATCTGTAGAAAAATGTAACTCTATCATTGAAGCTGCCAGAAAAAATAAAGTTCAACTTACTATTGGTTACAGGATGCAGCATGAGCCAAATACCCAAACCATAATAGGTTATGCCAAAGAGAAACCATATGGAAATATCAAAGAGATCGTAGCTGAGGCAGGCTTTCGGGCAAACCATAGATATGGAAACTGGAGGACTATTCAGGAATTAGGAGGTGGTGCCATGTTTGATATGGGCGTTTATTCGCTAAATGCTGCCAGATATGTTACCGGGTTGGAACCCATCGCTGTTTCAGCCACAATAGTAAATACCAGAACACAAACTTATTTTGAAGTAGACGAGACAACCATATTTGAACTCGAGTTCCCGGATGGATCACTAGCAAAGTGCAAGACAAGCTTTGCAGAGGGTCTTAATACTCTTAGTGTAACATGCGATGATGGTTGGTATAAACTCAAACCGTTCCAATCTTATAGCAGAGTACAAGGAGAAAACAGTGATGGATTAAAATTTACTCCTGACCCGAATAATCAACAAGCCCGGCAAATGGACAATGACTCCATTGCAATAAAGGAGAACAAAACCCCAACTGTAACTGGACAAGAAGGCTTATTAGATGTAAGAGTTTGCGAGGCAATTTTTGAATCGGCTCGAAAGAACGGCACCCGAGTACAGCTTTAATTTAGCTGGCTGATTCGTACTTTTTTAATTTTAACTATTTGATATTACTTCCGAGGTTGCCTGACGGCTCTAATTGAAAAGTTGAATCAATATTGAATATAGAGTTCATTTTAATAAACATCGAGATTCTAAAAGTCCTTCTTCCTGGCAATCCTCATAATAAAAGCAATTGGTGTTACGCTCCAAAGAAAGAGAAGTATAAATGCTGATAAAACTCCAATCCCTGTTCCAAAAAATCGTTGAAATAGTGCTCCTGTATATCCAAGCAGAGCTGAAATATCTAGTTTGAGTAGTATCAAGATTCGTGAAAGGTCTATAGGATTTAGCATACTAGCTATCAGAGAAAACTTATCTATTGGATACTCATCAAAAAGAAGAAGTAGGATCAGGAATAACCCATCATAAATAACTGCCAGGAAAAGCCAGGTTAAGAGCGCATAACCAAATCCTTTTATCCTGTTTTCATTCTTTAATGATATGATAAAGGAGAGACCAACAAAGGTAAATGTTAGAAATGCACCATCGATAATCAGAAAGAAGAAGTTCAGAATTTCTTCTGACTGGAATAATCCATAGGATAGAAATGGAATACCTAAACCTAACATAAGGCTGGCGCTAAGAGACAGAGAAAGCCCAAGATATTGTCCAACAAAAATTGTATTTCGTTTCAATGGCTGAGCTAATAACAACTCAGTGAATTCCCTTGAACTGTAAAAATACATCACCCCAAAAACAGTACCGATTAAAGGAGTAAGTACGATAATTATATTCATCAAGGTTATTATCGCCTTTGTGAGGTTGTTGTTCAGAAACAGTAACGAGAAACCCAGTAATAAATAAAAAGCGAAATACACATAACTCCATCGGCTACGCATCAGGTCAAAAAAACTGTATTGTATAATTTTAAACATGATTTACCTCCAGCACATTAGCGATTGCATGTTCTAAATCACTTTGAGAAGTCCTTGTTTTAAGCTCCTCAACACTTCCCTTGAAATAAATTTTCCCTTCGAGTAGAAATACAATCTCATCAGACATTTCTTCTACAAAATTGAGGATGTGTGTAGTTACCAAAAAGGTTTTTCCCCTTGCTTTTTCTGACTTGATAAGCTCTTTTAGATTAATAAGCGAAACCGGATCCAAACCGCTGGTGGGTTCATCTAATATGATTAACGGACTGTCGAACATGAAAGCAAGTACCAGGTTCACCTTTTGCCTTGTTCCTCCTGAAAGATTCCCCAGCTTTTTTTGAAGAAAGTTCTCTAATTTAAAAAGTGATATTAACTCTTCATCTCTTGATTCCTTTTTTCTAAGCTGCTTAACCATATTAATAAGCTCTTTTACAGAAAGGTTATCCGGGAACCGGGCAATTTGAGGTAGATAATCGATATGATTTCTGTATTCCCATTTACCATTTACTATTTCATCATCAAATTTTATTTCTCCTCTTTCAGGTAAAATCATCCCAAGAATGGTTTTAATAAGGGTTGTTTTACCTGAACCATTTGGCCCTAATATTGTGAGCATACCTCCCGATTTATGTTCAAAACTGACTCCATCGAGAACAACCAACTTTCCAAACTTTTTATGGATACCAACTAGCTCAATCATTTTATTCTCTCCATTTTTGGTAACTCATCAATAAGATCAACCGGGGTGAATACCGGAGATACTTTTTCCGAAAAGTTAAGGATATCAATAAAAAGGCTTCTGAGTAACACTATGGACTCTGGTGTTCTGTTGGCAATGTAAGAGAAAAGCTTAACAGGACGATATGGTGTATCCCCTATTCCATCCTTGTCAAGATCGTAGCCAACATAGGCACTCCAGTAATTTCCTTCAAACTTGTTGTCATTGATCTTACTGTTATAAGAAAGATCAAATGAGTTAAATGAGAAGTTATTCTCTGAAAAAATATTAGTGTAGCATCCACCGGCAATTTTAACAGCCCACCCATTTCCAATAAGATCATTTCGTCGATAATTTACACGAGTAGATCCTTCAATGTTAATCCCTACTGTGTTTTCCTCAAAGATATTATCCTCAATTTCAGCGTCGTAAATCTCTTTAAGCAATAATCCAAAGGAAGCTGTCCCCCAATTCTTATAGAATGTATTGCGCCTCATGTTTATGAACTTGGAAAACATTACTGCTACACCTGCTCCATTATCAATGAACTCATTGTCTTCATAGTCATCATAATTTGAAAACATAAAGTGAAGGCCATATCTAAGGTTTTCTATACTTCTGTTCCCTGAAATGAAGCTATGATCCACAAACTCCAGATAAATCCCATCTCTAAGATCTCTTATATAGTTATCCGATATCGTGAGGTGCGAGCTGTACCAACCATGAATACCATTCCCGGCATTAAAATCCTCTTTCGATTCCCCTGAGATTTTATTTCCTGTGATTTCTCCATAATCAGAACGCTCAATTAGGATTCCAAAAAACATATTCTCCAGTACATTATCCTTAACTTGAAAATGATCGCTTTCATACAAATGGATTCCCGCGAACTCTTCTGTATGGCTTACATCCACGTTTCTTATTGCCAGGCCTGAAATGTGAACACTATCTGAAAGAACTCTAATCACGCTACCTGATTTCTCTCCATCGATGATTGGTGCATCAACTCCAATCAGTTTCAATGGTTTTTCGATGAGTAGTTCGTGTTCACGGTAATAGCCTGATTGTATAAGTATTGTATCCCCGGAATCTGCAATGTTAATAGCATTAGCTATAGACGTTACTTTACAGTTGGCACATACTTCAATTTGTGCTATTACTGCATCTGGAATAAGGAAAATAAGCAGTAAAAATATCGCCTTAAAATATGTTCCCATATCCATTCCTCTTACCTCTATTAACTTTTCAATTCTAGTACTATTCTACTTTATATGATCTCTAATCGAATCCCAATCAAAAAGAGCACCGCTTTGAATAACCTCCTCTTCACTCCGGAAAGCCGATAAATTTGCTCCCATTGGGCTCGGTAGAGATTCGCTAATTAGATACGTTGCTGTAGTAGCATCTATAAATGTATCTGCATTATTAAAGTCTATTACCAGGTACTTCAATATTGGCTCTTCATGAGTTTTTAAACTACGGAGCATACATTCGATAGAGTCGTATTTATATACTTTACCTTTTTCTGTAATGATCTCTGATGCATGTCGGTCATCCATAATAGTCATTGAACAGAAACTACAATTATCATGACCGTACTCAATAGGTTTTGGTGCTTTTGAACAAGTGAACATCAGCATGCAGCATATTAATACTATTCCTTCTTTAGTCTTCATTGTTAACCTCTTCTCTTTTTGACTGGAAATAAGCCCATAACGTCATAAGCATTCCTGCAAAGAGGAAATAAGCTCCCATCATTGGCATAGAAATCGCTCTGAAGTTCAAAATTTGTTTTGCGCCAATTAATGGTGGCTGATACCCTTGCCCGGGAATTTTTATTGCAGCTGTTGGATCCAGGTTATGCCCATAGTCATACTCCCATAAATAAAAATCATACATACCTATAGCTCCCAAAATCATCATGAGTATGAACCAACCAAGGAATAGTTTTCTGTTTCCAATCAGGCCAAATATCACTCCCAAACCACTCATAATTCCAATTACCCAAGGGAATACATCGAATTCTGGCAAGTGCTCAGGAATGTATTTCATACCCACGTAGTGGTTCATCAGGTTAATATTCTTAATATCATTTGGGTTTTTATCGGTAATCTTATTAATCCAAATATTCATCCCTATCGAATCCGGATATTGAGGCGCTTCCAGTGTAATACTCCACATTGGCATCACAAAAAGAGCTAATAATAATAAGGACCCGACAATCATCAAGAGTTTCGATTTTTTCATGGCCTTTACTTCACTTTTGTTTAGTTATTTAAAAAATCCCCCCTTCTAGTAAAGGGAGGATTTTGCGATTTTAGGACTTAGTCTCCATCAAGTGACCAGGATAACTCGATATCGGAATCTCTTGGAGAAACCCGAACATATCCTTGCATTTCCTGGTGTAGAGCTGAACAGAAATCAGTACAGTAGAATGGCCAAACTCCCACTTTCTTAGGTTCCCAAAGGAATGACTCTGTTTGACCAGGCATGATGAGAAGTTCAGAAGTATTGGCTCCAATCATGCTTACACCATGAGGAACATCATAATCTTGTTCCAGGTTTGTGATATGGAAGTATACTTTATCACCTACTTTTATACCCTCAATGTTATCTGGGGCAAAGTGACTTCGAATCATTGTCATATATACATGTACTTCATTGCCATCTCTAACAACCTTTGTCTCACTTTCACTTTTAGCCACATATGGATGCTCATTCTCTTCGAGCTCGAATATCTTCCTTGATCTCTCTTTAATTAAGCTTGCAGGAATACCAGCGGCATAATGTGGTTCCCCTACAGTTGGGAAGTCAAGGAGTAGCTCCATTTTGTCGCCACTAATATCATATAGTTGAGCAGATTGTGTGACTTCAGGTCCTGTTGGCAGATACCTGTCCTTTGTAATCTTATTCATTGCAACAACATATTTACCAAATGGCTCTCTTGAGTTTCCGCCAGGTATCATAAGATGACCTACTGAGTAATAAGTTGGTTTTCGATCAACTACTTCCCATGTACCTAACTTCCACTTCACAACTTCAGATGAGATAAAGAAAGTGGTATATGCATTTCCCTTTCCATCAAATTCGGTGTGCAATGGTCCTAAGCCAGGTTGTTCTACAACACCAGCTAGTACATCATCATAATTAAGAATAGGGATACCATACGCATCGCCATCAAATCTTTCATTCTCAATTGCGTCCAGCATTTTGGTAAATGAATGGACAGTTAATGAAGCGGATAATTTACCATTACCTATTATGTACTCACCAGATGGATCAACATCACATCCATGAGGAGACTTAGGAGTTGGTAGCAAATACACCAAACCCGGATGTTCAGCAGGATCCAGTACTCTCACGGTTCTCTTCATTGTAGAAGTAGCTGAATGAGTTCTTTCATCATAAACATTATGAGCGTATTCAGCTTCCATAGTTTTAAATTTACCTTCTGCTATGTACTCTTCTGCTTTCTTCCAGTTTACTGCAGCAATGAAATCTTTGTCATTTTGAGATGCATTTACCTCAAGAAGAGTGCTTGCTTCCTCTGTATTGTACGTTGTAAAGAAGAACCAACCATGAGATTTTCCTCTTCCCGGATGAGAAAGATCGTAGTTGAAACCTGGCATCATAATTTGAAATGAAAGGTCCATTCCACCGTCTTCAGGATCTACTGAAATAAATGAAAGAGCTCCTTTGAAATTGCCTTTATACTCATCTATAGGCATATCTCTTTGTGGAACCGGAACTGAAAACCTGGTACCAGCTACTACATACTCTGTATTCTCAGTAACAAATGAAGAACTGTGATTACCAGCACTGTTTGGTATTTCAATGATTTCAGTAGTTTCAAAGGTAGTTAGATCAATCTTCGCAATTCTGGGTGTATTGTTTTCATTAATAAAAACCCATCGACCATCCAGTTCGCCATTAGTCTGAGAAATATCAGGGTGATGTGAATCTCCCCAGGGCACAAAACCATGCGATGTATTAAGCATAGGTTTGGTTTCCTCATTATATCCGTAAGCCTTTTCCGCATCTGTAGAAAAAACGGGTATTACTTTGAATAAACGACCTGAGGGTAATCCGTAAACAGATAATTGCCCACTAAATCCCCCGGAGATAAATGCGTAAAATTCATCGTGTTCTCCAGGTGCTACGTAAACTCTTTCAGCTACGTTACTGCCTAAAGCTCCATCATTTGTGCTTCTTGTACAACTAATGAATACCAGAGTTGTCAGAAATACAAGACCAGCTAAAATTTTGATTGTTGATTTCATTTTCTTGTTAGTTTATTAGTTAGAATTTTATTGCTAAGGCAGTATCACTTTATCTACCACATTTATAATCCCATTTGTAGTTTGTATTGTAGCCACGACTTTCGCACCACCTACAAATACATCTTCTCCCTCTACTGTGATTTCGAGATAGTTACCATTTGCCATGTAAAGCTTTCTGCCTTTCTCAGCAGACTTAATCAAAGCTTCATGATTATATGAGCCTGGAGCAGCATGACCTGTAAGAATATTGGTGAGCTGCTGCTTATTCTCCGGCTTCAAAAGGTTATTAACGGTTTCACCAGGTAAAGCATCAAAAGCATCATTTACTGGTGCAAATACTGTTAAGGGACCTGCATTTACTAGAACATGCTCTATTTGAGCAGCTTCTACCGCTGCTACAAGAGTAGTATGATCCTTAGAGCTAATTGCAACCTGAAGAATGTTTGCATCAGACACCTCATCAACAACTGAAGCCTGACCTTTTGGTCTGGTCTCAGTTAACGATTCGGAATTACTTTCACTCCCTCTATCTGCATTACTACAAGAACAAATAATCAGGAATACCAGCGCTATTATTGTATTTAATCTATTCATGTCAGTTCGATTTTAAGGTTCTGAAGTACTCTAATACTGCTCGAGCCTCTTCTTGGGTTAGATTTTGATTTGCCATGGGCGTACCATTGAAATCAATTAATAGCTGCCTCGCTATTGGATCCTCAGCTACCATTCCTTCAGGGTTAAGTATCATATTCATAACCCATTCCGGTGTTCTTCTTTCAAAAATGTCCTGCATTGCCGGACCGATATATCTTTTATCGGTTTTATGACAAGCTGAGCATTTCAAATTAAAAATCGCTTTCCCTTCATCCGACAAAGCCATATTTACTTCTTCGTCAAGAGCTACCAGCTTTACAGGCCCAATGCCTTTATTGGTTTTCCAATCATTCGGATCAACTTCAGAAGTTAGGTTTCGCTCAGTTTCTGGCTCTTTCGATTTCTCCGCATCTCCTCCGCACGCTGTGATCATGAAGCCCATAGATAGAATGAAAAGCACTTTTATGTTTCTAGTTACACTCATATTAATCCATTTATTTAAGTTTTAAGAGTATTTTGTCTTTTTTATATGAATTTTTTATGAATTTCATGTACTTACATAACAAAGGAATCAGGGTTCTAAGATAAATCTGGGTTTATATTTGCTCCTAAACCAGATTTTTTTCTTTCAGCAGCAAGGTCAAATAATGTGATTCCCTCCAGCATATTTTGAATACCTGCCCTGGTTACCAGCCAATTATCATGAAGAGCACATGGTTCTGCCGATCCACATCCTGGTAAAC
The DNA here is from genome assembly GCA_040222185.1 of Balneolaceae bacterium. Taxonomy (GTDB): domain Bacteria; phylum Bacteroidota; class Rhodothermia; order Balneolales; family Balneolaceae; genus JAVKDP01. The sequence continues at coordinate 137,415 of JAVKDP010000079.1, read as the reverse complement.
CCAACACACACTCGGTAAACAGCTCAGGGCCGTCTATTAATGTTACCAGATCTATCAATTTTGACTCCATGCCACTACTGGTAAGTTTTATTCCACCATTTGGCCCTTTATAAGACTCCATAAAGCCGGCAGCAGTTAATTGCTGAAGTATCTTGGTTAAGAAATGAAACGAGATATCCAGTTCTTCTGAAATCTCTTTAATGGAGATAAACCCCTCTTCTTTTTTATATGCTAGGTATAAAGAAGCTCGTAAACCGTACACACATGACTTAGATAATAGCATAAATAATAATTAAGACTATTTTATCTTAAATATATCTCCCGAGAAAAAGAAAATCAATACTAGCATAAAAAAAGCCCTGCTCAACAAAGAACAGGGCTTTAAATTTCTCTAAAGAGGATTATCCTAAATACACTCTTAAAGCTGCACTTCGGTTGTGATGACGAAGTTTTCTCAATGCTTTTTCCTTAATCTGACGAACGCGCTCTCGTGTTAGATCGAAACGTTCACCGATTTCCTCAAGTGTCAGCGAGTGCTCACGGCCAATACCAAAGTACAGTCTGATTACTTCAGCCTCTCTTTTAGTAAGCTTTGAAAGCGCTCGTTCAATTTCAACCTTGAGCGACTCCCCCATTAACTCAAAATCGGGATTCGGGATTTCCTCATTCTCAAGTACATCAAGGAGTCTGTTATCCTCACCCTGGGCGAAAGGAGCATCCATCGAAAGGTGACGTCCGGATATTTTTAAAGTATCGGCTACTTCACCAACCGTCATTTCTAGACTTTCAGCAAGCTCGTGTGCTGATGGCAGACGTTCATATTCTTGCTCTAGTTTTGAAAGCTCCTTTCCAATCTTATTAAGAGCACCTACCCTATTTAATGGAAGACGTACGATACGGCTTTGCTCTGCTAAAGCCTGTAAAATAGATTGGCGAATCCACCAAACTGCGTATGAAATGAACTTAAAACCACGGGTTTCATCAAAACGCTTGGCTGCTTTTATAAGGCCAAGGTTTCCTTCGTTAATTAAATCACCAAGTGATAGTCCTTGGTTTTGATACTGTTTTGCAACCGAAACCACAAACCTCAGGTTTGCTTTAGTAAGATCTTCAAGTGCACGTTGACTTCCTTTTTGAATCTCTTTAGCCAGACGAACTTCATCATCAGGAGTAATAAGCTTCTCTTTTCCAATCTCGTGTAGATAACGATCTAATGATTCCGACTCACGAGTCGAAATTCCTGAACTTTTTGCCACAATTAAATTTTTTAATGAATATTTGTGCGTACGCTATAGAGTGTAGGGAATTAAATTTATTAAGCTGAACGGTTGCAACCTGTTATCGAAGCTTCTTTCACGCCTACACATGCTATAAAAATAAAATCTGAATAATATACGGATTTAATAACTCAATATTTCAATTTATAAACTCGTGAAATATTAAAATTATACTAAACTTCAAGATCACGGACTTCAGCTTGATCAGGCTAAATAGCATTTATAAGCTCTAACAGAAATGCAGCCAGTGCAATCAATAGTATGCCCCCAAAAATTAAAAAAGCTGTCAACAACAATCTATTATACCACTCTGACGAATCTTCAGATTTTGATTTTGATTTGTTTAGCTTCAATTCTTGCTTTTCACTTCGGTAAGCAACACGACAAACCTGGCAAGCAGACATCGATCCTTCAGGTTGACCCAATGGTGTTGAGATCTCTACTTTAAACCCTCGAACCGGGTGGCGTTCTCCTTCAAGAGCACCACAAAATTCACATTTTATTCCGTTTCCGTTACTTGATTCAGGGTTTTGCGAAAGTTCTTGATTCTTGGGCATAGAAAAAGGGATGACATTTAATTTGAAAAAAATTTATGCACCCCTTGCGGCGAAAAGATAGAAAATTTAAAAAGTTATAAGCAACTAGCTTTTATTATAAATCTCTTTTAAGATTTTGCCTGGCAATATTAATTTCGTTTCAAGAAAGATGAAGCTGAAAAACTATTCCTTTTACCAAAAAAATCAGCTACTGAAGTTGCAATATCAGCAAAAGTTTCTCTTGTACCTAGGTTCTCGTTAGATGCTCTTTCTTTGGGATAAACAAGCAATGGAACAAATTCCCTGGAGTGATCTGTACTGGTTGAACAAGGATCATTCCCATGATCACCTGTGATTATTAACAAGTCGTTTTCTTTTACCTTGCCCAGAATTTTTGGAAGCGCATTATCAAACTCTGCAAGACTTCCTGCATAACCCTCAGGGTCGCATCTGTGGCCATATAGTTGATCAGTATCTATCAGGTTAACAAATACGAATGTCTCTTTAACTTCACCCATTACTCTCAAAAGGGTATCTATTCCCTCTTTATTACTCTTTGTTTTCTCATATTTTGAAAACCCGATACCAGCAAATAGATCAATGATTTTTCCAATAGAGTATGTTTCGATTCCGGAATCAAATAATATCTGAACCACATTATTAGTAGAAGGTATTGCTGAAAAATCATGTCTTTGATCTGATAGTCTTTCGAAAGCGCCGGGTTTTCCGGTAAATGGTCTAGCAATAACCCTCCCGACTTCGTGCTCTCCAACCATTAATTTTTTCCTCGCTAAATCGCACCATTCGTAGAGCTTTTCAACTGAAGTTATGTCTTCATGAGTAGCAACCTGGAATACACTATCTGCAGAGGTATACACAATTGGCTTGCCAGTTTTGATATGTTCTTCTCCATAATCACGAATCACATCAGTTCCTGAATATGGGAGATTACAAAGTGCACCTTCAACCCCTACTGACTTACAAAAACTATCTATCACTTCTTTTGGAAACCCTTTTGGATAGGTTGGAAATGGTTTTTCAAGTTGAATCCCCGCTATTTCCCAATGCCCCGTAGTCGAGTCTTTTCCACCAGAAACTTCTCTCATTTTACCAAAGGCAGCAGTTGGATTTTCGACTTCAGGTATTGAAGCTAATGGTATAATATTACCAATCCCCATTCGAGAAAGATTAGGAAGCTTTACTCCCGTTTCTGCAGATACATTCCCTAAGGTGTTCATCCCAACATCACCATATTGATCGGCATCTTCCTGGGCACCAACTCCTAAACCATCAACTATTATTAGGTAAACATTTCCCATCAGGCCTCGAAGAGTACCAACTCTTCATTTTTTACAACTTCGCTTAATGCCTGTTTTGCCTTGGTTAATACCTGATACGAATTAGCATATTCTGAAGTTAATTTTGTAAAACCAGCCATAAAAGATACATCGAGCGTACCTCCAGCAGATAACCTTAACCCATGTGCCAGTTTTGTTTTTACGCTTTCCATCCAATCAGATACTGCTGACTCTGAATCACTTTGTATAATAAAAGAATATACATAATCAGAATTGTAGCCTATAAAACCAGGAACTTTATGCGCAGATGGATTTAAAAAAGCTACAAAATCTTTCTGGATACGCTGTAAATCTTCTAACCTGTACTTTGTTCTTAAACTTGATAGTTCTGCAGGTGAAACCAACCCAAACCAGGTATGTGTAGTGGCCCCGGAACGCACTCTGTGTAACTCATTGTCCAGAGTTTCCTCCCAAAGTTCAGGCATAAATGCACCGAAATTTTGAGTAAGCAGTTCTTCAGCCATCCCGGATTTCTTAACCACAGACTGGATGGAAAGTGATGCAATACGCGCCAGGTTCGACAACTTATGCTTAGTTGACTCTTTGTAACTTAACGGGTCTGAATCATAGGTTATAACTACAGCTTGCCTCCGATCGTGAATCATTATAGGGATGGCATAACTAGCCCCTTCCGTTCTGCGCTCTTTACTGGAGACCAATTTCGGATTATTGTTGAAGTGCATATTAAAAATGGATTCCCCTTTTTCAATCGCTTCATAAGCCACACTCTTTTCATCCATTTGCAACCCTAATAATGGAGGCTTTTTTGAAAATTTTGATGACATCACCAAATTCCATGTATCCATTCCGGGGCAAATCAAACATGCACCCCCAGATGGTAAAAAGAGCTGCATCTCTTCCAGCATCTTTTTCAAAAGTTCGACCCTATGGAGTCGGTAGTCAAGAGCTTTTAAAGACTCTTCGTATTCTTCCCATTCTTTTTGTTGTTCATGCAGATCTACCACTTCCAGGTAGGTATCGAGTACATTTACCAGGGCGTTATTGTAGGAATGAATTTGATCAGTAATCGGCCTGAGATTTATTTCGCGCTCACTCTCAAGGACAGTAATCGCAACCGTTTCTCCTTTATTTATAAAGGGGATAAGCAGCATACTTTTAGCATTTACAAACTCAAAATAATGTGACAACTTCCCTTTCGATATATCTTCACCGATTTTCAGCTGTTGAATCTCTTTGATGTCTTTATACTCATCTAAAAAATGTTGCCCGAATGCTACCCTGTCCTTAAACATAACATTTGGCAGGTTTGTACTGTTCGTCTCCCAAACAAATTGCTGCCTTGCCTGGTTTACCCAACACATATAGGAGAGCTCAACATGAGCTGAAGTTCGTAGCAAATGCACCAAATCAGCGATGATTTGTTTGAACTCCCGCAAAGCTTTTTCCTGACGATCTAAGGACATTATGGTATACTATAAATTTCAATTTTCGAACTGCAAAACCTTAACAATATCATACTTTCAGTTCATTAATGCGATAAGTGATCATATGACACTTTCCGCTCATAATTATCAGTTATTTATTTCCTGAAATTTGTTGTTTAAGTGCTTCTGCTTCATCAATCATTCTTTCAAATGAGGCTAATCCTTTATTCCAAAACTCCGGATCTCTGATATCCAGTCCCATTTTTGAAACAAGGTTATGTGGCCATTCTGAACCCCCTGCACTTAATAGCTCAATATATCGATCTGCAAAACCTTCTGGTCGATTCGAATATTCTTCGTATAAGGCTAAAACTAACAATTCACCAAATGCATAAGCATACACATAGCCAGGTGTATGAAGGAAATGAGGAATATAACTCCACCAGATTCCATACTCGTCAGTTAGTGTCACAGAGTCACCATACAATGCTTTTTGCTGTTCTATCCAAAGCTCGGAAAAGCGTTCGGTTGTGAGTTCGCCTTCTTCTCTCCTGGCAGTATGCATCGCATTTTCAAATCTATTCATTGAAATCTGCCGGAACACTGTAGCTATGGTATCATCAATTTTTCCAACAATGAGCGCCAGTTTTTCTTTAGGGTCGTCCAGCTCCTTCAATAGCTTCTGAAACACAAGCATTTCACCAAATACAGAAGCGGTCTCTGCAGTAGTTAATGGAGTTCCTGCTTGCAAAGGGCCTTGTTGGCGAGATAAGTATTGATGAACACCATGACCTAATTCATGAGCCAAGGTCTGAACATCCCGAATCTTACCATCAAAATTCATAAATACATATGGATGAACAGAAGGAACCGTACTCGCGGAATATGCCCCACCCCTTTTTCCTGGCTTAATAGCAGCATCGATCCAATTCTTCTCGAAAAAGTAACCAGTTATTTCACCCATTTCCGGATGAAAGTTCGTGTATGAATCCATCACCATTTCTTCTGCTTCTTTCCATGTAATGGTAGATTCATTCTTAAGCATCGGGGCATAACGATCATAATCTTTCATCTCTTCTAACCCTAATAGCTCTGCCTTTAACTTATAATAGCGTTGTACTAAGGGATAGTGGGAAGTAACAGCCTGAACCAACGCATCAACAGTTTTATCGTCGGTCTCATTGGATAAGTTCCTGGAAGTTACCCAGTTTGGATAGCTTCTTAGTTTATCATTTGTTGATTTATCCGCTAGCAAGGTATTAAATATGAATGTAAGCGGGTGAGAAAGCTCATTAAACTTTTTAGAAAGTGAAGCATGTGCACGAATCCGCAATGCTCTATCACTATCGTGGAGCTTACTTAATACTTCTTGCTCTGAATACTCCTTCCCATCCAATTCAAACTTTGCCTGACCCAATGTTTCGTCAAAAAACCGAACCCATGCACTACGCCCGGTAACAGATTTTGCAGAAAGGATTCGTTCTTCCTCTTCTTTGAGAACGTGAGCCTTATATCTTCTGGAAGATTCTAAGTAGTGTTTATAGAATTTCAGGTCCTTAGCATCAATCATTTTTTGAGCATCGCCTTCAGATACTTTCAGCCATTCAACATCCAGAAAAACCAGTTTTTGACTCAACTCTGAAGACAGCTCATTAGCTTCCTGAACCAACTTTCCATACTCAGAATTACTTGTATCGGTACTCCATTGTAAATATGCAAAAGAGCCGATTTTGCCACCTTTGTCCTGAATGGCTTCGTAATCCTGAAGCATCTTTTTGAATTCTGAAATAGATAGTCCAGCAATTCTTCCTTTGTATTCAGAGGCAAAAATATCAGCTGCTTCAAATACAGCTATCTTGTCTTTATTTAGCTCGGGGTCATTACTTGATGAATAAAGGTCGCTCAGATCCCAGTTTATTTGTTCCGCTCCGGTTTGCGGCTTGGTAAGGCTATCGCTCATACTGCTTTTTAATTCCTTAATTTTTGACTTGGAATATAGGGTATGTAGGAAGCGATTTAAAGCAGAGAGTTTTACAAATTTCTATTATTCAGGCTAATCATTAATATCTCTAAAGATTATCGTTTTTTAGATTTCTTATCCGTAATTTTGAAGCGCTTTTTTGAACTTGTTTAACACAAAACGAACCATTTTAAAGTTAAAGGCATTACTTATCTGCAAAGCAGAATATAATTCCGAACGAGGTTACATCCTTTGAAATCACTTGAAGCCATATTTGGCCCAAATTCCGCCCTAGTAGAAGAACTCTACGAACAGTATAAATCTTCACCTTCATCTGTTCCTGCACATTGGAAAAAATACTTTGATGAACTGAATGGTGTTGTAACGGAAGTTTCTACTCCTGCACCTGCTACCCAGGAAGTAGTTGCACCAACATCAAATGGAACAGCTATTAAGGAAGCTCCTGTCCAGCAAAAAGAGAAAAAGGAAAAAGAAGCCCCAAAAAATGCTGATCTGCTAAAGATTAAAGGTGTAGCAACAAAAATTGTCGAGAATATGGACCTGAGTTTACAGGTTCCGACTGCTACTTCATTACGTGTTCTTCCTGTAAAAATGATGATTGAAGACCGAACTATCATCAACAGGCATTTGATTAAGAGGAATGAGCCTAAAGCATCGTTTACTCATTTTATAGCCTGGGCTGTAATACAAGCCATAAAAGAGTTCCCTACTATAAATCATACGTACCATTTCGATGGAACTCATCACTTTAGAGTTGTACCTGAGCAAGTGAACCTGGGTATTGCTGTGGATTTGCCTAATAAAGACGGTTCCAGAAATCTGGTAGTGCCAAATATCAAAGGCGTAGATAAAATGAACTTTAAAGAGTTCCTTTATGCCTTTGCTGAGCTTGTTGAAAAAGCAAGAACTGGAAAACTAGAGATACCTGATTACCAGGGAACAACAATTAGTATTACAAATCCAGGTACAATTGGTACTGTTTCTTCTGTTCCAAGGCTCATGGACGGTCAGGGATCAATAATAGCTACTGGTGCAATCGACTATCCTGCTGAATACCAGGCCATGTCGAAGGATGTATTGAATCAATTGGGTATCAGCAAAGTAATGACGATGACCTGTACATATGATCACAGGATTATTCAAGGTGCAGAGTCAGGATCATTCCTTCAAAAAGTAAACCAGTTACTTACAGGAAAATCCGATTTCTACGAAAATATTTTTGCGGACCTGGAAATACCGTATGACCCCATCCCATTTGGTGAGGATACATATTCAGGACCTTTTGCCGGAAAATCTAACACGCTCGAACAAGATCGCAGAGCTATTGGTGTATGGAGATTAATTACCATGTATCGTATGCGAGGGCATGTTTTAGCTGATCTTGACCCGCTTGAAAAAGAACCAGGACATAACCCTGAACTAGACCTTGAATACTATGGTCTTTCGCTATGGGATCTTGATCGTCAATTCTACTGCGGTGGGTTAGGCGGAAAAGAAAAAGCTACACTACGAGAAATTATCAAGCTTCTAAGAGACACCTACTGTTCTCATATAGGAGCAGATTACATGCATGTGCTGGATCTTCAGGAGAGAAAGTGGCTACGTGAACGCATGGAATCTACCGGTAATGAAGCTGATCTCACAAAAGATGATAAAAAAGAGATCCTTCACAAGCTTAACCAGGCTATGGCTTTTGAAGAGTTCCTTCACAAAAAATATATCGGCCATAAGCGTTTCTCGCTAGAAGGAAATGATACGCTTATCCCAATGATTCACTTTCTGCTGGAAAAATGTGGTGAATTTGATATTGAAAAAGCATTCCTTGGAATGGCTCATAGGGGGCGACTTAATATTCTTGTGAATATTATGAACAAACCTTACCACAGGGTATTTGCAGAGTTTGAAGGAAACGTTGATCCGGATACCATCCAGGGTTCAGGTGATGTGAAGTATCACCTTGGTGCTAAAGGAGTCCATAAAACTTTGAAAGGTGCTGAAGTTGAACTTGAGTTAATGCCAAACCCAAGCCACCTTGAAGCAGTTAATCCTGTTGTTGAAGGTGCTGCTCGAGCAATTCAGGATCATCATGAATCTGATAAAGCTGGCAAGAAAATTCTGCCTGTACTTATGCATGGCGATGCAGCCTTTGCAGGTCAGGGTGTTGTTGCTGAGACATTGAATATGTCTCAACTTGAAGGATACACTACCGGTGGTACAGTTCATATCATCATCAATAACCAGATTGGATTTACTACTCTCCCGAAAGATGGCAGTTCTACTGAATATGCATCTGATTTAGCAAAGCTGGTGTTAGCTCCGATCTTCCATATTAATGGAGATAAACCAGAAGCAGCAGTTCATGCCATCCAAATGGCCTTAGAGTATCGTCAGAAATTCGGAAAAGATGTTATTATTGATTTGATCGGTTACCGTAAACATGGCCATAACGAAGGTGATGAACCAGCATTTACACAGCCTGGCATGTACAAGGAAATAAATGATCACAAAACCGTTCGTGATTTATACACAGAGTATCTTGTAAAAAATAATGAGCTTACTTCTGAAGAAACACAGGAAATTTTTGATGATTTCGACGCCCTTCTAATGGCGGCTTTCGAAGACGCGAAGAAGAGCCCAAGTCTGGAAATAACCGAGGACTTCATTGACCGGACTGAAAGCGATCAAAAAGAACGTCCTACTTTTGCAGATACAACCTACCCTGTGGAAGAGCTTAATGATATAGCGGTTAAAATTAACACCGTCCCAATTGATTTTGATGCCAACCCTAAGTTACTCCGTCTACTGGCTAAACGTGCAAAGACTGTTGAAAGTAACGAAAAGAAAATAGATTGGGGCTTTGCAGAAGCATTGGCTTTTGGTTCTTTGTTGAAATCCGGAAGAACTGTTCGCTTTACAGGACAGGATGTAGAACGTGGTACTTTTTCACATCGTCACGCTGTGCTTCATGGAACAGAAACCGACCAAATATTCACTCCATTAAATCACCTTTCAGAGGACCAGGCTAAATTTCACATTCACAATAGTTTATTGAGTGAATATGCTGCTCTTGGGTTCGAGTTTGGTTACAGTGCCAAAAAGAAAGACGCCCTTGTGGTATGGGAAGCTCAATTTGGTGATTTCGCAAACGGTGCCCAGATTATCATCGATCAATTTATCTCTTCAAGTGAAGCAAAATGGGGTCAAACAACCTCATTAGTAATGAACTTACCTCATGGCTATGAAGGCCAGGGACCGGAGCATTCATCAGCGCGCCTGGAAAGGTTCTTACAACTTTGTGCGGAAGATAATATGCAGGTTATGAATCTTACAACACCTGCCCAATACTACCACATGCTTCGTAAGCAAGCACTACAGGAGACTAAGAAGCCTACTATTCTTATGACTCCGAAAAGTCTGTTACGTCATCCAATGGCTACATCCAGCACTGATGAATTGGCAAATGGTAAATTCTATCCATTTATTCAGGACCTGGAGCTTACAGATGCAAAGAAGCTAAAACGTTTGGTCGTGTGCTCCGGGAAAGTCTATTATGATTTATTGAACTACAGAACCGAAAATAACATCGAAGATGTAGCTATTGCCCGACTTGAGCAGTTTTACCCATTTCCTGACAATGATATCAAAGAATACTTAAAATCTCTTTCTGGTGTTAAAGAGGTTATTTGGTGTCAGGAGGAACCTAAAAATATGGGGGCCTGGTCGTTTGTAGCGTCACGCTTTATGGAGGTATTGGCTAAGGGGCAAAAACTCAGCTATGTTGGGCGTCAAGCCGCTGCTTCTCCTGCAACAGGACAGAAGAAAATTCATGATAAAGAACAAGCAACTCTTGTTGAGGACGCTTTAAAAGTTTAACTGGTAGAAAATAAGTTTATCGCTAATCTGTTATGTGCTCGGATTTTGTGTATTCCAGATACTTTAATCTCTTAACTAAATAGTTATTTATGAGTTCTCAATACTTGTCGAAGTTTTTATTACTCCTTCTCTTTGTATCACTTTCCATTTCCGTGCATGCGCAAGTAGATGATGAATCAACTTCTGCAAAAGTTGACTCCATCTACGCTCTTCAACAAAAGATATATGATGAGAATAAAAACAACCCATTGTTTGGTAAGAACTACGGGATTGAAGTGAACCCGGTCAGGCTTTTGTTTATTACTGATTCATTCACCTTTAGTGGTGGGTTCTCATTATTTGATGTAGATCGGGGTGCTGAGATTGCATTCCCTGTTTTTCTCCAAATTCCGGATGATTCAGATTATTTGTCTGAGTTTACATTGGATGCTCATTACCGCTATTTCATGGGGAATACTCAGAATGGATTCTATATAAGCACCTTTGCTCGTTATGCTTACCTGGAAGGTGTACTTGGTGATGTGGTTTTCTTTGATGACGAGATTACATCTAATGAAAGAGACTCAGAGCATAAGCTCGGTATTGGTTTTGGGCTTGGCTGGAGAAAATTCTCTTACCGTGGATTATATTGGGGCACCAGTTTTAGTGTAGGGAGATACCTGATTGGTGAAAATGAAAAGTTCGCAAGTAACTTATTGGATATTGATAATGACAATGAGATTATCGTGAATTTCGAATTCCTAAAATTCGGATGGGCGTTTTAAGCCAAAACTCTGGACTAAAATGTTAGTATGTTCTTTAACTATTTTTAGAATATACATTTCAATTTACCTATGCCCTTTTCTCTTCTCGGATTACCCGAGTCCTTATTAAAAGCTCTGTCATTTCATCAATTTGATAAACCTACTCCAATCCAGGAACAAGCGATACCAGCAGTCCTGAAAGGAAAAGACATACTCGGTATCGCCAGAACTGGGTCTGGGAAAACAGCCAGCTTTGTATTACCTATCCTTGCAAATCCACAAACCAGCTCCAGACTCAAGAACAGACACGTAAATGTGTTGGTGTTGGTTCCAACGAGAGAGCTTGCTGCCCAGGTAAAAGATGTATTTCAGCAGTTTGGTTCCAGGTTACCCAAAAGAGTAAAAACCCTGGCTGTTTTTGGTGGAGTTTCAATCAATCCTCAAATGATTGCCTTGCAAGATGTAAATGTATTGGTTGCAACGCCCGGAAGGTTACTGGATTTGGTTGATTCAAAAGCTGTACATCTTTCAGAAATTCAAACGCTTGTACTGGATGAAGCAGATAAAATGCTGAATCTTGGATTCAAAGAAGAAATGAATCGTATTTTCGAATTACTCCCAAAAAAACGACAAAATCTTTTATTCTCAGCTACTTTAAATGAGGATGTTGAGTCAATTCATCAATTTCTTCTGAATGATCCTCTTGTCATTAAAATTGAAGAAGACCAAAAAGACGACACTGCATTTATTGAACAAACTGCTTACTGGGTTAGTGAAGAAAAAAAAGGGCCATTACTTCGCTACCTTATTAAACAAAACAAGATGAAGCAGGTTCTCGTATTTACTTCATCTGCAAAAAAAGCGGATGCTGTTGCAAATAAGCTAAAGAAAAATGGACTGGATGCACGAGCTATTCATAGTAACAAGAGTATGCATCAAAGGACAGTTGCGCTGAACATGTTCAAAATTGGTCATCTGCCAGTTCTGGTTACCACCGATTTACTTTCCAGGGGTATTGATGTAATACATCTTCCACATGTGATTAACTATGAACTACCTCGTTCTCCTAAAGATTATGTGCACCGTATTGGAAGAACCGGCAGAAGTGAATCGACTGGCGAAGCCATCTCATTAGTCTCTCCAGAAGAAAAGCATCATTTTAAAGTCATTCAAAAAAAGATGGGCAAAGCTGTAACTATGATTGATTCTGTAACTATAGATTTACATGGCTTCTAAATAATCAATCCATTTAATATTTCTTTTTGATTTACTCTTCCATTAAATATTCTGCTTAAATGCTATTAATAGCTTACAGGCAGCTTTTTCCTTATCTCCCTTACTAAACATCAGTAAAATATATATTTAGTAGTTAGTCTAATTCATACAAAAGTATGACCTTAAGAAGTTCCATATCATATAGATTAGTGTAGGGGTACACTTTGTACTATTAACTAAAATATATGCGGAGATTATGATTACTAAAGCTTTACATCAAAAATACCAGATTCTTGAAGACGCGAAATTCTTACCTGGAACAGGAGCCATCGGGGCGGGTTATAATGTCTTTGGAGAGTTCGCGAATCCGAACTCCATTACTACACAATTGTTTGACTGGAATAATGCTCCAACAAAAAAGGTGATGTTTGACAACAAGTTTGTAATTCCTGATGTGGTAAGTGCTCAGGAAACTTCGACCTCTGAGTATGTAAAATTCTCTGGGGAATCGATTGAATCATTTCAATCAAACTTAAACATTCACACAAAACTCGAAGGATCATACAAATTCTTCTCAGGTTCTTTAGAAAGCAATTTTAATAGCCAGGAACTTAGAAAAGCTAGAAACGAGTTTACTATGATTCAGCAGGACATAGAGAAATGGTCTCTAAAACTAGATCCTCAAAAAGCTAAATCTTTGCTTTTACCAGAAGTAAAGAAAGATCTGGAAACCATGCCTCCAGATGAACTATTTAATAAGTATGGAACTCATTTTTTAACGGGAATTTTGATTGGAGGAAAAGCAACTTTTAATACCTCAACAAATCAAACTACTTATAAATCAAGCCATGAACTCGAGGTTATCTCTGAGTTATCCTATCAAAGTCTAACCTTTCAAATAAGTAACGAGAACAGAGTTAAATACGGGCAGGATATTGCAATGTTTAATGCTAATTCAAGTGCAGAAGTTAAAACGATTGGTGGGCTAGCAGAACTGGGTGGATTTAATATTACAACTGATGGAGGTTTTAAAGAGTGGTCAGTAAGCATTGGAGAGAATCCTACTTTTATTGATTTTACAAACGAAAAAGGCCTAACTCCACTTTGGGAACTCGTAGATAATGCAACCCGAAAGCAAGATTTAATCAATGCTTACACACCTTTTGCTCAAAATATATCTGATGAAGTAACGATTCATTCAGATTCAATGACAGATATCATGGTAATTTTTGGGGACACTAGCAGTATTGAAGCACCAACAGGGTACACAAAATACGAGTTTGACCTAAACCGAAATGCTAAAGGAAAGTATATTTATTTCTGTTACAAAATGTCATCAGCCCAAGAAATTATTGCGAATCAACTTTCTCCTATTGTTGGCTTAGATGTAATTCTTGACAATAATGTGCCAACAGGTTTTATAAAAGACAATACTGATCTTAATAAAGGACATGGTGGCGAATTTGTATATCTATGTTATAAAAAAGGGGTTGCAGGAGATATCAATAATACCATAAAAGATATCTTTGTAGTCGGAGCTGATTACTCTCAGGTCTTTCCTCCTGAGGGTTTTGTACGAATTAACCAGGACTGTAATGCTGGTGCGGGTGGGGATTATATTTATCTCTGCTACTCAACAATAGTATAATTCCGAAAAGCCTATCAATATTACCTGATAGGCTTTTTTTTAATACCTCTCCAAAGAAAATAACTCAGGCTCTCCTCCCCTGTTTCCACTCCCCGAAGCAGTGTAAAGCTTACCGTTAAATTCGAATACGCCTGTCCCATGGCGGCCTCTCTGTAATGATGGAAGTGCTCTCCAGGTTCCGACTTCTAAATCTAACGCTTCAACCTCAGAGTGAGCCACTACCTGTGAACTTGATTCACCACCCACAACCAATACTTCTTCTTTATAAAAAACCGCCATATTACCCGCTCTCTCAGTTGGTAACTTCACTTCTAATGTAGACCATGATTCTGTTCCAAAGTTATAAACATCTACTTCGGTAATAGTCAGGCTAAATGCGTTTTCAGGAGCATTAGAAAGCCTTCCCGCAACCAGTACCATCTTATCACCTGCCAGAACAGCCTGGAAATGATCCCTTGCTCTTGGGGTATCTGCTAATGCTTCCCACTCTCCTGTTACCGGATCATATCTATCAAACCATTTCTTATGATCTCCTATATGGCCGTTTTTAATTCCTGAGGCTACATAAATTTGATTCTTGTACAATACATTTCCCGTGGATCCACGTCTTCGACCTTCCGGAATTTCATGCCCTTTCTCCCAGCTATCTGTATCAGGATGGTAGATATACACATTTGGTACAGGTGTTTCTCCGGGATAGCCTCCGGTTAGAGCCCCAACTATGTATACTTTATCCCCAAAAATTACAGGCTGAAAATGATGTAGCTCAATGGGAGGAGGAGCCCCTTCACTCCAGCTATTTGTTTTAGTGTCGTAGATACTTGTGGGCAGAATACCTCTACCTCCTAACAAATAAAATTTATCCCCTATTCCTACAAACGCTGCTTCATGCCTTTCTTGTGGCTCACTTCCATCAGATGTAACTACGATTTTCCAACTCTTTTCAGGCTCAGCATCCATCTTTTCCCCACTTTGACATGCAACGAATCCTAAAGAACAAATCAGGAGTATCAGTAACTGGTTTTTCATTCCGCAATTATTTTTGAATTGAGTAAGTTGCTTCAAATGTCGGCAACTTTCTCTTGATTGCAAACTGCTGATAAAAGTTTTACTGATTACTATTTCATGACTTACTATTTCCAACTTCAGATGAAACGAGTATTCCGAGCTTTCGAGGAAGCTGGTATTAACCCGGTTTTGGGAAGTGGAATAACAATTTTTTTGTTTGTAGTCGCTTCACACCTGATTATTCAAAAAGAGGATTATGGGCCGTATTTGTACTTGCTGGTAGCTGTTATTTTTCTAAATGTCCTGAATGAATCCTCAAGGAATAATTTTCTGAAGGGCTGCTTCAAAGACTCTGACTACCGAATCGTTCGGGTTCTTGAAAATATCTTTCTTGCTGTTCCATTCGCTATTTTTTTTATGGCATTTGGGTTTTACTTTTTCGCCTTCGGCCTTATGGCTTTATCAATTGCTTTGTCCCTATTCACGCATTCTTTTAAAAGTGGATTTGCTCTTCCCACTCCATTTTCAAAAAGACCTTTTGAGTTTGCGATTGGTTTTAGAAAAGCTGTATTGCTAATCATACTAAGCTATACCACTGGGTTTGTAGCCATTTATATTCAGAACTTTAATCTGGCTATTTCAACATTAGTTGTCTTATTCCTGATCATGATTACTTTCTATTCCTTACAAGAGGACACTTTCTTTGTCTGGATACATTCGATGACAGCAAACTCTTTCATTCTTTCCAAAGTAGCTACTGCAATTTCTTTTAGTCTATTATTTACAGTCGGGTTGGCATTGCCATTAATAGTTTTCTTTCCGGAGAATCTATACCTGGTACTACTAATTGAGCTTTTAGGGATAACCCTTGTAGTTACATCCTTGCTTGGAAAGTATGCCACATTTCCATCTGAAAGCAGCCTGGTTCATGGTCTTATAATTACGTTCAGCCTGGTTTTTCCATACTTGCTGATTTTCATTATTCCATTCCTGTATTTGAGATCAAGAAATAAACTGAAACTGATATTGAAATGATAACCGTACAGTCGCTTAGTAAATCATATGGTTCAACCAAAGTATTAGATGATATCTCTGTCAGTTTTAATAGCGGTCATGTGTATGGTATAATTGGGAAAAATGGCTCCGGAAAAACTACATTGCTTAAGTGTATTGCAGGCTTGGAGAGCTATACGGGTACCATTACCTACTCAGGTACTGATCTTAAAAGTACGACTGGTTTTCTGCCTACTGATCCTCATTTTATATCGAAAATGACGGGGCTAGAATACTTAAGATTGATGGGACAAGCTAGAAAGCTTAAAGAATTTGAACTTGAGAAATGGAACATATTCGATCTTCCGGTAAATAAATATGTGGATACTTATTCCACAGGGATGAAAAAGAAACTCGCATTATCAGGAGTTTTGCTTCAAAAAAACGAGGTAGTAATTCTGGACGAGCCTTTTAATGGCATCGACCTGTTAAGTAATATTTTAATTAAAGACCTGATTCAACAACTAAAAGAATCTGGTAAAATCGTCCTGATGACGTCCCACATCCTTTCTATTGTTAGTGAAACCTGTGATTCTGTTTATTACCTGGAGAACGGAACTTTGAGTAACGAAGTTCTCCCTAAACACTTCAATACTATTGAAGCAGAAATCCGGAAAAATGGCGCCTCATATAGCATTGGCCATCTCGACCTATAGCTCTGATTATTATTCATCAATTCACTTCTATTTTCAAGGTTGACAATAGGTAAACATCCCTTTTTTAATATACTTCAATGGGTAATTACAAGTTAGAAGAGCAATAAAACTTTATCTTTAACTCATAA
This sequence comes from Balneolaceae bacterium, assembly GCA_040222185.1. Classification (GTDB taxonomy): domain Bacteria; phylum Bacteroidota; class Rhodothermia; order Balneolales; family Balneolaceae; genus JAVKDP01. The sequence continues at coordinate 120,554 of JAVKDP010000079.1, read as the reverse complement.
AATTCTACCAGTATGAAAGTATTTAACCTATTCGCATCTCTATTAATTCTCGCCTTTGCAGGCGTAAACTGTAAAACTAATTCATTTGAAGATATTACCGAACCGGAGTCTGTTTATTTCAAAGTTGGAGAATCAGAACATGTACGTGGTGATTCTTTTATTATCAGCCTGACTGATCCGGACCATATTGCACATGCAAGAGCTCTGATTGAAGACCCAAGTACAATCACAGATAGAATAGTGGTTGCTAGGATTGTGAAACAAACGGGAAATGAAGAGTATCTAAATAAAGACCTGGATAAGAATGTTGTTTGGTCATGGAGAGTAGAATCGTTCGAAAGCTTTAGTTTTAATACTATAGAGATACTGGATGGCTGGCCGGGTTACATCGAAGAAGACCTGGAAAGGTGGTTTTTAAATACTTCCGGTGAAACTGACCATGGGTTTATTGGATTCTGGAATTATACTGTTATCGCAGAAGTGAGTCCTTCCTCTCTATAATAAACTCTGCTTAAGCCTACTCTAAAAACCTTCTAGGAGTACTTTAGAGTAGGTTTACCTCTCTTTTTCATAAGGAAATGGTCTCAATTCTTGTTGAGTTTAAGTTCTTGGACTACCAAAAGTAAAATGCTGATTACTTTTTTCGCTCTTAAAAAGTAATAAGAGGGTAAAGATTACAACTGAAGTTGGGTCTCAAAATATTTTCATCATCAGAATGAAGTTTTTTGAGATTTGTAGTTGCTCTCCTAAACCAAAAATTAATCTTTATGAAATCAAGAGTATACATTTATACGATCAAACTATGTGCTATTGCATTCTTCTCAATTCTAATTACTAATAATATTAAGGCACAACACGCAGATGATGAGTTCTGGAGTTCAGGTTTTACTGTTCCAGGGGTCTTTTCTTCAACCTATGCTTACGTAGACGATTTAGTAGAAACTCCATATGGGGTATTTATCACTGGGTACTTCAGCTCTATTGATGGTGTTGCTGCAAATAGCATTGCCTTTTGGAATAATGGAACATGGGAAGCATTGGGAGAAGGTCTTAGATATGAAGATACTTCACCTGCAGAAGGATATGCACTTCATCTAGATGGAGAAAACCTGTATGTAGTAGGAGAATTTGAAACTGCAGGTGATGAACCCGCAAGTAATATTGCAATATGGAATATTGTTGACGAGGAATGGACCAGTTTACCTGGAAACTTTAGTAACCAAATCAATACTGTAGTTACCGTAGGCAGCAATGTTTACGTTGGCGGAGACTTCACCAGCATTGACGAGGCTTCTTATAATCATATTGCTGTTTGGGATGGAGAAGGCTGGAACTCTTTCCAGGGAGGAGTAAATGGAGAGGTTAATGTATTAAAACGTAATGGAGGCCAGTTATATGTAGGTGGTGATTTTACTGCTGCTAATGAAGTTCCCGTTAGCAACCTGGCTATTTGGACCGGATCTGAATGGAATAACTTTGGAGGTGGCTCAGATGGCGATATCTACGATATACATTTCGTTGGAGACTCAGTTATAGTTGGAGGCAGTTTCAGCCAGTTAAATGGTATAGACTTCAACTATTTAGGTATTTGGACGGACGAAGCCTGGAGTTCATTCCCAGTTGAGCCAAATAATACCGTCTACGATATTGAAGGAACAGCTTCAGAACTTGTAATTGCTGGTTATTTTACTCAAATAGGAATATTAGAAACCAGTGGTTTTGCCATATGGAATGGTAGTTCATGGGATATTCCTGCCAACGAATTAAATACTTTTGAATCTCTGTATAGTGCTACAAACTTTGATGGTAATTGGATCGTAGGTGGATACTTTAATAGTGTAGATGAACTTTTACTAAATAATATTGCTTCGCTAACCAACGATTTAAACTGGGAAAGATTTGGGACTCAGGAAACTTTTAAGGGAGTTAGTGGAAATCTACAAAGCATAGAGCAAGACGGAGCTGACTACTATGTAGGTGGAAGTTTTACAGGGATCGGATCTTCTTCTATTTCCAGGTTTGCAAAATGGAATGGTTCCACCTGGGAAAGCTTTGGTGAAGAACCTAACGGTACTGTCAATGACATTCTTGTTGATGGTGATCTTGTATATGTTGCTGGAAGTTTTACTTCTATCGGTGGTATAGAAGCAAACAGAATTGCTGTATGGAATAAAAGTACAGAGCAATGGTCTGCACTCAAAGAAGGCACAAGTAGTTCAATTTTAACTCTTTTAAAGGTTGGAAATAACATTTATGCCGGTGGTAATTTTAACGATGCTGATGGCTCCGAGGTTAATAAAATAGCTGTCTGGGATGGTGAAAACTGGAACAGTCTCGGAAACGGAGTAAATGGTTCTGTGCGTGCTATGGTAGAGTTTGATGGCAAACTATTTGTAGGTGGAAGCTTTAATGAGGCGGGCCTCGTTATTGCCAGCCATATCGCTTCATGGAATGGATCTGTTTGGGAAAACCTGGGTGATGGTGTAGATGGATCAGTGTACGCTTTAGCAACTACAGATTCTTCTGTTATTATTGGTGGAGAATTTGAACACTCAGCGGATGGGGAGGCATCGAATATTGTAGAATGGGTTCCCGGAAACGGAAAATGGAACACATTCGGAAAAGGTTTAGATGATCGTGTCCAGGCATTACATATTTATGATGATAAACTATATGCTGGTGGAGAATTCACCAAAGAGAATTTTAAGGGTGTTATTATAGGGTTAAAAGTTCCACCTTTGAATGGTATATCGGTCTGGGGAGACAGCTTGAAGTGGGAACCTTTTGGCTCTGGCATTAAAAGGGCTTCAACTACCACTTCCCATGTTTATGATATAGAAACAATAGGAGATGAACTATTTGTAGGCGGACGTTTTGACCTGGCAGGTGGTAAAATATCCAGTGGCATTGCTGTTTGGGACTTAACTGAGACTCTTGTTTCTAATGAAGACGAGTACGGTGATTTTAAAAGAATTTCGTTAAATCAAAACTATCCGAATCCTTTTAATCCATCTACTAATATAAGTTTTGAACTTCGCGAAACCGGCCTTGTTACTCTAAGTGTTTTTAACATCCTAGGCCAAGAGGTCGCTGTATTAGTAAATGGGAAACTAACTAGCGGTACTCATACACTTATTTTTAATGCTTCACACTTACCAAGCGGTGTTTATATCTACCAGTTAAATACTCCCTCTAAAAGCATTTCAAGAAAAATGCTGCTCATTAAATAACTCTTACCTGGCACAGGTTTTCATATAGATTCGTCCATTTGAAAATCTGTGCTTTCCATTAATTATTCTTAGGATCATTATGAAAACTACTCAAAACGAAACTCTTTTTACTCTATTAGGTGGAATGGATGCAGTAAATGCAGCAGTTGATATCTTTTACGAAAAAGTGCTAGCCGATGATAGAATCAGTGAGTTTTTCAGGCATACAGAAATGGCTTCTCAGGCAAAAAAACAAAAAGCCTTCTTAGCATTCGCTTTTGGAGCACCTACCAATTATACAGGTAAAAACATGAGAGAAGCGCATGCACACATGGCATTAACAGAAGTCCACTTCAATGCTGTAATGGAACATTTAGGAGATACTCTTAAAGAACTAAATGTTGACCCTGAACTAATTGAAGAGGCTGCTTCGATTGCAGCCAGCACAAAAAAAGACGTATTAGGTTTATAAAAACCTAATTTTGTACCCCTAAGCAAACAGACCCAAGTTGGATAAACTTGGGTCTTTCTATTTTATTTAATTTCCTCGTTCAATTAATCGCTTGTTCATAAAGTAAGCGTATTTTTGATCGTACAATCTTTCTTTCAGCGCTCTTCTATTACCGCTAACTCTACTCCAATGGCACATATGCTAAGTGATAAGAGGACATCAGGTGGACATTCTCATTTTTAAGCATCCTATAAGCTAGTTTAATATCAGAAAAATGATGTACTAAAAGTTGATTCATCTCAAATTTAAATCTCTTTCTTCGAAATAGACCCCTTAAAGAAAGAACAAGATTTTATAATCAAAAAGAATAAGTTATGTGTGATCACTTAGATTCTTTAAAAGCGATTAGCTACTTCACTACTACTCTGAGTGATAAAGTATCTGTTGAAGAAGTTCTTTGGGACATCACAAAAAATATTATCTATCGTTTAGGTTTTTGTGATTGTGTAATCTATGTTTTCGATCCCGAAAAGAATATGCTCATACAAAGTGCCGCCTATGGCATAAAAAATCCTTCCGGTAATACAATCTATAACCAGATTGAAATCCCTCTTGGTACAGGAATAGTAGGCTATGTTGCTGAGACAAAAAAACCGCTAATAGTAAACGATACCAGCAAAGACTCCAGGTATATTGTAGATGATGAAGAAAGAAAATCTGAAATATGTGTCCCTATAATTATTAATGACAAGCTTTTTGGAATTATTGATTCCGAACACCCTAAAAAAAACTTCTTCTCAGAGACAGATCTTCACACCCTTACCATAATAGCCACTATTTGTGCTCAAAAAATTAAAGACATAAGGAGTAGTACTAAAACTCCGATAACTACTGAGAATGAATACTATAAAAAACTGATCACTCTTTTTGAAGAAGACAAAATTTATCTAAATCCGAATTTATCATTAGACTGTATAGCCGAAAAACTTGGTATATCCTCAGGATATTTATCCCGGCTTATAAATGATACAACCAATAAAAGCTTCAGCCAATTTACTAATGAATTCAGGGTAAGGGAGTCTCAAAAGAACCTGGTATCCAAAGATTACGCTCATTACAATATCCTTTCTATTGGCCTTGAATCAGGGTTTAATTCTAAAGCGAGTTTCAATAGAAATTTTAAAGAAATAACCGGCTTACCTCCGCAAGAATATATAGACAAGAAAAGAAGGTCGGCCTGCTAATCGAAATCAAGTAAATATCCCATATTGTACTACGATAGCTCCAGAGAGTTTTTCTCCAGATCTATCATGAATTCTACAAGATTATCTTCCGTATTTAGCTCCAATTTTTTACGGAGTCGGTAACGGGCTTTCTTAACACTATCGGGTGAAATGCCAAGGATTGCCGCCATTTCTTTAATACTAAGGTTCAACTTAATAAGTGCTGACAGTTTCATTTCATTTGGAGTAAGTTCTCCATAATTCTCTTTTAGAACGCCATAAAAATTAGAATGAACTTCTTCAAAATGCATTCGGAACTCATTCCAATCCTTATCCAACGTAAAACTATAGTCAATAAGGTTTGATATCTTATTCAGTTCCCTGGTATTCCCCTCTTCTCTAAATGTTTCTACCTTATCCTTCATCTCAATCATCAGCTCTTTCTTTTGAACTATATTCAAACTTTGAGTTACAAGTTGTTTGTTTTTGAACTCCAGGTTTTGTTCCAATCGCTTCCTTTTTAAAGCTTCATTTTCTAGTTCTATTTTACTGCGTTGAATTTTTAATAATTGACTTCTTATTATCAGAAAAGCAATTATCAGAATAAGCACTACTCCAATCCCCATCGCAAACTGTATAGTTGACTTCTGCTGATTCTCTGCTTCTAAAAGGGCTATCTCTTGTTCTTTTTGACTGACCTTGTAACGAGTATTAAACTCCAAAACATTTTTAAGCCGTTCGTCATTTACAATAGAATCTCGTACCTGCATTAGCTGTTTTTGGTTGCTAATTACATCTGAAAGTCTTTTGGATTTGATCTCCAGTTCAATCAAAATACTCAATGATGATTCTGCCAACAACCATTCTCCATTCGCAATAGAAAGAGTACTTGCTTCGCTTGCAACCTCGATGGCCTTTTCAAGGTTGTTTATAAGAAAGTAGTTTTGGGCCAGCATATTGAGAATTTGTATCCTTGGAGTACTAGTTGCTTCAGACTCTCCCATTCTTTCCAATGCAGTCTCGATAGTTTTTATAGATAGCTCGTATTCCTCCATTGAACTATATATACTGGCCAACTCCCTTAGCCCATCAACCACAAAAAGATGATTATTCAGTGAGTCAGCAAGTGCAATAGCTTCCTGGGTTACTTTTAATGATTCTTCAAGCTTATTTTCATCTTTATATAACCTGCCGATACTCGATAAAAGAGCGGGGATAGCATGACTACTTTTCTTCTCTTTCAACCAGTCGATCGCTCTTTGGTAATACACTATTGCGCTATCTTTCTCTCCTAATGAAGTTTCTAAATTACCATATTCTGTAAGTGCCATAGTTCCATCTGCCCAATGATCGTTATCAACAGCTTTTTTGACTGCATCTGATAAAAAACGCTTTGCACTTCTATATTCTCCCAGGTTCATTTGAATTACTCCTATCCTGGTTAAAGTAAAAACCTCATAGCCTGAATTGTTTGTCTCTTTGCTATAATTAAGTGTTTTAAAATATATCTCTGATGCCTTATCAAACTGCCCCATTTTTGCATAAACTGCTCCAAGCGAATTAAGTGTCGACATCTCCCTTCTGATGTATCCATTTTTGTTGAAGCTCACTTGAGCATCAATCAACATATCAACCGCTCTTGGTATGTCTCCCTGTAAAATGCTAACGCTACCTATTCTATAGTAACTTTCAGCTATTAAACTATCGTTTTTTAGAGCTATAGATAGTTCTAGCGACTTCTCTGAACTTTCCATTGCTACTTTAGGATCGCTAAACCGCTCCATCATTGCGAGGCGATGCAAGATCCTCACCTGTTCTGCACCGCTTGATGTTTCTAGCTCCTTTTTCAGTTCTGGAATAGATTGACTAGATCTTATTTGTGCTACTGATAATTCGGAAATAATAAATAAGCTCAGTGTAAAAAAAACTGCTTTAACTACTTTCATAACTCTATTAACCCTTATTTCACCTATACAAATATAGAAGAGTGATTTTAAGCGAACAAATTGTGTTAAAACTCAAAATATATGTTAAAGTAACATTATTACCTGTTCTTCTTGCAAATAGATGAAGTCTCATTTCCTAACCTGATTAATATATAAGACATGATCTAACTTGTAATATTTGATTCTTGTTGAAATCGAAAAGCTATGCTTTCCTTAAGCTTATTAGTTTTCGGCCTATCTTTTTTTGAATTGAATTTTAACAAAACAGGGTGTTAATGAGTACGCATACGCTTTTTTTAATAGACAAAAGGTAAACAATGCATTTCCAAAGCAATCGCTGAACTATATTAGTAAATAAAAAATCACAAACATGAAGTTATGGGTATAAGCAGATATAAAGCGTACAGAGGGTTTAAGTTAGCTTTTGGAAAAGCCGTGTTACTTTTCTTATCAGCTTTTCTAATTTTTTCCTCAACATTGCAGGCTCAAGAGAAACAAGTCCTTGAAAATCCGATCCTATTCGCATTGGTTCCTCCTCCAATGTTCACAAATAGCACTTATGGTCATCAGTTAGAGACTTTTGGGAATCATTTAACCAATATGCGGGTAGCACCAAGAGGTGGCGACCTGGCAATGATGGATGTTTACGGCAATGTGAGACTATTAACTGAAGAAGCCGGGTTTGGATTACCGTCAGGAGAAGTTCAGAAGGAAAATGCTATAGCGGTACGGCAACCCACAATTCATTGGGATGCAAATAAGGCTGTTTTTTCAATGATCATTGGTGGCCCGATCAAAGCATATGATATTACTTATGTCCAGAACAAATGGCAGATGTATGAAATCACAAACCTGGATCAGGTGTTGCTTGGCGATACTGCTATAATTGAGAAGATTCCTTTTCAGCCAGACTATAATAATATCTCCCCTATTTACGGATCAGATGATCAAATCATCTTCACATCTGACGCGCCACTTTATGGAATGGAACACACCTATCCACAACTGGACGAATACGAATCCACTCCTATAAATTCAGGCATTTTCAAACTAAATCCGGGAACTGGTGACCTGGTTCACCTAACTCACTCTCCAAGTGGTGATTTTGATCTTCATCTTGCTTCGGATGGACGTGTAATTTCAACCCGATGGGAGCACTTAAAAAGAGATCAACAAGCAGATGCACACCGGGCAGGACTCACACAATATGGCCCGATTCTATTCGACAGTGAGCGAAATGATGCTGAAGTTATAAACGCACCAGAAATGGTTGATGGAAAACCATTTGCTGATGCTGACGGTACCCCGTACGAAGTCTTCCCTGAGGCTAGAGAAGACTTCGATCCAACCCGTGACCCTAACGAGCCGCTCCATGATTTTAATGAATTCCTTGTATGGGAAATCACTGAAAACGGAGAGCGGCATCAGACCATGAACCACGTTGGGCGTCACGAGTTTGGAGGGGTTTTCCAAAATCCTTCCAAATTGGATGATCCTAATCTCGTTTATAACCTTGGAGATCTATCAATGAATGCAAACCGACTTACCGTTGGTTCGGATGCCGGAATCTTCCAGGTGAAAGAGGATCCAAGACCAGGAAAAGCCGGAACTTTTTACGGAACCTGGTCGAGAGAATTCAGTCGTTTTTCTTCAGGTAGAATTTTTGAGTTTGCACTACCAATCGGAGCTAATCCACAGGAAATGGAGATATTTGACTGGACAAGTATTCTTATCGACAGTGGTGAAGAGAACGATAAAGGTCATTTTAGAAATCCTCTGATGACCCTCGATGGTACTATGCTGGTTTCTCATACTGATCAAACAGCGTTGTTCTCAATGGCTAACCCTTACCATTTTCAAATCAAGAAGATGATTCCTTCGGAAACAACTGAATATGGTACCGAGCATCTCCCTTCGGAGGCGTTAACAGGAGCAGGCTTTGAAAAAGACATCGCCTATTATGGAGATTTCCTTGAACCATTACGTGATACCGTGATGCTCCATGAAGTGGATCTTGTAGAGATCGTAGAACGAAAAAGGCCTGCAGCACGTCCTGAATATGAAATAGCTACCGTTGAAGATGAGGTGATTGAGGAAGAAGGAGTTGACCCCGAAGAGCTAAGAGAATGGATGATCGAGAAAAACCTGGCTATGATCGTAATCCGTAATGCAACTGAAAGAGACGCCGGAGAAAGCCAACAGCCATTTAATCTAAGTGTTCCCGGAGGAACCTCTACTATCCCCACTGATGGAAAAGTATATGACATCTCTCACTTTCAAATTTTTGGAGCAGAGCTTCTGAGAGCCTATGAACTCAGAAACAGAAACGGCAGAAGGGTAATCGCAACCCCACTTAGAGACAGCGATCATCACCCAAATATTGAAGACTATAATATGTTTGATGAAGACGGACCCGAATCCAGTGTTAAAATCAGACCTGATGGTTCCATTGCTGCATTTGTTCCCGCAACACGAGCCTTAAGCTGGCAAACAGTAGCCCCCGACGGAGAAGAAATTGTTCGGGAACGTCAATGGGTTACTTTTGCACCAGGTGAAATCAGAACTTGTGAGGGCTGCCATGGAATTAATGATGTGAGCCAGGCTGGAAATATAGCCCCGCAGAATAAACCGCAAGCATTGAGAGACCTGTTAAAGGTATGGAAAGAACTTGGGGGAACAGTTAGTAATGAAGATGATCCGGAAACTCCAAATACATTCGCGGTACACCAAAACTATCCAAATCCATTCAACCCTTCTACGACTATTGGGTTTGAGCTCCCGGAAGCAAGTAATGTTGAAATCAAGATATTTGACTCAAAAGGAAGCCTGGTACAAACCCTGGTGAACGAGAACTATCGTTCGGGTAATCATGATATCGTCTTCAACGCAAATGGCTATGCCAGCGGGATGTACTTATATACCATAAAAACGAAATTTGGTACGCAATCTAAACGAATGCTTTTGGCTAAATAATCATCAATCAATCGACAGAGCAGCCGCCGATGAATCCATCGGCGGTGAACTTTGTAGTAAAGCTTCCAAACCGATTATCATACATTGCTCTTAACTCTATTGTATGACTACCCGACCGCTTCGGGGTACAATATTCTAATACATAAAATGAGTTGGATTCACTTTCAACTTTCTGAGCTACGGATAAAAACGATGCGTTCAAGTCAATAGAGTTTTCAGCAAGCTCAAATCCTTCCCTTCCAAAAGTATTCAGGATATCTTCATCAATTTCGTCTCCCAGCCCTATGGTAAAAATAGAATTGTCACTACCTGCTTCACGAACTGCCTTCTGAGCTGCACTGGTGCTAACTCTTCCCGCCTGATCAGTACCATCAGTGAAGATCACCAAAGAACCTGCTGTTGAAATATTTGGATTCAGTTTGGTAACACTCAATCTGGCATTAACAACAGATAAACCCTGGATTACCGACCCATTCAGGTTGGTAGAATTATCGTTACTGATATCTTCCGTAATCGATCCGATACCATCAACAAGTTCCGTACGGTCAGGAGTAAATGAAACGAGCTGATGAATTTCTTCCTCGCCATCAAACCAATAAATAGCCATCTCTTTAGAACCATAGAGATTATTTCCACTTAATGGCATCACAGATTCTACAAAAGAAACTGCCGCGCTTTTAACCTTAGGAAGTTGGGTGCTATTCAATACACTGCCACTCAAATCCAGTAAAAGGACAGAAGAAAACAAGAACTCTCCCTCCTCCCTTTGTATCTGGGCCTGGGATTCTAACCTGGAAATAAGAGAACCATCTTCAAAAATTTCAAAATCTGTAGGTTCCAAAGAAGTGAAAAGATGTTCTTCCCCAAGGTCTACCTTAAAGAACAACCTGACTTTTGCAGGCATTTCGGCTTTGGCTTCAATAAGCTCCACCTCAAATCGGTTACTATCATTACCCCTATCACACGCAGAGAAAAACATCACTAATGCAACAAGTAGCAAGACTGGCTTTAGCATAAAATTTCTTTGTTTCATCTTCATAACAGTTTTGTTGTTGGTTTTAAATCCGGAAGACTAGCTTTAAAATATCGAATTCATCTTTAGTTCCCCATTAAATCTTCAGGAGCTACGCTGAATGAATGATTTTGTTCCCTCTTTTACACAAGGATAAATAATTACCTGTATGGAATTAAAGATACCTTATAACTTTGCCTCTTGATGTAAGCTCATGTTTGTACTTTGTGAATAATTCACTTTTCTTCGTGATATTCCATGTATTTATAGGGATAACAACAATAAAGCTTACAGTAGATACTGGCATATCAACAACAACATGTTGGTCTGCTTATGTTAGCACAAATTAGGAAAATTCAAATCAACAACAGCATTAATGGCAACTTTCTTTTTACTGAGTTGCAGTGGAGTTGATAAAAACAAAAAAGAAATGGGAATATTTGACAAGTTGTTTGGAAAGAGTAATCAGAGCCAAAAAGAAGAATCTAAAGCTTTCAATCAAGAAATTGAGAAAACAAGTGAGATGTTAGACGAATCACTGTTTTGGAAAATTATAGATAAGTCCCTTAAAAATACCATTAATGAATCAGTACAAATGTCTTTTCTAGCTAAAGAGATTGAAAAACTAACTCCAAAAGAAATAATAGGGTTCAGACTAAGAACGGATAAACTCCTTTACGACACTTATAGCTCAGAAATGTGGTGTGCTGGATATATAATGAATGGCGGATGCTCAGATGATGGTTTTGAATATTTTAGAAACTGGGTAATCTCACGTGGCAAAGAAGTCTATTATGGAGCTAAAGAAAATCCAGATAGTTTGATTTCCGAATATGTGGAAGGAAAAGAATATTATGATTTAGAAGACTTTTGGTACGTTGCCTTGACAGCATTTAATAACAAAACAGGAAAAGAATTATACGACTATATATCTGATGGCTTTAAAACCAACGAAGGGAATTATCCACAATTTGAATTCACATGGGAAGAAGAAAAGCCCGAAACAATGAAAGCGATTTGTCCGAAATTGTTCAAAAAAATGTGGAATTAAATAAGTAAAAGGTGGTAACAATGTATATGAAATCATAGCTCCCTTCGGTCTCTATGCTTCATATACTGAACGTTGTGTACAATTGAAAAAGAAATGCTATAAATGGAAATATCAGAAAATCAAAATAAAGCAGTTGACGAAATAGTTGAAATGGTGGTCTCAGTAATTGGTAATGGTTCAAGAGAAATAGATACTACAGAAGAAGGATTTGGAACTGCGATTTACCATTATATTGAAGGTACAAAAACGTTCCCTCCAGAATTCTCTAATGAATCTGATAAAACAACCGACTTAAAGACTCCTGCGAATGATAACACGAGTTCAAAAGACGAATCGAAACCATGGTGGAAATTTTGGGAAAAATAGAACTGCACATAACAATGGCTATTAAGCATAGACCAAACCAACCAAACCCTTCCTACACTTCGTAACAGGAACGTTAGTAGTCAGCCTCATAAACCCTCTCCCTCCAAAACCTTTATTAGTATATACCACACCTTCATTGTGAAAAAGTGGCTATTGGTTGATTTTAATTTTAATAGGCTTCAGCCGCTGGTACTTTTTTGATGTTATACTATAACATCAGCCAAAAAATCACGATGATACATATAGATAGTCTGGTTTATCAATACTCAAAAAAAGAACCTGTCTTAAAGAATATTACTATAGAATTCAGTCCAGGAAAAATCTATGGCTTATTGGGTAAGAATGGAGCAGGTAAGTCAACACTTATCAAAAACCTGACGGGTATGCTTTTTCCAACAAGCGGAAGCTGCAAAGTTAACGGACGTAACCCTAAGCATAGAGAAGTCGCTTTTTTAAAGGATTTATTCTTTGTACCCGAAGAGTATTACCTGCCCAATATTTCAATATCGCAGTTAATAAAAGTATACAGTAAGTTCTACCCTCATTTCAATAACAAGCAATTTGAAGGCTATCTCTCAACTTTTGACATTAAGCCTTCTAAAAAGACTAGTCAGCTGTCTTTAGGCCAAAAGAAGAAGGTAATGATTGGTTTTGCCTTATCGACAAATACCAAAGTGCTTATTATGGACGAGCCAACAAATGGTCTTGACATTCCATCTAAAATCACATTCAGAAACATGATAAAAGAGGCCTTTCGGGAAGATCGTATTATACTCATTACCTCACATCAAGTTCGCGATCTAGACGAATTGATTGATACCGTTTTAATTATGGACAACGGCGATATTTTATTCAACGACGACAAGGTTAATATCGCCCGAAAATGGCATTTCCAATTGTCGCCAGCTCCTCTCCAAAAACCGGGACTAATTTATGAAGAAAAGGTAAGCAATGGTTACGCTTCCATCTTAGAAAACCATAGTTCTGAACCAGGATACGTTGATATTGAGCTTCTTTTTAATGCAGTATTGACCAGGCAATTACAACCCGCACTTTAAAATGAAAACTATGAGTAGTTCTACCCTTTCCATACTAGTACAGCGACAATTCACGGAGCATAAGAAAATCTACGGAATCGGGATCTTGGTTCTGTTTGCCTTGCTTGTATTTATGTTTTTAGTAGTACACCAATGGCAAGACAGTTTTTCTGGAGCTGTTCAAAATGGTGTATTTATCATTGGGTTGTTCATTTCCGGAGTTGTGTTCTCCAGCACTATGTTTGGAGAACTATCAAGCCCCAAAAGTTCCATTTGGCTACTAAGTATCCCCGCCACACATACTGAAAAAGTGCTGTTAAGCATATTCCTATCGGTTCCCTGTTTTCTGGTGACCTATTTGATGGTTTTTTACCTGGCAGATATTCTGTATCAGTACGTGATTAATACTGAGGGAAATTCCACTTTGTTAGATCTGACCAAAAACAACTTCTACAATTTCTTTTTTCAATACTTAGTAGTGAACGGACTTATTCTGTTGGGTAGCATTCTATTTAATCGGCACAGTCTTATAAAAACAGTTCTGGTATGCATACTCCTATTTGCCTCCATTAATTATGTAAATAGCGGGCTACTTTCCATACTTATTCCTGAGGCATCGGTTGTATCGAGCTTAATGTTCGATAGCTTCTTATTCTCTCACCAGGGAGAAAATATCAAGGTTATGATGTCGGGTTCAACAGATATAATCAGCACCTTATTTGTTCGGCTTGTAATGCCTTTGTCGCTATGGTTCGCTGTTTGGTTAAAACTTAAAGAAAAGGAAGTATAAAGATGAAAAGAAGTAATCAGTTTCTCGTTCTATTTGGACTAGTCACACTAGCTGTACTGTTCTTAACCAATTTCAACCTGGTACAAGAGTATAATAAAATAGATTTATCAGATCCTTTTAAGAATTATATTTCCCTGACCACCAAGCCTTATTCTGTGTTAATGCTATCGGGAAGTAATGGTTATCCTATTGAGGTGAGGAATGAAGGTGGTAATGGCCTTAAGGTATTACGTTCTCGTATAGATCATGTAGTACAAAATGTTATTTCCGACACCTTATTTCTTGAGTTTACAGGTGCTAACGTTTCAAGGCAACAAAGCAGAGAAACGAATACGCCTCCTTCCATTATTATCCAAAGAGAAACTCTTCCGGAGATTATAGCTACAGATATACATGGGAAAATATTCACTTTTGTAGCCCAAAAAATGAATTTAACACTAAAAGGAGACGCCCTCATTGAAATAAAAGATTCCCATTTTAAGGCTATGGATGTGAATCTGTCTCATCAAGCTCAAATCGAGTTTTCAAATCGAAATAGTACTGACTCTTTACTGCTCACCATGTCAAATACTTCGGTGGTTTTTTTGAAGAACATTAATTTGCAATACATTGAGCAAAACTTGGGAGATAGCATCTCACTTGTGTTATCTAATGATGTCTTTAATTCTTTAGTTGAATAAAAGCATAAATTTAATCGATTTGAGAACGCTAACATTGGAACATATTTTCGAACTAAGAAACTCCTCCAAAATAGTGAGGATAGCATCTCATATCCTCTTTTGGGTGCTCTTTTTTGCCAGTTCCTTTTACCTGATAAAAGCATCGTTCGACCCCTACAAAGATACAGCATTGAGTTACCTCAGTCCTTTGAGAAACACGCTTGGCATTGCCCTGATTTACTATCCTTTAATGTATCGCCTCATCCCTCAATTATTAAAGGAAAGAAAGTGGATCAAGTTTATCGTTTACGTTTCGCTTCTCTTTATCGCTTACATTGTATTCGAGGCTTCTGGGGAAAAAATCGTTTTCTATTACTGTGATGAGTGTGTTGTGAAAGCGCAAGAAATCAGTCCCGATTATCTTTCCATAATCCAGAAAGGCCTCATCGATAATATCCTCTTTAAAGGTTCTCAGATTGGACTGATTTTTAATTTATTATCAGGGCTTATCTTGCCTTTTGCTATCAAAAACAGCCTGGGTTATTATAAAGTGTATGCCCAAAATCTCCAGTTTACTAAGGA
Organism: Balneolaceae bacterium; assembly: GCA_040222185.1. Lineage (GTDB taxonomy): Bacteria > Bacteroidota > Rhodothermia > Balneolales > Balneolaceae > JAVKDP01. The sequence goes on along the minus strand of JAVKDP010000079.1, from coordinate 105,255 downwards.
CAAAGTACAGTTAGAGCTTAACTTCCTGAAAGCCCAGGTTAATCCACATTTTCTATTTAATACCTTGAATAATTTGTATGGCTCTATTCTTAAAGAAAGAACTGAACAGTCTGCTGAAATTGTAACGCGGCTATCCAATTTTATGAGGTACTCTCTACAGAACGCCGATCGAAAATCTATTCCACTCAATGAAGAAATTGACCTCATTAATAATTATATAGAGTTGGAAAAAATACGGGTGAATAACACCAACCTATCGTTCAAATGTGAAATCGAAAATAAGTTGTGCGAGATTCCTCCTTTACTGTTTATTCCTTTGCTCGAAAACGCATTTAAATACACAACAGATAAACCTGAAGCACAAATCAACATCACTTTGGAAGAACGCGAGGATAAGCTTCACTTTTCTATCCAAAATAATTACAATGCCGAAAGGCAGCCCAGTAAAACTGGTGGCTTTGGGTTAAGTAATTTGAAGAAGCGACTCGATTTATACTACCCTGGAAAACACACTCTTGAAACCTCTAAAACTGACTCCCTGTTTTGTGTAGAATTGAAATTTGAGTTGTTATGAAACCTGTGAACTGTTTAATAGTTGATGATGAGCCAATTGCGCGAGAAATTATGGCTTCACATTTGGAGAAGGTGCCCAACTGGGAAGTGAAAAACACTTGTATTAATGCTGAAGAAGCCTATGAAGCACTTTTAAGTGAAGACATTGATGTGGTGTTCCTGGATATCGAGATGCCTATAATTTCTGGGATTGAATTTCTGCAATCATTAAAGAACCCTCCTCTAGTAATATTCACTACTGCTTATAGCGAATACGCTTTAAGAGGTTATGACCTCAATGTGGTCGATTACCTATTAAAACCCATCACCTTTCATCGTTTTTTTCAGGCTATTGAGAAGGCTAATTTGATGTTAGAAGCAACTGCTAAACACCCAGGAAAGGACGCAACTCTGTCCTATATCTTTCTCAAAGATGCCGGGAAGCTAAAAAAAATTAATTTCGGAGACATTGTTTACATAAAAGCAGAGCAAGAATACAGCTCAATTGTGATGACAACCTCGAAAGTTTTAGCCAGTAAGCATCTAAAGTTATTAATTGATGTATTGCCTAAGCAATTGTTCACTAGAATACACAGGTCGTATATAGTTTCTCACCATAAGATATCCGCTATTTCGGGAAACAAAGTTCAAATGGAAGACGGCACAGAGCTTCCCGTTGGTAGTACCTACAAGGAGGAGTTAATTGATAGGCTTAACATATAACAAAGTATTCTCATAGAATTAAAAGACACCTCATAACTTTGCCTCCCGAGTGTAAGCTCATGTTTGTACTTTGTTAATAATTCACTTTTCTTCGTGTTAGCACTTATTAAGAGGGATAAAAAATTAAAAGTCAGAAATAGATTATGAAAGACGTTGAAGACTATTGTCCTCGTAACAGACATGATTGGAGAAAATGGCTCGAATTAAACCATAAAAAGAAAGAAGCGGTTTGGCTAATTTTTTATAAGAAGAAGTCTCCTAACTATAACCTAAGTTGGAGTGAGTCAGTTGATGAGGCCCTTTGTTTTGGCTGGATTGACAGCATCAAAAAGACGATAGATACTGAAAAATACCAACAGTATTTTAGCAAACGAAAGCCAAAAAGTAATTGGTCAAAGATAAATAAGGATAAAGTACATTCCTTAATTGAACAAGGACTTATGGAAGAAGCTGGTTATAAAAGTATTGAAGTAGCAAAAGAAAATGGTTCCTGGGTAATTTTAGATCAAGTTGAGGCACTTGTAATTCCGGAAGATTTAAAAGAAGGATTTAAAAATCACAAAGGCTCAATGGAATACTTTGACAACCTGAGTAAATCCACTAAAAAGATTTTACTGTACTGGGTTATTTCTGCTAAAAGATTAGAGACAAGGCAGAAAAGAATTATAGAGATTGCTTCAAACGCTGGAAAAAAGCTAAAACCAAAACAGTTTAGATAGACTAAAAGCGGCTTATGATAAAATTGAGACTGGCTTCTATAGATGATCTTGAATTAGTAAAGTATTGGGACACAAAGCAACATGTTATTGATTGTGACCCTGATGAGGAATGGAATTGGGAATCAGAGCTTAACCAAAATCCTGAATGGAGAGAACAGTTGATTGCAGAGTTGAACGAAGAACCGATTGGTTTTATTCAGATAATTGATCCGTACCTGGAGGAAACACATTACTGGAAAGATGTACTGCCAAATAAAAGGGCAATTGATATATGGATTGGAGAAGAGACCAATCTTAACAAAGGATATGGAACCACTATGATGGAACTTGCTATTCAAAGATGTTTTCAAAATCCAAAAGTTGATGGAATTCTGATTGATCCCCTAAAATCTAACGTTAAGGCACACAGATTTTACAAAAGGCTTGGATTCGAATTTATCGAAGAAAGAAAGTTTGATGATACCATGTGCTACGTATTTGAATTGAAACGAGAAAATCTCTGAAAATGAATATTGAATTTAAAAAACTAACTGAGGTTAAGAAGTCAGATATTATTGAATTGATGAATAATCAGTTAGTAAGACGACAAATGCCCTTATTGAAAGGAGAGTTCACTGAAAGCAATTGCGATAAGTTTATTGCCTCCAAAGAGCTGCTTTGGACAGAACATGGCTATGGTCCTTGGGCATTTGTTATAAATAATAAGTTTGCTGGTTGGGGTGGATTACAACCAGAGAGCGGAGAAGCGGACTTAGCATTAGTATTACACCCAAATTACTGGGGTTTGGGTAAAGTCTTATATAAAGAGATAATAAGTAGAGCCTTTGGCGAAATGAGATTAAATTCAGTTATTGTATTGTTTCCACCCTCCAGAACACGAATCAAAGGTTTATTACGCCTCGGGTTTAAGAAGGATAAAGAATTAGCAATTGGAGATGAACGTTTCATCAGGTTCAGATTAGAAAATCCTGTTAAGAATTAAGCCTAGAATAAAACTTCACTCTTACCATACTTCGTCCTAATTCTTCTTTCCATTACCTGAATATTAGAATATTTCCATCCTGTTTACATTGAATTCAGAAAGTGTTACATATACACTAAGTAAAGTTGGAGCATAGAATACGCCTGTATTCTACAAGTATTAGTTAAAAGATTAAATGGAACTAAACGAATATATTTCAGTAGATTGCGTTGTATTTGGTTATGATTCAGAAAAGCTAAATATCTTACTTGTACAAAGAACACTAACTGATAAAGAAAGTGGCTCCACTCTCTTATCTGATTTTACACTAACAGGAAATCACGTCTACGAAAAAGAGAAGGTTGAAGACGCCGCAAACCGAATCTTGTTTAATCTTTCTGGTGTTACCGATATCTATCTTGAACAATTCAAAACCTTCTCTGACCCTGATCGTCTTTCGAATCCAATTGATAAGAAATGGTTGCTCAGTATTGATCGAAATCCAAACCTGAGGGTTACTTCGATTGGTTTTTTTGCTTTGCTCAATACTCAAAATGTTACTCTAAAATGGATGGATAGAGAGGTAAAATGGGTACCGGTCAAAGAAGTAGGGAAACTTGGCTTCGATCATAATCATATCCTGGATGAAGCATTGATTGCTCTACGCAATAAAATGAAGCACGAACCCATCGGCTTCGAATTACTCCCTGAGAAATTTACTCTTACCCAACTTCAAACCGTGTATGAATGCATTTTTGACACTCAGTTTGATAAACGGAATTTTAGAAAAAAAATAAGCCGCATGACTTATGTAATCCCTTTGAATGAAAAACAAAAAGGGGTTTCTCATAAACCTGCACAATTGTACATGTTCAGCAGGGATGTGTACGAGAAAACAAAACGTGAACTGTTCGACTTCATCGTTTAAACCTACTAATCCAGTCTAAATGAATGCACCAAATACTCATAAACTTTCCTTTTTCGAAAAAGCAGGTTATGCGCTTGGAGATGGCGCTGCAAATATTGCATGGCGTGCAGTAGCTACTTTTCTTTTCATTTTTTATACAGATGTATATGGCTTAAACCCAGGTTCTGTTGGTTTGCTAATGCTTATTGCCCGTTCAAGTGATGGAGTAAGTGATGTGCTTATGGGTATTATCGGGGATCGTACCAATACCAAACACGGAAAATTCAGGCCCTGGGTGTTATGGTCGGCTGTTCCATTGGCGGCAACATTGTCTCTCCTTTTTACAACACCGGATCTAGGTACTACTGGTAAAATTGTATATGCCTACACCACCTATATCATTTTTACGCTCTTGTACACGGCCAATAATATACCTTACGGTGCTTTAATGGCGGTAATGACGGGCAACGATAAAGAACGTACAAGTTTGGGTTCTTATAGAATGGTTGGAGCTTTTGCCGGCGGGATGTTGGTTCAGGGAGCAATGTTATTCTTGGTAGCTTCCTTTGGTAATGTAAATCCGCAGGTTTCTGTCACAGAATTAAACCCTAACTCTTACCAGGTAACTGTAGTTTCTCCGGAAGATGTAGAAAATGCGAACATCAAAACCGAAAACGGAATAGCTACCTTTGCGTGGTTCAATGTAGACAGCAATCAAGAAGCTACCAAGAGTGTAAGTTTTACGATGGAAGCAGGCCAGGAATATAGCTTCATTGTTGAAGGCGAAAGCAATATTACTGCCGAAAGCATCTCTTTGATAAACCAGAAAAAGGGATATAGTAATGCAATTTATTTGATGTCGATATTCCTGGCCATTTTCATGGTGATCACCTTCTTTAGTACTAAGGAGCGGGTCCAGCCTCCGAAGGAGCAACAAACTAATCTTAAAAAGGACTTTCTAGACTTAATCCGTAATAAGCCCTGGATGGTACTTTTGATTATTGGATTACTATTTAATGTATATAACTCCATTAAGCAGGGAATTACAGTCATTTACTTTACCCATTATCTTGGAGATCAACTATTATCAGCTTCTTATTTAGTTGCGCTGATGTTGGCATCTATAGCTGGTGCAATGGCTACTGCTTCCATTAGTAAGAAACTTGGGAAAAAAGAGCTGTTCATTTACGCTTTAATTTTCTCAGGAGTTGTGAATTCACTCCTGGCTTTTTGTGGCCCAAACGATGTATTTGCCATTTTTACTATTGGTATTATTTCAGAAGCAGCCGCAGCAATATTCCCTACCCTCTTCTTTGCCATGCTGGGGGATGCTGCCGATTTCTCAGAATTTAAGAACGGACGACGAGCAACAGGATTGGTGTATTCGGCTGGATCTTTTGCCACAAAATTCGGAGGTGGTCTTGCTGGGGTAGTTATCGGGGGAATACTAGCTGCTTACAATTACGATGGAATGGATCAAGTGGCCATACAGGGTGCTGTACCAGGAATAATTATGTTAATGAGTTGGGTACCAGCTATTGTTGCCGGTATAGCCGCTGTAGTTATGCTCGCATATCCATTGAACCAACAAAAGATGGATGAAATTACAATTGAATTAAATAACCGAAGAGACCAGGCCTTATCAGCTTGAACAAACAAAAAATACTACTCAATCAATTTAATATTAGATACTTAAGAAAATGAAATTTGGACATTTTGATGACGCAAATCGGGAATATGTAATTACGAATCCTGCCACTCCCTGGCCATGGATTAACTACCTGGGTACAAAAGATTTCTTCTCACTTATATCGAATACCGGTGGCGGATACTCTTTTTACAAAGATGCAAAGTTCAGAAGACTTACCCGCTATAGGTATAACAATGTTCCCATGGATTCAGGTGGACGATATTTCTATATCAAAGATGAGGATACGATTTGGTCACCGGGCTGGAAACCAACCAAAACTCCTTTAGATAATTATGAGTGTCGCCATGGGATGAACTATACTCGTATTAAAGGCGAAAAGAATGGAATTTCTGCGGAGACCTTGTTTTTTGTTCCCTTGAACACTCATGCGGAGGTTCAGAAAGTAACTTTAAAAAACAATGGTCCTGAATCAAAGAAACTGAAGTTTTTCTCTTTTACCGAGTGGGCTCTATGGAATGCAGCCGCTGATATGGAAAATTTCCAGCGAAATTTCTCTACTGGTGAAGTTGAAATTGATGGCTCTACCTTATACCACAAAACGGAATATCGCGAACGAAGAAATCATTATGCGTTTTATTCAGTAAATGCTCCTATAGATGGTTTTGATACCGATCGTGAATCATTCATGGGTTTACATAATGGCTTTCATGAACCTCAGGTTGTGCTTGATGGTAAACCTACTATGAGCCATGCACATGGTTGGTCTCCAATTGCTTCACATTATATTGAAGTAAACCTGGAGCCGGGTGAATCGAAAGACTTTGTGTTTATTTTAGGCTATGTAGAAAATGAACAGGATGAGAAATGGGAATCGAAAAGAGTAATCAATAAAGCTAAAGCAAAAGAGGTTATCTCTAATTTCGACACCAGCGAAAAAGTAGATGCAGCATTAGCAGAACTTAGAACATACTGGGAAGATTTGTTGAGCATCTATACCATCAAGAGTAATGATGAAAAACTTGATCGAATGGTTAATGTCTGGAATCAATATCAATGTATGATCACTTTCTGTTTCTCCCGATCAGCTTCATTTTTTGAAAGTGGTATTGGGCGTGGAATGGGATTCCGGGATTCCAATCAGGATTTAATTGGATTTGTACATCAACAACCTGAAAATGCTCGTCAGCGAATTATAGACATTGCATCCACTCAGTTTCCAGACGGCAGCTGCTACCATCAATATCAACCTCTAACCAAACGTGGAAATAACGATATTGGAAGTGGTTTTAATGATGATCCAATGTGGCTGATTTTAGGAACTACTGCATATCTAAAAGAAACCGGAGATTATTCCATTCTTGATGAAATGGTGCCTTTTGATAATGACGAAAGCCTGGCTCAATCATTGTTTAATCACCTTACTATTTCTTTCGACTACACAGTCAACAACCTTGGGCCTCATGGCTTGCCACTAATAGGCCGTGCAGATTGGAACGATTGTTTGAACCTGAACTGCTTCTCTAATGATCCGAATGAATCCTTCCAGACTACTGAGAACAAAACTGAAGGTACTAAAGCAGAATCCCTTATGATTGCGGGATTATTTGTTGTGTATGGACGCGAATACATTGAGCTTTGCAAAAAACTTGGTAAAAATGAAGAAGCTGAACGCGCCCAAGAACATGTTGATAGTATGGTTGAAGCCATCAAAAAAGATGGCTGGGACGGCGACTGGTTCCTGAGAGCATATGACTACTACGGCAACAAAATCGGAAGTAAAGAAAACGAAGAAGGAAAGATTTTCATAGAGTCGAATGGGTGGTGCTCTATGGCAGGAATAGGCCTTGAAGAAGGTATGGTCGAAAAAGCCCTTGATTCAGTTAAGGAACGACTCGACTCTAAATATGGAATTGTACTGAACAATCCCGCATACACCAAGTACCATATTGAGTATGGAGAAATCTCCAGTTATCCAGAAGGATATAAAGAAAATGCCGGTGTTTTCTGCCATAATAATCCCTGGATAATGATTGGTGAAACAGTTTTGGGAAGAGGTGATCAGGCCTGGGAGTATTTTAGAAAGATATCCCCTGCTTATTTAGAAGACATAAGTGAGCTGCACAAAACAGAGCCGTATGTATATTCTCAAATGATTGCAGGAAAAGACGCCTTTAAACCTGGAGAAGCAAAAAACTCATGGCTGACAGGTACTGCAGCCTGGAATTTCTATGCAATCAGCCAATACATCCTTGGCGTGCGACCCGGATATGATGGACTAGAAATAGATCCTTGTATTCCGTCTGACTGGAAGGAGTATAAGATTACCCGAAAATTTCGGGGAACAACCTATCATATTGAAGTGAAAAACCCATCTGGAGTAAGTAAAGGCGTAAAGAATGTAGTAATTGATGGAGAGCCTTTTACCGGAGGAAACACCCTCCCCTTACTACCTGCTGGTGAATACAACATTGAAATCGAACTTGGTAAATAATCAAAACTATGAAACGTTTAACAAATGCTCTAAACCTCATACTAATAGCACCCTTTTTACTCATCGGTTGCTCAACAGGAAACAGTCAAACGCACAATTCTTCCGATAGTATTCTGCTAAATCAGGTAGGATATCCCGTAAATGCTTCAAAAAAAGCATTGATCAGAGCCGATGTGAATAGCTTTGAAGTTAAAAACGCAGAGGGTAAAACCGTTTACACCGGAAACCTGTCTGAACCTTCCTACTGGGAATTATCCGGTGATGCTGTGGCTGTAGCCGACTTTTCTGAAGTCACAGAGAAAGGAGAATATACTTTATGCATAAGCGACACTAAATGCTCTGCTGCTTTTGAAATTGGAGAATCTCTTTATGGAGACTTGGCCGATGCTGCATTAAAATCTTATTACTACTCAAGAGTGGGTATAGATATTGAAGAAGAATTTGGTGGTAAATGGAACTGGGAAGCTGGACATCCGGATACAGAAGTTATGATTCATGCATCAGCTGCAGATAATAATCGCCCTGAAGGGACTATCCTTTCTTCTCCTGGTGGTTGGTATGATGCTGGAGATTACGGAAAGTATATTGTTAACAGTAGCATTACCACATGGACTATTCTGCAAAGCTTTGCACTAAACACAGAATATCATCGAAATCAGAATCTTAATATTCCTGAATCAGGCAATGATATTCCTGATATTTTGGATGAAGCCCTGGTTAACTTGAAGTGGATGATGACTATGCAGGACCCAAGCGACGGAGGTTTATATCATAAATTAACCACCAAGAATTTCGATGGTTTTAAAATGCCTAACGAAACTACAGCTCAAAGATATCTCTTGCAGAAAAGTACTTCAGCTACCTTGGATTTTGCATCAACCATGGCTGCTGCTCACCGGATTTACAGTCGTAACAATCAAACAGAACTAGCTAATAAAATGGCTAGTCAGGCAAAGTTAGCATGGGAATGGGCAATGGAAAATCCTGATGTGTTTTATAACCAACCAGAAGATGTTAGTACAGGTGCTTATCCTGACACTTCACTGGTAGACGAATGGTTCTGGGCATCAGCAGAAATGTATCTTATCACAGGAGAAAGTAAATACAAACAATCCATGATGAAATATTACGAGAAACCCATTACTCCAAAATGGGATGTTGTAAATGCATTAGGAGTTATTTCTATTCTTACTTCCGATAAGCGATCCGAATTCGAATCTATGGAAAATGACTTTATTGCTTACGTCGATAATATGCTAGAAAAGGAAGCTGCTTCTCCTTATTTAATTAGTATGGATCAGTTTGCCTGGGGAAGTAATTCCGATGTAGCTAACGATGGGATGTTGAAGTTGGTTGCTTACCAACTAACGAAAGATGATAAGTATGTAGCTTCTGCACAAAACGATTTGAATTATATTTTAGGCAGAAATGCCACCGGATATTCTTTTGTTACAGGGTTTGGTGACAAAACACCTCTAGATCAACATAATCGAATCATGGGAACAGATGGGGTTGATGAACCCATGCCCGGGTTTATCTCTGGTGGACCAAACACTATCGTTTTAACAGATTGTGAAGCCCAAGGAGTAATTCGTAGTGAATTTCCAGCGGCATCCTTTACAGATACCCAGTGTAGTTACTCTACAAATGAAACAGCAATAAACTGGAATGCACCTTTGGTATTTTTGGCGACAGGGTTAGAATCTATTATCGAATAAAAAGTTACATGTTTAATAAAGCGTGTAGCTTTAGCTCCTGATATTTAGATACTCTTTTATAAAACTCCAGACCAGCCACCTTGGTGTTGCCTTTGGAAAGCAGTAGCTTAATTCAGTATTAATAACATACACTTATTATGGATTTGTCTGAATTTCCTATGCCCCGGGAGGGTTTTTTAGTAACCCAGTTTTTGGTTGTAAAAGACGCAATTGCGTCAGCAAATTACTATGCTAAGGTATTTGGAGGCAAAGTACTACATGAGGGGCATCCTTCTTTTGTGAAATTGGCTAACACATGGTTGATTCTGAATGAGGGCGGCGGTCCAACGGTGGATAAACCAGGCTACTACCTGGAAGCCCCTACCCCTGAATCGCGCACTTTCCGCAGCTTTCTGAATATAAGAGTGGCAGATATACAACAAAGCTACAATGACTGGCAAGCACTCGGAGCAGAATTTCTAACCCCACCCCAAGACATGGGAGCAGAATGGCGCACCTATATCAAAGATCCTGATGGGTATATCATTGAGGTTGGACAAGCAAAACCCGATGTACCTGCATCGCTCTCTAACAATTCGGAATAGTGCGATCCAACTTATTTAGTTCTGCAATCAGGAACATATTCAATTTAGCTAGGCAGTTTTCGAACAAAAACCCAACTAATTTTACAAATTAACGTCATTACACCAGGTTATAGCTAATCAATCCTGGATGGCAGATGAAAATACTCACTAAAGGTACTTATTATGGATCTATGCATGCTGAAAAGCATATGAATGGTATCCTGTTTTCAGAGTATGATTACCTGACCAAAAAAACCGATTGGCACTTCCATGAGAACCCCTATTTCATGTACGTTCTGCAAGGGAATTTATATGATGTGAATAAGAAACGAAAAACTACCTGTCCTTCGGGGAGTTTTCTTCTTCATAACTGGCAGGAGCCCCATTTTAACTCCAGAGAAACTATTCATGCCCGGGGCTTTCATATTGAATTTGAAAAGAGCTGGTTTGAAAAGAATAGCATAGACATTACACTTTGGGAAGGCAGTAAGCTCATAAAAAACCCTAGGCTTCATCATATACTGGCTAAACTATATGCTGAATTTAAGTATGCAGATATATATTCTGAGATTTCTTGCGAACTCCTGGTATCCGAATTATGTGAGAATATCGAGAAAGAAAAAATCTATCTGTTCAAAGAGAAGCCATCCTGGCTGACTTCACTTGTTGAGATCATTCATATGAGTAATGAGCCATTTAATTTGAAATCTCTTTCGGAGCGACTGGGAATTCATCCCGGGCATCTATCCAGGGCTATACCTAAATATTTCTCTACCACCTTGGGAGATTATATCCGGCAGGTTAGGATAAAAAGAGCCGTTGACTTCATGTTATCCACTAAAAAGTCATTGTTTGATATTACTTATGAATGTGGTTTTTCAGATCAAAGCCATTTTTCCAGAACATTTAAGAGATACCTGGGTATGACTCCAAAGGAATTTCAAAAAAAATGTCACTGATGTTAATTTCATTCTATTTTGGTTATTTATTCCAAAGTAGCTTTGAGCTTTACTAATTAATATCACAGCAAAATGAGAAATCTTGCAATTATCCTTTTCCTAAGCCTGGCCTCAATTTCAACATCATGTGCACAAAGTTCATCCGATAAAATGTCAGATATTGTCCAACATAAAGGCATCACTTCTTCATTGCATGAGGCAAATATTGGGAAAATCAGGTTTTCTACCGGCTCGTACCATCAAAGAAAATATGCTGAAGGGGACTTTTTATCTTCTTTTGAAATTGCAGAAACCAGTGATCTGAATTTTGCCGCCTTTTTTGATAATTCTTTAACGAATTACCTGCACCGATTAGACCCTACTTTAACGGTAGATGAACTTGTTCAAAACGGGAATTTTCAGTTCTCATTCTATGTAGATGGTGATTTATTGTATACCGAAAACCTGAATTTGGGTGCTGGTTTACCTTCTCAAAAAAACGAAAATACTATTTTATATCGGCCATTCTTAAGTAGTGAAAATCTAGATTCATGGGGACGTTTTCTTTGGATGCGTTTTTATTACAGGAACGGTGGCAATGCTGCTTTAGAAACTGGAACACATACACTAAAAATCGAAATTCGACCTTACCTAAGAAATGATGAGCTAATTGTCGGTGACCTAATTGCAGAGGGAGAGATTGAATTAAAATTAGCTGAACCGGAGAAAGTGCCTGAAGAGCAAATTGCTATCCAGCCCATTCAATCCAATAGTGGATGGGACATATCCAAAGACCGTTTTGATAGAAATAAAATCAGAGTACTCAACGAAAGAATAGCTCAAAACAGATTTAAGGATATTACCAGTATTGTAGTGATTAAAGACGGTGAACTATTACTCGAAGAATATTTTAATGGTGCAAACCGAAGCACATTACACAACACCCGCTCAGTTGGAAAATCTTTCGCTTCTACAATGACAGGTATTGCCATTGAAGAAGGCCACTTTACAGGCGTTGATCAAACGCTCGGTGAAATTTATGATCTACGCCAATACCATAATTATTCCCGAAAGAAAGCCCAGGTAACACTCAAGAGTCTCCTCACCATGAGTTCCGGTTTAGATGGCTCTGATAATGATTCTAATACCCCGGGTAACGATTCAAAAATGTACCCCACTGATGATTGGGTGAAATTCGCTTTAGATTTACCCATGGACAGTAACAAAGAGATTGGAGAAGTATTTGATTACTTCACAGCCGGCTCTGTACTTCTTGGTGGTATCTTAGACAAGTCTGTTCCGGGAGGACTGGAAAAATATACCCTCGAAAAGCTATTTAAACCCTTAGGCATTACTGATTATCAATGGCAGTATACACCTCTAAACAAAGCCCATACTGCTGGCGGACTTGCCCTTAGCGCTCTCGACTTTGCTAAATATGGACAGCTTTATAAAAACAAAGGAACCTGGAATAAAAAACATATCTTGACTCCTGACTGGGTTGAACAAAGCCTAACGAATCATTTTGCAGACACCCCTCAACAGTCGGGTTATGGTTTCTTGTTCTGGAACCACGAGTATTCTGCAAACGGTAAGTCCTATGAAGTCTTTCAGGCTAGTGGATATGGAGGTAATAAGGTAATTATGTTTACTGATCAGCCCCTGGTTATTGTAATTACTGCTACAGCTTTTGGTCAACCCTACTCACATTCACAGGTTGAACAAATGATTCAAAACTATATATTACCTGCTGTATTTGTATTAGAATAGCTAAACAGCACACAGGAAAAGCTAAGTGAATCCAACCTATAATCGTTAGACAATATCTTAGCAAGTAATATGAGACACGACAGAAATATGACCATTACCACCTTTTTATTTCTGTCGACTTTGGTCTTTTTTTCCTCCTGCAAAATAAATAATAACCCGACGGGGCCTACTCAAAGCAATGAGCAATTCTATGTAAACGGACAAATTTATACCGTAAACCCCAATCAGGAATGGGCTAAGTCAATGTTAGTTCGTGATGGGTTGATTGTGGCAATTGGACATGAAGAAGAAATTCGGAACCTTATATCTGAAGATACAGAGATTATTGATTTAGGAAATAGAATGCTGATGCCTGGCATTCATGATGTACACGTACATCCTTTAGAAGCTGCATCTGAGAATTTTCAATTCATACTAAACGAAACTGAAACCAACCCTGAAAACTATGCTTCTGATATCCAGCAAGCGATAAATCAAAACCCGAATTCAGAATGGATTTTAGGCTGGGGTTTTGACATTTACACACTGCTTGATGCTACTCGTGAACCAATTGCAATTTTAGATGATATTTCGATAACAAAACCTATAGCTGTAATGGAACAAACATCTCATTCAGTTTGGGTAAACTCAAAAGCATTGGAGTTAGCAGGAATAAATCAAAATTCTGCAAATCCTGTTGGTGGAATTATCATGAAGGATGAGAGTGGTGCTCCCAATGGTTTATTGATTGATAATGCAGGTAATTTGACCATTGATTTGGCAATAGCATCCATTCCGGATAACGAGCAAAACGATTATGAAGGCTTGGTAGCATTTGCTTTACCAGAACTTGCAAAAAATGGGATTACCTCCATTTCTGATGCACGAACTTATTGGAAAAGAAATCATCATCTGACCTGGCAGAGGGTTGAAAGTGAAGGAGAGTTAACGGTTAGAGCAAATCTCGGACTTTGGATATACCCAACTGAAGAGGATGCCACTCAGATAAGTACTATTCAATCTTTTTATTCGAATGACCCGAATAGCCTCTTAAAAATAAACCAGGTTAAACTATATGTGGATGGGATTATTATTAACACTACTTCAGCAATGGAAGATGATTACTTAATTGACCTGTTTGACTTACCAGGTAATAAAGGGCTCAATTATATATCCCAGAATCGCATTTCGCAATACATTAGTGCCCTTGAACCATCAGGATTTGATTTTCATATTCACGCAATTGGTAACCGCGGTGTTAATGAAACTCTGAACGCTATCGAAGAAAGCAGCAATGGAGATGGAAGGCATCGATTGACTCATATTGAATATGTGTTACCGTCAGACTACCCTAGGTTTAGCGAATTGAATGTAACCGCAGATGCTCAAGTCTCAGGAGATTTTACTCAACCTGAAAACTGGAACGAAACCGACTTCCTTATCGGATCAAATTTAAATAGTGCCAATATCCCAATAAAGAGTTTAGTTGAAGCCAACGCTAGAGTTACATTAAGTAGTGATTGGGATGTAAGCGATTTAAATCCCTTTATTGGTATACAAAATGCAGTTACCCGATCACCACAGGAAATTACTCTTCAGGAAGCAATAAAGGCCTATACCATACATGCTGCTTATGTAATGCGACAAGAAGATAAAGTTGGGACTTTAGAAATTGGGAAAGAAGCAGATTTTATCATATTAAATCAGAACATATTTGATATTAATCCTAATCGAATTAACCAAACCCGGGTTTTAAAAACATATTTAAAAGGTGAACTGATTTATGAGCAGTAAATAAGAAATTATTTACTCTAAATTACATCATATATGAATGAGAAAGAAAAACCGAGGCTTTCAAGGTTAACAGCTATCATTACACAGCTGCAATCCAAAAGGATTATGACTGCTACGTATCTTGCAGAAAAGCATAAAGTAAGTGTCCGTACTATTTATAGGGATATCCGTACTCTTGAGCAATCAGGAATACCAATCATAACCGAAGAAGGAAAAGGATATTCCATTATGGAGGGTTACCACCTCCCTCCTGTTCTATTTACAGAAGATGAAGCAAATGCATTAGTTACGGTAGAGCAACTGATAAGTAAAAATAAAGATAAATCCCTGAGTGATAATGTTGCCAGTGCAGTAGAAAAGATCAAAGCAATTTTAAGATACTCGCAAAAGGGAAATGCCGACTTGCTAGCGGAGAGGATCTATTTTGGTGGAAATAATAGTAAAGAGAAAACGAGTGATAATCTCCTGAAAATTCAATCAGCTATTATTCACTTCAGGGTTTTGAATATTGTCTATCAATCTTCCGGGAATAAAAGAACTACCAGGAACATAGAACCTTTTGCAATCTACAGTATAAATGGAAATTTTCTGCTCATTGCCTTCTGCCGTCTAAGAAAGGATTTTAGAAATTTCAGAATCGATTTCATCGAAAAACTTACCCCACAAAAAGAGACCTTCGATCTACATGATATGACACTTCAACAATATTTTGAGGAATATATTAAATAAAAAAACCACCCCTGACATACCTCTGTCACAACTCCATTTTATATTTGGTTAACTAATAATCATTAAATCGAAAAAAATGGAAATTATCAAAATCGTTATCCTGGCATTATCAGCTCTCTTATTACTTTTTGTAGGCACAATGAGGTTATTCAACCCAATTAAGACCTATTTAAATAGCTCCGGAATTAAACTGGAAAATGATGCAGATTTATTAAATGAAATCAGGGGAATAAGTGCTGTGATGCTCTGCGCAGGAATCATAATTGTACTGGGAATATTCGTACCCACTATAACTTTCACTTCATTTGTAGTTGGATCATTGATTTTTGTTGGCTTTGCCATTGGCAGGTTAATCAGTATCTCTGCTGATGGAAAACCGAATAAGCAAATCATCCAGGGAATCACTTTTGAATTGGTATTAGGAACTGCAAATATTTTTGGGGTGATGAATACCCTGGCTTAGAGTATCGGCTTTTGCAACAAACTCATAGCTAAACTTTCGAAGAAATTTTCCTCTTCTGTTTTACTTTTAGATTTTATACTCTATATTTGTAGAGCATTATTTAAAAATATAGAGCGATGACATTAACTAAGGCTGAAGAACAAGTAATGAATTATCTCTGGAAGTTGGAGAAATCCTTCTTCAAAGAGATAAAGGAGCAATTCCCTGAACCCAGACCTGCAACCACCACCATAAACACTTTATTAAAACGACTCATTGACAAAGGCTTTGTCAATTACAAGATGTATGGAAATAGCCGGGAGTATTTCCCACTCGTTGATAAGAACACCTATTACTCGAGACAGATTAAGGGGATCATCAAAAATTCCTTTAATGATTCCATTGAGCAGTTTGCTTCCTTTTTTACCAAGGAGACAGACCTGAGCGAGAAAGAGCTTAAAACACTTCGGGATATTGTAGACAATCAAATAAAATCTTCTACCAATGATTGAATACCTTATCGAATCTACCTTTTGTGGAGCTGCTCTTTACCTGGCTTTCATGACTTTCTTCAGAAGATCCAGAAATTTCCAGGTAAACCGGGTAATTTTACTTTGCTCAGTCCTCTTCTTTGTCTTGGCTCCCCTGGTACATCTTTCTTTGAACAGTGAGATTATAGCTAATGAAACGGTAACATCTACACTCTCGGGCATAACTAATGTATCCAGTCAAACCTTAGCAGCTACAGAAAGCCTGAACACTACTGGAAACCTGTCCATCCTGTTTCCTTTATATATACTTGTTGTAACTATTTTACTTGGTAGAATGAGCCTTAACCTTTATTCCCTCCTAACCGGAAAGTTTGTGGTAGAACGAACCGAGTACAAAGGGCACAAGTTGGCTCTTGTGGATATACCCGTAAGTCCTTTTAGCTTTCTCAAAACCGTGTATTTAAATAAGAAGAGTTTCGAGAAGGCTGAGATTGATGACGAGCTCATCCAGCATGAATCAGGACATATTAAACAACGACACACTTTGGATATCCTGTTTATAGAACTGGTCCAGGTTTTCTGTTGGTTCAATCCTTTTGTTTTCCTCTTTAAAAAACTAATTCAAACAAACCATGAATATTTAGCTGATGAGTTTGTGGTTTATTCAGGCTCTGACAGAACAGAATATTCCAACAAATTGATCAACTATAGCACCCGGGACAAAACCTTTGCTTTAGCCAGTGGTTTCAACTATTCATTAATAAAAAATAGATTAATTATGCTTTCAAAATATGACCAAAAGAGCCGGATTATACATCGATTAGCACTATTTGCCATCATCATTTCCGGATTATTTGTTACCACTGCATTTACAAATCCCGACCCAGTAATAAAACTCGCCGAGAACTCAGGGTATTTCTATGCAGATACACTGTGGTGGTCAAGTGAGACTCAAAAAGTTTACCTGAGGGGTAATGTGGATATTCAGGTTGGAGATAATGATGTGAATGGAAATGGATCGTTTTCCTTCCTTGGGGAAGTGAATCTACTTGTTATTGATGGTACCCCGGCTAAAATGGATGAAGCCATTTTAGTTTCAGGTAAGAAGTGTGAGATACTCATTCTATCTGAGGAAAAAGCTCGGCAACAATTTGGAGAGGACGGAAAACTCGGAGCCGTGGTTATTAAAAAGGTCGACTAAAGGAAGACCCTATGAAGACATACTTATTTTTAATGCTGGCGGCATTCACTTTAAATGCACCCTTAGCCACTGCTATGCCACATACGGAAGATAGTTTGACCATTACAGGTCGATTTATATGGGAAGATTCGTCCATTGTAGGATTTCCTTCCAATGTGAAAATAACTTCCGCAATCAATTCAGAAGTGCAATTCATTCAAGCTGTTGATTCCACGGGGTACTTTGAACAAAAATTAGCCTTTGGACGGTACATCCTCTCTCCTGAATTGAACTATCACTGGATGGGTGAAAAACTGATCAGAATTGATGATACAACCTCTCCTGTTGAAGCGAAAGTTATTGCGAACGGAGAGACTCAATTCATAATCCGATTACATACCATCCAATGGCCAACTACACCAAAAATAAACGGGATACTTAAGTCTTCCGGAATCATTGATCCTAATACCATAGATACCTTCATGAAGAAACGGATGGACTTCTTCGAAATTCCCGGATCTACGCTGAGTATTATTAAGAACAACCAAATCGTTTTCAGCAATACCTATGGAGTGATAAACTCAGACACGAATATCCCAGTAACAAGCAGAACGCTGTTTGAAGCAGGCTCCATAACCAAATTGGTCTTTTCTTTTGCTGTAATGCGACTCTATGAAAAAGGTGAGATTGATTTAGATAAGCCCCTCTATGAATACATTGAACATCCTGAAATCGACGACGATAGATATAAAGTAATAACCGCCCGACATGTACTAAGTCATCAATCTGGAATGTCAAATTGGCCACGAAGAGATGAAAACGGAAAGTTTGGCCTAAATTTTACTCCGGGAACTCAGTATGGCTATTCAGGTAAGGCCTTTGAATATCTAAAAGAAGTGCTGGAAACAATTACTTCAAAAAGTATCGAGACTATTCTTCTGGAAGAAGTTCTTGAGCCACTTGAACTCACAGATATGTATTTCAAAGGAAATGAGACCATTGCAGAATATGGAGCACATGGGCATAAACGATATATACCAAGTGAAATCTTTATGGCCCAAAGAACCATGGTGGCCTATACCTTACAAACTACCAGTGAGTCCTTAGCCAAATTTACAATTGCCCTGCATCAACGAAAAGGATTGAAACGAGAAACCTACGATGAATTCTTTAGGGTTCATTCCGAGCGATCTGATGGTACAAAATGGGGATTGGGAGTCCGAATTGAAGAAACCAATTCTGGAATTAGTTTTGGTCATAGCGGAAGTACCGGCAGAGGTTTTATCGGGAACCTGGTATTCTATGATGAGTATGGTACAGGTTTTGTGATTCTTACAAATAGCCTAATGGGAGGATGGCTTTCCTTACCTCTTCTGAATGAATACCTTATTCTTGGAAATGATGAAAACTCAAATGATTAGCTGATCAATCGAAGTCACAATAAATACCACTAAAGGTTTCAGGTCTCCGTGACTATAAGTGGTATATACATTATACTTAATTGCTTTATTCAGTTCTGTCAATAACTGATCAATGTTCAACAATAACTTCTAGCAATCAATCCAATGGTACAAAAAATTAACTGGGATAATATTCCCGAGGAGCAGGTTAATCCACATATGAAGCGTAAATTGCTGTATGGCGATAAAGTTATGATTGCAAAGATGAAGTTTAAGGATGGGTTTATAGTACCCCTTCACAGCCATGAAAATGAACAAATCACTCAAGTAACAAAAGGAACCATTCGCTTTTGGTTTGGAGATGAAAACGCTGAACCCATTGATTTACACGCGGGTGACTCAGTGGTTATTCCTGGCCACCTTCCTCATAAGGCCCTTATGATTGGCGAAGTTGAAGAAACAGATACCTGGGCACCACCACGCCAGGATTGGATTGACGGAACCGATGATTATTTAAAGAAATAGTATGGATTTAGGACTCAAAGGAAGAAAAGCACTGGTTCTCGCCTCCAGTAAAGGGCTTGGAAAAAGTGTGGCTCTGCAACTTGCCCAGGAAGGAGCCGAAGTGATGATTTGCAGCAGAAATGAATCTGACCTGGTTACTACTGCTAAAGAAATTGCTGTTGCTTCAAATGCTTCTGCCCACTATGCTGTGGGTGATGTTTCTGATTCTGAAGGAAGATCTCATATTCTTTCGGAAGCTAAGTCGAAGTTAGGAACTATAGATATACTGGTTACCAATTCTGGTGGCCCTCCTTTTGGTAGTTTTGAGAAGCATTCTGAAAAAGATTGGGAACAGGCTTACAAACTGTTATTAGAAAGTGCTGTTGGAATGATCAATGGAGTACTTCCGGGAATGAAAGAAAACCGATGGGGCCGGATTGTGACCATCACTTCTCAGGCAGTAAAACAACCGGTGGAAGGATTGGTACTCTCCAATTCCATACGTGTCTCATTAGTTGGACTAGTAAAAACATTGGCGAACGAATTGGGTAAATATAACATCACCGTAAATAATGTGATGCCGGGCTACACACAAACAGAGCGACTTGAAAGCCTTATGGTTCAAAACCCCAAGCTCATGGAAGTAACTAAGGAAATACCTTTAGCCAGAATCGGGAAGCCAGAAGAGTTCGCTGCTGCGGTTACATTCTTGGCCAGCGAACGAGCCAGCTACATAACAGGAGTGTCTCTACCTGTAGACGGCGGGTGGATAAAGGGGATCTAAACTTTCGGAATTACTTTAAACAATCGGGTACACAAAGATTTGATGAAAAAAATTCTATTGCTCTTGTTTGCAGCTCTGTTGACTTCAAACATTATAGCGCAAACAAAAAAAAACGTCCTAATTGATTTCGGATATTACGGACCTTATGCCATACAAATAGGTGGAAAACTTGGAACTTCGTTTGAGCTAACAACCTGGGATTCAGATAAAAGACATAAAATAAGACACAGCCTGAATATTAGTCCGCAAATAGGTTATTTCATTAATCCAATTCAAAAAGAACTACAGAAAAACTCATTTATCAATTCTGAAATTCTATACAAAAGGCAGAAATCAGAGAATAGCTTATACCCCACTGCATCCGTTGGATTAGCCTATATGCTAGGAGTTCAAAGTACAGGTGGAACCGTAAACCTGGGTACGGGAAATATTCGAAGAACAACCCGTACGATCCACTATTTTGTACCTACTCTCAATATTGGTTTTGCCAGAGATCCATTAAAAAGAGTGGGCTATTATTTCAAAGGCTTTTATGGACGTAGAATATCAAAACAAGTAGACGGGTCTGGCTATTTTGGCCTTGAATTCGGTTTAAAAATTAAATTAAAGAAGGATCATGACTAGAAAAGAGTTTATCAAGTATTGCAAAGCAATTGGAATCGGCCTGCCTGTTTTCTTGACCCTGGAGTCTTGCACTGATGATGAAGTATCGGTAGCAGCTCCCGAGTTTGAGGTCAATTTTTCAGGAAAAGTCATCATTATTGGAGCAGGTGCGGCAGGTCTTACTGCCGGTTATTTACTTCAGCGGGAAAACATTGACTTCCAGATCCTTGAGGCTTCTTCCGTTTATGGAGGAAGGCTTAAACGGGCAGATAATTTTGCTGATTTCCCTATAGATCTTGGTGCAGAGTGGATACATACAGAGCCCTCTATATTGGCTGAAATCCTTACCAATCCTAATATTCAAACCGACATTGACTTCATAACCTACAATCCTCAAACTATATCTGTTTGGAAGAATGGTAAACTGAAGAAAAATAACTGGGCAAGTAATTTCTATTCAGAATATAAATTCAAAAGCACTACCTGGTATGGATTCTTCGAAAACTATATCGTTCCGGATATCTCGGATAAGATTATTTTAAACCAACCTGTTACAGAGATAGATTATTCAACGGATATGGTAAACATAAAAACCAATGATGGTTCTGTATTTGAAGCCGATAAAGTGTTAGTAACTGTACCTGTTAAAACTCTACAAGACGAGTACATGGATTTCATACCCAGTTTACCAACTGAAAAGATCAGTGCTATTAATAGCATTAAAATGGGCGATGGACTCAAAGCTTTTATCGAGTTTAGAGAAAGATTTTATCCTGACATCCTCAACTTTGGAGGTCTCCTCACTGGAAATGAGTCTGATGAAAAAATATTCTATGATGCTGCATTTAGAAAAGACTCTGATAAAAACGTTTTAGGCCTTTTCACCATTGGTAAACCCGCTGGTGTATATGCAGCTTTAGATACTGAGCAACAAATCATTGATACTATAATTGGTGAATTGGATGAGATATTTAACGGCAAAGCATCAGAAAACTATGTGCAGCATGTTGTACAAAATTGGTCGAAAGAACCCTTTATTGGCGGATCTTATTCTACCGAGTTTGAAAACTCACGAACAGGAACAATGAATACTATATCTGAACCATTGGATAATAAAATATACTTTGCAGGTGAAGCATTGTCGGATGAAAATCAGGCTACAGTACATGGTGCTAGTGAAACTGCATATTCAACAGTTGAAATTCTATTGAAGAATTAAGTGTTCTTTTGTACCGACTCTACTAACTACCTACTTTGGTGGGTTTTAATCGTCATTCTTACAAGTAACAAAACTAGTTCCCATGGATCAGATACTGCAAAAAAGAATTTTCACCAAGCATGAGATTTATCTTAAAGAAACTAAAGTAAAGTATAAGGTTTCTAAGATCGGTAGTACAAACGAAGTTACAATTCCATTTGAAAATATTGAGGGTGATGTTATTGATTTTAAATCATCAAATATGGTCTTACTCTACTCGTCGATATTCATGTTGGTTTTAAGCTTGGCAATATTAATAGCCAGAATTAGTGGAGGTGATATTGGAGAATATGCTGAGATTGTTTGGCTAACTATCGGGATAGCTCTTTTTATTTTTTATTTATTATCGAGAAAGGATTTGTGGAAAATCAAACTCATTGATAATAATTACATTTATCTACATAAGAACCTACCAAATACAGATGAACCAAAACTTTTCATCGATGAGATGTTAGAGCACAGAAATCAATTCTTAAAAAAGAACTATGGTACTCTTGACCCTAATCTTAACTATGAAGTGCAACTTAATAAACTTAGGTGGTTAAAATCTATTGAAGTGCTAAATCAAAAAGAGTTCGATGCTAAATATGAAGAACTTAAGGGCTATGGAAATCCGGATTCTAAAGATATTGGATTTAATTAGATCTCATTCGACTACAGATTATGTATCTAATAAATTGAAAATCAACATGATTGGAAAGCTAACCCACCCAAACCGTTTTTGCATTCACGAATTCTCTAATCCCATAAAGTCCTAATTCTCTTCCGTAGCCAGAATCTTTAATCCCACCGAAAGGCGCTCGCGGATCGGATTTTACCATGCTGTTTACAAAACAACATCCGGCTTCTAATTGTTCTGCTGCTATGCGTTCTGCCCGTTCTACATCGCTGGAGAAAATAGCTGCGCCAAGTCCATAAATAGTATCATTTGCAATCCTAATAGCGTCAGTTTCGTCTTCTGCTTTTATAATCGCTGCTACGGGACCAAATAGCTCTTCTTCATAAGCTGGCATCCCTTTTTCTACTTCAGTTAGAATACTTACCGGGTAAAACGCTCCTGTTCCCGATGGCTTTTCGCAGCCCAAAATAGGCCTTGCTCCCTTTTTTATACTCTCTTCAACTTGTCGATGTAATTCATCCCTTAAATCCACCCGGGCCATTGGGCCAACATCAGTAGTGTTATCAAATGGGTCGCCAACCTTCCTGGATTTCATTATTCTGGTGAACTCAGTAACAAATTCATCATAAACTTCTTTCACAACAACGAACCGTTTTGCAGCCACACAACTCTGCCCCGAATTCACCAGTCGTGATGTGGCACATACTTCCGCTGCCTGTTTAACATCTGCATCTTTTAAAACGATATATGGATCACTTCCACCTAATTCCAATACTGTTTTCTTAAGTGCTTGCCCGGCTTGTGAAGCCACTATTTTACCTGCTCTTGTACTTCCCGTTAATGTGACTGCGGCAATCCCAGAATGCTGAATCACCGGTTTCATATGGTCGTTCTCAACCAGGATTGTTCTGAACAACTCCTTTGGTATCCCAGATTGATAAACAATTTTTTCAATCTCCAAAGCGCATCCGGTTGTATTCTCTGAATGTTTTAATATCACTCCATTCCCTGCCATCAGCGCCGGAACTGCAAACCGAAAGACTTGCCAGAAAGGAAAGTTCCAGGGCATTATGGACAATACCACACCTAAAGGTTGGAACGCTACATAGCTTTTTGAAGCGTCAGTTTGTACCTCATCATTACTTAAGAATTCTGAAGCTTTCTCGGCATAGAAATCGCATACCCAACCACATTTTTCTACTTCTCCAATTCCCTGAGCTAACGGCTTCCCCATTTCTGTAGCCATTAATTCTGACAACGTCTGTTTCTGGCCTTGCAGGAGATTGGAAATTTTGTGTAAATATTTTGCCCTGTCCTTAAAACTTCGTCTTCTCCATTCGGATTGGGCATCGTTTGCAGCCGCGATAATACGTTCTATCTCTTTAAACCCAGTTTCCTGGTATTCTTTTATTAGTTCTCCGTTACTGGGGTTTATTGTTTTCATAGTAAGTATCACTATTAGTTCAGCTTCTGAACGTGCCTGGAAACACTATCCAGTATTTTTCCAAGTACTTCATCTAAAAGCTCTTCTTCAATGATCAATGGTGGTGCTAACCTGATTAAGGTATTTGAATGGAGTGTCCAACCCAGTAGAATTCCCTGTTCAAAACAATCTTCAACTACAGCTTTAGTTAGTTCCCAACTTTCGAGTTGAAGACCAAGCATGGCTCCTTTCCCCCTTACTTCAATAATACCTTTTCCAGTCAGCTTTTCTTTTGTTTTCTGTTCTATCAACCTTGCTTTCTCTAAATAATCTCCTTCCAGTAATTCTTTGAGATTGGCATGTGCCGCAGCACAGCTTACCGGGTGCCCTCCAAAGGTTGTAACATGATTAAGTGGTGGATTATACATAAAGGCTTCGAATATTTTTGACGATGAAACAAAGACGCCCATAGGCATCCCTCCCGCCATCGCTTTTGCCATGCAAAGTATATCAGGTGCTACTTCATAATGTTCAAAGGCAAACATCTTTCCAGTTCGCCCAAACCCTGACTGAATCTCATCATAAATCAAAAGAGCACCTGCTTCAGTACATCTCTTTCTTACTTCCTGTAGCCAGTTCGTTTCGGAAGGAATAATGCCCCCTTCTCCCTGAATGGGTTCTACAATCACTGCTGCTGTTTGGTCGTCAATGGTCTCTAGTCCATCAAATGAGTTGAACTCTAAAAAGTGCACATCGGGCAATAATGGCACATAAGGATCTCTGTATACATCCCGCCCTGTAACGCTTAAAGAACCATGTGTGTCTCCATGATAACTATCATTAAAAGCGACCAGTTTCGTTCTCCCTGTATGCTTTTTGGCCAGTTTAAGTGCACCTTCGTTCGCCTCAGTACCACTATTTACTAAATACACCTGGTTTAAATGATCTGGTAATATGCTCACAAGTAACTCAGCAAATTCAATCTGCGGTTTCTGGACAAACTCCCCATAAACCATTACATGCAGATGTTTATCCAATTGCTCTTTTATAGCTTCTATTACTCTTGAATGCCGATGCCCAAGACTACTTACAGCTATTCCCGAAATAAAATCCACATACTTAACTCCTTGCGAGGTAGTTAGATATACCCCTTCGGCCGATTCGATTTCCAGCCCTAAAGGTGCATCACTGGTTTGGGCTATGTTTTTCTTAAACTTGTCGATATTTAACATAAAAATAAGAGCAAAATCTTCTTATACAATTTCTGAATGTTTCCTTGGTTTTTATTTAGGATATTCATCTCTTAAAGTAATTAAAAACTAACACCAAATTGATGTCAAAAAAATCGTTCTTCACATTATTAGTGCTATCAATAAGTATAGCCAGCTGCGCATCAAACAAGAATAAAAAAGTCGGAGATACAGGTGACTATCCTACCATAAAGGAAGTTCCCATTGATGTGGGTTCTATAGTTGCCAAAATGGAATTAATTAATTCAACAGCTGAAGAGCTGGAGGCCAATGAGGTTATGGTTAAAATTGTTGAAGTTGTTGGCTATGGGGCCTCTACTCAACCGTTGGCTGTAAACCAGGTTTTAATAGTAAAAATGCGCCAGAACTTTGATAAAATGGCTGAGTTAAAGGCTATGGAAGTTGGGCAGACTTTTGAAGGCGTGATTACAAAATCCATGGGTATGGATATGGGTAGTGGTTCTAAGGGAACCTGGAATATTTTAAAGATAAACTAGAGGTCAACAGATTTAATATGAATAAGTACAGAGTTATTACAACACTATCAGGGGTCTTCCTTTTTGCTATAGTCCTCGTTTTTTCAATCAATTATTTTTCCACAGAACCTGTGAATGATAATTTTCCTGATTTCCCGGAAGAAAATGAAGCTGTAACCAATGAAGGCAGGGCCGAACATTTCTTCAGGCTAACAAGAGATCCTAAAACAAACAGTATTCCTGAGAATATCCGTGCCAAGGAACTTACTTTTGCCAGTGAACTGGATGAGGAAAATCGATTTAAATCAATTAATAAGGTTAACAATATCACGTGGACTGAAATCGGCCCGAATGATGTAGGCGGAAGAACAAGGGGATTTGCAATAGATCGCCGAAATTCCAATATCCTATTAGCCGGTGGTGCGTCTGGTGGTATGTGGAAAAGTACAGACGGAGGTAACTCATGGACTATTAAAACGGATGCAGACGACCATGTTGGTGTTACTGATATTGTTCAACATCCCACGAACCAGGACACCTGGTATTATTCAACGGGTGAGTTTGATGGAAGTTTAAGTGACAGGGCTTTTACTGCATTTTATACAGGATCTGGTATTCATGTATCTACTGATAACGGAGAAACCTGGGCCCAGGTAGAAACTACAAGAGATGATGACGTTTCTTTCAACAGCCAGTTTGATTTTATAACGGATATTGAAATCAGCCCTAATACAAGTTCTATTTTCTTTTCAAGCAACGGAATTGGTATTTACAAGTCCACGAATAATCTGGCCAGTTCAAGTATTAGCCTGGGTGGTTTTGGTGAGCATAGATATGCTACCGTCCAGATAGCTTCTAACGGAAATCTCGTCGCTGTGTTGGGCAGCCCCTTTTCTGAAGGCGATCCGACCTCTAATTCTCCAGGTGTCTATATTTCTACGAATGATGGTGTCAGCTGGTCAGATGTAACCCCAGCTGCATTCCCGGCTTTTCACAATCGCAGTGTTATTGGAATATCCGAATCAAGCCCTAATATCTTTTATGTACTTACTGATACTGGCGGAGGTGCAGACGGCCTAACATTGTTCAGGTTCGACATCTCCAGTTTCCCAACGGTATCAACCAGTAACAGAACCAATGGTATTCCAAACTTTGGAGACCCTGTAGGCGATCTAAATCCTCAAGGTTCATATAATATGGTATGTGTAGTGCATCCAACCAATTCAGAAACTGTTTTCCTTGGGGCAACCAACCTGTTTAGATCTACGGACGGGTTTAGTACAGTTCCTGATTTAAATGATGAAGATAAATACTGGATCGGAGGATATTCTTCACTGAACAATATCAGCATTTACAATAACCACCATCCTGATCTTCATGGTATGGTATTTGATCCAACCAATCCGAATCGAGCATTTAGTACTCATGATGGTGGTATTAGCGTAACAAGCAATATTTTAAGCGAACCTGTTACCTGGGAAACGAAAGAAGAAGGTTACAATGTAACCCAGTTCTATACAGTTGCTCTTCACCCTGATGCTAATGATACCCGAATGTTGGGCGGTACACAGGATAATGGGTCTCCATTCTTTAATTTCAATTTGAATGGTAGTCCAAGCCAGTCATTTGACATTACATCAGGTGATGGATCTTATAGTTATATGGGAAATACTATTGCCCTTGCTTCCTCTCAAAGAGGAACATTGATCCGATATTTCTATGACTTTAACGGAGATGTAACCCAGTTCTCCTACGTAGCCCCATTAAATGCTGCAAACCAGTTATTTATTCATCCTTTTGCTGTTAATCCATCCAACCAGGACGTTCTTTTTTATCCTTCAGGTAATCACTTCTGGAGAAATACTTCGGTTTCTACCTTAACAAGAGTTACGGATGAACCTGACGGTACGGTTGAAGGCTGGACACAGCTACTGAATGTTAATACAGGTACTCAGAATGGAAATATTTCAACGCTGGCATTCAGTACAAATAATCCTTCCAATGTATTGTATTATGCTGGCTACAGAAATGATGCCGCTCCTGCCGTGTTCAGGTTAGATAATACCTTAGGTGTAGATGGAGAAGTGGATATTTCAATTCCGGGAACTTCTGAAGGTGAGCATATTCATGGCATGGCAGTAAATCCAAATAACGGAAATGAAGTTATTGCTGTAGTTTCTAATTATAGTGTTGAAAGTGTATACCACTCCAGCAATGCCGGGGCTACATGGACAGCTGTTGGTGGAAATCTTGAAGATGCAAACGGACCATCAGTTCGTACGGCAGCTATTGGACTAGACGGCGACAACAACCCAGTGTATATGGTTGGGACCAGCGTAGGCCTTTATGCTACTTCTGACCTAAATGGTTCTTCTACCACCTGGACTAAACAAGCAGAGGATTTAGTTGGAAATACTATTGTTGAATACCTTGATTACAGAGTTTCTGACGGAACAGTAGCTGTTGGAACTCACGGTCGCGGAATTTTTATTGGAAAGATTCCTCAAATGGTAGCAAATGAAGGTCCGGGTACTGAAAATCCGGTTGAGTTTAGCTTAAGCCAAAACTATCCAAACCCGTTTAATCCTTCTACGAACATCTCATTCTCACTACCTTCTTCAAGTAGAGTTAGCCTGGACGTTTTTGATATTAATGGCAGAAAAGTTGCTTCTATACTCAATAACCAGCAAATGCAGGCTGGGAGCCATACAGAATTATTCGATGGAATAAACCTTGCGAGTGGTGTTTACATTTACCAATTACAAGCTACTCCAATGTCTGGTGGGCAAACGTTTACTCAAACACGACAAATGACATTGCTCAAGTAACCCTGATATTTACAGTAATCTAAAAAGGCAGTGAGATAATCACTGCCTTTTTTGTTTAAATCGATTTGAGCATCGTATTGATTTCATCCTGGGTTTCTTTGCCCTTATCCCTGGCATACCATAAATGAAGATTTTGAGTCGCAATTTTACCGCCAACGTTTTCATCCTTTCTTTCAGCTAAATAGCTCGAATGCACTACACCCGGTCTTGGTCCCCAGTCACCCAGTACTTCAAGTGTTTCCGTGTCAAGGATAATCAGTTTTGGGATTGAGCGGCTTTTACCATCAGTCAAAAACAAATCCATGATTTCAGGGTGCTCTTCTCTCAGTATGATTCTGAGCTCTACGCTATCACTTAATTCTGCCATTTTATTTATGAATGGAAGAATTTGAGCTGAGTCTCCACACCAACCTTCGGTAAGTACAACCCAGGTTTGTTTTTTATCGAGAGTAGCCAGAGTTTCTACTAATTCATCTCCCAGAACAGCGCGTTTATCCCAGCGGTTTGTTCTCTGGATGTTCAGCTTTGTGTACTCAAGCATACTTTCTGAGCTATTACCATCAGTGGTTCTGCCTTCGGCTAGTAGTGTTTCAACTTTAGTACTGAATTCAGAATAAGTGAATCCCTTGTTAATAGTTTCTTGTGAAATCGGAGTAATAATATTGGTCATCATAGTTGTAATAATAATTTATGAACGACCTAAAAATACGAACTATAATGTCATCAAATGATTGATTTGATCAATAGTGTTGATAGGATAAACAGTACAAAACTGAGGGAAGCCAGGAACTTGATCTTCATCACTTTACCATATTCACTTTCCTTTCCTTCCAGTTTACTTAGTATAAATGCTATGCCTGAGAATGAAAATAAACTCAACACTCCAAAAATCAGACCAAGTATAGAGTCTTCGAAGTACAAGAAGAGTGAAAGTATTGATGCTCCAATCAAAAACATAATAGAGTAAAAAATGCGGACTATTTTGAGACCGTATTTCATGGCAAAAGTAATATCTCCACGCTTTCGGTCTTCTTCAACCTGGAAAATTTGAGAAGCTGGGTAAAGGCTCAATATAATACAGGCAACTCCAAATGCTATTGCCCCTTCTGAAAAAGTTAACTTGGGTTCTCCACCTGCCAGGTAACCTAATAGAAAAGAATTAGTTCCTGTACTAATCCCGATAGCTATCAAACTCAACAGTGGCTTCCCCTTCCACCTGGCTAATGGTGTAGAATACAACCAGAACAGGATCAGGCTACATAAATAGATAAGAAAATAGCTTAACCCGATTGTATAAGCCCATGCCAACCCGATAAATTGAATTGCTAAAGAGACTAACCACATCCAGTTAGTCATTTTTGGAGGAGATTTTAACCCTCCTATCGGCCCTTCATCTTTATCCCAGAATGAATTGTAGGCTGTAGCGCCACCAAACAATAAAACATGTACGTTCAAAAACTGCGTCCAGAATTGTTGCCAGTTATTCTCCTCCACAAATAATGCAGATAGTAAATATCCACCTGAAAGGATGAAAAATTGGTAGTGTAACCTTAAATGAAGGATAAAATGCCACACTTGTTTTAGAAAGGGTTCTCGAATCATAGAATTGTTGCTCTGCACATGACTAAGAAAACACCAAAAATCCATATCTTCAAGTATGCTTGAGAAAGAAATAGACTCCCCGACTTTTATTAAATCTTACCTCGGTATTGAGGAATGGAAAAACAAGAAAAATACACATGTACAATTAGTAGATGACCTGGTTGGAGACTATTTAGCGCTTCGTTCGCAGCATAAAAGGCAACCTGTTATGGATTTTCTGTTCCAGTATTATTCATTTCGTGTTATTGCATTAAAACGCTGGTCTCCTGGTTTCGGGGTTGCCTTGGAATTCACAGATTCTGAAGAACTTCCTGAGCTGAGTGAATTGATAGTCGAAGATAATGTTGCCTTCCTTGACCCCTCGCTTTTTCCGGAAAATAGAATCCGATCCACTAGATGGATTCTGGAAATGTTAAGTAATACTCAGAACGCACGACCATCTTTCGGTTGTTTTGGAATGCATGAATGGGCCATGGTATATAAAACAGACGATATCCGCCATAACCAGGTTCCCATGAGAATGGAGCCCGCAGAACTCGCTGAATTTGTAGAATCCCGGCCATTGGTGTGTACTCATTTCGATGCCTTCCGGTTTTTTACTCCGGATGCTGTTCCACTGAACAAGAACAAACTCACAAGAGAAACCACCAGCATAAACGAACAACCTGGCTGTATCCATGCGAATATGGATTTATACAAGTGGGCTTTCAAACTGTATCCATGGATTGGAAGTGACCTCATTCTAGAAGCATTCAAACTCGCTGTTGAAGCCCGCACTATTGATATGAAAGCGAGCCCCTATGACCTTTCTGAGTTTGGACTGGAACCTATCAAAATTGAAACCGAAAGTGGTAGAATGGAATACAGGGAAGCACAAGAAGCTATTTTTGAAAAGGGCATTCCGGTAAGAGAGAAATTGATAAAAGAATATGAAAAGCTATTAGGCTTTCTGGATTAATCAAACGATCTGCTTTCGTAACCGGGCAACAGGCTCGTTTAGTTGTTCCCTGTATTTACTCACTGTTCTCCGAGCTACTTTATATCCCTTTTCGTTTAGATGATCGGCTAGCGCCTGGTCACTTAGCGGGCTTCTCTTATCTTCTTTATCGATAATGGTTTGGAGAATATTCTTTACTTCCCTGTTAGAAACTTCTTCACCACTCTCTGTTTCCAGGCCTTCATTGAAGAAATACTTCAACTCATGAACGCCGAAATGGGATTGAACATATTTCCCATTCACAACCCTTGATATGGTTGAAATATCCATACCTATGCGTTCTGCTATATCTTTCAGGATCATAGGCTTTAAACCGTCCCCAAACCGGAAAAAATCTTCCTGGATAGCCACGATCGTTTTCATGGTATTCATCAATGTATTTTGGCGCTGCTTTATGGATTCGATAAACCAATTAGCCGAATCGATCTTTGTTTTCATAAAAGCCTGGGTTTGGGCATCCGGTTTACTTTTCTTGGCTTTTATTTCATCCCACATCTGTTTGTATTCAGGTGAGATTCTAAGTTGCGGAGCATTTCTCTGGT
Organism: Balneolaceae bacterium; assembly: GCA_040222185.1. Lineage (GTDB taxonomy): Bacteria > Bacteroidota > Rhodothermia > Balneolales > Balneolaceae > JAVKDP01. The sequence goes on along the minus strand of JAVKDP010000079.1, from coordinate 73,361 downwards.
TAAGGCTGATCACGAACTCTCCTTTTCCGCTGGCGTTCTGATCTCCGTTTTTCCAATACACTTCAAAATCAGGCTCGATGTAATTTTGATTGTCTTCTAACCCATGACTCACCGCTCCGGGCCTGGGATCCATATGACGGATCGCATCAAATGCTTCTTTTAATGACTCTTCGTCTGTATTTAGTCTCTGAACCAGTTTACTGAAGTGTTTCTTCTCAAAGGCAGACCAGGCATCCCTGATAATTCTAATAGCAAGATTTCTTCCAGGCAAACTTTCTTCTGTTGCTTCTAATTGTACCAGCAGGCAATCCTGCAAATCTCTTGAAGCAATCCCAATGGGTTCGAGAAGCTGAATCTGTTTTCGAACACGATCTACATCTTCTTCTTCTAAATAAATACCATGATTGAATGCAATATTATCCGCAACGGCTATTAACTCGCGACGGAAATACCCATCATCATCTAAAGAACCTAATATTTGGTCCGCAATGAGCCTTTCCTCTTCTGAAAAGTCCAGTAATGATACTTGCTCTTCGAGATCTTCTAATAATGAATTTGTATATGGGTTGGGCAAATCTCTCCATTCTTCCAAATCCGGATGAGTTGGAGTGGAATATAGCTCTCCATCGTATTCTGTGTTTTTATCAAATTCATCCCAATCCACTTCATGCTCTTCAAGACTTTCGAGCCCGTCTTCTTTTTCTTCAGACTGTTCCTTTTGATCTGTTTCTTCAACCCGTTCCAGCCTTTGTTCCATTAAATCAACTTCTTCCAATACCGGGTTCAATTCCATCTCTTCTTTGATGCGCTGTTCCAGGCCAATTGTAGTAAGCTGCAATAGTTTAATGTACTGCAGCTGTTGAGGCGAAAGTTTTTGCTGCATTCCTTGCTGCAGCTTCTGGCCGATATTTTGCTGGTTGCGAAGCATTTTTACTGTTCTGCTCTAATCTCCCTGCAAGTCTCAAGAAATTCATCGTACCACTCTTGTCCATATCTGCGAACCAGTGGAGCTTCTAAAAATTCAGCCAGGTAAGTCCCTTCATTTTCTCCTTTCTCGCAGGCCGCAGCACATAGCTTTGGAACATATTCATAGTTGGCGTAATCAAAACCTGCTATTCTTTTCAGGCGTACTGGAAACAGGTGACAACTCAGCGGCTTTTCCCAGCCTATTCGTCCATCGAAATAAGCTTTTTGAATGGAACAGTATGCAATATCCTGGTCATCATATTTAACAAAAATACATTCTGCCTCATTTACACAAGAGATTTCGTAGCCTGCTTTTTCACTTCCTACTACTACTCCTTCGCGTTCAGCCACTGCAACGGCTTCTGGTCTCAATTCATCTTTTAGTAAATGATAGGCTTTGTGCAAAACCGGAATTTCTCCTTTTACGACCGGGGCTCCGGCATCCCCAACTACACAACAGGCTCCTTTGCACCTGGGAAGGTCACAAGCAAACTTTGTAGTCGCAATATCATCGGATAATATGGTGTCTTTTACTTTTATCATGGCATGAATATACAAACATCGTGCCATAACGGTATATGTGTTTTAAAAGTTTCGTTTACAGCTATAAAAAGCTGAATTATATTTCTTTCCTTTTTCAATTTGTTCTCATATTCTAGAGAAACTATTCTTAAAACTGAACGTCTAGAGTGTGCAATATTTTAACAAACGCGAACTTTCGCCCCTGTTATATTAATTCACTTTCAATAATATCAACCCCCTCTTTTTATGAAGTACTTTCCAGCAAAGATTTTATCCCTCACTATACTTTTCGGATTTATCGTTTCCTGTTCTCCTCCGCAGCAAGAGTTTTCCGTAGACTATGAAAAAATGGTTCTAGATAATGGATTAGAGGTAATCTTCCACCAGGACGACTCTGATCCTGTAACTGCTGTTGCTCTAACTTTTCATGTTGGTTCAGCACGAGAAAAGGAAGGAAAGACCGGGTTTGCTCATTTATTTGAACACCTGCTTTTTCTTGAATCTGAAAACCTTGGAAAAGGTGGCCTTGATAAAATGAGCAGCCGGATTGGAGGATCAGGCGCAAATGGTTCAACCAGCCGTGATCGTACCAATTACTTTCAAACCGTTCCTAAAGATGCCCTTGAGAAAATGATATGGGCTGAAGCAGATAAACTGGGTTATTTCATTAATACTGTTACTGAAAATGTGGTAGCCAAAGAGAAACAAGTTGTTAAAAATGAAAAGAGACAAGGAGTAGATAACCAGCCTTACGGGCATGCTAATTATGTAGTGGGAAAAAATCTGTATCCAGAAAGCCATCCTTATAACTGGCAGGTAATTGGTTCTCTTGAAGATCTTCAAAATGCAACGCTTGCGGACGTTAAGGAATTCTACAATCGCTGGTATGTTCCAAACAACGCTACATTAGTTATCGCTGGTGATTTTGATATCAATCAGGCCAAGGAGTGGGTACACAAATACTTTGACGAAATTCCACGCGGTGAAGAAATTACTCCACTACCTGATTCTCCGGTTACAGTAAATGAAACCAAAAAACTTTATTACGAAGATAACTTTGCCCGTCTACCGGAACTCAGAATTGTTAAGCCTGGAGTGGATACTTACCACCCTGATTCCTACGCTTTGGATATTCTAACGGAGTTATTGGCATCAGGTAAAAAAGCTCCATTGAATAAAGTGTTGATTGATGAAAAAGAGCTTACTTCTAATGTGTTCATGTTTAGTAATAACTCCGAAATAGCAGGTGAAGTCCAGGTTATTGTCCGGGCATTTCCTAATACTGACTTAAACGAAGTTCACGCTGCGATTGAAGAAGGTTTTGCCAGGTTTGAAACTGAAGGATTTACCGATGCCGATTTAGCAAGAATAAAGGCTGGTATTGAAACCCAATTCTATAATGGCCTATCTAGTGTTTTAGGGAAAGCATTTAACCTGGCTCAATACAATATTTTTGCTGACGATCCCGGGTATATAAACGAAGATATTCAAAAAACCTTAGCTGTTACTCGTGAAGATATAATGCGTGTATATGAACAGTATGTAAAAGGTAAAAATTACATCGCTACCAGCTTTGTACCACTTGGTCAAAAGGAGCTGGCTCTTGAAGGCTCTGTGCTAGCTGAAGTGGAAGAAGAACAAATTGTTCAAAACGCTGCTGGAGAAAACTTCGAGTTGCCTGCTGAAACGGATTATGAACGAACACCTTCTTCTTTCGACCGATCTGTTGAACCTGAATACGGCGAAAGTGCTACTGTGAAAACACCTTCAGTTTGGGAAGATGCACTAGCAAATGGATTGAGCGTTCATGGGATCGAAAACAATGAACTTCCACTGGTTCAATTTGAGTTGAAACTCAAAGGCGGATTACTGCTGGACTCTCCTGATAAAGTTGGAGTGGCTAATCTTGTATCTGATGTTATGACACGAGGAACAGCTACTAAAACCCCTGAACAACTAGAAGAAGCTATTGATGAATTGGGTGCTTCAATTAACATTAGCTCAGGACGCCAGAGTTTAAGTATTACTGGTAATACACTATCCAGAAATTATGCTAAAACTATGGCTTTGGTCCAGGAAATATTGTTAGAACCTCGATGGGACGAAACTGAGTTCGAACTAGCCAAACAAAGTACCTTAAGTCAGGTGGCTGCTCAAAGTGCCAACCCTAATAGCATTGCAACTAATACATACAATAAACTTCTATATGGTGAGGATCATATCCTTTCAAATAATGCTATTGGAACTACCAGAAGTATTGAATCAATCACAATCGATGACCTGAAGGCTTATTACCAGGCTAATTTCTCTCCTTCTATTGCCAGTTTCATGATTGTGGGCTCTGTTTCTAAGTCTGATGTAATGAAATCACTATCTGGTATCGATAATAACTGGGAAGCCAAAGATGTTTCTATTCCGAAATTCGAAGCTCCTGAAGCTCCATCAGAATCCATTGTCTATTTCTATGATGTTCCTGATGCCAAACAATCTGTACTCCGTTTTGGATACTTAGCCATGGCCGAAACGGATGAAAACTACTATCCAGCTTCTGTTATGAACTATATTCTTGGAGGCGGTGGTTTTGCATCACGCTTTACCCAGGAATTACGTGAAGGCAAAGGATATACTTATGGAATCGGATCCGGATTTTCGGGTACTGATATACCAGGAGCTTTTACAATCAGTAGTGGGGTACGAACTAATGTAACATATGAATCAGCAGCATTAGTGAAAGAGATTCTTGAGCAATACCCTACCACGTTTACAGAACAAGATCTTGAAACTACCAAGAGTTTCCTTCTTAAAAGTAGTTCCCGTCGTTTTGAGACACTCGGAGCCAAGCTTAATATGCTGGAAGACATAAGTGATTATGGCTGGTCGGCTGACTATATGAAAGACCGGGAGCAGATTGTTAAAGACATGACTATTGAAGAAATCTCGAACCTGGCAAGAACGTATGCCAATCCAAAAAAAATGATCTACGTGGTTGTTGGAGATGCCAAAACTCAAATGGATCGACTTGAAGCTCTTGGATTTGGAAAACCAGTGCTTGTAAACAATTATTTCAAAGAAGGGAATTAGAATTAATTCCCTTCCTTTCTCTCGAATTCTAAACTAAATCTCTTGATATAATTCTCCCCCTGTTCACCAAAAAGCATGTAAAAATTTTCGTATCTATCTTTAAAATCAACAATTCTTTCCGATCTAACTACTTCTCTTGCATCATAAACATCTAATGAAGAATAAGAAAGAAATTCTCCTGAAATATTGAATAACTCTACTCCAAATTCCCATTTCTCTCCTGTTTCACTTAGGTCGTACCTTTTGAACATAATGAAGTGGACAAGATATTTTTCTTTGAATTGATACAGTCCCGCATCAATAACATTGTATTTTCCTTGCACCATGTTACCAAATGATCGAAAGGTCACAACTTCAGGGTCATTTTGATCATCTACTTCTTCATAGGCTTTGATATCTAAATCTACCCCATTTATTGTTTCTTCAAAAAACCAATCATTACCATTTTTTTTGTACTTATATAATAAGCCATTATAGATATAAGGAGAAACCACGATTGTTTCTTTATTAATTAAATCAATTGACCCTCCTCTTGTCCTCGTAATAATTTTCGCAAAGTCTGTACTTAAGTTGAACCCTTCAAATGATCCAAATGATTTTTCTTTAGCTGTAAAATCCTTTTTCCAAATGTGGAAAATTTCATCTTTATCGAATTTTGAATACTGCCCTTCTCCCCATTGTCTATAGAATATTAACAGGTTGTTTTTATCATATTCTTTTATCTGCTTAAAAAAATTAGCTACCTGCGATTCCTTATGAGTGAAAAGAGTACCTAGTAACACTCCTTCTAAATTAAATATGTTGATTCTAAACCGAACCGGGTCAAAGGCATATATAAGGTTATCTATAAGGGCTATGTTATTTAACCTTAAAAACTCACCAGGCCCTCTACCTCTTTTACCTATTTTTCTTATCAAATATCCTTCTTTATCAAACACTTTTATTTCTTGGGTCATTGATTCAATTACGTATAGGTTCAAGGTATCATCTGTTACGTACCCATTTACTTGACCTAAGTATTCGGATACACGAAGGCTCTGATCTTTACCAAATATAAATTCATTTTCGATTCTTAAATTTCCCTCTTGTCCAAACGTGCAAAAGGGAAAAAATAGAATTAGAGTAATTATAAATCTCATACTAATATCTTATTTAAAAAAGCACTGAATTAATCAGTGCTTTCATTAATAATTAGCTACCACCAGGTCCTGATATACAGGTGTATCCACTTAGAGTACAGAACCCACCACTGTATGAACATTCTGTCCAACCTTGTTTTATTTCACCGCGGTCTATAGCAATACACGGTGCAAAAGGTTCACACTCGTAACATGGTGCATCTGGAGGTAACACAGCTTCTTCCTTTGGTACTTGCGTAAATGCTACACTCACGATAAAAAAAATCGCTGTAGCTATTAATAAGTAGTTTTCTTTTTTAAACATATTTCTCCTTGTTTTGTTAATTATTCTAAAGCATCCTTTAGAATTCTCTTCTTGTATTCAAGCGAACTGGTTTGATTGTTAGAGATGACTACTGAGTAAAAGAATCTACTCCCTTCAGTTAAAAATGCTAATCGACTTTTCACTCCTTGTAATTCAACAGGCAGTTCATCTTCTTTTATAATTGACCAGTCCATATCTAAGCCAGTAATACTAAAAAATCTTTCTACCTCACTTCGCTCTTTGTCTACAAAAATTGCATGGTAGTAAACCCTCTCCTTTTTCAATAAGTCTACATATTCAAACACATTATTTATACATGGAGAACATGGTGTTGAGTCTATAAAAAAGATGGCAGTGCTAGTTTGAAAGCTATTTCCACTAAAAATAGATGCAAAGCTTGGGGTTTCTTTTTCATCTATGATAATACTGACTTCATTAATACTGGCTTTCTCTGGTTTGCTTTGATTGAAATGAAGCAGCAAAAACATCCCCCCTCCAATAAAGAACAAAATTGAAATGATAATCTTGATTTTACTTTGCATACTTTAAACTCTCAACAAATTATGGGAAGAAATATTCTTAATTTCTTACCTCTCGACTGCTATTATGAGTTATCCAAAATTGAATTGTTACAAATTAATTACAAATAACTAACTGTTATTATTAAGAAAATATGCACGGAAAAAGAATACAGGAACTAATTTCTTCACTGAACCTGATGGCTCATCCCGAAGGCGGTTATTTTAAAGAAACCTACCGAAGTGAGGGTATAATCCCACAAAAATGTTTAGACCAACCTATTCAAGGGGATCGAAATTACAGCACAGGAATTTATTTTTTACTCACTTCAGATACTTTTTCAGCCTTTCACAGGATTAACCAGGATGAGATGTGGCATTTCTATGAAGGCTCTTCTCTCACTATTCATATGATTGACTCAGATGGTGTCTACTCTTCCCAAAAGATAGGATTGAATTTTTCAGATGGTGAAGTCCCACAATTTACAGTACCAAAGAGAGTATGGTTTGCTGCAGAAGTAAATGATCCTGACTCATTCGCATTTGTTGGATGCACAGTTTCTCCGGGTTTTGACTTCGCCGATTTTGAACTGGCAAATCAGAAGATTCTTACAGGAAAATTTCCTGAGCAAAAAGAGATTATTGAGAGGCTTACAAGGGTTTAGAGTAAACGAATTTAAATCACCCTCTATAAGGATTTTTATTCGTCAAATAAGCTAAGAGTTCTGATTCAAGTTCTTCATCCTGTAACCAGGATTTCACTTCCTTAATCTTTTTATAATTTACCAGACCAAATTTCTCCTTATACATCTCTCGAAAGTGTACCGTCATCTCTTCGCTTTTTAACTTCTTCTGCCAGGCTTCTGTAAAAAATATATGAATATACTTTTCAAGCCCTTTCAACTTAAGTACTTCCCACTCATTTTTGTCAAACCAAATACCGTTACAATAACCGCAACGATCTAAATGAAATTCAACATTGGGCCAAATCTTGAATCTTCTCAGAATTCGCTCACAATCCGGACATAACAACGCTTTTCTGTTTTCGAAAACAGGTAAGGGAACTTCATAATCAGTATCAATTACATCAATGGAATTCTTTTGACCTGGTCCAATCCACTGAACATATTCATGGTAAGAAATCCAGGTACCTTCACAATTCGAACATTTAAATGCAGGTTGTTCATCTGCTAGCCTAACTCGATTTAGTTTTACTTCACAAACCGGGCATTTCTTCATATCAGTCCTATTTTATAATTTTAATCAATTTAGTTATTCCTACTTGATTAACGAATCCTTTACTCCAAATACTTTATAAATTTATATATTCACGGCTCAACTTTTCCTCACTAACGATTTAGAAAATTTACCATGAGCGTATTAGAGTCTGCCATTCAAGAAAAAATCAATAACTGGCTTTCGGGTAACTATGACTCAGAGACTAAAACTGCTCTTCAATCTATGCTGGATAATGAAGAGTACACTGAATTGACCGATGCTTTTTATAAAGATCTTGAGTTCGGAACTGGCGGACTTCGTGGCATTATGGGAATTGGTTCAAACAGAGTAAACAAATACACTTTTGGTGCAGCAACCCAGGGCTTAAGCAACTTTCTGAAAAAGACCTACCCAAATGAATCGATTAAAATAGCAATAGCCCATGATTGCAGAAACAACTCTGATACTCTTGCCAAAGTTGTGGCTGATGTATTTTCTGCAAATGGAATCCATGTGTATTTCTTTGAAGGCCTGCGCCCTACCCCGGAGCTATCTTATGCTATCCGTGAATTAGGTTGCCAGAGCGGCGTAGTACTTACCGCTTCTCATAATCCAAAGGAATACAACGGTTATAAAGCATATGGAGCAGATGGTGGTCAATTTGTAGCTCCATACGATAAAATGGTAATGGAAGAAGTTCAGAACATTGCCAGTATCGATGACATCAAATTTGACAGAATTGACTCTAATGTTGAGATTATCGGCGAAGAGATTGACAATAAGTACTTAGATGAATTATTAAAGCTTTCTGTTTCTAAAGATGCAATTCAAAGGCAGAAAGATCTGAGTATTGTATTTTCACCAATCCATGGCACAGGTGGGGTGCTTACACCTCCAGCATTGAAGATGTACGGTTTCGAAAATGTGACTTTGGTTGAAGAGCAAATGGTTGTGGATGGAAACTTCCCTACAGTAGTTTATCCAAACCCTGAAGAAGAAGACGCTTTAAGCATGGCGATGGCTAAAGCCAAAGAAATTGATGCCGAACTTGTAATGGCCACCGACCCAGATGCTGACAGGGTTGGAATTGCAGTAAAAAATGACAAAGGAGAGTGGATTCTCTTCAACGGCAATATGACCGGAACACTTATCATAAACTACATGCTTACCGCGTGGAAAAATGCTGATAAATTGACCGGTAATGAATATATCGTTAAAACCATTGTTACTTCCTACCTGATTGACAGGATTGCTGACTCATACGGCGTTGAATGTTTCAATACGCTTACTGGTTTCAAATACATCGGTGAACTGATGACAAGCCTGGAAGGGAAAAAACAATTTATTGCTGGCGGTGAAGAAAGTTATGGTTACCTGATTGGTGAGCACGTGCGCGATAAAGACGCTATTGTATCTGCTGTTATCATTTCTGAAATGGCAGCATATTACAAAGACCAGGGAAGCAGTTTATTTGAAGCTCTTGTGGATATGTATGTTGAGCACGGTTTTTTCAAAGAGAAGTTAATTTCGGTAACTAAAAAAGGGAAAACTGGTGCCGAAGAAATTCAACAGATGATGGTTGATTTCAGGAATAATACACCGACAAGTCTTGGCGGATCAAAAGTTGTATTACTTAAAGACTATCAAAGCCAGGAAGAGAAAAATCTTGTTACTGGTGAAGTCACTGCTATTGATCTTCCTAAAGCTAATGTACTTCAATTTGTAACTGAAGAAGGGGGAATTATCTCCGCCCGTCCATCAGGTACAGAGCCGAAAATTAAATTTTACTGTAGCGTGAACGCACCCCTTGAAAGTGCAAATAACTATTATACCGTTGCTGAACAGCTTGATAACACCATTAATGCTATCCTGAAGGATCTGGGTGTATAACTAATCCGATAATCATGAAAAAAGTAGTTCTCTTTCTATTTCACTGCCTTTTTACCATAACACTTTCTGCGCAGGAGATGACGGGCAATTCAACAATTAACGAAGTGCTCACAGAAATTGATAGCTACTATGAGAATCGCTTTACAGAAGAAGAAAGAACTCAATTTCCTCTGGGATTTAATACCGAAGAAGTATTCTATGATGAATATGAGTTCAATCTTAAAATGCTGGAAAAGCTTTCAGAGATTAATACAGACAGCCTTTCATTTGATGATTTAATCTCATACAAGTTGTTATCATTCACTCTTGATAATGATGTCAAGCTTTATGAATTCAAGGAATATTTAAACCCGATACTTTCTGAAAGTGGATTTCATACCCGGATTCTATCACGACCAAATAGAACATATAGAAGCAAAGAGTCTTTAGATGAATACCTCATCTTCCTGAAAGACATTCCCCGATACTTTGATGAGCATATCAACCTGATGAGAGAAGGTATCTCACAGGGCTTCACTCAGCCTATGGAAGGCTTGCAAAACTACAGTGTTACGTATGATCCCTATATCGTAGATAATCCTGAGTCTTCCATTTTTTGGAAACCATTTGAAATGAAACCCAAAGCAGTCTCAGAAGATGAATGGTCGGTTTTACAAACAACTGCTCGTAGTTATATTTCTGAGTACGCAACCGCCAGTTATTATGGACTGAAGAAATTTTTTGAAGAAGAATATTTTCCAAGTACACGCCCGGAACTTGGAGCTTCCACAGTTTTAAATGGAAAGAAATACTACGAGCACAAAGTTCGCTACTACACTACATCAAACACCACACCCGATGAAGTATTTGAATTGGGGATGAAAGAAGTGGAGCGAATCCGATCTCAGATGGAACAAGTACTGGTAGATTTAGAATTTGAAGGGTCTATGGCTGAGTTCATGAATTTTCTGAGAACAGATCCCCAGTTCTTTCCTAAAACCGGCGATGAATTGCTTAAAGAGGCATCATTTATAGCAAAGAAGATTGATGGCAGGCTCCCCTCTCTCTTTAACTTATTGCCAAGACAACCTTATGGAGTGGTTCCTGTTCCGGATTATTTAGCTCCTAATTATACAACAGGCAGGTACTCAGGAGCTTCTCTTGATTCCGATAGAGGTGGCCAATACTGGGTAAATACTACAAAGCTTGAAAGCAGAACTTTATACACTCTTGAAGCACTTACTCTTCATGAAGCAATGCCTGGCCATCACTTACAGATCGCATTAACAGCGGAACTTGAAAGCTTACCAACTTTTCGTAGGAATATGTACATCAATGCATTTGGTGAGGGTTGGGGCTTATACGCTGAATACCTGGGCCATGAGCTTGGACTCTATGAAGATTCTTACAGCTTATTTGGTCGTCTTACCTACGAAATGTGGAGGGCTTGTAGGTTAGTGATAGATACAGGCATCCATTATAAAGGTTGGACCAGGGATCAAGCTGTTGCTTTTCTTGCTGAGAACTCAGCACTGTCTATACACGAAGTTAACACTGAGATTAATCGGTATATAACCTGGCCTGGACAGGCATTAGCTTATAAGATTGGAGAGATAACTATTAAAAGGCTTCGCCTAAAAGCGGAATATGCCCTTGGTTCTGAATTTGATGTGAAAGAGTTTCATAATGTTATCCTGTCTAAGGGAACCGTAACTATGAGCATCCTGGAAGAAATTGTAGATCGGTATATAGCTGAGAAAAAAGCTGGTTAACCATCATTTCATTTTTTATTCAGTTTTGCTAAAAGAAGTTTTCTAAATACCCTTTCTGAGGTAGTGTATATCTCAACTATTTTCCTTTTATTCAGACTCAAATATTGGCTATAGAGCCATAACTAACTAAAGGGGTATCTATGAAAAAACTTTTCTTCGTTTTAATTTTAGGGCTATTCAGTTTTAACTACGCTAGTGCTCAAACATCTACAGAAATTGTTTGGGAACAATTGCAGAACTCATATACTGAAGCTTCGGATTTAGGCTATACAGTAAAAAATTATATTGTAGGCGGACTGGATGCAGACGACAATACTAGCTGGACATTTAACTTTTCTGCCAGTAAAGATTATATATTTGTTGCTGTATGTGATGCCGATTGTGAAGACATTGATTTATATCTGAACAATGTTAACGGTGAAGAAATTGATAAGGATACCGAAGAGGATGATTATCCTGTAGTAACATATTCTCCTGCATATTCAGGACAATATGAGCTCAAAGTTACTATGTACTCCTGCGAGATAGAGCCTTGCTACTTCGGAATTGGCATCTTCGAGAAATAAAGAAAATGATTAAAGTGAAAGGAATGATTCCTTTCACTTTAATTCAAAAATCTTTCCCGCCTTTTGGGTAATCAAACCCTTCATCTCCAGGTTTAATAAATTAACCAGGAGCTCACTGGTATGCACATTCAATTCATCACTCAAGGTATCAATCTGGTATTCCTGTTCTTCCAGTAATTCACAAATACTGATGCCAAGTTCATCAAGGTTTTCGGATTTCCAGTGCCTCGTATTAGATTTATCTATTGCTATTCCATTCGTCCTGACTGCCAATTCATCTAAGGGAAGTTCTTCAAGAATATCATCTACAGTTTGAACCAATTTTGCAGTACCTCTTTTTATGATGTAGTTACATCCTGTTCCGGAAGCATTATCCAATTGATGAGGTACTGCGAATACTTCCCGGTTTTGATCTAATGCGAGATCTGCTGTAATCATGCTCCCACCTTGTATCCCAGACTCTATTACCAGAACTCCCAAGCTCATTCCACTTACAATTCTGTTTCTGACAGGAAAATTTCCGGCATCAGGATTTGTGCCAGGTGGAAACTCTGAAATCACAGCCCCACCTGATTTTATGATATCTTTGGCAAGTGTTGCGTGTTTCCTGGGATAGATATTATCAACTCCGGAGCCCAATACCGCAACTGTGATACCATTTGATTCAACTGCTGTTTTATGAGCTAACGCATCAATTCCATATGCTAATCCACTAAAAATTGCCAATCCTGCTTTACTGAGCTCCTGGGTAAATCCGATGGCTTTTTTCTTACCGTAGGTAGTCGCATTTCGTGTTCCAATTACTCCTACTCCAGGTCTTGACAGCGCTTTTACATTCCCTTTTACCCATAGCAAAATAGGTGGATCATAAATCTGCTTTAGAAGCGCTGGATATTCGGGTTCTGTTAAAGATACAATGTATGCTCCATCCCTCTCTGTCTCTAATAGAATCGAATCTACTTTATCCCAATCCTTAAAGGCCAGAATAGAAAGTGCTGATGCCTCTCCTATACCTTCAAAGCGTTGTAGTTCTTTTTTTGTGAGCTTGAAGATGGACGTAATATCTTCACATGTTAAAACCAGCTGGCGAGCTCTCCTGACTCCCAAACCAGGTATTATGCTAAGCGCCAGCAGCGTCCTCAGCGTTGATTTGTTTTGCATCTTGAATTTTTGACCAAAGAGTTTCTCTTAACTCATCAACCCCATGACCGGTGGCTGAAGAGATATAAATAACGGGAATTTCTTTGTCAAAATGCAACTCTTCTTCTAGCTTAAACCCTTGTTTTAAATCCATTTTAGTAACGGCTAAAATATGTGGTTTGTCTAGCAAATCTTTGCGATAATTTTTTAACTCATTTACCAGTGCATTGTATTCGTAGGCGATATCATTCTCTGCACTTACCATAAACAGGAGCACATTATTCCTTTCAATATGTCGAAGGAACTGGATACCCAGTCCTTTCCCCTGGCTGGCTTCTTCAATGATACCCGGAATATCTGCCATCACGAAACTCCTGTAATCAGAGAATTTTACAACACCCAGGTTAGGTTCCAAAGTTGTAAACGGATAATCAGCAATTTTTGGCTTTGCTTCTGACAGTGCAGCTAGCAATGTGCTTTTCCCCGCATTTGGAAAGCCTACAAGTCCAACATCAGCTATGAGTTTCAATTCCAGCTCAACTACCCTTTCCTGGCCCGGCTTTCCTTCTTGTGCATATTGGGGAGTTTGATTGGTTGAGCTTCTAAAGTGCCAGTTTCCCAAACCACCTTTTCCACCTTCCGCAATAATTAACTTTTGTTGATCTTCGGTGATTTCACCAATCCTCTCCCTTGTTTCAGCATCAAAAGCTACAGTTCCAAGAGGCACTTCGAGAATAATATTAGGTCCGTCAGCACCGGTTTTCTTGCTTTTTGAACCATTTATTCCATGTTTCGCCTTTATGTATTTTTTATATCTAAGATCCAGAATGGTATTTAGCTGAGTATTCCCTTTAAGAATAATACTTCCTCCTTTACCACCGTCACCACCATCAGGGCCACCTTTTGGAATATATTTTTCTCTTCTGAAATGAGAAGATCCGGCACCACCATTTCCGGCAGTTACATAAATTTTGGCGTAGTCAGCGAAGCGCATTTGTTAGTTTTTTGTACGTAGTTACCAGTTATCAACTAATAACTATTCAACATTAACTATTAGAGATTTTCGACATCAAAGTTAGTCATTAAGCTATACAAATGATGGCGTGAATTTACACATTGATAGAATGAGTTATATCAATGCATTTATTAAAGCAGATGCGAACTAGCTGGCTATTTTTTATGTAAAATAAGCTTTAAAAGCTGAGTAAGTTTAGCCTTCATCTCTGTTCTTGGAACTATAAAGTCCAAAAATCCATGTTCCAATAAATACTCTGCTGTCTGAAACCCTTCGGGCAAGTCTCTGCCTATCGTCTGGCGAATAACACGAGGGCCGGCGAAACCAATTAAAGCGCCGGGTTCTGCAACATTAAAATCACCAAGCATTGAGTAACTGGCTGTTACACCACCTGTAGTTGGGTCTGTCATATATGATATATACGGTACACCAGCCTCATCTAATTGAGCAAGTTTTGCTGATGTTTTTGCCATCTGCATCAAACTGAGAACACTCTCCATCATACGGGCACCACCTGTCTGAGAGATGATGATCAACGGAAATTTATTCTCACGGGCGTGATCTATAGCAACTCCAAGTCTCTCTCCTACTACTGAACCCATGCTTCCACCAATGAAGCTGAAATCCATACATCCTACCACAATATCGATACCATTCATTTTACCTACACCAATACTGGCAGCATCAGATAAACCGGTTTTTGCCTGGGATTCTTTTATTCTGTCCCTGTATTTTTTACGATCTGTAAATTCAAGCGGATCTCCTGAGACGATATCTTCGCCAATAACTTTATGTTTTCCACCATCAAATAAGATCTCAAAATACTTTTTACTACCAACACGGAAATGATAGCCGCTTAAAGGATCTACAAAAAAATTGTCCTCTAATTCTCGTTGGTGAATAGTTTCACCTGTTGTTGGCACTTTAACCCAGACACCTTCTGGCATCTCTTTTTTGGTTGAAGTCTGAATGTTTTCGTCTTTTCTTTTAAACCAGGACATAAACTCCGTTTTTCAAATTTCAGCTAAAATAAAGATTCTTTGGCTTAATTCTGAATGAGATTAAGACGCAGAATTATTTACTTGATTACTGGTTATATAGTTTGGATTTAATTCCTCTACTGACACTTCTTTACAGAAAGTATTGCTTGTTTCTTCTTCAAACAAACGAATCAGATTCGAGGCAGAAATAAATTCTGAATCAAATGTTTTTACTTCACTTAATGAAGATTTCGAAAACCGGTTAATACCTGTTCCAATAAGTATTTCTCCAGTTTCAAATTCGGATTCTACCTCAGCAATTTCCTTAATCATTAATTGGGATATAGAAGAAAACCCGCCTTCAGTTGAAAACAACTGGTGATAAACATGGGTTCGCCGGGCATCAATAACCGCGTGGATTCTCGTGCTCTCGCCAATACCTGACACACCTTTTGCAAATCCTGCTAATGTATTCACTTCAAAAAGAGGGGTATCTAGCCCAAATAATATGCCTTTAATGGCGCTGGCGGCTATTCTTAACCCTGTATACGATCCTGGACCATTACTAACCAAAACAGCTTTTACATCCTTCATTTGAAATGAATGCTCAGACATTAATTCACTAGTAAAAAGAAACAGGTTGTCAGAATGAACGCTTCTTCCCTGTATTCGTTTCTCGAAAATTTCTCCACTATTATCCTGAAAAGATACAGAGCAAACGTCCGTTGCTGTTTCGTAGGCAAGAACCATTACTCGGTAATAATTAAAAAATCAGGGGCTTCTACTACAAACTGCCAATTACCACGGAATTGAGAAAACCGGCCATAAAACTTGATCTCAATATCTGTTCCCTTTACTTCACTCAAAACCTCATTTAGTCGGAAAGAAGGTGTGTATACATCATAAGTTGTACCATTCACTATGAAGTCATAGTCCTCTGTAACTGTTGCTGAGAGATAAAAATACTCGTTAAAAAACTCAGGCTGATTCTCGGGAGCCTCTGCAAAAAACTCTTCTTCCGTTAGGTACTCAGATGGGATTTCATAGGTTACCGGTATAGGTTGCCATTCTTCTTCTGCCATGGCTGAAGATTCAATATGAACTTCACTACCATTTGAAATACTGAACCTCATTGATACTGGTAAGTGATCAGAAAAACCACTTCCTGTAAATGTAGAGCTCCAACGTTTTGGCTCACCTGAGGTACTATGGGTATTGAATCCAAAGTCTCCTCTATCAAAAGAATCCTTTACATAGCTGATTCCTGATGCATCCATAAGCGAATTAGAGATCATAATCTGCATCAAAGTCCCCCAGTATCCCCGGTAGGTATCGCTTCCTCTCTTATTAATTGGATAATTGTACCAAAGATTAAAAGTATCGTGAGTTCCTAGTACATCATCCAGAGCCGTTTTTTCGAATTCGTACCTGGCCTTTTGATTATAGTCTGAGTTGAAGTCACCTGCCAATACAAAATCTACTACAGGATTCTCTTCAATCAATTCGTCTAACCTTGCCCGAAGTACTTCAGCGTTTTGTAATCTTAAGACTTCCATATCAGCGTTGCCCGCACCCGATTTCCAGTGATTCGCAAAAACAACGAGTTCGTTTCCATCTACATCAATCCAGGTTTCCAGGATGGGCCTGGCCCTTACTAAAGGATGAATTTTCGTTTTTTCTTTTAAGATTGGAAACCTGGAGAAGACTGCTGTCTTTTGCACATTCTCTGGTTCGCCATTTTCGTCCCTGTTACTATATCCTACTTCAATCTGATAATTCCACATTCCGGCATCTACCATACCTTTAAGTAAAAGCCATTCTGAAGGTAAACCAGCAACCTTTTCATCAAATTCAGAAGTCAACATCTTATCGATAGTTGTGTAGGAATACCTTCCTAAAAAATCTCCTGCATCTGCGTAAGAAACTCCATCTGATTTCGAAAAATCACTTTCCAGCTCCACCAATACAGCGATATCAGGTCCCTTACCATCATTGTATTCCTTTAATACCTGGATAGCATTCTGGATTTTAGTTAATACATCTTCTTTTGTGTACTGGTCATTCCCGTTTCTATCCTTTGTTTTATAATCGTCAAATACCGAAATGCCATCTGCATCAAACAGATTCTCAATATTATAAGTAACGAGGGTATACTCTTCTGCTCGCTCAGTTTGTTGAGCTATACAGCCAAGGGTTGTGATTAATAGAAACGGAATTAATAAAAAGTGCTTCATATCCTATCTAATTTTATTCAGTACAAGTTGACCTTTATTGAAGATACCCACTGCTCTTCCTGTCAGTTTTTTGTCAAGGTATGGAGAGTTCTTTGATTTTGAACGTACATTAGCCTTTGTAAATGTCCATTCCTCATCGGTGTTAAAGAACGTTAGATTAGCTTTTGCACCTGCTTCTAAACTGAGTTCTTCAAGATTCAGAATCTCCCGTGGATTGTAACTTAGTTTTTCTACCAACTGTTGTAAATCCAGTTTTTTGGTCTTGAAAAGCTTCATATTTGAAATAGACCATGCCGTTTCCAAGCCTATGATGCCATTCGGAGCATAAATAAACTCAACTTCTTTTTCTTCGATAGCATGTGGTGCATGATCTGTGCAAATTACATCTATAGTACCATCAACAAGTCCCTCAACCATAGCATCTACATCATCCTGGGTTCTCAGCGGTGGATGCATTTTGAAATTTGTGTCAAATTTCTGAGTGTCAATCTCTTCATCGGTCAGATCGAAGTGATGAGGACAAACTTCCGTAGTAACTTTAATTCCTTTCGCTTTACCTCTTCTAACCAAATCAACACCTTCCCTGGTACTGATATGAGCTACATGAACATGCCCTCCGGTAAATTCAGCTAGCAGAATATCTCTTGCAATCATTACTTCTTCAGCGATTCCGGGAGTTCCTTCTAAACCAAGTTTTGTTGAGACACGGCCTTCGTTCATATGCCCCGGACGAGATAGATCTAAGTCTTCTTCATGATTAATAATTGGAATACCAAGCATAGAAGAATACTCCAAAGCCACACGCATAACTTGTGAATCATAAACCGGATCCCCATCGTCACTAAATGCTACGGCTCCACCATCTTTCATGTCCCCCATTTCTGCAATGGACTCTCCTTTTCGATCTTTGGTAACGCATCCGATTGGATGTACATCTACCGCAGAGTCTTCTGCCTTTTTGATGATGTATTCTACAACATCCCTGGTATGTGTAGCTGGGTTTGTATTTGGCATACAAGCCACGGCTGTAAACCCGCCAAATGCTGCAGCATCAGTTCCTGTTTTGATAGTCTCTTTATGCTCATAACCTGGTTCTCTTAGATGTATGTGCATATCCATCCAACCCGGACTTACATAAGCTCCACCAAAGTCGTGGCTTTCTTCATCTTTTCCTGCTTTTAGACCTGTTCCTGTTTCTTTGATTATCCCATCGGAAACCCGGATATCAATGGTTTCACTTCCAGAATGGGTTTTACTTACAGGGCGAAGATTTTTGAGAAGCATTTTTACTTATTAAAGATTCGTATTCGCCTGCAAATATAGGATTTTTGTTGCACTGAAATGTGTGGAATACAACCTAATTTTGCTTGTCCCCAAAACAAAAGGTTATTTGTTATATGAGAAACGACATGGAACAAGAACAACTTCTTTTTGAGCAAATCAGGAATGAAATGGTATCGCTGTACCGTGATGTAACCATTGGAGTAATGATGAGCTCACCGGCAATAAAGTACAAAGGAAAGGTCTTCACCTTTTTATCTAAGAATAACAGAATGGTATTTAAACTGGGAAAGACATTTATTCCTGACGAACAAAAATTTGAAACGTATCCTTTCAATCCATTCAAGAAAAAAGCTCCCTTAGCCGGGTGGTTTGAAGTTCCATATTCCGAACACCACCTCTGGAAAGACCTTGCAGGAGAAGCATTAACATTAATAGAATCATGATTAATCAAGAATACATCGCCTTTTTTAACGAACTGGCTAATAACAATAACAAAGAGTGGTTTGATTTACATCGTTCTGAATATGAAAAAGAGGTTCGGAAACCGTTCATTGAATTAGTAGAGTCTCTGATTCCGGGAGTAATGGAATTGGAACCAACCATTTTACCAGACGCTAAAAAATCACTCTTCCGAATAAACAGGGACATCAGGTTTTCAAAAGATAAAACTCCTTATAACCTTATGATGAAATCCGGCTTATCTCCAGGTGGCAAGAAATCAGAGTTACCAGGGTTTTATCTGGGCATCGGAGCCGACTATGTCCATATAGGGGGAGGATTATACCAATTAAGTAGTTCCGCGCTCAAAAATGTACGTTTACTCATTGCGGGTCATACAGATGAGTTCCTTTCTATTATCGAATCTTCATCTTTTAAAAAATACTTTGGAGAGCTTCAGGGAGAGCAAAACAAGCGAATAGGACCTGATTTTCAAGCTGTAATTACTAAAACACCATACATCTTAAACAAGCAATTTTACGCTATGGCAAAATTGCCAACTTCTGAGTTTATTAATGAATCTAACCAGGCGGGGAGGTTATTGGAGTATTATAGTGCCATCCAGCCTTTACATTCATTTTTAAATAAAGCGTTTGGATGAAAAAATACATGTTACTTTTTCGGGGGCAAGAAGGAGTCGACACCTCTGATGAAGCACTTAAAGAACGAATTCATCATCATATAAAATGGATCGAGAAACTTGGTGATCAGCATTTCGATTCTCAGAGATTGGATGATTTCGGAGCTCATATTATTGATCATAATACGGTTGAAACAGATGGTGCTTTTATCGAAGCTAAAGAAATCATCCTTGGATATACCATAATCCTGGCAAAAGATTTGGACGAAGCAATTTTTACGGCTAAAACCTGTCCACTTCTAAATTATTTCGAGATAATGGTCAGGCCGGTAGTTAGTTAAGAAAAAACTACTCCTTCTTAACTACTACATAATTTCCTTCAAAGGTAGCGTAGGTCTTCCCCTGATCCTCAATAATTGCATTGAGTGAAATACGGGCTCTTCCTTCCCGATTAAATGTTTTAAGGAAATCTTTGATGGTTCTGCTTGACGGGATTTCTATCCTGGCCCTGAAGTCATCTGTAATCGGTCTCTGGAAAGTAGTAGCACCTTTATTGCCAATTATCACAGGGGTTGGTTCAATGTGATCAATAAGAAGACGAATATAGGTCCATCCCACAGTCAGAAATAAGCTATCTACAGATCCACCAAAAGCGGACTTTAAATGATTTACATTCGCAGCTATCGGGGCCGTCATACTAACCTCATCAGTAGTTAACCGCTCAACTTCAAAACCCATTGCTTTGGTTATCGGGATTCTGGTGTGAATGTAATCCTGTGCTTTTTCTTTTGTTAAACTCAAGGTATTTGTGTTGTAGTCAATTTCGTTAGGATCCCTAAAGTACTCTTTATCCATGTTTCTATTCAACACATACGTAGAATAATTTATAGACAGGTTAACAACATCAGAAGAAACCATAACTTTACTCGGAAGCAACAAGCTCCCTACTCTATTATATCCCCTGATGTTATAGTTAACAACAATTTCCCTTCCTCTGCTTTCGATGTATGTCTGTTTTATGAAAGGGAGATAATCGTCTTTTGAGATATAGTAAAGTTCTTCACGGTTTTCAAAACCCAGAACCCGTATTAACCAAACCTCTTTATTCATATATTGGATTGAACCTTCGAATTCCAGCTCCAGACCCTTTTTCTTATAGCCTATAAGGTTATTAGTGTATAGAAATGAATGCCTGATTAGTATTGCTTCTTTCCCACTTACTGAGCCAAGTATTTCTTCAAAGTAGTCTGGCGACGAAGTCCAGCCCTTTCTCCCATAGTTTGAGTAAGAATACCTTGTACCTGATACGTCAAAATCGAAACGTGCCATATCTGGGTCCAAATTCCTGTAGATAAATGGAATGTCTTCACCATCCGGGAAATTCCAGGTTCCATAAGAGTAAATCGAACTCACATCTTCCAGTGCTTCTTCGCCCCCAAGAGCCTCCATAGTTTTCTCATAAATCATTTCCAGTTCCTGCGAAAATGAATTCACTGGAAAAAGAATAATCAGAAATAAAGGCCAGGCTTTTCGTATCATCTTTTGGATAGTAATCTTCTTTGATTATAACTTATCTGAATAAATATATCTGCTAATTTTTGATTTCTTCTTCGATTAATGCCTGAACAAATCCCCTTTCTTTTTGATATCCCGACAGTTACGCAGCTCACTGGTAAGATCAAAAACCTGTTGGAACAAAACTTCAATGATATTCTGGTGGAAGGAGAAGCAAGTAATGTTAAACAAAGCGCAAACGGGCATATCTATTTTACACTAAAAGACTCAGGAGCTCAATTACCTTGCGTGCTTTGGAGAAGTACGGCACAACGTTCAGGGATTCAGCTTACGGATGGGCAACAAATTGTAGTTGGTGGAGATCTCCAGGTATATGCACCTCATGGGCGTTACCAGATGATTGTTAACCTGGTACAACAGGCTGGGATTGGTAAGCTACAACAGGCTTTTGAAGAGCTAAAAGCTAAGCTAAAGTCCGAAGGCTTATTCGAAGACATTCACAAAAAAGGCTTTCCAAAGTTCCCTCAGTGTATTGGAGTTGTGACTTCAAAAACTACCGCAGCGTTTCAGGATATTCGTTCTACATTAGAAAAAAGATGGCCTCTAGCTGAGATAAAGTTATTCCATGCGAGTGTTCAGGGTGTTAATGCAGCTCCGGAAATAGCCAGAGGAATAAATTATTTTTCCGAAAAAAAGAATGTCGATTTAGTAATTATAAGTCGTGGCGGTGGTTCACTGGAAGACCTTTGGCCTTTTAATGAAGAAGCTGTGGCTCGAGCTGTTTTTAATTGTCAGGTTCCGCTTATAAGTGCTGTTGGCCATGAAGTTGACTTCTCCATTTCAGACTTTGTCGCCGACTTAAGAGCTGCTACCCCAACACAGGCAGCGGTTCTTGCTACTCCTGATATAAATGAAGTTCGTATTCAACTCGAAGATTTATTTCGGAGGGTAGAACTGAATACGAAAGGTTCTGTGCAATATTATAAAGATCGGGTAATGAATTTAGCCAGGTCTCATGCTTTGCAAGTCGTGCAACAAAAAATGATGCACTCAAAATCCAGGATCAGCAGCTTGAAACAGCAAATAACCTTCCAGACTGATACCCTGATCAAGGAGAGAAGAAAATACTTAACGAATCTTGCTCATCGCCTCGACAAACAGAATCCAAATGAGCCATTATCAAAGGGTTTTGTTCGTGTTTGGCAAGATGGAAAGTGGGTGCGTTCTGTTACCAATTTTAACAATAAAAGTGCATTCGAATTGGAATGGAAAGACTCTAAGAGTGAGTTCAGGTAGTGCTTAAACACTTATCTATGAATTTATGAGAATTACACTTTTACTACTGACTATACTGTTTCTAGCCCAAACTATTAAGGCCCAGGATTCTGATAATCTCTCATTTGACGGAAACATCCGGTATGCATTAACCACGGTTGGTAATGATAATGGATTTGAAGATGGTGTTTCTGCAATTAGAACACGACTCGGAGCTAAATATATCATAAGCCCTACTCAGTCTTTCAGAGTCAGAGCGGTTGCTACGTTTTCAGAAGAATTCGAAGCAGCTAAATTCACATTAAGAGCTGACGGATCTGGCCTGAATCTTGGCTCGATTTCTTTTGATGAGTTTTACTATCGAATTAATAAAGATGATCTGGATATAAAAATTGGACGGTTTGTTCATACAATATCAGTTCTCTCAAATGCAAAGCGAAGTTTAATGAGATTCCAGGGAGCTAATGTTGCTAATCATTGGTCTGATGGTATCTATGCAAAAAAGACTCTTGAAAATGGATGGTATACTGAATTCATAGGCGAGTATCAGACCAGAAACCATACTACATATCCTTACCAGGGTAATTTAGACTTTGGAAATAATGAGCATAATATTACGTCCTACCTGGCAATCGAAAACAGGGAACGAGATTCAAAGAACATTATCCAAAAAGGGGTTGGGCTGTTTTTAGCTCCTAATGCATACAGAAATGGCAGTGATTATACTTCCTACCTGGCATTTACCAGTCGTATTGCTTTAGATTTCCCACAACCTGAATTACTAAGAAACGGATCAATAAGAATTGCAGGTGAGCTTGGGCAAAACCTATCAACCGATTTCGAAGATGGTACCATCGCTATCGCTTCTGTAGGTATTAACAACTTTGCCGATCAACATGAGTTTATGGTTGAGTTCGCTACTACAGATACTGAATGGTTGTTAGCAAACGCGTATGCCCGCGGTGGAAAAGAGATCGAATTGAGATATCGCTATTTCATTACCAAAAACCTCAATTTTGATACCCGATACAGAGTTCGTCACTTCAATGAAACGGGAAGACCTAATGTTCACGGAGCTTTCTTTAGGTTAAACTATTCATTTTAACGAAAACTAGTTTTCTAGAAAGTTCTTTACTTCCCAGATGTATTCTACCTGTTGCTCAATAAAGGGAAAATGCCCGGAAAATTTCATTTCTACCAGCCGGGCATTTCCAAGTGAATCAATGGTCTTAACATCAGCATTTCTAGCCGAAAGATCGTATTCACCTCTTATCAATAATACAGAGTTTTCAATTTGGCTCAATCTTGGGTAATAATCGAATTCTTCCAGGCCTGAGAAGTATTGCATCTTCGAGTTTCTTTCAAAGAATCCCTCAAATAACTTAAAATTCATCTCATTCATATTCGCTTTGTCGTAATAAGAAAGGCTAAAGCTTAAAAGGAATAACTCTTCGAATGCTGAACGTTCTCTTTGTGCAAAGGCTTCCGAATTCATTATCCCTGCTCTGTTTGCCATGAAGCTACTGTCCATCGCCATTTGCTGAAGCAACCGGACTTCTTCATCAAATTCCTTACTAAACGGAACCGGGTTACTTAAAATAATTTTGCCCAGTTTAGTCGGATATTTCAAAGCATATTCTATTGCAAGAAGATTACCCCATGAATGAGCTAGTACATTTATCTCACCGAGTTTTAGATATACTCTTAATGCTTCAATGTCGGATACGAAATAATCAAGACTTATCGAGTCTTGTGATACATTAGCTGATGACCTGCCTGAAATTCTTTGATCAAAAAATATTAAGCGATAGTCTTCACTGAGTTCCTCCATTTGAGGCAGAAAATAGTCGAAACCTAGTCCAGGGCCACCATGAATGAAAACGATAGGCTCTCCTGTTCCTATTGTTTTTACATAAAGTTCAGTACCATTTATTTTAATTAATCCTTCAATCTGCTGGGCGGACCGATTACAGGAATTGATCGCCAAGAAAACTACCACTGCCAGAAAGAGCCTGGATTTCATTTTGAAGTTCTATTTTAGCTGTTTCGCGTAACTTCCGAGTACTTTAAGTTCTTCAGCTTCTTTAGCCAATTCTTCAAGTGCTTTAGCAGTATTTTCATCACTGCCATTAGCTTCTATATCAACATAGAAAGAGTAACGGAAAGGCTCATTAATCTTAGGTCGGGACTCTAGCTTACATACATTGATTCCATGTTTATGCAGTACATTTAAGCATTCAACCAAAGAACCTTCATTGTGAGATGTGACCATCATAAGAGAAGTTTTACAAGGAATCTGTGTATCCACCCGAACAGGTTCATGAGATACTGCTACAAACCGGGTGAAGTTTTCCTTTTGGTTTGCGATGTCATGTTCAATAACATGAAGCCCATAATGATCGGCAGCATGAGCGCCTGCTATTGCTGCTTGCGACAAATCTCCATCTTCTAATACTTTCTTTGCCGAAATGGCTGTATCCAGATACGATTCCACTTTACATCTAGGAAGTTTTGCAAGAAAATGAGTGCATTGTTCAATGGCTTTAGGGTGAGATAGAATCCTGCGAATCTTCGAAACCTCAACTGGCTCAACTGCCAGTAAACAATGTACTACTTTGAGAATTTCTTCACCGATAATATGGAGATTTGCTTCACCTAAAATATCGTATGTATCATTGATCGATCCGGCTGTAGTATTCTCAATAGGGAGCAGCGCATAATCCACCTTTCCATCTTTTACAGCGCGGGCTGCTTCAGTAAACGTATCATATCCAAAACAGTCTACGTTTTCATAGCGCTCGCTAAAATGCCTTATTGCAGCCAGGTGGCTATATGCGCCATCAGTTCCCTGGTAACTTACACTTACCCGGCTTCCGCCATTTTTATTCTGATGATCTACTAGTGAATGAGTCTGAAAACGTACGGAGTTTGTTATAATCTCACGAAACAAATGTTCTGCGTAGTAGCGGTCTAACCCTACTTCATTTGCAATATCACGGATTTTGCTAAGTAACCGCTCTTCCCTTTCCAAATCCCTGATTCCGGTATTGGTTTCCAGTTTAAAGGAAGAAACCTCTTTAACAAGATCCTGCCTCTCAGCAAGAGCCTTAATAATAGTACGGTCAATATCGTCGAGCCGAACACGTATCGACTCCAATTCTTTTTTCATAACAGATCAATAAACTTGAGTAAGTAAGTGTGAGGCTTGAATGTAGTAAGTTTGATCGGAATTTGATCTTTTTTTCTTACTTACTTTAAAGTTTATAATTCTTGATCTCTCTTGGGCTATTTTTCAGAAACTTTATCTGTTAAAACGGCTACTTGAAATTCGAGCCGCTTCATTTCAAGAAGAATGGAGTTTTTATCCATCTGCATCCAATGCCATTGTTTTAACAATCCGTTCATTATTACACCGATCAGCATACCAGCACCATATCTGGCCATGAGGAGAGAATCTTCGGTAGTAAAAAATTTATATCCAAGCCAGAAAGCAACTAATGTGATCAATATCTGGATAGTGGTAACGAGAATGGCCCATCTACCTAGTTTCCCTGTATAGAGCCCACCCCATTGTTTGAAGAGTCCCTGTTCATCAAGATTGTGATAAAAATCCGCATCTGATTTACTTAGAGATTCCTCTATTAATCTATCTACTTCTTCTTTTTTCATGACGCTCACCTTCTATTTTAGTTTTAAGATTTCTTTTAAATGTTCACGAGCTGTAAAAAGCCTGGACTTAACCGTTCCAAGTGAAATTCCCAGAATTTCGCTTATTTCTTTTATGGATTGATTTTCCAGGTAAAACATGCTGAGTACCATCCTTTGAGACTGGGGAAGATCATTAATTGCCACCTTCATCCTGTTTAGATTGTCAAGCTGTTGATCCAGTATCTCTAGTTCATCTGCTTGCTGTTCAATCTCGGTTTCAACAAGAATATTTTGAAGCTTTCTCCTGACCCTTTGCTGCTCTCTGATCCAGTCTATGCCTTTTCTTCTTGCAATGCTTAATGCCCAGACATCAAAACTGATTCTTAGTTCAACATTCTTTAATCCATTGATAATAGCATACCAGCAATCCTGTACTATATCATCTAGTGATGAAGAGTCCCTGGTTTGAATGTATACTTGTTTCTCAAGGCGTGGATGAAACTGCTTTATCAAGATCTGAAGAGCTGCCTTATCCCCTGCCTGGTACTTCATGACCAACAGGTCATTGACTATATGTTCTGACTTCTTATTCATGCTCAACTATATAGTCGAACGGGTTTAGCAAAGGTTCAAATTTTCTTCCACTTCAGAAGGTTAATTATTAAATATAAATAGTCTTTATGGAATAGCTATTATTTTCAGAAATTCACACTATCTTCACACAGTAAAGCTAATCTGTGTAGCAAATTTAATTTCAATAATAGAGGAAAAATGAATCTTATAATTTCCACCATCTTATTGCTGAGTATCGGCAATCCATTTTCAACTCCTACTGAGCCCGTTCAGGCAAATGACAAAGTAGAAGTTGTGATTGAATCTAATGATCAAATGAAATTCGATCTCTCCGAAATCAAAGTTAAAGCCGGCGATACTGTAGTTCTTACGCTGAAGCATGTTGGTAAGCTTCCAAAAGCCGCTATGGGTCATAATTGGGTACTATTATCTCAGGGAACTGATATCGCAGCTTTTTCCCAAAAAGCTGTTCGTGCCCGTGACACTGAGTATATCCCAGAAGGTGATGAAGTAATTATCAATACAAGCCTGATTGGCGGTGGTGAAGAAACTACAATTGAGTTTGTAGCTCCTGCTGCTGGTGAGTACGACTTTATCTGTAGCTTCCCGGGTCACTTTGCCCTGATGAAAGGTAAGTTTATTGTAGAGTAATTATTTGTAACTGAATTCTCTAAAGCTGCTAATTAACTATTAGCAGCTTTTTTTATATATAACTTATGTTAATTTAGTTCTGCTTAACCCTTTAAAAGTTTCCCATATTGAAATCACTTAAAAAACTGTTTGTCTTAACATTTGTTTCTATCGCATTTTTTAGTTGCGCAACTAGTAAATATCATACATCAGATGAATACATCCCCCTCTATGAAGACAAAGTTGATATTGGTTTTGAATTGATTAAAACCTGGAGAGATTATTCAGTAGAAAGACAAGGTGAAGTTTTGATCTACAAGCAATATGAAGTTGAATCGCGACTTTTATATCACAAGGTATTTTTAAAGAAATCGACATTGGAAAAGCATGGCGAGGAAATTGAGTGGTATGGAAATGGTAACCTCAGGTTTAAAGGAATGAATCTGGATGGCAAAAAAGACGGACGGTGGGAATATTACTCATTTAAAACAGGCTTATTAGAAGAGTATGGCAGATACACAAAAGGGAAGAAAGAAAGGACCTGGACTTTTCTGGACTCCTTAGGTAATAAGACAGCTACATTTAATTACCTTGCTGACAAACTTCATGGTGAGTTCGTTCTTTACACCAAAAGTGGAGATATATACAAGCAAGGTATTTATGATAAAGGAATGCTTAAAAATATTTCAAAGTTAACCGAAGTTGATTTCCACCCTCAGGAAATAACAGAAAAAGATTTTAAGCTTTACAGCTGTGATGGTGCCACCGAAAAAGAGGCAAGAAAACAATGCCGAAAAGACAACTTTAATTCTGCCGCTCGAATTATAGCAGAATACCCTGAGGATGAAAAAAACAGAAAAGTTACAGGAACAGCTCTTCTATATATCGAAATTAATGAAGATGGAAAAATTTCGGAATTCAAAATCTTACGTTCGATCTCTCCACACTTTGAAGCAGCAATTAATAAGATAAAAGAGATTAACTTTGTAATGGAACCTGCTTATAGAGAAGGTATTCCTTACAAAACATCACACATAATTAGTTTGTCTTACTTTCCAATTGAGGGAACCTACTATTTTGATCCTTTTATGTTTCATCATAACACGTTTCAACCTCCAGTTCCTAATTTCACTCCTCCCAGTTTCTAAGAGCTAGTACTAAATGAAATCAAATTACATTTTCGTTTACGGAGTTTTGAAATCAATGTACGACAATGAGCCAGCACGGTTCATTCGCAAAAACTGTGATTTAATCGGTGATGGCTTCTTTAGCGGAATGCTCCTTGATTTGGGTAGCTATCCGGGCGCCATATTTGACACTGATTCAGAATCCAAGGTTCATGGTGAAGTGTATGAAATCAAAAGAAACAAGGATGAGCTGATTTCCTTTTTAGACGAATTCGAGGGAGTAAGCCCAAGGTTTGACAAACCTTATGAATACAAGAGAGAATTCATCCCAGTCCATACTTCTATAGGTGAACTATACGCTTCATGCTACCTATATAACTGGGACCCTAATGGCATTGCTGTAATTAAGGACGGTATTTACAAGAATGAAAAAGCTAAGAGAGAGCAGACCTAAAGAAGTAAGAATAGACAATACAGATTTAAGAAGTAAAAAATGGATATTGGAGACTTCCTAACTACTCATTCTTCAATCTATACTCTTACTTTTCTGTTACTCCTGTTTTATTTCCGGCCTTTGCAATACCTACTTAGGTTCTTTCTAACTAACTACTTTATCTATTTAATTATTATTAATTATAGACTTACTTGACATTCTTAAACTAAGGATTAAGTTGTTCCTGTTAGCTAGCGATTTACATCGAATAGCATATAAAACATAAACTAATAATTAAATGTCATGAGTAATACAGTAATCGATTCCAAAACGCAGAAACACAAATTCGGGGTTTGGCCTGTTACAGAAACAGTAACTACTACTTTAGACCTGGTTGAAATGTCGCCTGGTAAATTTGGAGTCAACTATAAAGCAGTCTATTCCGGGGTAAAGTCAGGAACAGTAAGTGGGGGACCAACCCCTATTCCGGGAAATGGGTCATTCGTAGTAAACCCAAGTCCAAAAGTAACCGTTATTGTTACTAACTATTCTGATTCGGGGACTTATATATCAATGCATATTCAAATCACAGTAGATATCCCTGTTTTAGGCACTAAAACTATCTTTGATGCCACGCTTGGAGGAGCTTATGGTTCTTCAGGTTGGGAAGGTATTGCAAGCCACCTCTCAGAGATACTTCAGAAGTAAAACAAAACAGTTAAAAGCCATGCCCCTGGTATGGCTTTTACTTTATCCCTTTTCCCGTGGCTGCCCAGTAGATTCCGCCAAATAATTGTTCCAGAAACATCTTATCCTCAAAAGTTTCCGGCATATGCCCCATGGCTGTATAATATGAACGGCCTCCGTCAAACTCGTGATACCAGGTTACAGGGTGAAAGTCGCCCATCCCATCACTTTTCTTACTCCCCCAATCCGCTTTTGCATCATAGGAAGTTTCATCTATTGTCATTAAGTAGTTAAGTCCTTCAACTGTTTCTTCAGTAAAAGTATACCATTCATCTGTCCATAAATACGATGCAGGCGTCCGTTCCATCCCTGGAAAATTAGAATCAAGAACATCAACCCTGGCTGTTTGATTTGCTGGATGAATAACAAACATTCTTCCAACCAACTGTGTATACCATTCCCAATCATACTCGGTATCTGAAGCTGCATGAATTCCAACAAAGCCCTTTCCACTTTGGATAAACCTTTCCATGGCTAGCTGTTGCTCATCGTTTAAAACATCTCCGGTAGTACTAAGAAAAATGATCGCATCGTATTTTTCTAAATTCTCATCACTGAATCTCCAGGCCATTTCTTCCCAGTCTACCTGGAACTGGTGCCTTTTTGCAATTTCTCTTATAGCATCGACCCCTTCATTGATTGATTCGTGATGCCAACCTGCTGTTTTGGTAAACAAGAGAACTTTAAACTGAGGCTGAGCCATTACCGTACTTGAGCTTACCAGTGCAATTGTGATGAGAGAGAGAAGTAGTTTTTTCATGTCTTCGATAAATGAGATTCAATTTCGAGTTGAGTGTAGCAAAAAAAATCATTCCAAGCAGAAAAGGTTTTACATTAAGCTCATTAGTAAACCTTGATATTACGTCATGTATAATCCTAAACCTTTTCAAATTGAAGACCTGGCTACTATTACGGAGTTTGTTGAAGCCAATAGTCTTGCCACTATTATTTCTTCAACAGAAAGTTATCCTTTAGTATCTCACACACCACTTTTAATTAATGAAAAAGATGGAATTTATTTCCTCCGAGGACATTTATCTAAAGCTAACGCGCATACTCGATCTTTAAAAGATTTGGGTACTGTTCTTGCAATATTTCAAGGTGCTCAAGGATACGTTTCATCTTATGCAAAAGACCCAATGAACCTGAGCATACTACCAACATGGAACTATGAAATAGTTCATGCAAAGGGGAAAATTTCGCTTATGAACAACGAAGAGTTGAGACAGTTTATGCATGATTTGACTAACTCCTTCGAAAAAGGTCAGCCGAAACGCATTGATCTTTCCAAATATCCAAAGTCAGAGTTCGATAAAAAGCTCAAAATGATCATGGGTTTTAGTATTGAAGTACAACAATGGGAAGGTTGCTTTAGACTAAGCCAAAACCGAAGTTCTGAAATTCAGAAAAATATAAAGGTTCATCTCTCGGGAAATAAACCTTTGGTTAAGGCAATGGACAAAGCTAATCCCCAACCCGAATAGTTGTGAAATTTCTTGTTTTCATTTTTGCAGCTGGCATTGTTTACCTTTTTATTCGAAGGTTTCTGGAAAATAGAAACACTAATGAAAATAGTATCAGAAGTAGTGAAAAAGGTGATGTGATAAAGGAAAAATCTAAGCCTGTTGATGAAATCATCAGATACAGAATTAAGCATGAATTCCCTGCACATTGGCGTACTGTTCTGGTTGAAAAAATCTCGTTCTATAACTCTTTAACAGTAGCTGAAAAGTCTCAATTTGAGGGAAGAGTACAGGACTTCCTCTTAAGTCATAAAGTAACAGGGATAGACGTTGAGGTTGATTTAGTGGATAGAATCCTCGTTGCTTCCAGTGCTATCATTCCCATATTTGCATTTCCAGACTGGGTATACTCGAACCTCGACGAAGTCCTACTTTATCCGGATATGTTCAATCATAACTTTGAAACTACCGGTAACGGTAGAAATATCCTTGGGATGGTTGGAACCGGTTATATGGAAGGTAAGATGATACTTTCAAAACCTGCGTTGCACCATGGCTTTTCTAATGAATCTGATAAGAAAAATACTGCTATTCATGAGTTTATTCATCTGATAGATAAACTAGATGGTTCAATTGATGGAATTCCTTCTATCCTATTGGAAAAACAATACACTATCCCCTGGCTTGAACTTATGAATCAAAAGATCAGTGATATCTACGAAAATGAATCTGATATAAACCCATATGGAGGTACAAGCCAGATTGAATTTTATGCTGTAGTAAGTGAGTATTTTTTTGAACGTCCCAAATTATTGAATGCGAAACATCCTAAACTTTACTCGATGCTGGAAAATATTTTTGATCAAAAAATGAGTTCACGTGATTTAAGGAGAAAGAAAATTGAAGTTGGGCGTAATAGTACATGCCCTTGTGGGAGTGGACAAAAATATAAACACTGTTGTGGTAACTAATAGAACAGGTTTAAGCTTTCCATAAAACAACCCTAAATTAATAATGAGCATAGAATGAAACGATTTTTACTGATTATTCTCCTGGCAACTAGTTGTCAGATATTGAAAGCTCAAAGTAGCACCGATCCTGAACATGGATTCTTTTTCGCTTTGATTGTGGAAGAAATGGATACATCTATTAATTGGTACCAGGATGTATTAGGATTTGAAATACAGAATCAACAAGAGATAAATGAGATGGGTTTAAAACAAGCAAACCTAAAACGAGGCCCAGTTAAACTTGAGCTTATTGAACTGGCTTCAGCAATTGATCCGGATGAATTTCTCACAGATGAAAATAAAGGAAAACGGCACATTGGTATTTTCAAAGTCGGCTTTACAATACCAGATTTTGATAAAACTATAAATCATATAAAAGAGAGTTCAGCTAAGCTCAATGGAGATGTTGTTACAGACCCCATTAGTGGTAAAAAAATGGTGATACTTCTGGATCCTGATGGAAATAGAATTCAACTCTTTGAATAACTAATCTTCAGGAAATAACCAGGAAAAGAAAGGGATTAAACAATAGCTTTTAAAAAATACTTGTCAAGTTTTCGGTAGCAGGTTATCCCTTCTCCTTCCATATTTGGATCATGAAAAATCAATTATCATTCCAGGAAAAATACCAGGTGATCTTAAACAAAGATGTCGCCTTTGAAGGGATATTTATCACAGCAGTTAAAACTACAGGCATATTTTGCCGGCCTACTTGCACCGCCAGGAAACCAAAAAAGGAAAATGTGGTTTTCTATGATACAAGTCATGAAGCTATTCTTAATGGATATCGACCTTGCAAAATTTGCAAACCACTAGAAAACCTTAATGAAACCCCCCACTACATTCAGGAAATCATCAATGAACTAAATCAGAATCCTCTGCTTAAAATTAAAGATTATGACCTGGTTAAAAGAGGTATACAACCAAGTAAGATCCGGCGATGGTTTAAGAAAAATCATAATATGACCTTCCATGCATACCAAAGAATGCACCGCATTAACACCGCATTCCATAAAATTTCCAATGGTGAAACCATTACAAGCACTGCTTTTGATACTGGATTTGAATCTCTTAGTGGTTTCAATAGCTCTTATCAAAACATCTTTGGAGAACCTCCTTCCAAACCCACTGGTAAAAGTGTGATCAATATAATTCGGTTTAGTACACAGCTTGGTCCCATGTTTGGTTGTGCGACAAAAAAAGGAGTCTGTCTACTGGAGTTTACAAATCGTAGAATGTTAGAATCCGAATTCAAAGACATTGCCAGAAGATTTAATGCAATAATTTTACCTGGATCAAATAAACATCTTGATCAGTTACAAAGTGAGATAAGTGAATATTTCGATGGAAAAAGGAACACATTTTCTGTATCACTTGATGCTCCTGGTTCTGAATTTCAAAAAGAAGCCTGGGAAATGTTACTTCACATTCCCTATGGAGAGACCAGGTCTTATCAGCAGCAAGCTGTACTACTGGATAACCCTAAAGCAGTAAGAGCAGTGGCTAATGCAAATGGCGCTAACAGGATATCAATTATAATCCCCTGCCATAGGGTTATCGGAAAAGATGGAAGCCTAACTGGTTATGGAGGAGGATTAGAAAGAAAACAATGGCTTTTAGACTTTGAGCAAAAAAATAAACATCTGTTCTAGAAACTTACTTAATAATCTCTATTATCAATTAGTAAGAATTAACAGATGTTGTGGTACTTAATGGATGTAAAGAAAAAACGCTCACTGGCATTTCGAATATTTAAAATCTTTTCTCTTTCCCTGTTGTCAATAATTATTCTGGCTATTGCTGTCGGGGTCATTTTTGTAAACATCAGCCCGGAATTTGGTGGCTCCCTTACTGAAGAACAGAAAACTTTATATGCCCGCTCCATAAATTATGAAGATGGTGTCTTCGTAAACCAGATTCCAACTCCAATGGATATGAGTTTTGGTTCAATGCTCTCAACATTAAGAGAGTTTATAAAATCTAGCCCTAATCGAGAACCCTCAAGACCAATACAGGTTCAAAAACCTGATCTTCAGTCAATCTTGAATAAAAGTGATGATTTGGCACGAGTAACATGGTTTGGTCATTCTGCCTTCTTAATGGAAATACAAGGCATGAACTTACTTATTGATCCAATGTTTGGAGATGTCCCTGCTCCACATCCCCTGTTAGGATCCGGGCGGTATAGCGAAGAATTGCCTATATCAATTGAAGACCTTCCAAATATTGATGCTGTATTCCTCTCTCATGATCACTACGATCATTTAGACTATGGTTCTATTGTTAAGCTTAAGGACAAAGTAGATGAATTTTATGTCCCCTTGGGAGTAAAAGTTCATTTGCAGGAATGGAATATTGAAGAAAGCAAAATACATGAATTAGACTGGTGGGATGAAATTCAGCATGACTCATTAAAAATTGTGTTCGCTCCCTCGAGACATTTCTCAGGACGAGGAGTGACGGGTCAATCAGAAACTTTATGGGGTTCATGGATCATCCAATCTTCACAACATAATATTTATTTTAGTGGTGATAGTGGTTATGGACCTCATTTCAAGGAAATTGGGGACAAATTCGGTCCTTTTGATTTTGCTATGCTCGAATGCGGGCAATACAATGAAAGATGGAGAAATATTCACTTGATGCCAGAAGAAACGGTTACTGCAGCAATCGACTTGCAAGCCAGCTTAATGATGCCCATTCACTGGGGCTCCTTTACTTTGGCTCTTCATGACTGGACCGATCCAGTAGACAGAGCCACGAAAGAAGCCAATAGGTTAAATGTACCAATTACAACCCCCGAGATAGGCGAACCAATTGACTTAAATAGCTCAACCTATCCCCAAAGTCCGTGGTGGCTTGATTACTAGAGCTTTAATCTCTCAGGCTTTCGATCACACTGGCATCTACCCAATAGATATCTGAGTTCCCTGCCTTATTGCTGGTAAAGAATAAAAATCTTCCATCACGAGTTACAGCTGGCGCATAATCTGTTGTAGTTGTATTTATTCCTTCTCCCATATTCTTCGCTTTTGTCCAGGTTCCATCCTCCTTTCTGAAACTAATATAAAGATCATTACCGCCCAGGTTCTCATCACTCCTGTTTGAAGCAAAAATGACATAGCTTTCATCTGGTGCAATAAAAGGATCATAGTCATGAGCATCAGAATTAACCGAATCACCCAGGCTTATCGGCGCCTGGTACACCCCGTCTTTCAACTCGGAATAATGAATGTCCCCATTTTGGTTAGGACCCGATGTATAATACAATCTACCACTATTCGCTATAGTTGGATACCAGTTATGATACTCGTTATTCACTTCTTCTCCCAGGTATATTGGCATTCCCCAGCTATCACCGATTCGTTCTACCTTCCATATATCAGCACTACCATTTAGAGTATCAGCTCCTGGAACCGGGCGATTCGAATTAAAATACATGGTCATCCCATCAGCTGTGATAAAAGGGTCTATTTCGCGATAATCCCCTTCAATGTCTGAAGGTACCGGTTTAGTCCAGATTCCATCTATACGTTTAGAAATCATGATGGTACCGAAGTTATAATTAGCTGATTCCAAGGTATAGTAAAACTCATTTCCATTTGGATGGAAAACTCCGCTATGAACAAAGTTTTCAGTTGAAACAAAGCCAGGTGCAAACATTAGAGGTTCTGATCCTGGTACAGGTTCACTAAAAAACTCCCCCTTATATTCAAACTCTCTGACCTTACTCCGATCGGCACCTTTCTCAAGCAGGAATTTAGCAACCTCTTCAAACTCTTCCCTGAAGGCAATTTCTAAAGCGGTGGTACCCCTGTCATTAGCTGCATTGATATCAGTATTCTCATCTATCAGATTTTTAGTGAAGAACAGATCATTACTCAGAACGGCGGTATGAAGAAGGCCAGGCACAATATTAACATCAGCATTCACTGCAAGTAACCGTTCGAACCTGAGAGTATCCCGTCTTTGTACAACGAAGCCTAACGGACTAAGGCCATTGCTGTCGGCAATATTTGGATTTGCTCCCCGATCCATTAAAAAATTGAATGCTTCTCCTCCTGATCTGCAACCCGTTGCGTAAAGAAGTGGCGTTCTTCCTACTTCATCAAGAGTATCTATGGGAGTAGTGACAAGAAGTGAATCCAATCGCTCAACATTTCCATTACAAGCCGTTCTGTGAATTCCCTGGGCTTGTGCAGAACCTACGCTGATTAGCACTCCCAGTATACCGATTAAAATCGTTTTTAAGTTCATTTTAAAATTTTTATTCAATTAAGGGATTAACATGAATTCAACGGAGGTAGAAATCTCAGAGCTTACAGGTATTCCATTCTGGTATGCAGGACGAAATGTAAGCATCTCTACACTACTGATGACACTTTGAAAAACTGCCGGGTTCAAACCCAACACTTCTTTCTCAGCTATTATTTTCCTGGCTACTGCTAACTCTGCAACTCTTTCTTCCTCTTTTATTGATACCTTTATGTTCTCCACTGCTCCTGTTTCGTTCACAGTAAATGTGATGTCAACGATTCCGGCACGGTTAACATCCGTTTCACTCGCTGGATACATAAGATTATGCGTAATTGCCCAACCCATATCATTCTCACCCAGATACTCGGGACCAGTTTCAAATGAGTTATTCGGAGTTAAATTGAAAGTGGGTTGAGATGTTGTACTGCATGAATAAAACAAAGCTATTACAAAGAGCAGTGGTGAATAAGAAATGACTCTTCTGAGAGATAAAATAGTATCCATTTTGGTAGTTGAATTAATGTTGAATTTAAAACTACTAAACTTTTAGTAATTCTACTAATTTTTTAGTAGAATTTTATTTTTCTGAACTTAATCCTTCAATCTGATTACTATTACCCCATTTTTTCCGTCATCTCCATAATCTCTCAGTGCTCTTTCGCCTTTAACCGCATACACATCTGCAACATTTCCCCAGTCCAGGTCTTCAATTGAAGAAAAACCCGTAATCCGTTTTTCATTTTTATCTAAGACAACATATAGAGGATTGACTCTTGAGTGTTTTCCATCAGGTCTTATTGACACTCCAGAGCTTTCGTCATCAAATAAGTAATCAGATGATCGAAGGACATCTGCAAGGACTTTCTCCGCCTTTCTTTCAGGTTCCAAACTATCACTGAGATCGCGATTTCCAGAAATGCCTAAAAAGGAATTACAGGCCAATAACCCTATCATTGCCGGCAGGAATATAATAAGTCTAAGAAAGCTTAGGGGTGAACTTTGCCTTTGCTTAAACATCATTTCCAAACGTTTCTTCAAGCTCGTTTTTTTACTCAAATAGTTACCTAACGAAATAGATACTCCTACTCCTGATTTAAATAACAGGTGTTGATAGTCCCGTATATTAAATCCATTTTTTAAAACATATGCATCAGCTAAATACTCATGCTGAGCTTTTATATCTCTTCGGAATAACCAGATTACAGGATTGAACCAGTATAAAATTGAAATTAATTCGAGAAGTAGTACATCAATGGAATGGTATTGATCCCGATGATACTGTTCATGCGTAATGAGAGCTTTCATTTCTTCATTATCGAGCTCATGCCTACCCATAAAAAGAATATTGAAAAAAGTGAACGGCGAAATATCGCGATCAACAGAAACTACTGTAAAACCCCATTTCCGATACTTTACCGATTTAATATAAAGCCCGATTAGTGTGGCGATACCAATTACTGCTCGAATAGAAAAGAAAGCTACTCCTATGAAATACACGATCATATAGGAACTCATAGCATTTTCAGAAAGAACTGACGGATAATTGTACAGAAAAAGCTCATAGCCCTGCACTAATACCATATTTAGCTCAACTACCTGTTCTGCTGATTCAAACCATCGTTCAACTGGAAACCATAAAAAAACTATAGAGAACAGAATACAAACAAAGCCTAAGGCCCTGTTCAACTGGTAATTGAATTCATACCGGAGTATCCAACGATAAAATACATACAACACGACCAGTGAAATACTCGACTTAAATAAATAACCTTCCATTATTTACTCTTCATGTCTTTGAGTTGTGTCTTGAAATGCTCTATTAACTCTTCCATCTCTTCGGTAGTTAATTCCTCACTACTACTAAACTCTGATACCATATTCTTAAATGAATTGGAAAAATAGTTCTTTACGAATGATCTCATAAAACCATTAGTGTATTCAGATTTTTCTATAAGTGGATAATATTGATGTGTATTGGCAATTGGAGTTCTTCCAACAAAACCTTTCTTCTCCAGGATTTTAAATATGGTAGCTACAGTAGTATAGGCAGGTTTGGGATCATCATATTCCTTTACCACATCCCGGATCAATCCTTTCTCCAGGTCCCAGAGAATTTTCATTGCTTTTTCTTCTGCTTTTGTAAGTACTAGATCCATTTTTTTTTGATTGGTTCGAGGCAAATCTACTAAATACTTAGTATAATTACTATATATTTAGTAGATATTATAAATTCAAACCAAAGTTATCTGAATTCCTACCGTATCTATCGTACTTTACATGAAATACTATTCATCACATCCATTTCAAACTCAAGTATGACTATTATTATTGGAGCAGGACTTTCAGGGTTATTAGTTGCTTATAGACTTAAGCAAGCCGGAAAAAAGGTCAAAATCATTGAAGCCCGGAGTCGTATTGGTGGAAGAATTCACACTTTACTTTCTCAAGGCTACACCCCTGTTGAAATGGGTGCTACCTGGCTTTGGAATACCAATAAGAACCTGATCCGTTTACTGAAAGAACTGAATTTATCGGTTTTTGAACAGTACATGAATGGACCAGCTTATGTACAATACTTTTCTAACTCCCCTGCTCAACCAGTAGATATTCCTCCCCAAGAAGTTAGCTATCGTATAGTTGGTGGTACAACAGCCTTGATACAAAAATTAGCTAATGTGCTAACCGAAGAAGAACTTATACTCGATGAAGCTGTACACTCAATCGACCACAAAAGTGATGTTTTACATATCCAAACGAACACCTCTTCCTATTTGGCTGAACAAGTAGTTCTTGCTCTCCCTCCCAGGTTGATAACAGGGAACATTCATTTTGAACCAGGGCTACCGGAAGAAATTATTGAGATCGCCCAAAACACTCATACCTGGATGGAAGATTCTATTAAGGTGGCATTAACGTATAAAGAGGCTTTTTGGAGAAAACGAAACCTTGCAGGTGCTGTATTCAGTAATTCAGGACCTATAAATGAGTTTTATGACCAAACAAATACAGAAGAAACAACTTTTGCTCTGTGTGGGTTTATGAATTCAGCTTACAAAACATTGACAAAGGCTGAACGAGAAGGTAAAACCAGGGAACAAATGACCCAGGTTTTTGGACAAGAAGCTGCAAACTATCTTAGTTACGAAGAAACTGTTTGGGCTAATGAAATTTTTACAAGTCCAGCTTCTTCCTCTGCTCTGTTTCCACATCAGAACAACGGAAACCCGGTTTACCAAAAAGCTTTATTCAACGGTAAACTTTTCTTTTGTAGTGCTGAATGTTCTCCTCAAACTCCCGGATATATGGATGGAGCAGTATATATGGCCGAAGATGTTGTGAAGAGAATGAACAATTTTTAAATATCTTATTTCATGTCAAAAATAATTATTCAGGGAATTCAATACGATGAGAAGTCCTCCTTTCAGAGAGGGCCAGCGTTAGCTCCACCTCTTATTAGAGACGCTCTTAATTGTGGTTCAATGAACCTGTATTCAGAAAATGGTACATCCATTGAAAGCTCAATAATAGAGGACAAAGGTGACTTCAAAACTTCAGAATATTTTGACATCGAGGATGTAACGTCAAGTCATCTTGTAGAGGACGTGAAAGTTTTTACTCTTGGTGGAGATCACTCTATTACTTTTCCAGTCATTAAGGCTTTGAACAAATCGTATCCCAGGTTGGATATCCTTCATATTGATGCTCATACTGATTTGTATGATAATTACGAGGGCGATCCTTATTCCCATGCTTGCCCTTTTGCGAGAATTATGGAGAACAAGCTAGCTCTTCGATTGGTACAAGTTGGGATTCGGACTCTAAACCCGCATCAGGCAGAGCAAGTCAATAAGTTCAATGTTGAAGTTCATGAAATGAGGAATTTTGATATTTCTGCCCTTCCGAAGTTTGAGAACCCTTTATACATCTCCCTGGATATGGACGCCTTTGACCCTGCTTTTGCGCCGGGCGTTTCCCACCATGAACCGGGAGGTTTAACTACTCGTGAGGTCCTGCATATTATTCAAAGTATTGATACGGAAGTTATTGGAGCTGATATAGTGGAATACAACCCCGAGCGAGACACACAGGATATGACTGCTTTCCTGGCAGCTAAAATGATGAAAGAGATCCTGGCAAAGATGCTGGGGTGACTTTTCATTCTATTCTGCCATATCTACTGAACGAATTTGACTGAAATCTAATTATAGAGATTGAACCTAATCATCAGGAAGAATACAATGTTTGGACTATTCAAGAAAAAATCAGAGACGGAAAAACTAGACTCAAAATACAGGAAACTTCTGGCTGAAGCTCATCAACTCTCAGCTACAAACCGCAGACTCAGTGATAGCAAAATGGAAGAAGCGAATGAGATTCTAAACCAAATCGAGCGTCTTAAAGAGAATCATTGATAATGAAGTCTTAATGATCGATGTTTAGAAAGTAACCGAATCAGGAACTTAGAATATCGATTATGAAAATACTGTTTACCCTCACCCTCTTAGTGGGCCTTTCATTACCTTCATTAATGGCTCAAGTAAGTTGTCTGGATTCGGAACGGCTTAAGAGCCTGGATCTGAAATGGGAAGAAGCGCTAAAAGAGTCAGACGCCAGTTTCTTTGAATCGCTTCTGGTTGATGACTTCATATGGGTTCATAACCACGCTTCTTCTATCGATACAAAAGAATCACTTATAAAACGCTCTTTAGAATCAAGTTCCGGAGCAACAGGAAATCCTCGCTCCAGGATATCCAAAGATGTAGAAACTATAATTGTGGGTTCAACCGGAGTTATTACAGGCTTTACAATAGTAGACAGAGGCTCCGCACCAATTCTATACAATTTCATGCGAACATATGTTGAAATCGAAGGCAAATGCTTTCTGGTGGCAAACCATACTATGGACGTTCCGGAAAGTACCGACTAGCTCAACGCGGTCTACCCAACTCTAAACTTCAGTTCTTCAATCTTTGCCAGGATATCATTCCGGTCCATTTCACGGTAGCGCTCCGGTAATAATTCTTTAGAGGTACACTCAATAACTGCATTTAGAGTTTGGAGCTCTACTTCTTCAGGGTATGTTGGAGGAATGAAATCATTCAGAGCCAAATCAAGTATCTCAGGAGAGATTTTCTTTTCACCAGCTGCTGCTGCCCGGAATTTAGCTCTTGTTAATGCTGCTTCCATATCTGCACCTGAAAAGGTTTTAAACCCTTCTTCAATAATTGCAGGGATGTAATCTTCGGTCTGCTTTAACCCTGTTTTCTTCTTCATTGCTTCAAACAACTCTATACGCTCTTCATTGGTATGAGGAGGGAATAAAGCTAAATGCTCTTCTGCTCTACCTTGGCGCTTTAAATCGATAGGCATTAGATCCGGCCTTGCCGTCATCAGGAACCAGATAATCTTGCCCCGATTTGAGGTATCACTCATAAAAGTCGCTATTTGCGAGAATACACGGCTGGAAACCCCGCTATCGCCACCTGCATTTCGATCGCCTAGGTAGGCATCAGCTTCATCAATCATAACTGCTACAGGCGACATCGCTTTAAGCAGAGAAAGTATTTTCTCCAGGTTGCCTTCAGTAACCCCTTGCCACTGGCTTCGGAAGTTTTTCAATTTCACCATCGGAACCCCAATCTCACTTGCAAAACAAGTAACCAGGAAGGTCTTTCCCGTCCCTACAGGCCCACAAACAAGATAACCCATCGGCATTACATCCTGACGCCCTTCTTTTAAGGCTTTCACAGCCTGGCGAAGATGAGTCTTTACATGAGTATGTCCTGCCACGTTATCGAGCGAATATGGATTCTCAACAAACTCCAGGAGGCCATAAGCTTCTGCTTCTATAAGTTCTTTCTTGTTTCTTGAAAGTCGGTCGAATGTAATTTTCTCGTTGTTCTCACGGGCATTTGATAGCACACTACGAATGTTCACATAATTCAGGCCAGCTGTTTGCTGGGCGATAATTTCAGGCTTAACTGAAGATATTTTTTTGAAATCATCATTCCTGGTTTCAAACTTCACAAAATCCAGGCGGTCCTTTTCTCCCGGAATTGTAATTTTTACTTCTGTTGTGTATGGATTCTGAATAAGAGTCTTACTTAAATCAGGTAAGTTCTCTGTAATTAGTACAGTGGTAAAATCAGAAGCAAGAAACATTGGATCGTGTGCCCATCTGGATAAATAAACAAGTGAAGTACGATCTTCATTTCCTGTTGAGCTGGTATCGCTCATCGGGATGATGGTTTCAGCGTAATCGATAATAAGAGCTACGCTTTTCTTTTGATCCAATCGAAGACGAAAGTACTGTTCCAATAATGAAAATACACGTACCGGGTCTTTAGGCATTTTCTTGGCATAATCGGTGCCAACCAAGCTATCTCTACCTGCAATTGCCTGGTTAAAATCCTGTTGCGACTCTTTATCACGGAAGTAGATTCCTGAAGCTCTATCATAGAAAATTACATAGTCCCTGGCTCCAAAAAACTCATCAGATAGAAAGCTTTTAAGACGATTAAACTCCACTCCTTCTTCCGTTTTAAGAGGAACCAGATCATGCACATTGCCGTGCAATAAAAAAGTATTAATAGTCCGGCTTAAATATTTTCGTGCAAAGTCTTGTGACCATGCTGGATAATTGTCAAACATAATGCTACTTCGTAGTTATTTACTATTCAATGAGAATAAGCTTTACAGTTTCGATTCTGCTTTGGGTTGCCTTACTTATTATGAATTTTTTGCCCTCAATAAATATTTCCTCATTTACTGTCGGAATGCGCCCCAAATGGTTTATTATGTAGCCCGCTACGGTATCATAGTCCGAAGGTTCCACAGGTAATTCAATTTCTTCAAATTTAGCAACCAGTTCTTCAATTTCAACATTTCCACTAATCACAAAAGTATTTGATGAAAGACGTTTCATTATTTCATCGTCAATGTCATGCTCATCCTGGATATCACCTACTACTTCTTCCAATAAATCTTCGATCGTAATCATACCCGCTGTACCTCCATATTCATCCAATACAATAGCTACCGACATATTTGATTTTCTGAACTCTGTAAGTAAATCTTTTGCCTTTTTGCTATATGGTACCAACTTAACCGGCCTGATTATTTCATTTAGACTTTTTGGCATGTTGAAGAGATCATAGGCAAATATTACCCCTATAACATCATCAATTGAGTCCTGGTAAACGGGAAGCTTAGAATGCCCGGAAGTTATAAAAAGGTCCAATGCGTCTTCAATAGAAGTATTTTTCTCAACGGCTTCAATCTCAATCCGGGGTATCATGGTATCCTTAGCTCGCTTGGTAGAAAGCTCAAGAACATTATGCAGGATTTCAGAATCATCCTGATCAATATCTTCATTACCACCGCTGTCTCTTAGTTCTCTGAATATCAGTTCTACATCCTGGCGACGATAGAATGATTCCACCTTTTCCGCATCCGGGACCAATAGTTTGATAAGAACGTTGGAAGAACTATCTGCTAATACAATTAGAGGTCTTAACAGATAGTAAAAAAACCTGAGAGGCATTGCGATCAGGTTAATCATCACATCGGCCTGAGCCCTAAAAATAGCCTTCGGAATAATCTCTCCGAAAAGCATAATCAGAACTGAGGCAATAATAGTCTGTGCAATTAGTACCTGAACATCTGTTGGTGTGTGTGAAAACCATAGCTCTGAATACTCGTGTATTGGAGCTACTAGGAAAATAGCCATCAACGTTGCATAGAGAACGTTAACGATGTTGTTACCTACTAATGTGGTTGTTATAAAAGTCTCTGGTTTACTCTTGAAGAAATCGATAGAGCTCGCCAACATATTTTTCTTACGGGATGCAACTTCCAGCTTTAACTTGTTTGCGGTAACAAAAGCTATTTCAGAGCCTGAGAAAAACCCACTCAGTATGATCGTTGCTGTTATCAAGAGCCACTCCATATTATATGGCTC
This sequence comes from Balneolaceae bacterium, assembly GCA_040222185.1. GTDB lineage: Bacteria > Bacteroidota > Rhodothermia > Balneolales > Balneolaceae > JAVKDP01. The sequence goes on along the minus strand of JAVKDP010000079.1, from coordinate 29,037 downwards.
CTCTTATGTTTCTTACTATTTTACTACCCGATGGAGGCTCGTCGCTCATTAACGAAAAATTAGTTCCTATTTACCAGAAAAGCCCGGCTTACGCTTCTCCAGAAAAGCCGAAGTCCCTTCTTTAAAATCAGCAGTACCAAACAAATCTCCAAAAAGATTTGCTTCCGAATCATACCCTGACTCTTTTCCTGCTTCTTTCACAGCCAATATAGCATTTTTTATAGCTATCGGTGCTTGTTTTAAAATAATTTGCAGCATGGTCTTCGCATCTACTACCACATTCTCTTCTGACACTTTATTTACCAATCCAAGTTTCTCTGCTTCAGCAGCTTTAGCAAATCTTCCAGTCATGATCATCTCTAATGCTTTGGCATGCCCAACCAACTGTGTAAGACGTTGTGTACCTCCATAACCTGGGATTAGTCCTAAACTCACTTCAGGCAAACCCATAAGGGCGTTCTGAGATGCTATCCTGATATGACAGGCCATTGCCAGTTCACAACCACCGCCTAAAGCATATCCATTTACTGCAGCAATAGCTGGAATGCTTAAATCTTCTATCCTTTGGAAAACCCGCTGTCCTCTTTTCGATAGCTTGGTAGCTTCTTCGCGAGACAGGTTTGCAAGCTCTTTGATATCAGCACCTGCAGCAAATGCTTTGTCTCCTGTTCCTGTAATAATGAGTCCCTTAACAGATGAATTCTTTTGAATAGAATCTAATGCCATATCAAGTTCTTCAAAAACCTGGTTATTCAGGGCATTTAGTTTATCAGGGCGGTTTATGGTAAGTGTACAAACTCCGGAATCTTCTATCTCAAGAAGAAGCGTTTGAAAACTGTTGCTCATATTATTCGCGAACTTTTTTCTTTTGTGAGGCCTCAGTACTTACGTCATCAGATAATTCATCAAGAATAGAATCAAAATCCAGTTCTGTTTCCCACTCAGTAGTGTATTCTGGTAAGATATCCTGATCAAGATCATCAATAAGTTGTGAAGTCTCATCTACTTCAGTAAGAAGGTTATCTAACTGGAAACCGATTTCTTCAGGGTTACTCATTGTCATCGACTGCTCATAGATATATCGAACAGCATCTTCAATAGTCTCAAGGTGAGTCTCGCATACTAAATACTTCTCCTTGGCTATCTTAAATTTGTTTAAACGCTTTTGCATTATCGCCACACGACGTGCTTTGGTACGCTTAAGCTTTTCCGACTCTATAGCTTTAATTTCTTCGATTTGACGAATGACTTCTTCCTTTAAGTTTGTCTCAAGAGAAGTGTTAAGATATACTTCGTAGCGTTTTATGAGATCAAGTAGCGTCAGGTAGTTTCCTAACAGCTCATCAATCTTTTTGCCAATATTATCTAACAGGCCTTGAGAACTATATGGAAGTTTTTCAAAATTCTCCTGAACTAACTTGGCAAGATGTTTTAATACTAAAAATCTCTTCTGGCTTGCAGAATCAAGTGATTGAAATAAATCTTTTTCATTATTCGAAGCGTGACGTTCCTTAATCTTCTTGAGTTCCATCTTTTTTCTGAAGCGAGGGAGTTTTGGAACCACTCCCAGATACATCAACTCAAAACCAAATACTGTTGTTAGTAATAGATTTGATACATCAACACTAAAGTTACTAAAGAAAAGTGCACCTATAGTTGAAACCAGTAAAACCCCCAGGTTTATTGGATTCAAAAATGCTTCTCGAGAATAATTTATATTAAGTTCGTCTGTAGACATTAAGCCTCATCTGAGGGAGTATCTTTTGGAGACTCGTCCTCTTTTTTAGTTCCTATTGTTTTCTCAGCATGAATTTCATCTGCCGTTTTTTCAATTTCAGAGTAAAGCATACCCATTTCAGCTTTAACTTGTTTCAGCGTCTGCTTCGCTTTCTCTTTTTTGATTTCCTCTGCCAGCTTTTCCTTCTTTAACCTCGACTCTACACTATCCAAATCTTCGTCATCATAGCTGTCCATTGCAACATCAAGCCTGGCTTCAGAGTGCACCACTTTTTCCTTTACCTTACCAAGAAATTCATCTACAGATTCAAGGAGATTGTCCGCATTCATATTATTCAATGCCTGGGCAATTTTACCTTTTTTCTCGGTTTGTTTTAAACGCTCTTTGGCTTCCTTAATGCGTCGGTAATGATCCTTGTATTCTTCCTTCAGGCGTTCACGTTCTTGTTCACTTTGGCTACTCATGGTGTAAACCTATTAGCTTTTTTCTTTATTGCCAACAGATTTGGTCGAGGATTTTTCTGCTACCGGTTCTTCATCAATAGATATTGAACCTGAAGACTCGCCCATTTCCAATTTAAATTGCTCAACTAATTCATGTGCGCGAATTTTCTCTGCATTCGCTTCAATTTCCATAGTCTGAGTATCAATACTGTCTAGTGCTATTTCCATACGTGCTTCATTCTTGGCAGACTCTTCATTAATTCTGGAAATCATTTCATCATGAGTCTGGTCAATTCCACCCACTTCAAATTGTTCTAATGTATCTGCAATCTTTGACTGCCATTCTGCACGCTCGCTTGCTCGTAAAGCTTCTTTTGCTTCCTGAATCTTACGATCCTTTTCACGCATAAACACTTTCTTCACTTTCAATGCTTTCTCATACGCTCTTTCAGCAAACTGAAGTTGATCCCTGGAGTGAATTATGGTCTCTTTAGCTTTTTCTAACTGAAGTGCATAACCTTCTGCGATATCATCACGGCCAGCCTGAATCGCAGATTTAATTTTTGAGGTTAGCTCAGAGATCTGTCTTTCGTTTCTTTTTACTTCTTTTTGGAGCATGATCAAATTCGCTTTTACTGTAGCGATATTCTCATTCATTTGAGGAATTTGATCGTTTAAGTCCCTAATATTTTGTTCAAGAATCAATTTAGGATTCTCCATGGAGCTTATTACCCCACCGAACATTGATTTGATTGCGCGAATAAATCTTTTAAACATTGTGTTTACCGTATTTTTATGCCCTTTATGTATCAGGAACTAAGTTAACTGATTATTATAGTAATTCAACATGTTAAAGGTCAAATGCCCTTGTCCCGTTGCTATCACAAATATGAGTCACCAGACGTTCCGGTTCAGGTTTCTCATTACTAATCTCAACTGCACCATATAAAAGCTCTGTAACAGTATCGATCATGGCGGGCTTGTTCGTATATCCCACTAAAATTGTTTCACCTTTTACGATTTTGTCTCCAACTTTCTTTTTTAAGACAATTCCTGCTGTTGGGTCTATTACGTCTTCTTTCATTCTTCGACCTGCACCTAGCTCTAAAGATCCCATTCCTATATCGTAAGAGTTCATTGAAGAAATGTATCCTTCTTCTCTGCTTAACAACTCAAACTCATATTGAGCCTTTGGATAACTCTTTGGGTTTTTAATCACCTCCGAATCTCCTCCTTGCTCCTCAACAATATCTATCCATTTTTGGAACGCTTCGCCATTTTCGATCTGCTGCCTACTCACTTCTACACCTTCTTTTATGCTATTCGTTTTTCCACCAAGGTAAATCATAGTACCGGACAGCAGGTGAGATAAATCAAGAATATCATCCGGGCCTTCCCCTTTGAGCGCATAAATACACTCCTCAACTTCTAACCAATTTCCAATTTTATAACCAAGTGGTTGATTCATGTTTGTTAAATAAGCGATGGTCTTTTTTTCGAATTTCTCACCTATAGCTACTAATGTCTCAGCAAGCTTTATGGCATCGTCCAGGTTTTTCATGAAGGCGCCGGAACCATATTTCACATCTAATACTAGTGCATCAATACCTTCTGCAAGTTTTTTACTCATTATGCTCCCTGCAATCAATGGAATAGACTCGACTGTTGCAGTTACATCTCTTAGTGCATATAATTTTTTGTCTGCAGGAGCAATTTCTTTTGTCTGACCTGCTAACACTAAATCGTGTTTCGAGATAATTTCGATATACCTGTCCAGGTCCATGTCTACCTCAAAACCAGGAATAGATTCAAGTTTATCTAAAGTTCCTCCTGTATGGCCTAAACCTCTTCCCGAAATCATTGGTACAGGAACTCCGGCACTTGCTACAACAGGCGCCAAAATCAGTGACAGTTTATCCCCAACTCCGCCCGTTGAATGTTTATCAACTTTTTTACCAGCAACAGATGAAAGATCAACCACTATTCCCGAGTGAAGCATTGAGTATGTAAGCGCTGCAGATTCATCAGCATTTAAGCCATTCAGGAATGCCGCCATTAAAAAAGCACTCACCTGGTAATCTTCGATAGTTCCATGCGTATAGGCATCGATGATATATCGAATTTCTTTTTCTGTAAGAATTTCCGCTTCTCGTTTTTTGCGAATTAGGGAAACAATGTTATAATTAGTGTCCATGTACCAAGTATAGCTCAATTAGACATTTTTTTCTCACTTAAACTCTATTTTCTTTGCTTAAGATAATCGCAGATCAGAACCTGCATAAACTCACATCATTTCTTCCTGGTGATACAGAATTAGGGTTTTATAACCCATCTGATGGTATCCCTGATACAAATGATTTTGACGCTCTTCTCCTTCGCACGGTAACCAAACTAAACACTGACAGTTTTCCTGATATTCCATCCTCGCTCAAATTCATAGGAACTGGCTCCTCAGGTAGCGATCATATTGATATCGAATATATTGAAAGTAAAGGGCTCAAATTTGCTGACGCAAAAGGGTGTAATGCTCAGGCTGTAGCTGAATATATTATAACTTCACTATTACTCTGGCGCGAAAATAGACAGGTTCAACTCCAGGATTTTACTTACGGAATCATCGGTGCTGGGAAAGCAGGAATGGCTGTAGCTGACATGTTTACTAAATTTGGACTGAACTATAAACTATTTGACCCACCGAGAGAACAAAATGAAAAGGATTTTACTTCATCAACTTTAGATGAAATTCTGGACTGCGATATTTTAACTTTTCATGTCCCACTTACTCATTCTGGTAACTTTCCTACACATCATTGGTTAAATAAAGAAAAACTTTCAGGACGATCCTTCAAACTCATTTTGAATGCAGCCAGAGGCGGGGTTATTGATGAACAAAGCCTGCTTGATGCTATGAATTCAGGAGCCATAGATGACATAGTCATCGATGTATGGGAAAATGAGCCAGATTTTAATCCCGAAGTAATGGAACAAGCTTTTATTGCAACTCCTCATATTGCGGGGTATTCGGAGCAAGCCAAACTAAATGCCAGTATGATGGTTTGTAAGAAATTGTGTGATTTTTTTGGTTTGACATGCCCACCTATTGAAGAACTTTATGAAACAAAATCCATTTCACTCGCCTCTTTAAATTATTCTTTTAAGGATTTATTACATCGTTTACACCCTATAAAGGAATATGATGCTGTGCTTCGGGATCTTAGCTATCGGTCGGATAAAACTAAACTTTTTGCTAAACTCCGTACAGATAGACCTTTCCGTTTCGAGTATGGTTTTTTAAAATTAGAGAGTGATTTACTAAGATCTTTTGAAGAACTGAAATATTTAGGATTTAAAGAGATTGAATAGAATTGACCGCCTTACTGCTATCATTATTTTTCTTGAAGGGAGACATCGAGTTTCTGTTGAAGAATTGACAGAGCGCTACAATATCAGCGAGCGAACTGTTTTCAGAGACTTAAAAGCACTACAGGAAGCCGGGGTTCCGATTGGTTCAGAACCAGGTGAAGGGTATTACATTGTAAAAGGATATCACCTTCCACCTGTGATGTTTAATAAAAGTGAAGCCACTTCCTTGCTTGCAGGTGAGCGATTAATGCAAAGGTGGAATCATACTGAACTGGGGAAATCTTATTTATCAGCCCTTGATAAGATCAGGTCAACACTTCCTCATGACGATAAAGAGTACTTTGAATCTCTGGATGAACATATCCAGGCTTTCCCATATCGTCACCAACCCAATGCTCCGGAAGATGACAGGATTTTTGAACGGGTGCAAAACGCCATCTACCAAAAGGAAATTATCGAGATTAATTACTCCCGGCCTTATAGTGAAGAACAAACTATTCGCCGTGTTGAGCCATTGGGATTACTTACAATGGGGAATCACTGGTACCTGGCGGCCTGGTGTAAGCTGAGAGAAGGATATAGATTGTTCAGACTGGATAGATTTAGAAAATTTACTAAAACAGGAGTTAAGCTCCGTCAACCGCCAGAGCATACACTCCAGGATTTTTACGATGATAATCTTCTTAAAGAGAGAAACCTCATCAAAGTAGTTCTTTGGTTTGATGTGAAAATTGCACGTTATGTGGGTGACCAAAAGTATTGGCATGGTTGGGCCTGGGAAAAACCAACTAAAGGCGGAATCGAAATGACATTCATGAGCCCTTCATTGGAATATATGGCGAGGTGGCTTCTAACCTGGACTAATTCAATAAAAGTAGTTGAACCAATTGAATTGAAAGAGCTTTTACTTGAGCTTGGAAAAGAGATTGTCACTCATTTTTCTCAAAAACCGCCTGTTAAAACTATTTCAAAAAAAGTGTAATCCTTCCTGACATAGGGTTGTCAGTACGAGCTAATACCTTGTTGTATAAACTCTTAACTCAACCTTAGAACAATGTCGAAAAATACGATTTCTTCCTCAACAATAACTGAAGATGAACTTCTAAATCACTGGCAGGGCCATCGCCGATTAACCCGTAAAGTTATTGACGCATTTCCAGAGGATAAACTATTTAATCATCGAATCGGAGAAATGCGGCCTTTTGCTGAAATGGCAATGGAACTTATTGATATTGCTGTACCCGGAGTCAATGGGATTGTTAGTGGTAAATGGCAACGTTTTGAAGAAATCCAGGACAGAAAGTCTCCAAAAACAAAAGAAGAAATACTCAAGCTCTGGGATTGGTCCACCGAAAAGATTGATGAATTATGGGCTCAGATTCCTGAAGGTAGATTTCAGGAAACAGAAGTGGCTTTTGAAATCTATGAAGGGACAATTTGGTCTCACTTTTTCTATTTCTTAGATAATGAAATACATCACAGAGGCCAGGGCTATGTATATCTAAGATCTTTAGGTATTGAGCCTCCTTTTTTCTGGGAACGTTAAAACAGACGAAATATAGCTATGACTTATATAGGGTTTTTAACAGCGGACATCACCAGCACCTCAGATTATATTGAGAGAACACAATACCTTGAGAATCAGACACTATGTCTTGTGTTTCGAACATACTTCCAAACAAAGGAGGATATTCGATCAATTTCAAATATCCTAGATAACCATTCAGAAGTCTTATGTTGGAGCCTCGACTTAGAGAACTGGGAGAAAGTACTTAGAATAGTATGCCCCATTAAGCACAGGAAGAAAGTCCTCGACCTTGTACATAAGAATTGTCCTGGTATTACTGAGCTATATTAAATTTGTAGCTCTATAATCCTTTACAAAAAGGTATTATGATTCTTTTCTAGTATTTGCTAGCATTAGGCAACCAAAAATTGCAATAATATCTGTATGACAAAGCTCATTCTAATTCTTTCAATGATTCTACTCCCCGTTGCTAACTCAAATACAACAATGCGTTGGGGACAAACAGGGCACAGAGCAGTTGGGCATATTGCTACTTCACTACTTACTGATAATGCGGCTACAAACGTGGACCGCGTTCTTAATGGAAATTCACTTGCTGAGGTAAGTACATGGATGGATGAAGTTAGATCTGATAATAATTTCAGATATATGAGCCCATGGCACTATGTTACACTTCCTCCGGGAGAAACATATGAAACTGTAGAAAAAGCTGAAGGTGGAGATATTATTTGGGCTATTGATAAAGTAGTCACCGAACTTAAAACAGGTGAACTATCGGATGAACAGGAGGCTATAAATCTTAAAGTGCTCGTACATCTTGTAGGAGATTTACATCAACCCTTACACGTTGGTAATGGGACCGATCGTGGTGGTAATGATGCCGAAGTAACTTGGTTTCGGGATAGTACCAACCTACATCGTGTTTGGGACAGCCAGATGATTGATGCGAAGCAACTTAGCTTTACGGAACTTGCAGATTTTATTGATGACCCATTAACTGATGAATTAGTTAAAGAGTGGCAGTCTACGGAAGTTCTGGATTGGGCTTATGAATCCAGTGCACTACTTGAACAGGTATACGATTATCCGGAAGATGGCCGGCTTAGCTATAGGTACTCATACCTGAATTTTAGTACTGTAGAAGAACGGTTACTCCAGGCTGGAGTACGGCTAGCGGGCTTAATTAATGAAATTTATTCGGATTAATTAAGTTCATCTCTTAAGGTGAATTCTTTGCGGATATATTTATTATCACGCATCACCCTGATATTTACTTTTCTACCGGACTTACCCTGAAAGATTGAGATCACTTCATTTATTGAGTACTTAATAGCTCGCTTGCCATTTAGCTCAGAAATAATATCTCCTTTTTGAAGTCCGGATAGATCAGCAATAGAACCTTCTCTTACCTGGGTGATTTCATAGAGTGGAATGTTCGGATATGGAGCTCCAATATCTAAGCCGCTCATGTTGTAAGTAAACTTGTCCTTGAAAAACTCATTTGGTTGAAGCAAAAGTGTACTGTCCTGGTAATTAAAGAAGATTTTGAATCTTCTGAGAACGTCTGCACCGATACTTCCATCTCTGGAACTGTATACCAACGCTCTTTTGATTCCTTCTTCATCAGGATAGGATGAAATGGGTTCATTTAATACATAGTCTCCGATCCTGAGTTCATGAAGTTTCCCCAAGTATCCGTGAATTTCACCACTTAAACCACTACCCAAAAAGGATCTTATTCGCGGCTTTGGTAAATCGAGTTCATCGTTTGCTGAGTAATACAATGCCATAGTATGGCTGGCACCTGAATCAATTAACAGATTTACTGTACTTTTGGAACCATCTTTCTCTATAATTTCCAGATCCAGGTAAGGCTTGTCATCCCTGAATGTTAAAGGCAGAGCTGTCCACTTACTGCTATTCTTTCTTTTTGAATATCCCTTTTGAAATCTTTCATGATCATGAAATTTAATCCGCTTTTTTTCATAGTCTATTTCAACAATAAAATCTTTAAACGCAGAATGCCCGATCAACCCGTGCACATTAGTACCCAGTAAAGCAGAAAGGAAAAAAATATCCTCAACCAGTACCAGTATTTCCTGGTTTGTACCTAAAACACGATCAATCTTGATTGTATTTCCATATGATGCCAGCGCTTCAATTGATGCTCCTTCACCAAGCCCCCTTATTCTAACGGTTCTTGAATAGTTTAGATTAACTTCTTCATTAGTCTGCAGACTCGTAATCAGTGTATTTCTAACACCTGTATCCAGTATCATATTTAGCGTATCAGAGCCATTTATGGATAAAGGAATTACTATAAGATTGTTATATAACTTGAAAGGTATGGTTACTGAACGGTTCTTTTTACTCGTTAACTCGAAACTACTTTCTGTGGAGTTAGCCGTCTGAGCTTTTATGTGAATTGTGTTGCCTAAAACAAGAATTACCCCAAATAAGACTCCACAATAAAACCGGGCTTTATTTAACAAACCTATCATTTCTCGATTGTCATTTTCTACACATACAGTATAGGATGAATTGTAACTGATATCAATTTTGAAACCTGCTACGGTTAAACTAATTCTAAAGTTCCTGATTGCGTTCAATTTTAAACTAGCGAGTTCAACCAAAACTTAGTATTTACTTTTACACTCACATCTGTTAATTGATTTCAAAAAGTAACTATGGAAAAAGTTAATTGGGGCATACTTAGTACTGCGAATATAGCCGTCAAAAATGTTATCCCATCTATGCAAAAAGGTGAATACTGTACCATAAAAGCAATTTCTTCCCGAAACCTTCAAAACGCAAAACTAGCATCTGAAACTCTTGGGATAGAGAATTATTATGGATCTTATGAAGAACTACTTACTGATCCTGATATCGATGCTGTTTATAACCCCCTGCCCAATCATTTGCATGTTCCCTGGACTATAAAAGCACTTGAAGCCGGCAAACATGTATTGTGTGAAAAACCGATTTCTATTACAAGTGAAGAAGCACTAAAACTTTTAGAAGTATCTAAAGAATACCCTGACTTAAAGGTTATGGAAGCCTTTATGTATCGATTTCATCCACAATGGGAGAAAGTAAAACAAGTAATAAATAGTGGTGAAATCGGAGAAATTACTTCAATCCACTCTGTTTTTACTTATTTCAACAATGATCCCAAGAACGTTCGGAACCAGGCTGACATTGGTGGAGGGGCCTTACTGGATGTTGGTTGTTACTGTATCAACCTTTCAAGGTATATTTTTGAATCAGAGCCTATTGCTGTCAAATCAGGAATTAAAACTGACCCTGATTTTAATACCGATATTCAAACAACCGGGGTTTTGGAATTCGAGCAAGGAATAGCAACTTTTATGTGTTCAACTCAATTAGACCATAATCAAGGGGCTACTATTTATGGAACTAAAGGATTTATTGAGATGAATATTCCTTTTAATTCTGCAAATGAAAACAAAAGAAAAGTTTGGGTATCCAAAGCGGGTGACAAAGAAACCTTCTTCTTTGATACAGTAGACCAATATACTTTACAGGGAGATGCTTTTTCCAAAGCTGTATTAGATGATACGCCAGTACCTACCACTCTTGAAGATGCAGTAAGTAATATGGTTGTTATCGACAAACTCTTTTCTAACTCTTAAACGGATTCTTTTATGGCTGACACGCTTGCCACACTCGCACTATTGATCGGGCTGGAACTAGTTCTGGGGGTTGATAACATACTTGTGATCACCATTTTTGTTAGCAGGTTAAAAAAGGAACTTCAGCAAAAGGCACGAATTATTGGTTTAGCCCTCGCCCTTATAGCGCGTATTGTAGTATTATTTCTTCTTCTTCAGCTCACTGAACTTACAGACCCTATTATCCTGCATTTTTCAGTCAGAGACCTGCTGCTTATTCTTGGTGGTTTATTCCTGATTTACAAAGCTGTCAAAGAAATTCATCATACTGTTGAATTAAAGGATGAACTTGAACACTCTAATGGAAATTCTGCTAAAAACACATTTAGTTATGTAATCACACAGATTGTGTTACTAGACATTGTTTTTTCTGTTGACTCAGTAATAACCGCTATTGGGCTGACCGACCAGGTTTGGGTTATTGTAATTGCGGTTATTCTTTCCTTTGTAGGGATTTTGATTTTTGCAAAACCAATAGGCGAGTTTATACTTGCGAACCCGGCTCTTAAAATCCTCGCCCTCTCCTTTTTAATCAGTATTGGGATTACAATTTTCATGGAAGGATTTCATAAAGAAGTTCCAAAGGCATATATCTATTTGCCAATGGGATTTGCGCTACTAGTTGAGCTTCTTCAAATGAGATACTCTAAAAACAAACAGAAATTAAATACAGAGCAAGAAACTGAATAACAGGCCATTTGATATCATACTTATTGGTGCTACTGGCTTTACAGGACGTAGAGCAGCAAAGTACTTCGTAGATCATGCTCCAAAAGATCTTACGATTGGAATTGCAGGTCGTAACCTTGATAAATTAACTGCCTTAGCTAATGAACTTGGTTTTACTGAAAGCCAGGTCTTTAAAGTAGATAACCTGAATAAGTCGGAAGTTGATCATGTAGTCAGTAAGACAAGAGTTATTGTAACTACAGCCGGCCCTTATTCATTGTACGGTGAAAATGTAATTGCCAGTTGTGCAGAACAAGGAACTCATTACCTGGATATTACTGGGGAAGTTGGTTTCATTAAGCAAATGTCTGATAAATATGATGTACTGGCAAAAAAGAATAAATGTAAACTCATTCCTTTTTCAGGCTTTGACAGTGTGCCTGCTGAAGTTTGCACATTTTTGCTCTGTAAAAAGTTTAGCCCTGATGATGAAGTATATATAAAAGCTTATTACAGCATTAGTGGTGGGTTTAACGGTGGTACTATTGCTACAATGATGAACAAGTTTGAAACAGGCGAATACAAGCTGATGACCGACCCCAGGCTTGCTATGGAAGGTACAAGTCAGGACTTAACAGATGCAGAGGACCGAAACTTTTTTGGCTTTGATAAAGATATTTCGCGTTGGTCTGCTCCTTTTATTATGAGTGGGATTAACTCTAAGGTGATTTACCGTACAGCCAGCCTGATGAGAAACTTTGGAACACCTTATTTTAAAAAGATCGCTTACTCCGAACATAGTTCATTAGGGAAACGCTTCAATCCGATTCCTTTTTTAGCGGTTTCCCTCATGCTCATCTCGATTAGCGTTTTTGGAAAGTTCAAATGGTTCAGAAAGCTCGTTTTGTCTATTACACCTCCTCCCGGTGAGGGGCCAAGTGAGGCATCAATAGAAAACGGCTATATGAAACTGCTTGCTATTGCGAAATCCAAATCAGGGAAACGTTTTCGTATGAAGTTCAGTTATCCAGGCGATCCAAGTAATAAAGCAACAGTCTTTTTCCTTTGTGAATCAGCATTTACGTTAGCTCAGCAGTTGGAAAGATTACCAGAACCAGATGAACGATTTGGATTCTTAACTCCAATGACTGCATTCGGGGATGAGCTTGTTAACCGACTCATAGACAACGGGTACATTGTTAATGAGGTTTTCTAAGCAATAACAGCTGTTATTTATTACCTTTCGAAATATTAAAAAATTAAATACGTCTTCATGCCAGCTCTCGTAACCTTCAATAACAAAATCGATAAAGAATTTAATAAGGAGGTTAAAAAAAGAGTAGACGAGTATTTCAAGGAAAACAATCTTTCCCGCCACGCTAACGCTGCGATGGTTATTAAGACAATTGTCATCTTAACAGTTTATTGGGGTACTTACGCATTAATTATGACTGGCTCATTTACCCTGGGTCAAATGTGGCTAATGTGTATCGTTATGGGAATCGGGATGGCAGGAATTGGATTCTCGATTACGCATGATGCTTTGCACGGAGCTTATTCATCAAAGAGTTGGGTGAATAGCTTTTTAGGACTTTTCTTTGATATGGCGGGAGCTAATGGCTACATATGGAAAATTACTCATAACATAATCCATCACACATACACGAATATCCACGGACATGATGAAGATTTAGAAGTAGCTGAGTTTATTCGCTTGTCCCCTCACTCTGAATATAAACCTATTCATCGCTTTCAACACTTTCTGGCATTTCCTGCTTACAGCTTTGCCACTTTCTTTTGGGTATTTATCAAAGATTACTGGTACTTCTTCAAATCACCATTAGGGCCATATGAAAATAAGAAGCACCCGATCAATGAGTGGATAAAACTGATTATTACTAAAATCGTTTATTACTTAGTAACAATAGTGGCGCCACTTGTTTTTCTTGATATTACGTGGTGGCAATTTCTTATAGGGTTTACATCTTTTCATCTAACTGCAGGTTTAATTCTTGGAATTATTTTCCAACTTGCCCATGTAGTTGAATCTACGACACATCCTATTCCTAATGAGGAAAATATGATTGAAAATCATTGGGTAATTCATGAAATGCTTACAACTAATAATTTTGCGCGTGACAATAAAGCCTTATGCTGGTATGTAGGTGGCCTGAACTTCCAGATTGAACACCATTTGTTCCCAAAAACCTGTAGCATACACTATCCTGCTATTAGCCCTATTGTAGAAGAAGTTGCTAAAAAATATGGTGTACCATACAATATCCATGAAACTTTCAAGGATGCCATTGTTTCACATTATAGAACTCTGAAGAAGTTTGGTGATCCTGATTTTACATGGACCCCAGCTGCAAGCTAATTTTACTAAACGATAGAAGCTCTTAATGTTAGAGCCTTTTTTATTTCTTTTGTATACCTTATGACTCAATTATTTAATTGGGCATCTATACTATTGGATTTAAAACGTTTGCATTTTTTGATGCTGGTTTCGATTATTGCATGTTTTTTGTGCTTTCATCCAGGATATTCTCAAACTATTGCTCAGAATGGAGTTATTGATTTAACTGAGTACAAGTTTGATGATAACTCCCGTGTTTCTTTAGATGGGGAATGGGAGTTTTATTGGAAACAACTTGTCCCCCCACATCAAATCTCTTCACAAAACACCTCTATTGTTGAATTCCCTCATCTCTGGAATGATTTTGATGAACTTGATAATCAGGGATATGCAACTTACCGATTAATTGTACTACTACCAGATGAGCACCTACCGTTAGCAATTAATATTCCAGATACCTACTCGTCATATAAGCTGTTCATTAATGGAGAAGAAATAGCAAAAAATGGACAGGTTGCGAATAATGCAAAAGATCATATTCCAAAATGGGTAAATAAATCTGTGTCACTCGATAGATTTGATGGACCGTCTTTAGAATTAGTTTTCCAGGTTGCAAACTTCGAACATAGCAAAGGTGGAATTTGGCGCTCGCCAATTATTGGTTCCGAAGAGGGTTTTAATCTTTCCAGAACAAATAAAAACGGTTTTTTTATACTGATTACTGGCGGTATAATAATGGGTGGATTGTTCTTCCTGGGACTATATGCTTTTGGTAGGCATGATAAAGCTATCCTTTACTTCTCTCTTTTTTGCTTTGTGTACTGTTATAGATTAGTAGGTGCTGAACCCTACACCTTGCACATGTTTTTCCCGGACCTACCATGGTGGTTTACTACTAAACTGGAATACCTCTCTATGTTTCTATCAGCTCCTTTATTTGGGCTGTTTGTTAAAAGTCTTTACCCGGATGAAGTTCATAACAGGGTGATCCAAGTATTTAATAGCTATTACTTCATTCTTTGTTTTATAATCATAGTTAGCCCTGCTATGATTTATACACAGCTTCTAAATTTATTCTTTCTTCCAACCGCAGTATATATTATCTACTCATCCGTAATATTTGCGAAGGCATTAAAAAACAAGAGAAGTGGGGCTATTTTTGCAGTATCCAGTACCTTTGTGATTTTCTTTGTTTTTGTACATACCCGCCTGGAATTCAATGGCATAGTAGAAGAAAGGCTATACATAGATTTCTTTGGGTATATCCTGTTTTTTGTACTTCAATCACTAATACTTTCTTTCCGCTTTGCAAACTCTTTAACCACTGCAAAAGAAGAAGCAGAAGCTGCATTAATGGTAAAAAGTCATTTCTTATCTGCGATGGGGCATGAATTGAGAACCCCATTGAATGCGGTTATCGGGCTTTCCGAGTTACTTGTTGGTAGCAAGTCAGAAGATGAGAAAACGAAGTTTGCCAAAACCATAAAAAAGAGTGGTGAAAGCTTGCTTGGAATTATTAATAACATATTAGATTTCTCAAAAATCGAATCTGATCAAGTAGAAGCCGAGCATGAACCGGTTCACATTCCAACACTTTTGGCTGATGTAATAAAAATTCTTGGTTCACTGGCCGATCAGGAAAAAATTAGCTTGAGCTTTAAGTTTGATGATAGTTTATCAAACCATTTTGAGACTGACCCAATTAGACTTCGCCAGGTACTTATTAATCTCATTGGTAATGCTATCAAGTTCACTGATGAAGGAGATATCTCGGTAGAAGTATCATTAACTGAAGCTGAATCTGACAGCAAAAAAACTCAGGCTCTCTTTGTAGTTCGTGATACTGGAATTGGAATACCTGAAGAAAAAATGCCCTTATTATTCGATCGGTTTACACAATTAGACGCCAATAGGAATAGGAAGTACGGAGGTTCGGGACTCGGGCTTGCTATCAGCAAACGAATTGTTGAAAGTATGGGTGGTAAAATTTGGGTAGAGAGTGAAGTGAATAAAGGTAGTTCTTTCTATTTCACAATTGATATTCAAGGAGTTCAAAACGCAGATAAGAACACTTCCAGAAATATTAAAACTGATACAAAAGAAGAGGTAGATAATTCAAGTAATATATTGGTGGTAGAGGACAATAAGATAAACCAGACAGTAGTGTTAAAAGTTCTTGAAAGGCTTGGTGCGAAAGCAGATATTGCAAACAATGGATTTGAAGCTTTAGAAAGGGTACAGGAAAAGGGGTATGATTTAATCTTCATGGATATGGAGATGCCGGAGATGGACGGAATTGAAGCTACACAACGAATTAAAGCTTTGAAAAATCTCCCTTCTCAACCAGTGATTGTAGCAATGACAGCAAATGTTACTTCAGAAGATAAAATGAGATGCTTTGAAGCTGGAATGCAGGACTTTATTTCAAAACCGATAACACTACAAAGCACTAAGGCTGCATTGGTTCGATGGGTACCCGGATCACAGAGCGGCTTCGATAATACAACTAACTAGCATTGGAATACTTAATACGTTCAGTTTTTAGAATTAATATGCTCTCTGGCATACTTGTATTTCTATGCCTGCTTTTTGGAATTACTGGTTCAGTTTATTCCCAATCACCTCGATTAGTTGAAAATGGTAAAATCGATCTAAGTTCTTATAACTTCCAACAAAACTCACCTGTACTGCTTGAAGGAAATTGGGAGTTTTATTGGGAACAGCTTCTTTCCCCATCTGAAATCCGCTCTTTTGATAAAACTCAGCACCGGGAATTTAGCAAAAGCTGGAATTCTGGAAACCAGTATTCAGCGATGGGATACGCAACCTATAGAACTACCGTTTATATTTCGAAAAATTCAGGCCCACTTGCTCTTTCTGTTCCTGATTTTTACTCATCGTATCTACTTTATGTAAATAACCAGGTTGTATCCAGGAATGGAATGGTGGGTACTTCAAAAGAGGATTACACTCCACACTGGCTTCCAAGTACTTTTGCCCTTGGTGATATAGATAGTGATTCACTAGTCATAGTTCTACAAATTTCGAACTTTGACCATAGTAAAGGAGGTGCATATTACCCTATCAAGTTAGGTTCCACAGAAAAATTATTTAACGAAAGAGCTATTGAATACGGTTACGCTTTTGTGCTGACTGGTGCTTTACTTATGGGAGGATTATTCTTTTTTGGGTTATACCTCTTTGGGCGACATGAAACCACAATCCTGTATTTTTCTTTATTCTGCATTATTTACAGTTACAGAATTATTGGCTTTGGAAGCTATCCTCTTCATTTCTTACTTCCTAACTTACCATGGATTGTAACACTTAAGCTTGAATACATAACTCTTTTTCTCTCTGGTTACATCTTTGGAATGTACACTTTAAATCTATATCCGAGAGAAAGCTCCAAAAAGCTAATTTACCTGCTAAGTGGAATTTCGTTGCTCTTTATTGGAATAACTCTGCTGTTTCCCCCTTCCTTTTTCACACAGCTTGTTACCCCTTACTTTGCTATCCTGGTATCATACATTCTTTATGCATTCTATGTGTATATAAGAGCGGTAGTAAATGACAGTCCGGGTGCTAAATATGCCCTCATTAGTACTGGTTCTGTATTTTTTGTATTCCTGTATGAAATTCTTGCCTACTTTGGTTTTACTGAAAGAACCTTGCTCCTGAACTTTAGTGGTTACCTCTTCTTCTTCTTCTTTCAATCATTGATACTCTCTTTCCGTTTCGCAAACTCCCTTAAACTCGCCAAAGAAAGAGCGGAAGAGTCTTCTATAGCAAAATCCCAGTTTCTTTCAACCATGAGCCATGAGATACGAACGCCACTTAACGCAGTAATTGGGTTGTCTGGCTTACTATCTGAGAGTAAACTTAATGACCAGCAAAAAGAATATTCCAAGATCATTAACCAGAGTGGAGAAAACCTGCTTGGAATTATTAACAACATATTGGATTATTCCAAAATTGAATCTGGCAAACTTGAATTAGCAGATATTGATTTCAATATCAGAGCAGCAGTTGAACAGGTACTGGATCTTATTTCATCTACGAATAAGAACCCGGATTTAGAATTACTTTATTCTGTTGACGACTCTGTTCCTGATTTTGTGATTGGCGACTCGAACAGGGTTCAACAGGTTTTGATAAACTTACTATCTAATGCATTAAAGTTTACCGAAAGCGGAGAGATTTATATTTCTGTTAACATGATACCTGATGAGTCCGAAGGTATACGATTGGAATTTAAGGTCAAAGATACCGGGATCGGAATTGCTGAGGATCAGATGCATCGTCTATTTCAAAGCTTTAGCCAGGTTGATCCCAGCTCAACTCGTAAGTATGGAGGAACAGGTTTAGGGCTTGTTATAAGTAAGAAGCTGGTTGAAGCAATGGGAGGCTCTATTTCTGTTTTAAGTAATGAAAATGTTGGTAGCACCTTCAGTTTCAGCATCAAGGTTGAGAAAAGCCAGATAATTTCCGACCTGGAATCTTCTAACATATTCAAAGGTAAAAGTGTTTTCATACTTGATGACAATCAGACCAACTTAGAAATTCTAAAGTCACAACTTGCAAAAGCAGGTATCAAAACTACTACCTATGACAAGCCAAAAGACTTGATTAATGACATAGAAAAACTGGACTCTTTCGATTTTGGAATTCTAGACATGCAGATGCCGGAAATTACTGGTGTACAGGTTGCAGCAGAGATTCAAAAAAAATGGACCAAAGCTGAACTTCCCTTAGTACTCTTAAGCTCCATTCACAATGAGGAAGTGGAAAAGTATAAAGACCTCTTCCACCTTCACTTGAATAAACCAATTAAGCATACTGCTTTATTAAGGAACCTTGAGAGGATCTATCAACCGAACCATAAGAAGGGAATAAAAAAGTATGTTAGTAATTATCAGGGAAACTCTTTTAAAGAAGGACTTTCCATCCTTATTGTAGAAGACAACCTTATAAACCAAAAAGTTCTGGTTCGTATTCTTGATAAACTTGATCTGAAAGCTGATATAGCTAATAACGGTCTAGAAGCTTTAAAGCTAAATCGATCCAAGAAATACGATCTGATATTCATGGATATGGAGATGCCCGAAATGGATGGTATAGATGCTACCAAGCAACTATTATCATCAAAAAATGATCAAGAAAAACCTACCATTATAGCAATAACTGCGAATGCCAGAATTGAGGATAAGGAACTTTGTTTAAGTGTTGGAATGAAGGACTTCCTGTCTAAGCCTGTAACAACTGAAATAATTAAAAAAACACTTATTAAATGGTTTCCTGCTTCATAATAAGCTGTTTTATATAATTTTATCAGCATTAATTTTTTTTTACTTCTCTTGAACATTCACATAGTTATACTAGAAAAGAGTCTAACGCCAAAGCCTTGAGTATGAAGAAGCCAACCCTCAATATTGCGATACTTCTAATTTTCTTCCCACTATTAATACAGTGCCAGGAGACTTATCCAATAACTACAGAATCAAGTTCTCGAATTTTGAAAATGATTAGTTCTGATGAAATGAGAGGCCGTAGAGCATTAACTCCTGATATTGAGAAGGCTGCTGATTTCATAGTTTCAGAATTTGAAAATACAAGCCTGACTCCATTACCAGGATCGAGTAGTTTCAAACAGTCTTTTAATTTATCTGAGTTCAATATTGAGTCTGCAACATTAACTTTTGACGGTTCTTTAGTTGCACGAAATAATTTTTTTGGATTTATCTACACTGATGAATTAAACTGGAATGGAGAATCTGTTTCTACGGCTACCATTGAAAAAGGAGAAAACTTTCAACAAAAATTTGGGGAATATTCTAACACTGAAAACGACCTGCTTATTTTTGTTGATCAGTCTCATGAAGGAATTTTCAGCCGTTACCAACCATTCTTTTCAAGGCCATCCAGAACCGTAGATACAAACGGCAAAAGCAATGTTGTTTTTGTAATGGTTTCTGAAACTCCCGGTGAGTTTAGTGTAAATATCGAAGCTTCAGTGGAAGAAAAACCCCTTACTAATATTGTTGGTATAATCGAAGGTAAGCGGACAGACGAAATAGTATTGTTTTCAGCTCATTATGATCACATAGGTATTCAAGCTCCTGTTGAGGGTGATTCCATTGCTAATGGAGCAAATGATAATGGTTCTGGTGTTACTGCGGTTATTGAACTGGCAAACTATTTCAGCTCTCAAGGAAAACCGGAGCGTACGCTTATGTTTGCCACTTTTACAGCAGAAGAAATAGGTGGGTATGGTTCTCAGTATTTCTCAAAGCAACTTGACCCTGATGAGATCATAGCCATGTTTAATATTGAGATGATTGGCAAGCCAGCAGTAGCAGGCCCTAATACCGCATGGATTACCGGGTATGATCGTTCAACTTTTGGTGAACTATTGTCTAATAGTGCACCGGATTCAGTATATGATTTTTATCCCGATCCATATCCGCAGCAGAATCTTTTTTATCGTTCCGATAACGCTACACTTGCCCGATTAGGAGTTCCTGCTCATTCGATAAGTACTACACCAATTGATGTTGATCTCGATTATCATAAGGTGAGCGATGAGTTCGAGACTATCAATATATATCATATGACGAATACAATTAAAGCCATTGCTAATGCTGCAAAAGGAATGATATCAGGTAAAGATACTCCTACGAGAGTAGATAAAAGCCTGGTTGATTAAAGAGATTATTTCTGCGAACGTTCCAGGGCCTTGTCAATATCAGCAATAATATCTTTGATATTTTCTAAGCCTGTCGAGATTCGAACTAGCCCGGGAGTAATTCCTACTATACTCCGTTCCTCATCGCTTAGTTTGCTATGAGTTGTAGAAGCAGGATGAGTAGCTATACTTCTTGTATCTCCCAGGTTAGCTGATAATGAAATCATTTCGAGAGCATTAAGAAAAGATCGACCTTGTTCTAATCCACCTTTCACTTCAAAAGTTACAATTCCTCCTCCCTGCTTCATTTGTTTTTGAGCCAATTCGTTTTGCGGGTGCGAAGGCAAGTATGGATATTTGACCAGATTTACCTGGCTGTGATCTTCAAGGAATAGAGCCAGTTCTTTGGCATTCTGGCAATGGCGATCCATTCTAACAGCCAGAGTCTCCAGGCTTTTGGAAAGCACCCAACCATTAAAAGGAGACATTGCTGGTCCGGTATGGCGCCCCATAAACATGACCTGGTCTATATGCTCTCTTTTACCCAATATTGCTCCGCCTAAGGTTCGTCCTTGCCCATCTATAAACTTGGTTGCTGAATGAGTGACTATATCAGCTCCCCAGGCAATCGGATTCTGGAGGTATGGAGTTGCAAAACAATTATCCACGTTAACGATGATATTGTGAGCTTTGGCAATAGATGAAATATGCTCTATATCTATTAGATCAAGTGCAGGGTTAGACGGAGTCTCAAAGAAAAACATTTTTGTATTCGGGGTAATCGCCTTTTCCCAACCTTCAGTATCGTGAATATCTACATAGGTATGAGTAATTCCCCAACGGGGTAATAATTGAGTCAAAATCTGGTGTGTTGAACCAAAAACTGATCTGGAAGCTACGATATGATCTCCCTGGTTCAGAAATGAAGCAATGCTTACAAACATCGCCGCCATACCTGAAGCAGTTGAAATCCCGGTTTCGGCTCCTTCTAACAGGCATAACTTCTCAACAAACTCGTCATTATTCGGGTTTGAATACCTTGAATAAATATTGCCTTCTTCTTCTTTTGCAAACAAAGCACGGGCATGCTCAGCACTTTCAAAAGTATAGCTGGAAGTGGCAAAAATTGGTACTGAATGCTCTCTTTGATCTGACCTAGGTACCTGGTGCCTTACTGCTTTTGTCTCAAACTCTTTCTTCTTCATTTCCGTTAATTTTATAAGAGGAAGTTATAATTGCCGTTTTTTCAAGCGTCTTGGTAACTGAACAGTACGTTCCCATAGATAACTCAATTGCTCTCCTCACTTTCTTTTCCTCGATATCATCTCCGCCAAATTCGAATCTCACATGGATGGTTTTAAAAAGTGAAGGCACTTTATCCTCATCTCTTTCACCATCTACAACTACTGAAAAAGTCTCCAACACCTGCTTTTTCTTTTTTAGAATAGAAAGAATATCCATTGATGCACATGAACCCAGCGCTACTAGCAACATTTGCATTGGGCGGAAACCAAGCCCTTCTCCCCCAATTTTTTCGGAGCCGTCTAAATGGACTTCATTTCCTTGTTCGTTTAGAGCTGTTAGATGAACAGCTTTGTTAAGCCTTTCTATTTTGATTTGCATTATTGATGGTTATCAAAGTCACATTTTGATGCTATTATTCTAATGATCTTAATGATTTAGCTTATTGAATAAAATAATGCTAAAAAATAGTTATGAGAGCATCAAAAATTACTTCTTTCTTAATAGTTCTTATTATTCTTGGTACTGTTAACTGCGTGTCTCTAATGACCGTACAGCCTTTACCATATGAAAGTACGGAAAGAGAATCCAAACCTAATGATTATCCTATTGAAATACACAATTCAGATAACATTGATGCTGATTATAAGATAATTGGTGAAATATCGATCGTTGCAAATCTTTTTACCTCATCAACTAAAATGAGAACTGAATTATTAAACGAAGCAAGAGGAATGGGTGGAGATGCAATTATAGACTTCAAATCAAACTTTTCTTCAGAAAAAGACAAGCATGGAAATAATCAAGTAAATGCAACAATCTGGACATCAAAAGTTATTGTTTGGTTATAAAGTTACTTACCGTATTTCAGATAAATTTCGATCTTTGCCATATTTAAAACCGGGGTAGCTCCATTCCTGCTGGTAACGAAAGCCCCAACTGCATTGGCAAAGCAAACTGTTTCGTAAGCATCTTTTCCATTTATCATACTATAAATAGCCCCGGCCAGAAAAGCATCTCCTGCACCTACTGTATCTCTCACTTTGACATAGTATCTACCTTTCTTACTCAATTCTCCGTTACTGTATATGTAGGCTCCTTTCTCCCCTCTTGATAATAGTATGGTTTCTACATCGTATTCATCACTCAACCAGTTTAAAGCTTCTGAATAATCCAAGTTTAAGCCTTTCCAACTCAGCAAGGTATTTAGCTCTTCCTCATTTACTTTTACTATATCAGCCAATGCTAACACATTATCAACAAGTTCCTCGCTATAAAAAGGTGCACGCAGATTTAAATCAACAACGCACTTTCCTTTATAATCTTTAAGAATCTCTCGTACTGTGTTACCCGATGAATTCCTGAATATGAGTGTACCAAGAACGATGTAATCGGAATTTAAAATCTCCTCCTTTATTTCATTTGTTACTTCTATAAAGTCCCAGGCTGTATTTTCATGAATAGTATAATCCGGTTCTCCCGACTCATTGATATCTACTTCTACAAGTCCCGTTGGATAGTCATTTTCCTGAATTAAGTGAGTACTTAATCCTTTCTGCTTTATAGCCTTCAAAGCCAATCCTCCAAGCCTATCCCGGCCTATAGCACTTACCATTGTAGAGTCTATCCCAAGATTATTCAGATTTAGTGCTACATTTAGTGGAGACCCTCCCAGATAAATACCTTTCGGTAATGAATCCCAAAGAACTTCCCCAAAACAAATTACTTTTTTATTACTCATTTTCTAGTTCCGGACATTTTTTGCTCTAATGATTTAGATACACCTTATAGTATTACTTATCAATATAGCTCTGAAATCAATACATATTTAAGTTCATGAGTTAAATTAACTGATTAAATTTGAAAACACACATATTTTTTTGCTCAATAATTTGCTCTTTTTGCTCAGCTATGAAATTTGCTTTTTCTATTTAATATCTAGTCCTTAATTAAGAAGAGTCACTTCATATTAAAACCTTTATGTATATCAAGAGCATCCAAACTAAAGAGGAAATTCAGCAAGCACTTAACGAAGCTTTCGACGACGTTATCGGATATATCAGAGCTCAGGATCGACTGGATTTTGAAACAAGAAAAACAGAAGAAAAGTGGAGTACGGGTCAACAACTGGAGCATTTAATTAAAAGTATTCGACCTGTTAATAAAGGCATGGGTTTACCAAAATTTCTTCTGAGATGGAGGTTTGGTAAATCTGGCCGAGAGGAAATGACTTATAATGAACTGGCTCAAAAGTACCAGGACCTTTTAGATGCAGGTGGTAAAGCAACTGCTCCTTATGTACCAAAAGTAATTTATGAGAATCAAAAAGAACAACTTTTATCCATTTATGAAAAAGAGAAAGTAAAACTCTTAACCGTACTGGAAAAATGGAATGAAAGACAATTATCTGCTTTAGTTGCACCGCACCCGTTGTTGGGTCTTGTCACGATCCGTGAACTTATGTTCTTTACTGTTTTTCATAATTATCACCACCTCGAGAATATTCGAAGTATTGCGTAACCTGATACTACTTACTCGTTTTTACCAAGTCTCTATAGCTAATTAATTTGATACCCAGCTCTTCAATAACTGATTTCACCGTTGGGCTTGTAAATACATCAGTCACTCCTTGTCGGTCTATAGCTACGGTTTCATACCCTAAATGTGAAATTGCCCTCAGTTCTGCATTATCATATCCGGGATGGTCTAAAAACATATAGGTCTTTCCAGGTTCTAACGCCCTTAACATTCCAATAAAAGCATCCTGTTTTGTTTCCAAACTCGCTTTTATAGACTCCTGCCATTCCAGATCCTTATAGCTTACATACTCTACTCCCATTTCATCCAGATCAATATTGATTCCATATTCAGTTGCCAGCTTATTGGTAAGCTCTTTGATAGAAGGGTCGATCCAGGTGAAGCCCATATGAGCCGAAACATGACTTATTCCCGGAATCTTCTTTTTGGCCAGTTCAATCTGAGCTCTTAACTCCTGTTCTATCTCATCAATTTTCCAATCGTTTTCCTGTACGGAAAGGCCAGGATAATTCTCATTTGGAAAGGACATTGGAAAGAAGTAGCCATCTTCATCAACTAAACTTGGAACCCAGGTCAGTGGTCTCCATTTTACGTTATCCCATTCACTTGTAATTGCGAGATGTATTCCAACATCTATATCAGGATTATCATTAAGTAGTTTGACAGCCTCAGGAAACCAGGGTGAAGGCACGATAACCTCAATCGAAGTTTGAATACCATTAATAGATGATTCAATCAAAGCCATATTCCCTGAATGGGAATAGCCCATATCATCACCACGAACAATTAGTCTTGGACCTTCTTGCGCTTGTACCAATGAGATTCCGAATCCGATTATTATCGTAACTAGCAGTAATCTCAATTTCATTTGCTTCTCCAGCTCTGTTTCCTACATAAACTTTTAACGATTCAGTATATCAAAATTTCAGAATCATTCATTTATAAAATCTTTTTATTAATTCCTTTTTCAAAGTTAGTTCAAAGTAATTATGTTCTTCAAAGCGCTTTTTTCTAATAAAAACTCACTCAAATGAAAAGACGGGACGCGATTAAAAACCTGATGCTAGCATCAGGAGGTCTTATTGCATTGCCTTCCTGGGCAATGAATTGGAAAGCAAGTAGCATCATTATTTCCAATGATATTTTTACTACTCAGCAGCACTCAATTTTGTCTTCTTTAGTAGATACTATCATTCCCTCAAACGGAACCATTGGCGCTTTATCAGTTGGTGTTGATACTTTTCTGGCAGCTTTGATTAGCAAGTGTTATGAAGTTGAAGTACAGGATGACGTAAAGGAGAATCTTGATAAACTTGATGAAATAGCATCAAATAAATTTCAAAAGGCATTCCCTGAGTGTTCCCAGAAAGAGCGCGAAAGTTTACTTATGGAAGTTGAGATTGCAAATCAGAATGAAGGCGACAGCTTTTTCAATTTTATTAAATCGCAGACTATCCGAGGGTTCAGAACTTCAGAGGAGGTTATGATGAATTACTATGATTTTGTATTAATGCCAGGTTTTTATGATGGCAATGTAGATGTGGAGGCATGATTAATGGCAAGCCTGAATACTAAATCAAAAAAAGAACGAACTTACGATGCCATTGTTATTGGCTCTGGAGCTAGTGGCGGCTGGGCTGCTAAAGAGCTTTGTGATGCTGGATTAAAAACCCTCGTACTTGATCGGGGTAGAGATGTAAAGCATATCGTAGATTATCCAACTGCATCAAAAGCTCCCTGGGAATTTGAGTTTAGAGGAAGTGTCCCTATCGAACAACGATCAGGGTTGATTCCCGGAGCATGGAAAAATGCAGAACGAATACATTGGGCTGTGGCTGAAGATGAGCAACCTGTTGTATATGAAAAACCTTTCCGTTGGTTCAGAGGATACCATGTTGGTGGCAAATCATTGTTATGGGCTCGACAAACCCAACGATGGAGTGATTTTGATTTTGAGGGACCGGATCGGGATGGATTCGCGGTAGACTGGCCGATCCGTTATAAGGATATTGCACACTGGTACGATCATGTTGAAAAATTTGCGGGTATCTCCGGCGACCGTGATGGATTAGATGTTCTCCCTGACGGACAATTTCTTCCCTCTATTGAATTAAATGTTGTAGAAAAGCATTTCAAAGCATCACTCAAAAAGCATTATGGTGATAAACGCCATCTTATCTATGCGCGATGTGCTCACCTCACTGATCCGCAGGAAATCCATGTTCAACAAGGGCGCGGAAAATGTATGGCTCAAAGAATGTGTGACAGAGGCTGTGTTTTAGGAGGTTATTTTAGTTCTAATTCTTCAACCATTCCCTGGGCTATGAGAAGCGGAAACCTCACTATGAGACCAGATGCTGTTGTAGAATCTATTATCTATGATGAGAAAAAAGGAAAAGCTTCAGGGGTTCGAATAATAGATCGACACTCTAAAGAAGCCATAGAATTCTACGCTGATATTATTTTTGTTAACACCTCTACCATTAACTCGAATGCTATCTTATTGAACTCTAAATCGAATCGCTTTCCTAATGGCTTAGGAAATGATAATGGGCTAATGGGCAAGTACCTGACCTGGCATAACTATCGGGGACATGCAGGTGCAAGAGTGGAAGGGTTTTCAAACAAAAAGGTAGAAGGTGCACGACCAACTAACGCCTATATACCGCGATTCAGAAATGTAGAAAAACAAGAAACCGATTTCCTGAGAGGCTATGCTATTGGAGTATCAGCAGGAAGAGGTACTATTTCTGATACCGGAATGATTGGGGACCAGTTAAGGGATAATCTATTGAAGCCTGAACTTTCTGACGATTGGTACATAAGTACATGGATGATGGGAGAATGTGTACCTTACGAAGATAACCATCTTCGTTTGCATGAAAGTCTGGTAGATAAATATGGAATCCCTCAAATCGTTTTCTCAGCTGAGTGGAAAGAAAATGATATCAAGCAGGCAGATGATTATGTAGAGCAGTGTACGGAGATGTTTGAAAAGGCAGGCTTCAAAGATATAAATGCCAGAAACAGGGATACATTACCTGGTTCTGAAATTCATGAGATGGGCGGAGTGAGAATGGGTCGTGATCCGAAAACTTCACTACTCAATAGCTTTAACCAGCTGCATGAGTGCAAGAATGTATTTGTAACAGATGGTGCTTGTATGACATCGGGAGGCACTCAGAATCCAACCCTGCATTTTATGGCTCTTACAGCTCGAGCTGCTAACTATGCTGTTGATGAGATGAAGAAAGGAAACCTGTAAACTCTATGAAGGTCAGGGCTATACATATCGGGTTATTAATCTTCATCTCGATAGGTATTTCTTGTCAATCATCAAAAAGTGACTCAGCGATAAAACTTCAGGAAAAGCCAAATATTCTATGGTTGGTAGCTGAGGATTTGTCTCCTATTCTGGCTCCTTTTGGAGACTCAACGGCTTATACAGAAAACATTAACCGCCTTGCTAATGAAGGAGTGCGTTATCCAAATCTTTTCTCCACACATGGGGTTTGTGCTCCCAGCCGAGCTGCAATAATCACAGGAATGTATCCTTCCGGAATTGGAGCAAATCATATGAGAACCAATTCGAATATGGACTTTACAGGTTTACCAGCATATGAAGCTGTTCCCCCTTCTGATGTTCGAATGTTTACTGAACACCTTAGAAAAGCAGGGTACTACACATCTAATAATTCTAAAAAAGATTACCAGTTTACTACAACTAATGTTGCCTGGGATGAGAGTGGTAACTTTGCTCATTGGAGAAACAGAGCACCGGGCCAACCTTTCTTCTCTGTCTTTAACTTTAATATTACACACGAATCCAGTTTGTTTGAGCCGTATGGTTTCAAGAAAGATGAAGCTCGGCATTATGAAGCAGGCAACAGGGATTTCCAATTATCTGGCTGGAATGTCAGAACAACTGAGCAAGAAACTCCTGTTCATGTTCCAAGAAATTCTGATTTCCCAATTCCACCCTATCTGCCCGATACCAAAATTACCCGCCGTGACCTTTGGAAAACATACAACAATGTTGCAGAAATGGATCGCCAGCTTGGAGCTGTTTTAGATCAACTTAAAGAAGATGGCTTGCTAGAGAGTACGATTATTTTCTTCTATGGAGATCATGGTGGTCCCTTGCCCCGTCAGAAAAGATTGATTTATGATTCCGGCTTAAATACTCCTTTGATTATTCGTTACCCAAATAAACAGAAAGCAGGCACCGTGGATGAGCAACTTATTAGCTTTATCGATTTTGCTCCTACACTTCTATCCTTGGCTAGCATTCAACCCCCTGAATATCTTCAGGGGCGAGCATTTCTGGGTGAATTCGAATCAGAGGATAAAAGAAAATATATACATGCAGCTACCGATAGGTTAGATGAGTATACCGATACTCGAAGAGCTGTTCGCGACCATCAATTTAAATACATTCGGAACTATAGAACAGAACAAGGGTATTACTTGCCTGTTTCATATCGCGAACAAATTCCTACAATGCAGGAACTTCTTCGTTTAAGAGATAAAGGAGAACTAAATGAAATCCAAAGCCAATGGTTCAGAAATCAAAAACCTCCTGAAGAACTTTTTGATATCATCAACGATCCTCATGAATTAATCAACCTTGCTGATGATCCGACCTACCGGGCTAAACTCAAGGAAATGAGTGCTGAAATGGACCGATGGTTAAATCAAATCGGAGATGATCCTACGGAACCAGAACAGATGTTGATCTCAAAGCTTTGGAATGAAAGAAATGAGCAGCCTGTGACAAAGAACC
>JAVKDP010000078.1:0-14586 GCA_040222185.1 Balneolaceae bacterium | reverse complement strand
TTAATGACTTTCTCAGTACAAACTTAGTCTGTGGTAAAGGCCCTTCAGCTGCATCAACTAAAAGAATAACTCCATTCACCATCTTTAGAATACGTTCAACCTCACCGCCAAAATCAGCGTGGCCAGGTGTATCTACAATATTGATTTTTGTACCCTTCCAATGAACCGCTGTGTTCTTAGAACTAATTGTAATTCCGCGTTCTCTTTCAAGATCACCTGAATCCATTACCCTGTCTTCAACCTCCTGGTTCTCTCTGAAGGTACCGCTTTGCTTCAGGATTTGATCTACTAGGGTAGTTTTGCCATGATCTACGTGAGCGATAATGGCGATATTTCTAAGTTCTTGTGACATTGATTTATTTGAATGAAAAATTCGAAGCCTTGAATATACAGCTATTTCAAACAAAGTATGATTATGAAATGCTTAAATGTTTTGAGCTCTGAAATATGAACATTCATAAAATCTACATACTCCAATTACATATTGGTTTCAAATATTGAAAGATGGTTTTTCTCTTTAACCTATAAGGTGATTGTTATGCCAAGGCCTTCCACAAAAAAAGACTTAATAACTTTAAGCAATGCGAATTACTCTAAACTAAAAAACCTGGTAAGCTCATTATCTGAGAATGAATTGAATGGTACATTCCCAGAAAAATACTTGAATAGAAACGTTCGAGATGTATTAGCGCACCTTCATCATTGGCACTTACTGATGTTGGGCTGGTACGAAATCGGTATGAAAGGAGAAAAACCTGATATTCCGGCAAAAGGGTATAACTGGAGAACACTACCAGAGCTAAATAGAGAAATCAGAGATCACTACCGCAAAACGAAGCTCGATGAAGTCTTAAAAATGCTCGAGTCTTCTTTTCAGGACATTCAAAAAGTCATAAATCGACATAGTAATGATGAACTTTTCGAGAGAAAACGATATCAATGGACTGGAAATAATGCATTGGGAGCATACCTGGTTTCATCAACCTCAAGCCATTATGAGTGGGCAATGAAGCTGATCAAGAAATACCTGAAAAGTTTAAAGGAAAAGGCTTCATAGTGTCGGGGCATTGCTTCTAAAGAAATGACAACGATTTTGATTTAAAACTGCTTTTTAGGACTTTCAATTCTCGTGCAGCTATAACGAAATCTACAAAATTGAAACAGTCCGCTTTTGCTTATCCTTTTTTTGTGCTTAGCCTTTTTCTATTGATTAATTGTTCTGATAATGAGAAAGCAGATACATTTTCAGATCCAAACCTTTCTTACGCTGAGTACAATCCCCAACCCACCGATTTAATTATTTCAAGAACAGCATATAAAGATAAGCTCTATGGTTTTTGGCTTGGGCAATGTATTGCGAACTGGACCGGGCTGGTAACGGAAATGGACAAGATTGGGAACATTGGAGAAATCAAAACCGGAGACTTTTATACCAGAGAAGACTGGGGTGAACCTGATCAACCTAGTATTTGGGCTGAAGGAATCCCAAGTGAGCTTTCTGCTACTATTGATTTTGTTTTTGAAGATGAAGGAGGAGTTTGGGGAGCTGATGATGATACCGATATCGAATACATGTACCAGCATCTTCTCTATACAAACAAAACGAGCATTCTTACAGGAGAACAAATTCAGAAAGGGTGGTTAACTCACATCAGGCCTGAAGAAGAAAACTACCTATGGGTCTCTAACCAAAGAGCTTTTGATTTAATGAAAGAAGGAATGATACCTCCTGCAACCAGTGATCCTTCTAATAATAAAGAGTATGAAATGATCGACGCTCAGCTTACCACTGAAATATTTGGATTTTTTGCCCCGGCACGTGCTGATGTAGCTCTCAAAATGGCCAGTCTTCCAATTCAGACTACTGCACGAAATAATGCCAAATGGATTTCAGAGTTTAATGTTTTGATGTACTCACTAGCTTCTTCAGTGGATGAATCAAAGCCAATCGATCAAAATATCAAATGGATGGCGGATGAATCCAGAAAACGACTGCCAAATGATTCTTACTCTGCAAAAATGTATGACTTTGTGAAAAGCAGATATGAAGTAGGGATACCATGGGAACAAACCAGGGATGAAATTTATCAACGATATCAGGTGGAACAAGCAGATGGATACGACATTACTTCTCAGAATATCTACTGTAATGGATGCTTTGCAGCTGGCATTAATTTCGCTGCCAGTATTGTGAGCTTGTATTATGGGGAAGGTGATATCGTTGAAACGATTAAAATTGGTTCACTTGCGGGATGGGATTCTGACAATCCAACAGCAACGTGGGGTGGCTTATTAGGATTTATGCTAAGCAAGGAAGGAGTTGAAAAGGCATTTAACAGAACATTTGCTGATTCATTTAATATCCACCGCACCCGCCAGGGATTTCCCAATAATGGAATAGATACTTTCTCGAATATGGCTGAAGTAGGAGTATTTATAATTGACCGGGTTGTTCAGGAAGAAATGCATGGAGGTATCGACCTGAAAAAGGATGTTTGGTACATTCCAAATACTGAGCTATTAATCCAGGCCGGAAGTTAATAAACTAAATTTGCTGTGGTCCTATTCTATTTTGTATTCAAAACTCAATAGTTGCCAAATTTTAGTATTTTATTCATTGATGAAAATCAGATGTCTTCGATAGTTAACAAACCATCAACCTAGCTCTAAACCAGGATTTGAAACACGTTGAACTTGTAGACCGGGTGTACGATCGAGTAAAACAAATGATCTTTGACCAGGATTTAAAGCCCGGAGAGAAGATCAGGCAAGAGAAACTGGCTGAGAAGCTTGGGGTAAGCAGAAGTCCGCTTCAAAAGGCATTACAACGTCTCGAATCTGAGCTTTTGATTGAAAGCATCCCAAGAAGAGGTGTTATCGTAAAGGAAATTTCCTCAAAAGAACTTATTGATGTATTTGAGCTAAGAGCAGTGCTTGAGGGTTTGTCAGCCCGTTTAGCCGCCTCAAGATTGACTTCTACTCAAATCAATAAACTGAAATCATGCTTTGAGCCTTTCCTGAGTAAAACCGAGATTGACTATGATGACTATGCCAAAGCCGACCGGTATTTTCATGATCAGATTATGAAATGGAGCGGAAATGAAGTGGTGACACGGCTAGAAGTATTAAGTAATGTTCATATGAATGCTTACCAAGCTGGGCTATTTCGTGCACCAGAAGAAACTTTACCAGAACATTTTGCCATTATTGAAGCACTTGAAAAACAAGATGGAAACCTGGCTGAAAAATTGATGAGAAACCACATTGAACTTTCATTGGATAAACTCAGAAACGACAAATAGATTTCATATGCTCTCCTTCCAGAAAGAGTTTTCACTTTCTCCAAAACCCAGGGGCTTTCACATCATTACAAGAGAGGTGCTTTTTGAAATCCCTGAGATAAAGGAAATCAAAACTGGATTGGCTCATATTCATATTAAGCATACCAGTGCAAGTTTAACTATTAATGAAAATGCTGACCCTTCAGTTCGCAGAGATTTTGAGACGCACTTTAACAGAAGTGTTCCTGAAAACACATCGTTATATGAACATACTTTTGAAGGGACTGATGATATGACTTCTCATATCAAGAGCTCTTTACTTGGTTCTTCTGTTTCTATCCCCATTACCAATGGACAGTTTAACCTGGGAACCTGGCAAGGTATCTATTTATGTGAGCACCGAAACCATGGTGGTTCAAGAAGATTAATCGTCACCCTAATGGGAACTTAAGATGGAACCTAAAATCATCACTCTTTCTGAAAAGCGTCTAGTTGGCATGAGGATAGAAACTTCCATTTCCAACTTTGGGTCACCTCAACTATGGCAAACTTTTATGCCTCGGAAAAAGGAAATCGAAGATAGGATTGAAGGTGCATATTATTCAATACAGGTATATCCGACAGGGTTCCAAATGAAGGATTTTACTCCAACTACTTTATTCGAATATTGGGCAGCTATAGAAGTTGAAAGCGAACCATCTCCTCCTTCCAAAATGGAATCTTTTACTTTACCAGGAGGCACATATGCTGTTTTTATCCATCGGGGACCAATGAGTACATTCCAGCAAACACTCGGGTATATACATGGTCAATGGCTACCTAATTCCGAGTTCGAATTAGATGACCGTCCTCATTTTGAATTGCTCGGTGATCATTATCTTGGTCCCAATAACCCGGATTCAGAAGAAGAAGTATGGGTTCCTATCAAATCAAGGCCTTGATACCTTTCTAGCTTAGGGAACAAAGATTTTTAATTGAAGTCTCAAAACAGAACTTTCAATTAATCTCTCGCTTTGAAAAATCTCCTTATTCTTTCATTCATAGCCCTTTCAGTCTTTTCATTTACAGGGTGCGGAACTTCCGAATACTTTTCTGCTCTTTCAAGTGTACAAGTAGACTCACTTAAGCAAATAAATGATGAAGATATTCGAAAAGCGTTGGAAGCCAATCCTCAGATTACTCTGCCTACAACTCTTGCTATTTATAATGCCAGCAGGGATAAATATCCTTTCCAGGATTCACTTCTTACACTAGCTCAAATCGAAAGGGCAATCGAAATTTCACCATCTCTTCTAAATCCTGATTCTTATTACCGCAGCCAATACAACAGTTATGGAGGCTACTATCAGGCTCCTAAGCCTATTAATCTAAAGCAACTCCGCCTTTATGCAGCCCAGGCCAAGACCGACCTCGTTCTTTTTATCAGCACATCGTCGAACTTTTATCAGGATGCGAATATCTTGTCACCGCTTTATGTTGGTTTGGTAACTATTCCCTTTGTACCCGGGCAGCACGTTGAACTCACCACCTATCTTGAAGCTTATATCATTGATGTCAGAAATGGGCTCTTGTATTCATCTTATCGCGATAAGAGAGTTCTGAAAAAGAGATTTACCAGGGTTACTTTTTCGAATAAAATTGATCACCACAAAACACTCCAGGTACAAAGTATGACTCCCGATTTCAAGAGATTCGTTGAAGAAACTTTAACAAACCCTGCACTCCAATTGAGTATCAACTCGGAATCTTCTCTTTAACAAAAAAGGCATCTCTATACTTAGGGATGCCTTTTTCTAACACTTAAATTGATTCGTTATTTCAATAGAATCATTTTTCTTGTTTGGCTAAATCCGTCAGCCTGAATCCGGTATAAATAAACCCCGGAGTTTAAACCTGAAGCATCAAAGTTAATGGTGTACGAACCAGCAATTTGCCTCTCGTTAACGAGTGTCGACACCTTTTGCCCTAACAAATTATATATATCAAATCTTACAATTGAAGCATTTGGGATTGTATATGAAACTTTTGTGCTCGGATTAAATGGGTTGGGATAGTTTTGACCTAGTGTAAATTCAAGGGGCAATTCATCCTCTCCCTCAATTGAAACTGCCTGAACAATTGTAAATTTGTATGGCTGGACATCTGAATCGGATCCCCAGGTTGTTAAATCGGATGAATTAGTTGCTTTTACCCTCCAATAGTACTCTCCCACTCCTGCAATTTGATTTGATACAAATGATGTATCACCAGTAAAAGTGACTGAGTCGAGCTTAGTATTAAAAGTAGAACTAGCAGATAACTCGAAGGTATAATTCAGTTCAAAAAATGAGTCTACTGCGTCAAAAGACTGAGACCATGTGAATTGGCCCGGAGCAGCAGTAAGTGTATCTCCATTAACAGGCATCAGTAAGTCAAAACTTGATGGGGGTGATGGTACAAATGGATTTATGGAGAAACTGAACGGCATTATATCAGAGCCTGAACCCCATGTAATTAATCCGTTTGAATTAGTAACTGACACTCTCCAGAAATACTTCGCCATAGGCAAGTTTAAGAGTGTCGAGTAGGTTGTATCTCCTTTTATCGAAATCGAGTCCAGTTTTGTACTAAAGAGAGAGTCGGATGATAATTCAAATGTATAAACGAGGCTATCTGAAGAATCTAAATCATCAGTAGCTTTCTGCCAACTAAACCATGCGGGAGTTATTGTAAGAGTATCTGTTCCATTTGCGGGATAAAGTAGCTCAAAGTCTGATGGTGGTGTTGCCACATATTCTTCGACAGTGAACATTCCTTCTGTTGCAAATACAGAACCTTTATGCCCTGGATCAACAGCCTGAACGCTCCAAAAGTAAGTACCAAGAGGCAGGTTCAATTTAGCCCAGCTTCCCTGGATATTACCCCTGTTTTCTAAGGTTCTTTTACCCTCATCTGCACCAGATGTGATAGCACTTGGAGCCACAATGTCGGATAAACCAGGGGCTGAACCCACTCTTAGTTCATAACTTAATCCTGTTGAAGGAGTCATATCATCGCTTGGAGAATCCCATGATAATAGTACTCCATCAGGGGTTCGCGTCATTGAAAGATTTGTTGGAGCTTCTGGTTTTGTATTCGAGTGATTTAGTGTGTTTTGATATAGAATTACATCATTACCACCACTATTTGTCAAAAGATCCAGATCTCCATCGTTATCATAGTCACCGAATTCAATTGATTGAGTATAAAATCCGTCAAAATCAGCTGAACCATCAACCGGGTTGAATAACTCCTGGAAGATATTATTTCCTTTGTTTTCCTCGACATCGATAAAAGTAGACGTAGTAGACGCACCGCCATAAGCCAAATCGCTGTCCCCGTCTCCGTCAAAGTCTCCCCAGGATGCTCCAAAACCAAGATTACCTGTAAAACCTCTAAACCCTCCGCCTATATTGGATACAAAAAGAAAACTATTATTACCCTGGTTTGAGTAGAGCGAAGCAAAACGACTATTGCCTTTATTCTCACCGGAAAGGTATAAATCTAAATCGCCATCATTATCATAATCAACCAATCTCGTAGCACCGAACCGACCACCGCTTGCAGTCAAAATAGGTGAACCCGAGATTGCACCTCGGAATACAAGCGAAAATGTTGAATCTCCTTTCCCGTTGTATAATGTACTATTTAACCCCTGGAACCCAGCTTCTCCTTCACTAAATAGATCTATGTATCCATCGTTATTGATATCTCCCCAAACAGCGCTACCATTTAAATAGCCATCTAGATATTCATCTCCTTCAACAGGCATGTCTATTGGTGTAAACGTCCCGTCTCCATTTCCCTGGTAAAGCTTATTATTGCTAAAAAGACCTCCAATACTTCCGTTTGTGCCTGAGATGTACAAATCTAATTTTCCATCGTTATTGAAGTCGGTCCAGGTAGGATCAAAGTTAGACGTCCCGGGAAAAGCTTCAGCCCCATTTACAGGATTAACAACCACATTAAATCCTCCGGGCGTATTTTCATATAACATAGTCCTTCTTTCATTCAAAGAATCGAATCCGTTTTGGATAAAGTCTAAATCTCCATCATTGTCGAAATCACCCCACGCCACACCGCTGTTATAAAGGCCTATCAGCATTGTCCCGAAAGTAGTATCACTTTCTGCCAGGTTAAAAGTACCGTCTCCGTTGTTGCTGTATAATGCTATTCGATTTACGAATGCCCCATCACGACCAGTAATAATCAAATCCAAATCGCCATCTGCATCATAATCACCCCAGGCAGCATCGCTATCTCTGAGTTGCATAAATTGAAGCCCGCCAGATACCGGGTTATTTATCTTGGTGAATTGTGCGAATAATGAACTTGATGTAATGAGCACTCCCAGAAAAAGAATGACAGAAAATTTTCTCATGTTGCTACCCCGATTTAACAAATTATTTCATTAATATTTTCAGGGTAAAATGCTTATGAACACACTAAAACTACCATACCGGGTTCCCGGTATTTCTTACGAAAAGAAGCCTGTATTTAGACTAATCCATCTTTGATTGCCCTGGCAACAACACTACTCCGATTATGGACCTGTAGTTTTCGATATATATTTTTAGTGTGCGTATCAACAGTGAAGGGGCTAATAAACAGCTTCGCTGATATCATATCTATGGTATTACCATCCACCAGTAGCTTTAGAATAGTAAGTTCTCTCTTGGTTAGGTTTGTTTCTTTATTTTTTGGTGAATTACCTGAAAGTAACCTCATCATTTTTTTCGCTATTGAGGGAGAAATCGGAGCACCACCTGCTAGAACATCCTGAATTCCTTTTACGATTTCTTCGCCTGAAGATCTCTTGAGTAAATAACCATCTGCGCCGGCTTTAATAGCTTCAAAGATACGGTCGTCGTCATCAAAGATAGTTAACATGATAATAGCTACATCAGGAAACTGCTTTTTGTAATACCTTATAGCCTCAATGCCTGACATACCCGGCAGTTCTATGTCCTCTAAAATAACAGATGGAATTGGTTTCGTTTCAAATCCCTCAAATGCTTTTTCAATTGAGTTTACTGAGTATACCAACTCCAATTGATCTTCAAGCTCTACCAGGTCTTCTAGTGAAGCTCTGAAGAGCTCGTCATCTTCCACTATCCATACATTGTGTATTGGTTTTTCACTCATTATCAAATTAACGGCTTAAAGCTCGACATTATCTATACCGTGTTTATGGTATTTTTGTGGATACTATTATTTCAGTACCCGTTTTAAAAGAACTGTTCAAAACTAATTTAGCACCTAGTTCTTTTGCTCTGCTTTTCATAGTTCCTAAGCCCCTACCTCCTTTTGAAGATTCAGGATCAAAACCCTTCCCATTGTCTTTTACTTTAATTTTGAATGTCTGCTCTTCTTTTAAAAACTCAAGGATAACCTTATCCGCTTCCGAATGCTTTGCAATATTATTTAACGCCTCTTTAACTAATAGAAATAAATTTCTTCTTTGAACTGACTCCAGGGATTTTTTCTGATCTACCTCTTTAATTGAGTCTACGACAACTAACTCTGTATCATGAAGTAGATCTTTTGCTGTAATCAGGCTCTTGGAAATAAGGTCACCAATGGTTTCTTTCTTTGAATCAATCAGCCAAACTATAGAATCCAAAGAAGACGCAAGAACTCTGGAGTTTTTCGTAATTCTTTGAATTAGTTCTGCCTTTACTTCACCTTTTGCTAACTGCCGCTGTAAAATGTCTCCGGTCAAGGCAATACCACTTAAACCACTTCCTACTTCGTCATGCAAGTCTCCCGCTATTCGCAGTTTCACGCGTTCAAGTTCAATAAGCTTTGCTACTCTATAGCGGTACAACGACCAAAGTAAAAGTACTATTATTACCATGATTAGTGTCCTGAACCAGACTGTCTTCCAATAAGGAGGTGCAATTGAAATAGAAAATGAATCTCCTCTCATATTCCATAAACCATCATTATTTGAGGCTACAACTTTGAATTCATATTCTCCGTGTGGAAGCTGAGAGTAACGTGCCAGCCTGGTTACATTGCCTTCCACCCAATCTGGATCGTAACCCTCTAGTTTATACTTGTACCTGTTCTGTGAGGGATTAGTATAGTTCAGAGCTGCGAAGCTAAACTCAATTGTATTCTGGTTCCAAGACAATGAAACCTCTTTTTTATAAAAACCTTCTGGTGTAAAAGTGGAATCTGCAACAATAACTTTAGAATCGAGAATGTGTACTGTAGGAACTACAGGGTTTGAAATAATTTCAGATGGGTTAAAGGCTGTAATTCCTTCTACTCCTCCGAAAAAGAGTTTTCCTTCTGGCGATTTTGTTGCTGACCGTCGATTAAACTCTACATTTATAACTCCATCACTCTTGTTGAACTCAGTAATATCATTGGTTGAAGGATTAAACTTGATCAGGCCTCTCTCAGTAGCTAACCATAGATTTTTATGTATGTCTTCCTCAATACTAAAAACCACTCGATTAGTAAGTTCATTATCTATCGATACAGAAACTATTTCTGAACGGTGCTGATCAAACTTGAGTAAACCTTGATTTGAGCCGATCCAGATTGTTTGATCAGAACTTAAATATAAATCCCAGATTGGCACTCTTAACAATACTTCTGAATTCGGTACTTTATTTTCTAAAGGAATTAGAGAGCCACCAGTTTCAATGTCATACTCCAGAATACCAGACCCTTCAGTCGCTACGTATGTTTTATGTCCTGAAGACACTACATCCTGTATCGAAAGATTAGTCATTCCATTATGAGTAACTATTCCCAGTAGCTTTCCATCACTTTTTGAGAATTTATATAGTGCTTCTAAAGAAGTCACCCAAATAAAATCAGAACCAGATTTTTCGATAGAGAATGTAACTGTGGATGTTTCGTCGTTCTTATCGAGTACAATTCGTTTTAACTCATCGGAAGTCCAATTAAATAGATATAAGCCATCATTTGTAGCTAACCAAATTGGATACCTTGAGTCTTCAACATAGACGATATCCCAAATTTGGTAAAATCCAGGATTCATATTTTTA
The DNA here is from genome assembly GCA_040222185.1 of Balneolaceae bacterium. Lineage (GTDB taxonomy): Bacteria > Bacteroidota > Rhodothermia > Balneolales > Balneolaceae > JAVKDP01. The sequence continues at coordinate 4,262 of JAVKDP010000078.1, read as the reverse complement.
GGAAACCTTATCTCATTTAACACCTCGGTTGAGATGTTGTAATTAATGAAACCACTGGAAAATGTATTTGCCAGTAATTGTTGATCAATAATGGAAAGCCCCATTATTACATCTGATCCGTTCTCAATCAAATCTATATGTGAAAATGGTTTTTGATACGGGTCAAAATGGAAGAAACCACTCAATGTTCCAACCCATAGCCCCCGGTTTTTATCCTGGTAAACGCTTCTGATAGAGTTTGTTAGTGAAGAAGTTTTCTCTTTGAAATCTATTTTTTTTACCACTCCAGAACTAATATTGAAGGAATATAAACCTGCATCACTGGTCATCATTAACTCATTATTGCTTAACTCAATAAGCTCAAGTGGTTTTATAGAGCCTGGTAAGTTTGGTAAACTTATACTCCTCTCTATTTGTCTATTTCTGCCCAGGGACTCAGGTTCTAACCATATTTTATTCGAATATTTTCCCCAAAGTATTGGAGACTCTATGAGCTCAGTTTCATTGTGAAACTCTATTATTGAACCGGATTCAGCCTCATATTTGAATAGTATTCCATCATATGATCGAACCCAGAAATTACCATCTGTATCAAGGCTTATTGAAAATGAGTTCTCAATTTGGTGTATGAAATGGAATTCTCTCGTTTTTGTATCAAACCAACCCGTTGATCCCAAAGTATTGAACCAAATTTTGCCTTCATCATCAATAAGCATTTGTTGTAAATCCAGGCGATTTATTTCATTTGAAGGAAGTTCCAGGAACCTTGTAAAACTCTGAGTTCTCCTGTCAAAAAGATTCAAGCCGTTGAAGGTGCCAATCCAAAGGTTACCGTTTTTATCCTCAACAATGGAGCGGGCGATATTACTTGAAAGAGAACCCGGATCATCAGGGTCATGAAAGTATTTTTTGAATTCGTAGCCGTCAAACCGGTTTAGACCGTTTTCGGTTGCAATCCAAAGGTAATCCTCATGATCCTGAAAGATATCATAGACAATATTATTCGAAAGCCCTGACTCAGTATCGTAATGTCGAAACTGTTCTGTCTGTACCTCCGGTTGCTGAAAGAGAATAAATAAAGTTAAGAGAAGTAACTGCAACTAACCTTTCTGTTTAATTGCAGGATTATACAAATCTATTTCAATTTCGAATAACTGTTTTTAACAGTTTCTCTTACTTAATAAGTAACATTTTTCTTGTTTGAGAGAAAGCTCCAGCTTCTAATCTATAAATATACATGCCGGAAGCCAGTCTTGAAGCATCAAAACTTACAGTATGAGAACCTCCCGAATACAACTCATTGTTCAGTATAGACGCTACTTCTCTTCCAAGCAGGTCGTACACTACAAGACTTACCATTGATCTATCTGGTAATTGAAACTCAATATTTGTACTCGGATTAAATGGATTCGGATAGTTCTGAGACAGCCTATAGCTCATTGGATTACTAATTTCCTCTTCATTTGAAACCTCAATCCCGGAATTTGGACTGAAAACCAGTAATCGACTAGAAACTGCGCCATCTCTACCATCAAATTGTTTTTCAACTACAATGTCATAGAAACCATCTCCATTGAAATCTCCTATAGCTGGTTTAGTTCTTAAGAACACACCGCTTCCAGTAGGGGTTGGGCCAATTTCTGCAAGAGTAATTGCAGGAGTGGTGCTTGGAGAGTTAATTCCTTTTCGTTTAAGGTTTTCATCTAACCCACCTTTGAATATTACTGCATCTGGAAGCCCGGAAAAACCTCCAGGTGTGAAGTATAAATCCTGATGATCGCTTCCCACTTCTTCAGGCATAAAATCTATAACAGCACCAAAAAAAGAAGTAAGAGTATCACTACTGGAACCACCAACGTGCTCTTTGGTTACGTGTAAGAAATAATCAGGTTGATCATCCATCTGTTCTCCACCTTTATACACTCTAATGGTTGGTGAAACAGGAGAACTGGATCCATTATCAGCTAAAACGGCAATATCATTGAAACCATCTCCATCAAAATCTCCGCCGGCTACTTGTGAGCCAAATGAGCCAAGTGTATATCCAGCCTCTGCTCCAGGTCTAAGAATCAGCATTGGAGTTGAAAGGCTGGTACTATCAGCTAATTTTGCAGGAGAAAAATCACCGCCAGCAAATATATATACCGCGCCATATGAAACTCCATCAAATCGTTGATCATAAAATGGTAAGCCAACGGCAAAGTCGTTGAATCCATCACCATTTATATCGCCAAGTGGCTCAACTACATTACCTACACTTAGAAAGTCTGAAGCATCAATAGTACTATCATTTTCGAAATCTATTACCAGGTCCGGAGATTGATACGTCGTATTATCACCCAAATAAATCCAGGCTTTATTTACAATCCCACCTCCGTTTGATTTTGAATTGCTTCCTATCAAAATTTCTTCGCCAGCCACTCCATCAATATTTCCAATGTTCTTTACCGTAAATCGGCGAGAACTTGGTTCAAACTCTCCTAGTTCACTCAGATTAAATTCTCCGGTATAAGTTAGGGTATCATTTTCTGCCATTGCTTTATTGAACCCCACTCCTTTTGGAACTGAAACCTCTAAATCTTTGCTGGGCTCTGCAAAATTTCTCTCCTCATTTATATTGTAGTTAATTCGTTCTGTATTCTCTTTATCAACAGATACTGTATAATGATGATAATTATTACCTCTTATACTCGAACTACTACTGCTTATCGATTCTGTACTAACTTCGCCAACTGATACATAAACTGTATAGTTTTCACTCTCATTAAACTCGCAAGGAGAAATTTCGGTTACACATAAACGATCTCTTTGAGTGATTCCTGAAAAGTAATTTTCTCGAAGCAACTGTAGTGGTGCATCATTTCCCAATATTGATAATGCAATTGCAGTAGATATTTCTGCTATTCGAAAAATCTCAGGTATCAAAACTCTTTGCTGTTGAGTTAATTCACCTGAGTTTTCGATTAACCACTTCTGTATCCCTCTGGATCTAATTGAAGGGTCTGCTACCCCATTTAATAAAACACCCGGTTCCTGATTTGGTAGTTTACATGATTCGTAAGTACAAGGTAGGATAGTTTGGTCATCGTTATAGAATTGAGCATTGGAACAACCATTTGAGAAATCTGAAGCGGCGCAACTTCCATAATTACCTTCTCTCCAGATACCTATGTAGTAATCACCATTTCCATTCTGATATGTTCGGTCTATTACACAATTAGAGCTGATGACAGAAGGTGATTGAATTGCAGGTGAATCACCACTAAAATCTATTTCCCTAACATCGCATACAGGGTCATTAAAAAAAAATTGTACAAAACCAGATAAGGGAAACCTTCTATCATCTGATGAAATAATTTCCGGTTCGTCATCATCATCTATATCAGCAATATAAATCCTGCGATCTGATAGTGCTTGACCTGATGTTCCTTCCCATTCGTATTCTAATACACTTTTTAATTCGCTATTCTCATCTACATCAAACTCGAAGAATTTTTCCGTAGTGAAATCATCTGTATACCCATATGCATATATCGAATTTCCGGTACCTGCGATAGATCTTTGGCTGTAAATACGAGGAGGTATAGTAAAGTTTGTCTGTTGGGTGAAGAGAACATCAGATGCTACAAAAATACTTTGCTCTCCATTAGGATCATCTATTCCAAGTACCAATCGACATTCATAGGAAGTTTCGTCATTCCCGCATAAGAATGCGTCTCCAATACCATCTTCGTTAAAGTCATTATACAATGCCTCTGTTAAAATTAATGTACCGATATCAGAAGCAGAAATAGTAAATCTGTCAAATTCTTCGAAAAACAAACCTACGTTGTCTCTAAAGTTTACGATTTGGACTGAGCCATCTTCTAACTGTTTAGCGACATCAATTAGACCATCTTTATTAATATCACCAACCGGTAAATATCTACCGTCAAGCGAAGCTGCTTTAATTGTCTCTCCATTTTCATTATATGTAAGAATCAACGTTATAAACTTCTTCGGCGCATCTGGATTTCTAAGATCTCTACCTAGTTCAATGACCTGAATGTAGTCCTCGACTCCATCCTCGTTTAAGTCGCCAGCCGGTATTCCAGGTTCTGATGGGTTTGCGAATCGATCAGGTTCTTCACTGTCTATAGTTTTAATTATTGCAATCGGATGACTGTCTTGAATGCTTATTTGTCTTGCGAAGGCATACTCAGAGATTAGCACCGTACTGAGTAAGAGAAGAATAGAAATGCTTTTTTGGAACAACGTTTTCA
>JAVKDP010000077.1:0-48104 GCA_040222185.1 Balneolaceae bacterium | reverse complement strand
GCTCCTATACCAAGAGTGCTTAAAAAGCTCCTTCTGGTCCAGCTATTATGATCATGTTCATGAGCTTCGCCGTGTTCAAGGCTGCTTCCATGACGGTTCTTTTTTGTATTTGATGAATGATTGTGATTACACATAATAAATACTCTCTATTAAATAAGTTGGTAAGCAGGAAGTTGAATCAGATAAGAAATGTATTGTCTCAGACTTTCGGCAAAAGTATCCTCGTAAAATAAATTGTCTTCATTATCTGAATTAGCAGTCCATTCATACCAGGGAATAGAACCGAGCAATATTTTAGAGAGGTTTATTTTGTGTTCAGAAAATCCTGATACATCAGGAACAAGAGCCGGATTACCGGCAAAGTCTTCTTCTACTTCTCTGATACCAGCTTTATCTAAAGGAACAGAAAGTAAGTGTTCAGCAATATCTTCAGCTAAAGAGAATGGGTTCGAAGGATCGGAAACTTTCTCAGCTATCTTGATAGGATCATACTCTGAACCAGCTCCATCGTAACCGTAAATAATATCAGTGAGGTTATCCCAACGAGCTGGCATAAGGTTTGTATTTAACCAGACGTAATGACCTGGTGTGCCATCAGAGTCAGGAGGGTTGTATCCTGACCATCCGAATACAGTTTCAGGGCGAAGTAGCTCTTCATTAAGGCCCTGCATTTGAACTCGAATATATTCTTTAATCTCAGAGCTGGGGGCAATCTCCAGTTGTCTCAGAAAGCAAAGGAAAACTTCAGAAGGGCTTTTAATCCTGGAACCTATAAATCGATCATCATAAAAATGAGCACTGCTAAACAGGTTTTTCAGTACATCTGAGATATTAAAATTTACAGAGATACAGTAGTTAGCCAAATCTTCAATAGCTGCATTATCAGGTTCTGCACTTATAAAAAACACATAGAGTTTTCGACAAAGGAACCAGGCTACTTCACTCTCTTTTTCACTGAATACTAGGTCAACAACACCATCAAGATCATAGTTTGAGGACTGGCTCAATATAGTTTTGGAGCTACTATCGAATCGTTCTTCATCAAAGTAGCTAGAAAGTGTTGCGTCGTTAACACGCCAGCCCGTTACAGCTTTAGCTACTTCTGCTACATCGTTTTCGGTGTAGTTATCTGCTCCGTTTTTATCCTTTGGGCCGAGAGTAAAAAGTTCCAACAGTTCGCGGGCAAAATCCTCATTAGGCTGACCTGCCCGATTATTATAGTTGTTGAGGTAGTAAACCATGGCTGAGTTTTTACTCATATCACGGACTAACTCCTTAAAATCTCCAAAACCTTTTTGCTGAATCAGCTTCACATATTTAAACATGTGGCTGGCATAACTGTTGGATGCTTTCCCGGGTAAATCATTCATGTTTTGGTAAGACACTGCAAAATGATTTGTCCAAAAGAGCATCATGCGCTCCAGTAATCCTCCATCATACATACCATCCATCCATCTAAACTGGATATCATACATATCCAAAATGTCACCAGAATTACCATTGTTAAACCAGGATGGATCATCAGGAAGAATGGCTGAGGCTGCTTCGTCAACTAAAGTAGTAGCTGCTGCTGAGGCTGAGCCTAAAATTCTGATTCGGTTGAGGTCGTTTATTTTGTTTCCAAAATGAGTTCTCCGTACAAGATGTGCTGCCTGAGTCTTACCCCATTCTCCTGCGTATTCTGTAAGACCCGTAGCGGCTTTATTCTTGATGAAGGGTATTGAATTCTTGATACTGCTTTGATTCATAGTCCCAATTTCTGTCCTTTAAAACTTTTGTTAGAAGAGTTTAATAAATGGTGAAATGTTACACGCTTTAAGTGAATCGCTAAAAAAAAGTTCCTGAATTAGTTCGTTTTTTTTAAAAAAGAAGACTTTGTATTTCTATGAAATAATGCTATTTAGTAATCAACTAATAAGTCAATTACAATAACTTACGGGCTGATGAAAAAACTAACTATCGCCGTGCTTTTGCTCTTCACAACTGCACTACAGGCGCAAACATATAAATTTGGGAAAGTGCCCAAAGAACAACTTGAAATGACCGTATATGAGAAAGATTCGACTGCAAGTGCAGTGGTTTTGTTCTCAGTTGGGGAAACAAATCTCGACTACAGGAACAATGAATTCCGGTTATCAATCAAAAGACATGTACGGATTAAAATACTTACTGATGAAGGTCTTGAAGAAGGTGATGTTTCAATCTTCTTCAGAAATGAAGGAGCCTACGAGCCACAGGAAGTGAAAAATATAAAAGCCGAATCATACACTCTCCAGGAAAATGGAAAAATTAAGAAAGAGTCGGTTGGTAGAAGAGATAGATATACAGAGAGGTTATCGGAACGTTACTCTGAGGTTAAATTTACAATTCCTGGTTTAAAAAAAGGAAGTGTGATGGAATACAGCTATGAGCTGAATTCAAATAACCCATTAGACTTCCCTGATTGGTATTTTCAAGACGATATACCGGTTATATATAGTGAGTACAAAGCTAAAATTCCTGAATGGTTCAATTACTTAACAGTTACGCGAGGTTTTGAGAAATTTGATGTAAGTCAGCAGAATGTATATACAGGGAACTTTACAGTACGAGAAACACAAGACCAGCAGCAAGTTACAACCAGTGTAATTAATACTGCAGGGCAAAGAAGTGATTACAGAGTAAACTTTAATGGAACAGAGTATATATATGCTATGAATGATTTACCAGCTATTAAAGATGAACCATATATGAAAGCCACTGTTGATTATCTGTCACATATAAGGTATCAATTAGAATCAATTCAGTTTCCAAACCAAAGAAAAAATAACTATTTGGGGAGCTGGGGAGGCTTAGTATACAATTTACTTGAGGATGAGGATTATGGTGATCGGCTTAGATCAAGCAAAGAGCTTACTGATGCAACTACATCTGCCGTAGAAGGCCTTGAAACTGATTTGGATAAATTGATTGCAGTTTATAATCATGTAAAAGAAGTAATGGAATGGGATGAATATTATGGGCTGTATGCATTTGATCCCTTAAAAGATATCTACACGGAAGGAACGGGAAATGGTACTGCAATAAACCTAATTCTTATTCAAATGTTAAGAGAAGCGGGCATAGAGGCTCATCCTGTAGCTATTAGTACCAGAACAAATGGTGAAGTTATTACTCTTTTCCCACTAGCAGGCCAGTTTAATCACACTATAGCTTATGTGGAAATTGGGGAAGAAACCTATCTTTTAGATGCAAAAGGTGAGCATCGACCTTATAACTTACTTCCGTCTGAGGTATTAAATGGTAGAGGAATAATTATATATGAAGGTGAGAAACTTTGGATTCCGTTGGAGAACAAATCAAAGAATAGCCTTGTTCATATGCTAAATATCGACATAACAGAAGATGGGTTTACAGGTACTCTGAACTCTAATACAAAAGGTTATTACGCTCTAGGTAACAGGGTGTCATTTGATCTCGATGACTTGAATGGCAGCATTCAGGAAGAGATTTTTGAAGAAATGGAAGGTTTCTCTGTTGATAGCACCATTATTAATAAAGATAAACTAGACGAGTCTTTCGATTACACAGTACATTTTAGCTATAAGGATGATTCTCAGAGTAATATCAGGTATTTCAATCCAATGATTATGCATGCTGATAAGGAAAATCCATTCACTCTTGAAGAAAGAACCTTCCCGGTAGACTATAATTATACTTTTTCTGAAAACATGATTATAAATATCACAATACCCGAAGGCTGGGTTTTTGATGAAGCTCCAAAATCTGTTTTACACCGGTTACCTGAAAAAGCTGGTGACTTCAGACGTATTACCCAGGTTAATGGTAACAAGGTGTCAATCAATTATAGGTTCAGAATAAATAAGAATCGTTTTATGCCAACAGAGTATGGAATAATAAAGGAGCTTTATGAAGTTTTAGCTGCTTCATTAAAGGATAATATCGTACTTAAAAAGGAATCCTAGAATGAATAAGATACTACTGGTTTTATCGATTACTATTCTTTTGGCTCTTGGTTGTAGTAGTTCAAAAAATCATATTGATCTAGGGTATGAAGACTATTCCAATCTAAACCCTCTATTACAGTTAAATGCCAATTCTACAATTCGTGCCAGTGAAACTGTTTTGGATGTAAAAGATTTTTCAAAAGCAGTTTACACGGTTAAAGAGGCACTTACAATCTATGATAAAGAAGATAAGGACCTGGCTCAGATAGTAATATTCTATGATGATTTTGTGTCTGTGAACCGATTAAATGCGACCATAAGGGATAAAAGGGGCGAAGTTATAAGAACGTTCTCCATAAACGATGCAGAAGATTATAGCGCAACAGGGGGATCTTTTTTTTCCGATAACAGAGTAAAAGTTCTAAACCTTTTGCATAACTCTTTCCCATATACAATTGAAGTAGAGTATGAGCAAACATATTCTGGTCTTCTGAACTTACCTTCCTGGTTTCCCCAAAGTATGGGCCAGAGTGTTGAGTCATCCACATTTACTTTGATAGACCGGGGAAACACAGGTGTACGATATCTAACTCAAAACATGGATATGGAACCTGAGATCCAAACGGAAGGCGGAGTTAAAAAATATACATGGGATATGGGCTTTAGCTTACCGATTGAAAGGGAACCTTTAGGTCCTTCGTCTAGAGATTTATTACCACATGTACTTGTTGCTCCGGGTAAGTTTAAAATGGAAAACTCAGAAGGAGTGGCATCGACCTGGAAAGATTTTGGTAAGTGGTATTATGATTTGGGTAAAGAAACCCGGGTATTGCCTGAAGAAGCTAAAAAAGAGATTGATTTATTGGTTTCAGGAGTGAACTCTGGCGCTAATAAAGTGCAAATTTTATATAATTACTTACAAGAAAAGACCAGGTATGTTAGTATTCAATTGGGTATTGGAGGGTGGAAACCTTACTCGGCAGAATATGTATTCAATAATAGTTACGGTGATTGTAAAGCCTTAACTAATTATATGCATGCTGCACTGGAGCATGTGGGTATCAAAGCAGAATCGGTACTAATAAGAAATGGAGTAAACTCTCCGGAAATGGTTGCCGACTTTCCAAGTAACCAGTTCAATCATGTGATTATCAGAGTGACGTTAGAAAATGGAGACGTTATCTGGCTTGAATGTACCAGTAAATATTTAATGCCCAATAGAATTGGTAGCGGAAATGAAGGTAAAGAAGCCCTCTTAATAACTGAAAATGGTGGTGAGTTAATTGAAACTCCTTTAACTGATTATAAGCAAAACCTGAGCGCGTCTACTTTGAATTTCTCTATACTCGAAGACGGTAATGCCCGGCTTGAAGGTGAAGTGGAATCACGAGGGTTTATGCAAGACATAGTTCTAAATACGATTATTCCTGTTTCTGAGAAAGAAAGAGTAGAATGGGTAGAAAGAGGCTTGGATGTAGACAAACGGAAAGTGATCGATTATGATTTTACACCAATTTTAGAGCGCGACGAAGAATCAAAGTATAGGTATGTAGCTGACCTTGAAAGCTATGCAAGTTCTTCTAGCAAAAGACTGTTTATTCCAATTAACCGGTTGAATAGATGGCAACTATCTATTCCTGATGAAGATTCGAGAACTCAGCCCGTTAAATTTCCATATGTATTTACTGAGACTGATTCCGCTATGTTTGCTACTCCTGGAAGTTTTGAAGTGGAATCGATGCCTCAGGATATTGAGTATTCTTATAGTTTTGGAGAGTACAAAGCAACATTCTCATTAACTGATGAAAATGAATTAATATATGTCAGGCATTTCTCGATAAAGGAGAAAAGTATAGAACCAGATAAATACGCTGACTTCAAAGAGTTTTTTGATAAAGTTCGATATGCCGATAGCCAGCAACTGGTTTTAGTAAGGGAAGGGGAGTAGCTCACTCTCAGAATTAAAGTTTAAAAGTAACCCGCATTTGATCAGAAAATTTATCATTAAATAAATATTTAATGATTTATTACGCCGGAAATTTTTTTTGTAAGGAATAGTTCTTCTTGAAGTCTTACCTTGCAACAAATATTAATTTAGAATGCAGGATACGTAATGAGTTCACTAAATAAAGTAATGCTAATTGGTCGTTTAGGCCAAGATCCGGAAGTACGATACACACAATCAAACACAGCTGTAGCTACGTTAAATATGGCTACAAGCGAGCGCTATAAAGACGCCAACGGCGAGTTCAAAGAAAAAACGGAATGGCACCGCGTGGTAGCGTGGGGAAGGTTAGCTGAGATTTGTCAGCAATATCTTCACAAAGGTTCTTTGATTTATATTGAAGGTCCGTTACAAACACGCCAGTGGGAAGATAATCAAGGTCAAAAGCGTTATACCACTGAAGTGAAAGCTTTGCAAATGACTATGTTAGACAGCAAAGGTAGTTCAGGTGGTGGTAATAACAATATGGGTGGGGGAGCACCTGCTCAGAATACCCAGGCTGCGAATAAGCCAATGTCTAGTAATGTTGAGCTGGATAGCAATTTTGATGATATGGATGATGATCTTCCATTTTAAGAAATAGTTAAACTGTAAAAAGCGATGTAGGCAATGCTTTCATCGCTTTTTTTATTTTGTACCCTTGATAAGCCTCTGTAAATTCCGCCAAACTCCAAACAACATTGATACCCATCTATTTACTCCTTACAATTTTTTCTTTTTTAGAGATGAATATTGGTTTATTACTTAATACAGGAGAGATTGATCTGACTGTAATCTCAATTCAGCTTTTGATTATGATATTCAGTTTGTTTCTTTCAGCGCTATACTCTAGCTCTGAAGTTGCATTCTTTTCGATGGTTAACAGGCTAGAAGACTTGAAACAAGATGAGCATTCAAACTCTGCTGATGACAGAATCTTGTTGATGCTTGACAAACCCAGAAGGCTGTTAGCTACCATCCTTATTGGGAATACCTTTGCAAATATTGTGGCCTCAGTTATGGCAGCCGTTATTACCGGGAGCTTGATGAGTTTAATAGGCCTTTCCGAAGTGTTAGTGTATACTTTTGAAGTTGTAATTTTAACTTTTATGATTCTCATTCTAAGTGAGATTACTCCAAAAATTATTGCAATTAATAATCCTTTGGGAGCATCCAGAAGGTTGAGCGGATTCATCTATACTTTTTTTATTCTTCTCAAGCCACTAGCTAAGCTGATAGCCGAAAGTACCATTAGCATGGAAAAGTATTTGCCTAAACCTACCTCAAAGATGACTTCAGATGATATCATTACGATGGCAGAAGTTAGTGAGAAAGAGGGGTCGATTAAGGAGGACGAGCGGGAGATTATCGAAAATGTAATTGAATTTGGGACTACGACTGTACGCGAAATCATGACTTCAAGAGTCAATATAAAAGGAGCCTCTGTTAATGACTCACTTAAGGATGTGCTTAGTTTGATAAAAGAGGAAAGTTTCTCCAGAATGCCTTTATACGAAAATGATATGGATACTATTATCGGTGTTATATATGCCAAGGATGTTCTCCCATATTTGAATGTTGAGCCTAAGGGTGCTTCAATTAACTGGAAGAATATTGCTAGAAAAGCCCTGTTCATTCCTGCAACAAAAAAGCTTGATGACTTACTGCGTGATTTTCAACACGAGAAAACCCATATGGCTATCGTGGTAGATGAATATGGCGGAACTGAAGGCCTTATCACCATGGATGATATCCTGGAAGAGATTGTTGGTGATATTACGGATGACGAAGGTGTAGAAGAAAATTTATATACTCGCTTTAAAAGCGGTATTTATATTTTTGATGCCCAGATTGACCTTGATGATATGGAAGATGTTTTGGAATGTGATCTTACCGCAGAAGATGATGAGTATGAAACTTTAGGAGGACTTATCTACCACCTTACCGAAAGCCTGCCAACAGTTGGTGAAAGGGTACAGTTTAATGGCCTGGAACTTACCGTACATTCTGTTCAAAATAACAGGATCAAAAAGGTTAGAGTTAAAGTAGATGAGAAAAAAGAAACAGACTCAAATAAAGTCATCTAAAAGTACATGCCTTCTGATCTAACTGTAAAAGAGAATGTCGATCTCTCTGGCTTTACAACCATGGGAGTAGCGGCTTTAGCTCGATACTATATCGAAGTACAATCCTTATCTGAACTGAAAGAGGCTATAACATTTGCCCGAGCAAAAGAGCAGAAACTACTCGTGTTGGGTGGCGGAAGTAATCTTTTGTTTATTGATGATTTTGATGGAGTCATTGTCCGGAATCTTATTAAAGGGATTAAGCTAGTCGAAGAAGACGAAGACAGTGTTTTACTGAAAGTAGGAGCTGGAGAAGATTGGAATGAATTTGTAGAGTATACGGTATCAGAAGGATATGGAGGAATTGAAAATCTTTCACTAATACCGGGCACAGTAGGAGCCGCTCCCATTCAAAATATTGGGGCTTATGGAGTTGAATTAAAAGATACTTTTGAGTCGCTTGAAGCCCTTCATATTGAGTCTGGAGAAAAACAAAATTTTGATGAAAGCCAATGTAGCTTTGGATACAGGGATAGCATCTTCAAAAGGGAACTCAAGGGTAAGGTGATTATACTTTCTGTTACACTTAGGTTAAATAAAAGTCCAAAGCTTAATTTTGAATATGAGGCGCTTAAGGAGAAGCTAAACGAAAAGGGAATACAGAATCCAAGTGTAATCGATATCAGTAAAGCAGTTATTGAAGTGCGCCAAAGTAAACTCCCCGATCCTAAAGAAATAGGCAATACAGGAAGTTTCTTTAAAAATCCTGAAATCGAAACCAGTGAGTATGATGATCTAAAACTCAAATACCCAACCATTCCAGGGTATAAGGTTTCTGATACTATTACTAAAGTTCCGGCAGGGTGGCTGATAGAGCAGGCTGGATGGAAAGGAATGCGTTTTGGAGATGCTGGCATTCACGATAAACAGGCTCTGGTACTTGTAAATCATGGCAAAGCTACTGGGGAAGAGTTGTGGGAGCTTGCCCAAAAGATACAGGCTTCTGTAGTAGAAAAATTTAATATACGTTTGATGCCAGAAGTGAATATTATTCACTCATAATGTGGATTTAAGGTACAGTCTGCATTTTATATTCAAAGTATTATAGTTTAGTTAGCAAAATAAATTCTCACTCATGAAAACTAAGATTTCAAAACTACTTTCAATTCTATGTATCGCCGTTTTAATTAACTCTGCTTGTGTATCCTTGCAGGTTAGTCCTGTTTCGGGGAATAAACGCGTATATGGGTATTCCTGGGAAAAAGAAAAGCAAATAGGAGCAGAGGCTGATGGCGAAATCATTGCTCAATACGGACTTTATGACAACCAGGAATTAGCTGATTATGTAGATAGACTAGGTCAGGAGTTACTAGCGGTTAGCCATTTCAATAGAGAAAATACTCCTGCTGAGTATAGAAATACGCCCTTTACATTTCGTGTACTAAACAGTCCTGTAGTTAATGCTTTTGCTCTGCCAGGCGGCTATGTATATGTAACCCGGGGTTTGCTCGCGCATTTGGATAATGAAGCTCAGCTTATGGTTGTTTTAGGTCATGAGATCGGACATGTAGCAGCACGCCACGCTTCGCAAAGGGCAGCAGAACAACAACTCGGACAGCTAGCGATTATTGGTGGGGCTGTGATAGGTCAATCCTTTGGCCTAGATGGTGGAAACATCCTTCAGTTAAGTAGCCAGACGGCTCAGTTATTGTTTCTAAGCTACAGTAGAGATGATGAGAGAGAGTCAGACAAGCTAGGTGTCGAATACTCAGCAATGGAAGGATACGTAGCCGCAGAAGGAGGAGAATTCTTTACTTCTTTAAAAAGGATTTCAGAGAAAGCAGGTCATAGTATTCCATCACACTTATCTTCACATCCTGATCCAGGTGAGAGGGAGTTAAATATTCCTAAAATGGCTGAAGATTGGGCTAGTCAGGGATACGAAATGACCAAAATAAACCGTGATGAATTTCTAAGGCAAATAGATGGAATTATGTATGGTGAGAATCCACGTGAAGGATTCGTGCAAAACGACACATTTTACCATCCTGATTTAGAGTTTCAATTTCCGGTACCGGAAGGTTTCGCCGTAATTAACCAGCCTTCTGCAGTTATTCTTGTAAATGAGGCCCAGGATGCAATTGTTCAATTTAGCATTGACTCTGAAAATACAACCGCTGAAGCTTCTGTAAAGGCATTTCTATCGCAAGAAGGAATATCCGTTGTTGATCAGGAAGATGTAAATGTTAATGGATATACAGGTTACTCAGCAGAGGCTAGTACACAAACTGAAGATGGGAATACTTTCACTCTTGATATCTCCGCGGTTTCCTATAATGGTAATGTATATCGCTTTTTAAGCTATACCAACGCTTCTCAGTTTAATGAGTACAGAGCTAAATTCAGTTCTGTATCTGTTGGCTTTGATGCACTAGTTGACGAGAGTATTCTTAATATTGAACCTGTAAGGTTACAGCTAACACGAGCAAGGGAATCAACTGCATTCTCAAATCTTTTGCCTACAACTCTACCTCCAGGTATAGAAGCAGAAGATTTGGCGATTATCAACCAGGTAAGCCTGGATGAAGTTGTAAGAAGAGGCACTATTGTAAAAATCCCGGTTCAATAGTAAATAAAAAAGAGAGAGTCTTCCGAGCTCTCTCCTTTTCATCTTGTCAGCTTTAAACCAAAAATGGTTTTAGAAGGAAAATCCGAATAGTATATACAGATCTTCAGTATCCGGGTTTAAAATAACTGCTCCACTAACTGGTAGCGAAAAGCTATCTGTAATTACTATTTCTTTACTGGTGCCAATACCGATATTTACTACTGCAAACTCAGTATCTGATGAATGCCATCCGTCACCAGCACCTATGAAAAGGTCAGCCTGGTCTAATGAATAGCCAGCTTCGAAATAGATATCATCACCAACTGAGCCACTTCCGCCAGCGATATAATTAGCTGAGAAAGAAAAAGCATCCATACCATAACCTAAGTTAAGTTCAAAAGCATGGCTATCACCATCCAGAAATGGGCCAGATGCGCCTGTTGATGTTGAAGGGTAGAAGTAATCGGTTATACCTAAGCTTAATCCAAAATCAAAGCTATATCCGGCATATAGATCCATTTCCTGGAATCCATCGTAGCCTTGAGAGCCCCACGCTCCAATTGCAAAGCCACCGTTGCTGACTTCAATACCTGGCTGCCAGGAAGGCCCTGAATAAGCTACGCCACGCCATACGTAGGTGCTGTATAAATCTACACTGGTACTAACTTCCGTTTGAGCTTTAACCATGTCGCTTCCAGCAAGTAATATTACCAGTGCTGTAGCAAGCAAGAGTGATGTTTTTTTTAAGTTTTTCATTTTTAGTCCTATTGAGTGAGTTGAGTTGTTAGGCTGTTCCTACATAGTTGATTGGTATAAGAACATGTGAGTTGAGTAGTTCTCTGGTAAGGAAGGGGGAGTGAAGCCCCTTCCGAAATACCTTGAGTTTCTTTTTTTTGAGTTGGTTTAAGCCACTACTGTTTTTGGCTCAAATTCAGGATAAGCTTCAGCGTCATGTTCGTGAAGATCCAGTCCCATTTCTTCGAGGTGACCATTGACACGAAGTGGAATCATCATATCGATTCCTTTGAAAATGAGGTAACTAACAGGGAATGTCCAAAGGAATGCCGCACCAATACCGATAGCTTGCACACCTACTACTTCCCAGCTAAACCCGGCTGAATCGAAAAGGCCTGCAGCTAAAGTACCCCATGCACCACATACACCATGCACAGATACTGCGCCAACAGCGTCATCTACTTTCTTCTCAATAAGAATCATTGAGTAATGGCAAATAACACCAGCAATTGCTCCGGCTAAAATGGCGAATCCCGGAGTCAGGTTCGCGCAACCAGCTGTAATACCTACTAAACCAGCAAGTACACCATTTAAAGTGATGGCACCGTCAGGCTTTCCTGTAGTAACCCATGTGATAAACATAGCAGCAGTTGCACCAGCACCAGCAGCCAGGAATGTATTTAAAGCAATTAGGGCAATAGAAGTATCACCAGTTGTTGTAGATCCTGCGTTAAACCCGAACCATCCTAACCATAGGATGAATACACCAAGAGCAGCAAGAGGTAAACTATGACCTGCAATAGGTTGAGCTTTACCATTAATATACTTTCCAACTCGAGGGCCAACTACGATAGCTCCTGCCAAAGCAGCCCAGCCACCTACAGAGTGAACAACGGTTGAGCCAGCAAAGTCAATGAATCCGAGGTTTTCTAGCCAGCCACTGCCGTTAAAGAGGCTTCCCCAGGCCCATGAGCCAAATACAGGATATATAAAGGCCGTAATTACAATTGAAAAGATTAAGTATGCATTAAATGCAGTTCGTTCAGCTACAGCACCGGAAACAATTGTAGCGGCAGTTGCAGCAAATACAGCCTGGAAGAAAAAGAAGGTGTATGACCATTCTACAGAATAGTCTCCAATTTCTGAAAGCATGAAACCATCGGTTCCAATCCATCCACCAGCTGAGGTTCCAAACATAATTCCGAATCCAATAAAGAAAAATGCCAGCCCGCCAGCTGATACATCCATTACATTCTTCATTATAATATTGACAGCATTTTTAGCTCTGGTAAATCCTGTTTCAACCAGTGCAAAACCGGCCTGCATAAAAAAGACAAGACAAGCGGCTATAATTGTCCAAACATAGTTAAGGTTATCTTGTACCGTTTCAGCAGTTACATCTTGAGCCTGAACTGTGTCAGAAGCAAAAACTGCAAGAAAGCATAGAAGTAGTTTATATCGAAGCTTCATTATTTAAATGGTTAGTTAGAGTGAGTGATGTGAGAGTGAATAAACACTAACCAAATTTAATTAGGTAAATAATGTTTTCAAATGTAAAAAATTAGTTTAATTAACTATTAATCCTAAATAATAGACGCTAAAAGCGCTTTTTTTGATCTTAGCTAATATTGAAAGCGTTACCATAAATGATTGAATTTTTTTTCAAAGTCTCCCTTTTTAGATTAAATAAAGGGGGTAAAATCTGTACGTTTTTCATTTAACTGTCCTACAAAGTCTTATCTTTGAGCGCGAATCAAAGAACAATTCAAAAATAAATTAAGATGATCTCTAGGTACGGCCGGAAGGAAATGTTGAATATCTGGACTGAGGAAAATCAGTTCCAGGCTTGGTTAGAAGTTGAGTTAGCTGCTTGCTGGGCATGGGCTAAACTTGGAACCATACCTATGGATGATGTTGACGAGTTATATAACAAAGCTTCATTTGATATAGATCGGATTAAAGAGATCGAAGAGCTTACAAGGCACGATGTTGTTGCATTTACTCGTGCGGTTTCGGAAACGCTGGGTGACGAGAAGAAATGGGTTCACTATGGGTTGACTTCAACTGATGTAGTTGATACTGCCTGGGGTGTTCGTTTAAAGCAGGCCAATAAGATTTTGAAGGAAGATCTTAAGCGGATTATTTCTGTTTTAGCAGAAAAAGCGAAAACTCATAAATACACAGTAATGATGGGACGTACTCATGGAATACATGCCGAGCCAACAACGTTTGGTTTGAAGTGTGCACTATGGTATGCTGAAATGAACCGAAACCTGGAGCGTTTTGAAAAAGCAGCGGCAGATGTAGAGTTTGGAAAGCTATCTGGTTCGGTGGGTACTTTTGCAAATATACCACCAGAGGTAGAAGAATATACATGTGAAAAACTCGGGCTAACTCCGGCGCCAATTTCTACACAAACACTTCAACGAGATCGGCACGCCTATTACCTTGCTACCATAGCGCTGATTGGTTCAACACTGGAGAAAATGGCTGTTGAGGTTCGTCATTTACAAAGAAGTGAAGTTCGTGAAGCAGAAGAAGCATTTAGAAAAGGGCAGAAAGGATCTTCTTCAATGCCGCATAAAAGAAATCCGATTAGCTCAGAGAATATCTCAGGATGTGCCAGGGTTCTTCGTGGGTATATGGTCACAGGTTTTGAAAATATCCCACTTTGGCACGAGCGTGATATATCTCACTCTTCAGCTGAGCGTATTATACTTCCAGATGCAACCATTCTATTAGACTATATGTTAAGCAGGTTCGCAAATGTAGTTGAGAATCTTGTGATTTTTGAAGACAACATGGAATCAAATATCTGGAAAACGCAAGGCCTGGTGTTCTCACAGCGTATTCTGAATAAACTTATTGATAAAGGAATTGCCAGAGAATTGGCATACGACTCTGTTCAACCGCTGGCAATGGAATCATGGGAGAACCAGAAGCTTTTCAAACCAATTATCGAAGGAAGTGAATTTATGAGAAGTCATCTAAGTCAGGAAGAGATTGATGACGCCTTTGATCTGAATCACCATACCAGAAATGTGGATGTAATATTTGAAAGGGTAGGCTTGGGTTAGTGGAATTTACTTCTATATTCTTGGGATGAAATTAAAAGTCTTATTTATGATCGGGTTATTCATAACCCAGCATAGTTTTGCTCAAGAGAAATACCCGGAAGTATCAAATGCTAATAGCTCAGTAGAGTTTGCCAGAATTGTGCAGAATGCTCAAGATTCGGTGTATAACAGCATTATTGGAGCATATGACTCATATCTGATTAAAAACAATAATGACTACAGAACCTATATCGAGAAATGCAGCTTTATAGAGCTCGCTTTTTTTGATGATGATGAGTACTACAATCCAAAGTATGAGGAGTATGCTGAATGTCTCAAGGATTTGAAGACCAGCTTTCCAACAGAACCTTATGCTTTGATTTATTATTACGATAATAGTTATTCCGACTCTTCGATTTCCGGGTTAGAAAATTTAATGGAAAGTATTACCAATGATTATATCGAGACTCCGGAAAACATCTGGCTTGCATATTCACGGCTGGCAAGTCACTATTCATATGAAGAGGGAAATATTGGAACGGCTATAGCTTATGCCAAAGACGCTATGTCGGCAAATGATACACTTGATCTTAGTCTGCTTATCGCAAAACAGTATGTGGAATTGGATGATAACGATCAGGCTTTATTCATTCTCCAACAGAATTTTGATTCGATAAAGACGAGTGCTTCTTTTTATTTAAAGGGTGAGCTTTTTTTTCAGTTAAAAGATTATGAAAGTGCATATAAGGCATACCAATTAAGCTTATCGAATGAAGAGGGTTGGGATTTATCTTCAGAAATGGGGGCTGTGCTTATTTCTCTGGACAGGTTTGAGGAAGCCAGGTCGTATTTAATAGAAGCAAGTGATACCGAGTGGGGGCAGCGTAAAGCTCTTGAAGAATTATTTAAGTACGATCTAAAGTATAGTGACCCTGATACTGCTGTCTCAAGCTACCAGAAAATGAGGGATATTGGTTTTATGGCTGACCCTTTTGGTATTTATAGGGTACAATTATTATTTCAGAAAAGAGTGCTATGGGTTAGTTTCAGAGACTTCTTACCAATTTTCAGCTTCATTGTACTAATTCTTTTGGTCATTTTAATCCCTTATCTATGGGTACTGCCTATTTATAGCTATGGCAAATGGAAGAATAAGGAATTCGAAAGCACTCCAATCAATGAAAGATGGGAATTAAAGCACTTTTGGTATTTCTGTAGCTTGTTTCTGTTCGCAAGCATTTTTGCTGAATTGATTATCAATTACTCGGATATGCTTGTGGCACTTAATGATGAGTATAGCCAGGATGTTATTTCCAGCTCATTACAACTGGCACATTACTTTCTTTTATTTGATTTCCTGGTGGTAATCGGAACAGTAGCACTATTACGATTTAAAGACATTAAATCAGTAATAGGAGATAAAGGAACCTGGCAGTCTCAGGTATTATCAGGGGTTGGTTATTATTTTGTGTTGAGGATTGGTTATGGCTTTTTAGAAACAATTTTCGGAGGTAATCCAGTTCCAGGAAGCGGGATACTATTTTCATTACTTGATGATTCAATATCAGCTACTATTGAAAACTATGGAGTTTTTCTGCCATTCTTATTGGTGGTGATAACAGGTCCTATTTTAGAAGAGATACAATTCCGGGGAATCATATTAGGGGCTTCAGCTAAGTATGTTCCATTTTGGGCAGCAAATGTAATCCAATCTTTGTTATTCGTATTTGTGCATGACGATCTTTCCCTGTTCTTATTTTACTTCTCATTCGGGATGCTTACTGGCTACTTGAGGAAAAGTACAGGCGGATACATTGCTCCAATGGTTCTCCACATACTAAACAATGGTATATTCTTTATATACTTTGTTTTTGCTAACTAAACACTTTTATACTGTAGCAACTCTGACCGTTTTACCTTTCCAGTCTGGGTTCTGGGTATTTCGGAAACAATCCTCAATTCTTTTGGAAGTTTAAAATCCGTCAAATCTTTTTTCAACTGGTTCCGGATTTCCTCAAGGTCAGGTGTTTTGCCATTTGTGAGAGTTACAACTGCTGTTACTTTCTGTCCCCATTCTTCGTCTGGAATACCGATCACTACTGCTTCCTTAATAGAAGGTATTTTCTCTATAGCTTGTTCCACTTCAACAGGGTTTACATTTTCGCCACCAGTAATGATCATATCCGTTCTCCTGGACTCTATAAATAGTTGACCAAATCCATTGATATGTCCAAAGTCTCCGGTCTTGAACCATCCCTTTCTGTCAAAACGACCTTTGTTATCCTCTTTTGTATAATATCCATCAAAAACCTGAGGACCCTTTAGCCAGATAGTTCCGGACTCATTTGGCCCTTGTTTTTTCCCACTATCATCCCGAATCTCCATTTGATTAGGAGGGAATACTTTCCCAACACTCTTAATTGGAGTATACGTCCCTGAAGGTTTAAGAAGAGGGTTTGCGGCTATTTGAGCACAGGTCTCTGTCATCCCGTAAGAAGAGACGATGGGAATGCCTCGTTCTACAGATTTGCGGAGTAAAGTTTCTGAGGTAGGGCCTCCACCCAATAAAATAGCTTTGAAATCTCTATGCGTTTTAAACAATGGATCGTCTAACATTCTCTTAAGCATCGTAGGCACTAATGATGCTGCCTGAAAGCGTGTGTTTACACTTAGAAACTCTTTTATCATCTCCTCATGGAATACATCCATTCTGTAAATAGCTGAGCCATAAATCAAAGACCGTAGAACAATTGAGATTCCTCCTACGTGATTGAGAGGCAGGCAAAGCAGCCAGAAGTGATTTTGTTCAGGCCTGAAATTGGTTGATGAGGCTTGTGCTGCCGCAAAAATCTGGCTTCTTTTTAGAGGTACAATCTTTGGTTTTCCGGAAGTGCCAGAAGTAAAAAAGTATCCGAATATTTCGTTTTTTTTGATTTTAGCCTCATTGGGAAGCTTCATGTCCCGGATATCAAAAGTAAATGCATTTAAAAAGAAATCCTGATCCATATGAATTACATCATCACCTTTAAGGCGATGCCTGTTCTTAGAATCGCATAGGATCAATGCAGGTTCAAGTTCGGTTAATCGTGCTTCTAACTCCTTTTTAGTAAGCTTGGGGTCTAATGATATAAATGGGATACCGAGTTTCCAGCAGGCAGCAATAGAAAATACAAGCATATCAGACGATTCAGACAGAAAAGCAACAGGCCATTTCAGGGAATCAGACTTTCGCTCCACTAAATCCTGGAAAAATGCTGTAAACCGATCGAGATCACTGTACGTAAACATTCCATGTTGAGAAGTCAGGAAAACTAACTCCGGGTTAGTTTTTTTGAATTCAAAAATATGGAGTCTCGATTTAAACATATTTAGTGCAATTCTTCAAAATACGTTAAGTCGATAGGCGAACCAATTCCGTTTACTTTTGGTAAGAAGTAAGAACCATTTTCAATGTTTTCTGACCCAACACCAACTTCATCAAGAAGGTTACCGGTTGCTAACCCATGTCCGTACATATTAATATTTAACCCTGAGACTAATATTGCAGTTGTAATCCTTCCAATTATTCCATCAAGAGACGTTGTGATTACAGTGTAAATGTTATGAGTATCGGCAACCTCTTTTGTTACGAAAAGGGATTTGAAATCTCCAATAAGGGCAGGTTTTAGAATCATTACGTCGCAGCAGTTTTCTTGTATAAGCTTAATTGCCTGCTCTTTGTTCCTTATTGATTCATCTGCAGCAATTTTAATTGAAGTGTTCTCCTTTACTTCTCTAAGGTCGCTGTTATTTAATGCAGAAACCGGTTGCTCACAGTACTCTATATTCAGCTCTGAGAGCTGGTTAAGATTTGTTATGGCTTCCTTAACATCCCAGCTTTGATTGGCATCAATTCGGATTTTTAGTTCGGGAAAAAGCTTCCTGATAGAGGATAAAATCATTTTTTCATTTTCAAAATTATCCCCAACTTTTACTTTTATAGTTTTGAATCCGGACTGAACAATCCTTTTAGCGCTATCGATTGCTGTGTCGTAATCCTGTAGCCCAATAGTTCCATTACATTGAATTTCTTCGGCGTATTCATCAAACAAGTACTTAGCCAATGGAACTTCGTTTTGTTTGGCTTTTAAGTCATGCACTAGTGTTGATAATCCAAAATCTAGGGAAGGGAAGTTGTGAATCTGGCTCAGAATTGAGAAAACCTGAGTGGCATTGTCATTCTTTAAAGCTTCCTCGATATATTTTCTGTTCTGCTTAAGAACAACCTGTACATCATTGAGTTTCTCATCCGAAAAACCAGGTAAGGGTGCAACTTCACCAAATGCCTGAACTCCGTCTGCTTCATACATTAAATAAATTCCCTCTCTATGGGAAAAGTGCCCAACAGCTGTTTTAAATGGTTTCTTAAAAGGAATCCGGTATTTAAAGTATTTGAGCATTAAGACAGAACTATTCCGATGGTGAATAAAATTCCAAATAATGCCATGAACTGGGCTGTCTGCTCCAGAACTTTATTCAGGTTTTTTTTGTCGGTCTCAATCCAAACCTTTCTGGCATGAATTATACCTAATGGCAAAATCAAAAAGGGTAAGAGGATCCATGTTCCATAGTTAAGTTGAACAAAGAAATGAGGAGGAATAGCAAAAGCTAATAACATCATAAGGGTGTATTCGACTTTTAATGCTTTGTCTCCAAATAGAACACCCAGAGTTCTTTTACCTGCTTTTGCGTCTTGTACAACATCTCTGAGATTGTTGATTACAAGGATATTTGTACAAAGAGCACCTACTGCCAGCGAAGCCCAAAATGAAGCCTCAGACCATTCAAGAGCATTCACATAATACGTGCCCATAACTGCAACAATGCCAAAGAATATGAACACGAATACATCACCAAGGCCATTATATCCCAAAGGGTAGGGGCCTCCGGTATATAGTATCCCGAACAAGAGGGATAGAATTCCAATAATGAGCACAACAATCCCTCCAATGTAAACCAGGTAGAGGCCAAACAGGAATGCCAGAGTCATAGTAAGTATGGTGGCATTTAACATCGTTTTTGGAGAAATAAGCCCGGCAGCCGTTGCCCGTACAAAACCTACCCGTTCATCAGTATCTGCTCCTTTTACAAAGTCAAAGTAATCGTTTGCAAAGTTGGTACCTATCTGGATTAGGAAAGCGCATATCAAAGCGACTATTGTAGCTGGCATAGAAAAGAGTGAATCATGCCAGGCTAATCCGGCGCCAATTATAACTGGACTAAAGGCTGCGGCAAGGGTTTTTGGTCGGGCTGCATCAACCCAAATTTTAAATTTATTTGATTGCAAAGTGGGGCGATTTTCTAATTCAGGATGTGGATAATTTCGATTCGAAGATAAGATATTTGAGAATCGCTTAAAAAGGAAAGCGTCTAAGGAATCGAAACTTAATTTTGTTAAGCTGAGTGATTGAAAAGAGAATCGAATAATAAATATTTTAAGTGAAAGCGCTTTTTTACCTACTAATTTTAAATGTTGATAAATATTAGTCTAAATTAATTGAGTGTTTGATATAAAACACGCTATATTATGCCGGATTAAAATTTTGAACCTAACAATTAACTCGCAAATTATGGCGCTGGCAAAAGTAGAATATTTATGGCTGGATGGTTACAAGCCTACTCAAAGCCTAAGAAGTAAAACCAAAATTATAGCTGACTTTAGTGGAAAACTTGAAGACTGCCCGGAATGGTCTTTTGATGGAAGTTCTACTGAGCAGGCAGAGGGTGGTAGTTCTGATTGTTTACTAAAACCAGTAGCTATCTATCCTGATCCTGACCGGAAGAATGGCTACTTAGTTATGACTGAAGTTTTAAATGCAGACGGCACTCCTCATGAGTCGAATGGTAGAGCAACTATCGAAGATCAAGACGCCGATTTCTGGTTTGGTTTTGAACAAGAGTATTTTCTTTGGGATCCTGAAACAGATAAACCACTTGGTTTCCCGGCTGGAGGATACCCTGGCCCACAAGGCCCGTATTACTGCTCAGTAGGTGGTAAAAATGCATTTGGAAGGTCTATTATCGAGGAGCACCTGGACATCTGCCTTGAAGCAGGTTTAAATGTTGAAGGTATTAATGCGGAAGTAGCAGCAGGTCAGTGGGAATTCCAGATTTTTGCCAAAGGCGCGCAATCAGCTGGTGATCAAATCTGGGTAGCACGTTACATCCTTGAAAGAACTGCAGAAAAATACGGTATAGCTATTGATTGGCATCCAAAGCCTCTTGGTCAACTTGACTGGAATGGTTCAGGTATGCATGCAAATTTTTCAAATGAATATATCAGAACTGCTGGATCTCAGGAAAAGATCGAAGCAGTATGTGAGGCTTTCAGATCAGTAGTAGACGAGCATATTGCCGTGTATGGTGCTGATAATGATCAAAGACTTACCGGTTTACATGAAACAGCTGCAATTACCGATTTTTCTTATGGAGTATCTGATCGCGGAGCTTCTATTAGAATTCCGGTTTATACAGTTACTCATGGGTGGAGTGGTTATCTGGAAGACAGAAGACCAGCTTCAAATGGCGATCCTTATAAGATTGCTTCCCGAATTATCAAAACTGTTAAAACAGTTACTGGTTAATACTCACTTCTCATCGAAGTATGACGAAACCCCGCCTTTTATTAAAAGGTGGGGTTTTTTATTATAAGGGAATTAAAAAAACTTGTATGGCAAAGTATCTAATGTCGCTGTTATTCTTATTGGTGTTGTGTTCCAGTATAGCTAAAGCGCAATACCGGCAGGCAGAAGGTGGAGGAGAGGTTAGAGGTCCTGTTGATCAAATTACAGAAGAAGACAGGCTAAACATTCAAAAACAACTCGCTTTTAAAATTGACAGTTTAGATAAAGAAGGAGTATTCCCACCCTTAAAAAGTGCAGAGATTAAATACGGCTGGCCACTAAGAAGTGCTTCGAATCTTTTTGATTACGGTGTTCACGGTATTTCAAACTTTGTTGATCATGATCATCACTTTCCAAGCATTCTTTCTGATTACATGTGTGGAACCAGAACATATGATCGGAACTCCGGTTACAATCATTCCGGCACAGATATGTACACCTGGCCCTTTTCCTGGTTCAAAATGGATCATGATCAGGTGGAAGTAGTAGCCTCAGCAGCGGGAGTTATTATTGATAAACGAGATGGAAATTTTGACAGAAATTGCTCTTTTGGAGGAGGAAACTGGAATGCAGTTTATGTAAGGCATGTTGACGGTAGCGTTGTTTGGTATGGTCATTTGAAAAACGGATCGCTTACTTCTAAAAATGTTGGAGATGATGTAGTTGAAGGAGAATTTTTAGGAATTATTGGG
Source organism: Balneolaceae bacterium (assembly GCA_040222185.1). GTDB lineage: Bacteria > Bacteroidota > Rhodothermia > Balneolales > Balneolaceae > JAVKDP01. The sequence goes on along the minus strand of JAVKDP010000077.1, from coordinate 26,354 downwards.
AGCTCTGGAAATTCTACGGGGCCGCATTTACATATCGAATTTTATGATCCTAACGGTAAACTTATAGATCCATATAAAGGTGCCTGTAACGAGATTACTTCCAGTTTATGGGCGAATCAGCCAGCCTATTACGATTCAAAAGTAAATGCCATAAAGACGCACCTTACACCACCTGAATTCTATTTTAGTGAATGCTCTCAAACGGAAGAACCTAATTTCCAGAATGCTTTCTTTCCTGGAGATAATGTCAAAACTGCGGTTTATTATAGAGATCAGCTACAGGAACAAACCACCTTTTATAAAATTACCCGCCCAAGTGAATCTGTATACCGATCCTGGAGCCATAATAGTAATTCAGAGCACTATTCATCTTCCTATTGGTATTGGAGTAATGCTTTGGATATGAATGAAGAAATAGGAGTATGGGAGTTTGAAGCAGAGTTTCTGGGAGAGAAATATACTCATGAGTTTACAGTAAGTGACCCAACTACAATTCCATTTTCCGTGCCTTTAAGTTTTCCTGGTGATGATGTTTTATTTAATGAGATGCCTAAAGAATTTACCTGGCTGCCATTAGCTGATGCAGACAAATATCATATCCAGATTTCTAAAGTGGATGATTTTGCCAATATAATAGCTGAAGACTCTTTACTGGATGACTCCAAATTTGACTTTCCAAATGGATTAACAGGAACCTATTACTGGAGGGTGAGAGCAAAAAATGAGCACGGAACAGGGGCATGGTCAACTACAAGAGTATTTAGTATTGGAATGATAACTTCAAATGATGACCTGATTATTGATATTCCGACTACTTCAAGATTAGATCAGAATTACCCCAATCCTTTCAATCCTACCACTCAAATTACATTTGAGTTAGGCAAAACTGGGTATGTTGTTTTAAAAGTCTTCAACTTAATTGGTCAGGAAGTCTCGGTTCTACAACGGGGAAGGCTGAACGCTGGGTTACATTCAGTTACCTTTGATGCAAGCACACTTCCGAGTGGGGTCTATTTATATAGGCTAGAAACCCCGAATTATTCTGAAACAAAGAGAATGATCTTAATAAAATAGAAAATCAGAGATGAAAGAAATATCCTGGAACGACTTTGAACAAGTAGAGCTTAGAACAGGTACCATTACTGATGTAGATGATTTCCCTGAAGCCAGAAAACCTGCTTATAAACTTACTATTGATTTCGGAGAAGAGATTGGTATAAGAACATCTTCTGCTCAAATTACCTTCCACTATACAAAAGAGGAGTTGGTTGGTAAGCAAATAATTGGTGTAGTGAACTTTCCAAAGAAACAGATTGGCCCCTTTATGTCAGAGTGCCTGGTTACAGGATTTTACGATAGTAATGGAGAGGTAGTTCTTGCTTTACCAGACAAGAAAGTAGCGAATGGTTCAAAGTTAGGATAAAAAATTATTTCCAGGGAATCCTGTGGAACAAATTTTGGGTTTATCGGTATTCAAGAAGTGCTTAAATTGAATTCTTATAATTTAGACCAGGACATGAGTAGACTTATTATTCTGGCAAGTATTGTACTTGCTTTATCATTTCAAACGGCTGTAGCGCAAGAGAGTTCCGACTATTCGATTGAAAAAACTTCACTTTTTAAATTACATATTGAAGGGCTTGATAAAGCAGAAGGGGAAGTCAGAATAGCAATGTTTAATTCTGAAGAAAACTATACCAAAGAGACAGTATATGCTGTAGTAATACCGGTTGATAGTTTATCCATAGAGTGGAGTGTTGAGGGGCTTCCTTTTGGAGAATATGCAATTGCCGTTTATCATGACAAAAACGAGAACGGGAAATTGGATGCAAATTTCTTAGGTATCCCAAAAGAGGATTACGGATTTTCGAACAATGCGAGAGGGAGATTTGGACCAGCTTCATGGAAAGATGCTCGTTTTTCTGTAGACAGCGAAAGCACTATCCACCAGATTCTTATTAAATAGTTGCAACTCGCTATTTAAAATTCCGTAGCTCACGCGCAACTAACGCTTGCTGAATGCACTATTTTCTAAAATCTATTCTTATCGCCTTACAGAATATTAGGGCAAATCCATTACATACATTTCTTTCAACATTAGGCATTATTATCGGGGTGGCTTCCTTAGTGGGGATATTAACCCTGGCAGATGGATTAGAACAGTCGGGGAGGCAACAACTTTCTGATACTACATCACTTAATATTCTTAATGTTAGTTCTAAAAATTGGAAAACAATAAACGATGTCAGAGTACCTGTTGAAGACAGGCCACGACTTACTTTGGAACATGTATTAGAAGTAGAAGAAATGTATGCTGATAGGGCAGTGGTTGAATTTGTTTCTAGGACAACAAAGCAAGCAGCATATGGAGATTCATTAACTGGTACCTACCTACAAGGGAATATGCAAAACGGACTAAGTTTTGCTCCTGACTCGATATTTTCTGGAAGGTACATTTCAAAAGAGGATGTGTCCGGGAATGCCAATATAGCGGTTTTGACCTATGCACTGGCTTCAAAATGGAATGAAGATGTAGCAGTGCTAATAGGCGGCACTTTTCAAGTTTTTGGGAAAGAGTTTGAGATTGTTGGCGTTTTTAAACAAAAAGAAAACGATAGTCCGCGAATATATATTCCCATTTCCACTTATCTGGAGAACGAAGATACTTATGCTTCAATAACCATGAAGGTAGAAGCTGCTGAAGATATTCCTATTATTGAAGAAGAATTAGAGATATGGCTGGATTCAAAATTTGAACAAGGCAAAGAAGCATTTCAGCTAGTTTCAAATAAATTTAGAATAGAACAATTTTCACAAGGAATCCTAGTCTTCAAGTTAGTAATGGGAGCGATAACCGGGATTTCTGTACTGGTAGGAGGGATTGGGGTTATGAATGTATTGCTGATATCAGTTACAGAGCGTACCAAAGAAATCGGGGTTAGAAAGGCTACTGGTGCAAAGAAAAAAGATATAGTTCTTCAATTTATGGCAGAATCAGTAACAATCTCTTTCGTAGGATGTATTCTTGGTTGGTTATTAGGAGTGATAGGTTTGATGATCTTCGTTCCAATCGTAAATTCTGTCGCCAATTTCGGCTTTATTATCGCGATTAATTTCTGGACAGTACTTACAATTCTGGTCATAGCACTATTGATTGGCGTTGTGTTTGGTACTTACCCAGCCTGGAGAGCATCACAATTAGATCCTATTGATGCAATCAGGCATGAGTAAACTATTCCTATTGCTTAATAATTATATCACCATTTCTGTTCTTGATTATCATCCTCCCGGAGCCGTTACCAGCAACACCTGAAATTAACCGTTCATTATTAGATGTGGAGATATTTTGAGTGGTCAAAGTAAGGTCAGAGATAACTTTCCCATACTTTGATTCAATTGTAACCTCCCCGTTGAACTCCTTTTTCATAGTTAGCTCTACTTTCCCATATTGAGATTCTATATCAATTAAGTTCAGGGTATTTAGCGCTTCTATAACAGTAGAGCCTGAACGATTAACGATTTGTACACTCTCACCCTTAAAATTTCGTACATCGAGAGGTATGTACTCTCCATGCATAGATAAGTACTCCTCTAAACCATCAATATTTACTTTGCCGGAACGGTTTCTTATAGTAGCCGGACCGTCAATATTTTTAAGAGTCATGTCTAGATACTGCCCGGTTATAGAGGCAGGGCCACCAATATTTTCCAGTACTATATTTGCAGACCTACCTTCAAGGTACACACCTTGAGTACTTAGTATATTGGAAGCATTTAGATAGGTATAATCGCCAGTAATCTTTAAGGAACGAGCAGTATCAAGCACCACTTTACCATTCCGGTTACTAATTTCAACATCACCTTCAATATTTGTGATTTCATATTCTACATAAGGACCATTTGTTACTAAGTTACCTTTGATTTCAAAAATATTAACTGTGCCACTTCTGTTACTTATAAAGACTTCTCCATCCACCTTTGAGATATTTAGCTTCGAGTAATTCGCATCCACTTCAAGACGACCTACAACGTTTTTGACATCTACATTAGCTGACCTGTTTGATAACACTATATCGCCATTAATGTTAGAGACATCAATTCTCCCATATTGATTATTTATCCTCACCAACTGCTGCACATCAATGACTTTTACTTCGCCACTTCTGTTTTGAATGGAAACTCCCTTCTCAATATTAGTAACAGTTACTTCTGAATAGCGGGAGCTAAGATCCAGGGCTAAATTCTGTGGTACAGAAATGATGAGAGAATGCTTTTTTATTCTATGATTTACCCTTCGCTTTTTTTGGTCTGGGAAGTCAATGATTAACCTTGCTCTTCCAGAAGATCTATCGAATTCAGGATTAAAGTTTTGAAAATAGTGTTCATAAGCTTCATCGTTACCATCAAAGTCATATTCAAATTTGATAGTATTTGAGTTTGTACCGGTTACAGATATCTCCATGCCTGCATCAATCTGTATAGACAGCTCGTCCACACCTGAAGCATTAAACTCTCCATCTTTTTTCCCGGATTGAGCGAATATGGTTGAAGCAGTAAGTAATAGTGTTAGAGTAAGTAATATCTTTTTCATGATTGTATATCCTCATTAAGTAATAGGTCTTTATAGAAGTCTAGCTTAGTAGCATATAGTCGTTTAAGGTTATTCCTTTTAGTTGGGCTTGCTCCGTTGATGAGCATATCGGTTTTGATTTCCTGGATCAGTAAATCAATTTCTTCAATAGCCATAGCAGTAGATTCAATTGAAGACTTATTAAGTTCGGTTGCTTGTTCTATTAAAAGAGGTGTTAAGTCCTTAAGCTGGTCGGAAGCAGAACTAAGTGTTTCGTAAACCTGCTCGTCTGAAGAGCCCTCAGAATTGTTCTCCAGGATCAACTTTCCTGTACTGAAAAGGCCAATAGAAGCAAAAAGTATAAGTACAGCTGCTGCGTTGCCTATCCAAAAGCTTCGCCAATGTACATTGATGATCTTAGCCTTTGGTTTGGGTAAAGACGATTCAATCTCTTCCCACATTGTGTTTTTCTCTTTCTCATCCGGGAGATCGGATGATGTGTAAAATGAATTTTTCATTGAGTTACCTTATTTCTTAATTCTTCCTTTGCACGATGCAGAATAATCCTGGATGTACCTTCCTTTATCGAAAGCATTTCTGAAATTTCTCGGTGACTGTATCCTTCAGCAATATGTAGTATCACAATCATTTTTTTGTCTGGTGAAAGTTGTTGGATTGCAGCTTTAGCTGTTTTCCAGTTTTCAAGTTCCTGCGGTTCTTCTTCTACAGGTATCGTTTCTAAATCAGAAAGATCTTCAAAGTGTATTTTCTTTCGGAAAGCAGTTCGCATTTCGTTCATTCCGATCGTAAAAAGCCAGGTCTTGAATCTTGAATTTTTTTTAAAGCTTTCAAGCTTGGTAAAGGCTTTAATAAATGCACTTTGAGTCCAGTCCTTCACTAGTTCTCTATCGTTCGAAAACTGGCTAAGAAATGCAAACAGCCCATCTACATGGTATTCGTATAGTTCCTTAAAGGAGCTTTGATCTCCGTTAAGTGCACTTTCGATTAGTTTGATTTCTTTTGTTCCTGTCAGCAATTGCTTTCCTGATTTGCTACTTAGATGTGAAAGGAGAGTAAGAAGTTACAAGAGAATTAAAAAAGTTATCTAAGGCCTGATAGTAGCCTGATTTGGTTAGAGAAATATGGGTTGAACCGACAAAACACTTACTACTAACATCAAGATGTGAGAAAGCTTTATAAAAGGAGTGCGTTATTTAGCAGAGGAATATTTCATAATAACAGGAGGAAATATGAAACGGTTAATCACACTTGCAGCAATTATAGTATTGATGTCTACATCTGATTCACTCGCGCAACTGTACGCTAGTAATTCAGGTAGGAACTACAATAATAACATTCGAAAAGAAGTACGAGAACTTCAAAACTTCGAAAAGAAACTGGACCAGTTTTCTTATGCAATGCAAGTCGGTGATATCCGATCAGCTCAAAGGTTTAAGAATCAGCTCCTAAATAAAATGGAAAATGAGATAATCCAGAATCGAAGAGCTATTATTCAACCTAGATTTCAGCGTAATACCGACAATAGAAGAAGTTATAGCAGGTATGATAACCAGTTGTACTCAAAACGAAATGGGTCGATAGGCAACAGGTTGAATAGGAAATACTGGGAAACAGTTGACCGCTTAGAAGAGCAACGAAATCTATATAGAAGATTTGAAGCTTTAGATTTAACTCGCAGAAGAAGAGGAATTATAAATGAGAATAAACACCGGAGGATAATGTATCAATTCAGAGATACTATGAGAGAAGAGATCCAATCTGAAAGAGAGAGAGGACGAAGACGAGGATGAAAACAAAAAGAAAGCAGGCCAGCCCTGCTTTCTTTTTTTGTATTAAACTCTATTCTGCAAGTACAGCAGTGCCGGTAACTGATACCATTAACATACTGCCATTTGCTCCAATAGTCTCATAGTCAATATCGATACCAAGAATAGCATTTGCACCTACACGCTGTGCCTTTTCTTCAAGCTCATTAAAAGCAATTCTTCGTGCTTCCTGAAGTTCTCGCTCATATGAAGCTGAACGTCCTCCTACAATGTCTCTTATACCTGCAAAAATGTCCTTAAAAATGTTAGCTCCCAGGATTGCCTCTCCTGTAACTACCCCAAGGTATTTTTTAACTTCTTTTCCTTCAAGTTGATTGGTTGTGGTCATTACCATACTAAATACTCCATTTATTGATTAATACTTAAAATAAAAAAGCCCTCCTAAAGTTCGGACGGCTTTTTAATACTAAAAAAAATAAATAATGTTACTCAGAATCTTCAGAGTCTGGTGATGAAGAAGAAACCAGCATAGGGTCATAATACTTCTTGTAAGCAAACAGCAAGTACAGGTTCAGAAGAAAAGTAAGCCCGCCCACCGGAATAGTAGCAATATCAAGTACCAGGTGGAAAAGCAGGATGTTAAGTGTCACTGGTGCAGACAGAACTAAAGCCAATGGAACAAATCTGTTAGAAAGTAGAAGCGCTCCACTTACAATCTCAACTACTGCAATAAAAGGGAACATATATCCTGTTGCGAATAAAGCTGCGAAAAATTCAGCAGGAGCTCCTGTCATTTCCGGAGCAGGCAAGAATTGAAGGAATTTGTTGAGGCCGAATACAAAAAGAATAATACCAAGAAGGTACCTGGCTATGGTTGGTAAATGTTTCATAATATAAAGATGTTAGTTAATAATAGTTTGATGTTGAACGATTATAATGTACTTGATAACCAAGTATGAGGCAAGTACTTAGGTAATCGAAAAAAACTATGAACTAATTAGGCAGGCACAAAAAAAGCCCTCCAGTAAACTGAAGGGCTTAAATTCTTTTATTGTGGATTAATAACGACGACCGCCGCCTCCACCATTTCCTCCACGGAAATTATCTCTTCTTGGACGCTCTTCTCTTGGACGAGCTTCATTAACTTTAATAGAACGACCATCGATTTCAGCACCGTCAAGTTGCTCAATAGCTGCGTTACCTTCTGCGTCGTTGTCCATTTCAACAAAACCAAAACCTTTTGAGCGGCCTGAGTATTTGTCAGTTATCACTTTTGCTGAACTTACTTGTCCGTAAGCCTCAAAAACTTCTCGTAAATTGTCATCGGAAACATCGTAACTGAGGTTTCCTACATAAATGTTCATGTCTACTTTATCTGGTTAAAAACTTATTCGGAATGATAAGAAACGAGAAGCAACAAAATAAATTAAATTACAGTCTGCATATCATATTCAATCCGCATCAAAAGTACGTTAATTAAATGGTATCGCCAATTATTAATTTCACTTGACTAAAGAGCTGTCAAAAGAATTAAAGAGCTATTTGTACTGGTTTCCAGTTTTAGGTCAGGAACAAAAGTAGAAAGTAGCAAAGGGGAGACTACTCGTCATTACGTTTATCCTTTCTCTCAAATGTAAAGCTATAGGCAGGTGAAGCTTCTCCATCAATGATATTATAGTATGTCCATGTGTAATGGTTTTCGTCAATAAAATCCAGGGCTTCCATTTGAGTTGTTCCATTTCCTTTACGGCCATATGCAGTAAAGATATTTAGCAACCTTTTTGGGTTTTCAAAACTAGTGTTATAGTCAAAAATGTCAATACCCATATCGGTAGCCGTTCCATAACCTCTTATTTGCTGTAGTCCAGGATGCCAGAACCAGGCCAGATCTCCAACTTGTCGCAGTGTATCATCTTCAATAAAATAAAGTCGGGATTTCACAGATTTCTCATCAATACCCCATTCAAAAACCTGGTATGTAGTAGGAGTTGTCCATGCACCTCCAATCAGGAATTCAAAAGGCTGAAGTGGATTTTCTGAATCAGTCTGAGCCTTAACAGCAGTAGCTGAAAGCAATACCAGGAATAAAGAATATAAAGCGAATCGTTTCATGAGAATTGAATAGGTAGCTAAATCTTTATTTTTTAATATGTGTAATACTTGAAATCGGGACTGAGTTCTCATCCGGTTCCTTAAACGATTTCAGTGTGAATTTGTCGACATCTTGTAATACTAATAATTCGAATGTAGGACTCACTTCCTTTATGCCTTCCGGATATGTCCAAACCACACTTTTAAGAGTATCATTTTTAAAGTTCGCTTCATATTCGATAAATTCTATATCAGAGCTTCTCGTAATACCAAAGCCAACTATTTTTTTTCTTTCAGGATGCCAAACCCAGGTAGTCTCAGTTAGAATTCTTTCTGTATCTGCTAAATTATAGCCCCTTGAGATTACTGACTTCTTACCAACTCCCCATTCATAAGTTTGAACCATATTTCCGGAATACCATTCACCATCGATCAAAGTTGAGAAACCTTCGAGTGGGTTTTGATTTTCTTCCTGTTGGGCATATACACTAACAGCTGGAAGTAGAAAAATTAGAATAACTAAGAATCTCATATGAATTTTTAAATTGAGACAAGGTAATAGGTGCTCGTCTACTTTACCATTATGATAAATTAAGAAAGGGGTAGACGAATCTTGATTTAAATATCTAAACCAGGTTTTGAGTCTTGTTTCTGGATTCTCTGGCCATCGAATTATGATACTCTTTAAGCTGCATGGCAACGCCCTTTTCTTCGATGCTCAATATCCTAAGAGCCAGAAGCCCAGCGTTCTGAGCTTTCCCAATAGCAACAGTAGCTACAGGTATTCCATTTGGCATTTGAACAATAGAGTATAAACTATCAACACCACCTAAGGCGCTGGTTTGAATAGGAACCCCAATAACAGGAAGAGTAGTATGGCTGGCCAACATTCCCGGAAGGTGAGCAGCTCCTCCGGCTCCGGCTATAATAATTTTAATTCCACGATCTCTGGCTTCTTTTCCATAGTCGGCCATATCATCTGGTGTTCTATGTGCTGATACTACTTTTTTTTCGAATGCTATTCCGAATTGACTTAGTATATCAGCAGCTTCTTTCATAGTTGACCAGTCGCTATCACTGCCCATTACTACACCAACAATAGGGGAGGTATTCATATTCAGGAAATTTGAGTATTCATTTTGAGGTCAAGTTACCAAAAAAAAAGAAAGGAAATAATCTGATGAAAGCTCAAATCAAAGACTAAACCAGGTGTTATTTAATTAAAGTCATCTTTCCGGTACTTGAGCCAAAAGAGGTACTTATTCGGTAGATATAAACACCCGAACTGAGAGACCCTGCATTGAAAGAAAAAGAGTGGTTACCAGTTGGAACACCTTCAAAACTTTCAGTTTTTACTAAAGCTCCAGTTATGCTAAATACTTCGAATCTTACATTTGAGGTGGCAGGTAAGGAATAGCTAATTAATGTATTTGGGTTGAAAGGGTTTGGATAGTTTTGATAAAGTTCAAAAGTATCAGGACGATCATCAACTTCTTCTCCTTCATCAAACTCAAGAGAAAGGCTCATACTGGTTGCTTTTCCGTTGGTTATCCCAACTTGATGTATAGAGCTGTTATCTAAGCTTAGTGCAGTTCCACTTGAATTATTTACTAAACTAAAAGAAAGTTCCTCAGGGATATTAACTTGTTTCTTTATTCGAATTGATAATCTATCTACTGTTAAAGAAGTAGAGATTTCCAAAGGGATAGAAATAGGCTCTTTTAGATCGTTTGGTAATGATATTTGAGTTTGATTTATCTCTAGATCTTCTCTTGAGTCAATCCCTGAAAGAGAGACATAAGTAGAGCTTAATGGTGCGAGTTTCATTGCGTCCATTGTATCCCAATTTAAACTTGCCTTTTCTGAGAACAGGACAACTAATTCGTCTTCAATACCTGAGTTTGTATCCTTCAATGAGAGAACTACATACGAAGCTTCAGAACTTCTCTCTTTTAAAAAATTACCGCTTTCGATAATAGCCGAAGTTGGGACGGTGATACTCGAGGCTGTTGAGTTTTCAATCATGATTCCCTGCCATGAGGAAACAGAATCACCAAGTGAAGTAGTTGTTTGATAAGATTGAGTTGCAGGATTATAAACCTGGCCTATGCTACTGGCTAATGACCCACCATTTACCGAAATACTTGTAAAGTCTATTGCACTATCAAAAGGGTTGCCAATAAAGTTAAATTTGTCACCGCTTGTATGTAAATCAATAGTAACATCAGAAGATGGTACGGTTCCGGTTGCTCTTAACTTTAGAGGAAGTGTCGAGCTTTCAGCATTAGAATTATCAAAAAAGTAGATGATAAACCCCTTTCCATTCTCAAGACTATCTGATAAAGAAGAAGGAAAGGTCCATTCTGTTCCATTCCAATTGGTATAGAAGTTCTTTGAATGACCGTCACTAAAACCCTGAATAGGCGTGAAAGTTACCAGGTCCTGTATAGGCATATTATTTGTAGGGCTGGCTAACATCCTCCAGCCTGCATCTCCTGATATTTCGATGAAAGGGAGGAAAGGGTCACCGTTTATTTTTGTACCTGGTGAGAATATAGAATTATCATCAGTATCAGCGGTAGTATGGGCATATAAACTGTCTCCTGTAACATCAGGATTCAAGGTTAGTGACTCTCCACTTTCATCTCCAGGAAAATCCACAAATGTAACGATGTCTCTTGCTGGTGTTCTAAGATAAATCTTTTCTCCACTGTTACTAAGACTCACGCTACCAGTAGAAGATGTTTGCACATTAGCACCACCATAATCACCGGTTGGTGTTCCACCAAATACTACGACTGCCTGGTTCGGTAGAAGGTTAGTTCCATTTTCAAATATGTGTCGATCATTTCCCGAGTCTGAAAAAATCCATTTATCGAGAGAAATAGCTGTATCCGAAGCATTTACAATCTCTATAAATTCATCTGAAACACTTCCAACGCTTCCGTTATTATTTGCATCGCCATTTATCGGGTCAGGATCATAGTGGATTTCATTAAATACTAACGATGGAAATTCGGGTAAACTAACGGTGGTGAAAGATCTTGGGATTACTTTTGAAAAAGCTTCAATCACGAATTTGTACTGAGCCATTTGGCGTCTGATTAACTGGCTTTGCTCTACATGGAAAAAGAACCCAGTGTTACTTTCAGGCTGGTCATCGGCTGGATTTGTGGATCCATTTATAAATCGTCCCTGAACATTTGTAGTACCCGCTAAAGTACACGAAGAACCATCTCCAGTCATGGCCGCATCAACATTCAAGGCTATAAGACTATCTCTTACAGATTGAAGTGAAGTTTGAGGATCGTCACTTCTACCACTGGACAGAAACACATCTTCACAACTTGAATTGGCATGGCCATGTAAGTTTATAGCATATACATTTGTAGAAAGTTCTTTAATAGACTCGTGTGCAATTTGAAAAGCAGTACTATCATAGTGCGCCATATCCGAGACTTTATATTTCTCTGAAGTATCTGTATCGCTACACACCTTTGTAGTACCATCACTGAAAGAGGCTTCATCATTAGCACATCGATGAGTGCCTGCCATTGCCAGGACTCTGCCACCCAGGTATCTAAACATGTTCACTCCCTGTTGTGGAGTAAAGGAATCATGCAAAGGGTGAGGAACAGCTACAATCAGGTCTCTTTGATAACTGGGATTAGAAACGTAAAGTCCCCAACCACGGGTTACAGGGTTAGGCTCCCTAATTAAATAATATTGAGCGTTAGCAAAGGAAGTATCGGTTAATAAAACCATCTCATAACTACTGAAATGTGTAGACAAACTATCTTCAGCAGAAGAGTAAGACCCGGCAACGAAAAGGTCCATCATTCGCTTCCAACGTTTAAGGCTAATCGAGTCAGGTACTACGAAAGCCTCAGAATCCTCATTAGGCATCAGGTTTTCCTCATAGCTGATAAATTCACCCATTAGATTTCCATTCTCCGATGTAATCTGAGATTGAACCCCTGATGGAATAAGTAGAAACAGAAAGAATAGACTTTTTTTCACGTAAAGATTCTTTTAAACCCCGAGCCTGTACAGCATTGTAATTGAAAAGATATTAAGAGCTTTTAGCTCAATAAGAAAGAATGCTTACCAAAAGTATACTAAAGGGAAGTGCTTTTAAACTTAAATCTCTATAGAATTTGTCAATGATCTTGCCTTTTGATGTGTGGATTCCAGATCGTCACCAAGCAATGTAAAGTGCGCCATTTTTCTACCGATTTTACTATCTACTTTTCCATACACGTGTAGATGGCCATCAGCAGTTTCCAGAGTTGGTACAATATTATCGGATTCAGCCAGACGATTATGAGTACCCAAAAGGTTGATCATTGCTGCTGAAGGTTTAATCATCTTTGTTGAACCTAGCGGGAGCCCCATTACTGAACGGACATGGTTCTCAAATTGAGAAGTAATACATCCTTCGATAGTATAATGTCCGGAATTATGAGGTCGTGGAGCAGACTCGTTCAAAAGGATATCACCGGCTTTGGTAAGAAAAAACTCGAAAGCATAAATGCCTTTTCCATCAATAGCTTCAACTGCTTTGATGGCTAATTCCTGTGCTTTTCGCTGGTACTTTTCCTCAATTGGAGCTGGTGAGAGTACAGCTACACAAATATGATTTTCCTGCACGGTCTCACAACATGGGTACACGACAACGCCTGTTTCGTTTCGGGCTACCTGAACGGCGAGCTCTTTTGTAAAAGGAACAAAAGCTTCTGCTAATATATCCCGCCCTTCAGAGCCCCCAAGCTTTATAAATGCCTCAACAGCTTCTTTAGAAGTATGAACTGTTTCATTACCATAGCCGTCATATCCTCCCTTTGAAGATTTCAGGAGGTAAGGCCAGCCATATTTTGTTCCAAAATGTTCAAGATCAGTTTCTGATTTTACCAACGAATAAGGAGTTACTGGTATACCAGCATTTTCAAAAGTTTGTTTTTCAATGAGCTTGTTTTCAATGAGGGCAAAGCTTTTTGGTGAAGGAAAAATTGGAGTACCGCTTTTGTCTTGTACTTCCTGTAGTACCTCAGAACTTATGAATTCATTTTCCAGGGTGATAACGTCACAAGTTTTGGCAAACTCAACCATATCATCAACAGAGTTAAAAGATCCGGAAGTAGAGTAGGGCGTCATAAACTGAACAGGTTCATTCTCTGCGCGATCTGAGAATACGCTTACCTGAATTCCAAATCTAAACGCCTGAAGAGCACTCATTCGGGCAAGTTGGCCAGCTCCTAGAAATCCAATTTTTGTGTTTGCTGCAAGTGAGGTTCGGGACATGAAGTTTTTCTTTTTAAAATACGAATATGGATGGATGAATCAGGAATATTTTCATCATAAAAGTTACCAATCTTCAATTTATATATTCGATTCTCTTTATCCCCACTTTATTCTTAATTTCCCCAAAATTAAAAAGACAGTCGGCAAGCCTTTCATGGATATAGAAGAAAAACTAAAGCAGATAAAATCCAGATTTCAAGAAGTCAATACAGCAATGAGCGATCCTGCTGTTTTTGACGACCCTGATACATACACTTCTCTTACCAAAGAAAGGAGTGAACTGGAAGGTTTGGTTGAAGATTATGACACATGGGCTGATTTAAAAAACAGACTGGTAGGAAATAAAGAACTCATAGAAGCCAATGAGGACCCTGAAATCACAGAAATGGCTCGTGAGGAAAATAAAGAAATAGTGGTACAGCTCGATGAGCTTGAGGATGAAGTGAAAATGAAACTCGTTCCAAAGGACCCTGAAGATTCAAAAAATGCGATCATCGAGATTCGTGCAGGGGCAGGTGGAGATGAAGCAGCGATATTTGCCGGTGACCTTTTCGAAATGTATCGAAGGTATGCGGACGATGAGAAATGGAAAATGAGTTTGATGACAATCAATCATTCAGAGAAGGGTGGTTATAAAGAAATCGTATTCTCACTGGAAGGCATTGAAGTATTCGGAAAAATGAAATATGAGTCAGGTGTTCATCGTGTACAGCGGGTTCCTGCAACAGAAAGCCAGGGGAGAGTACATACTTCGGCTGCAACGGTAGCTGTTTTACCAGAAGTAGAAGATGTGGATATTCATATTAATACTGCAGATTTAAGAATTGATACTTTCAGGGCAAGTGGAGCTGGAGGGCAGCATGTAAATAAAACTGATTCCGCAATCCGAATTACACATGAGCCCACAGGAATTGTTGTAGAATGCCAGGAGGAGCGTTCTCAACATCAGAATAAAGAGCGAGCTTTAACAATGCTCAGGGCGAAAATGTATGATATTCAACTGGAGCAAAAACAGAAGGAGAGAGCAGCTGATCGTAAAAGCCAGGTTTCAACAGGAGATAGGTCAGCTAAAATAAGGACCTATAACTTCCCGCAAGGCAGGTGTACCGATCATAGAATAAATCTTACACTCTATAACCTGGATAATATTATGAAAGGCGATATTGGTGAAGTGATAAAAGCCTTAAGAGTTCAGGACAACCTTGAGAAGATGCAAGAAATGGCCGAGAGTTAAGTATGAAACTCACCTATTGTTTAGTGCTTGTTGGAATTACACTTATAAACTGTAACGAGTACATTTACACAATAGATAGTAATAAAGAAAATCGTAGGAATAATCAGGTTAAGCAGATCAACCGGATTTACATAATCTCTGATGTAAAAAACGAAAATGCATATGTAAGAGCTTTAACTGATGCATTAATAAATGAACTATCAAGTGAAGGCATCGAATCTAATGCTGTATTTATTTCTTTACCTGAATCAACAAAAAAGTTTAGGGTTCCAATAGAAGATATTGAGAGGTATGGAGCAGATTATGTTTTTATAATTGATCCAAGAAAAGGAACCTATATAGAAAAATATCTTAGTAAAATTGAGATAGACTGCTCTCTCTATGATCATAATGCTGATAAAACTATTTGGAAAGCTACAATTGAGATAGGATCTAAAACTGATCTTGCCGATATAGAATACTATTTTGCTCTAAAAGGAGCAGCAAAAACAATAACCAATAAAATGATTGAGGATGGAATATTAAAGGCGAAATAAACTGAATAGGTTTAATTCCATTTCTCACTATACTGTTTGATAATCTCCCAATGTTCGTTGGTCATTGAGCCTATATCGAAGACCGAGATACCAACGGCTCCACCTTCTTTCGACTTCTGGATTGCGATATTGAGTTCATCCGGAGTTAACGAAGGGATATACAACCCTGCAACTAGATCGAATCTTCCATCTATTTCACGCACTCCTTGTTCTGCAGAAAACTTAATCCATTCCAGGTTTTGGCGATAGAAATTATGATATAGCATTGGAAGTGCTATATCCAGATCCCAATTGCTCCAATCCTGGCGAACCATTTGCCGGCTCATTTCCGGGAAAGGGAATACTGCAGCTGTAAGGAGTTTATCATTTTCACGAGCGATTACAGAAAGTTCATTCACGAGGCTGGTAACAGCGTTAAGACGGTATTGAAGCCATTCAGTACTAAGTTCCGGGTTTTCCATCTCTATAGGGTCAACACCAAAAATCTCTTTAAAACCTTCCCGGGCAATCGGGTGATAACCATAGTCAAATTCCGGGAATTGTCGATCTTGAACTAAATCATATTTGGGTTGAAGGTCAGCTCCCAGTATTACATCAACGTATCGAACATAATCCAGGTGCACTGACTTTACTCCTTTAGCCGTAGCAACTTCTTTGATATTGGATTTGATATATTCCCTGGCTCCATCCGAAAAGGGGGAGAGCCATTGGTAATAATCAACATAAGCACGATAATCCCAGGAATTATCTCCATTTCTGTTTACAGCGTACCATTCCGGATGTTTGGCTGCCGTTGTATCTCCCGGGCGATTTAATGTCCATATCCATGCATGGATATTTATATCATAGTTTTTTGCGATAGATGCTGCAAGTTCAAGTTTTTCTTTACCGGCGCCAAGGTATAAATCAGTTAATCCATAGCTGGATAATCTTTCCAGTTCCCTATTCCATTCTTCGGGCGTTTCAGCAAGGTCGCCACCAGTCCATGCCGCTAATGAGAAATTTTTAGCGGGTTCTACCTTGTTTTGCGTTGAGCAACCGAGTAGTACTATGGCAAGTAAATATGACAAAGAAAGAAATAGATTTTTCATTAGTGAGTTATGATGTATCCGTCCTGATTTATAGTAATAGACTGGTTCTTTGTGTTAGAAACAGTGATCTCAAAACCAAGTTTAGTTAATGTGATAGAAGCAGTTAGTGATTCAGAGTTAACCAGGAAGTCTGGTCCTCCGAAATCAGAAATGTTTGACGAGAATATTTTCTTCTCTGAATTCCAATCTAGTTGTTTTCGATACAGATAGAATAGAAGCTGTTGTTCAACATCAAGTTCATCTTGATATCCACGGGATTCATTGGTATTACTCTCCGAAGAGAAAAATACATAGCCCCAGTGTTCTGGCCGGTGCATAGCAATAGCAGATTGCTCTGTCCAAACCCAGTTGTTTTCATGAAGGAGAGAACCGTTAGAGTCTTCTTTTCTGGAATAAACTCCATTGTTAATTTGATGCCGCCATTGAACCCGAGAAAAGTTAACCCGCCACAAAGAACCTTCTTCAATCTTACTTCCCCGATCAATGTCCTTTATAGCCTGGATTGGAATAGCCATTTCAATATTCCAGCCTTTGTCTATATCTGAGGGATCATTTAAAGTGCCCTGTATATCTATTCCTATTTGAGTGCCATTTACATCCCATTGATTTAGTACTGGTCCGTTTCTTCTGTAAGGTCGGGCAAGGAATAGTTCCCAAAGTGTACCAAGAGCGTTTACTTCAAACTCAGCATAATACGGTTGGAATTGATTGGGTTTTATAAAAACCTCAAAATCATTGTTGTGAAAAATTACAGCATCCCTTTCAGTAATATCACCCCAGATATGCTCTTCTTCAAGTTCAGCATAAAAATAGATAAACTCATCATCCCAGAGCATTTTAACCCTCGTGTCATAATAGGGAAGAGGGTTCTTGCTTCCTTCTATGTCTATAAAAAAATCAGACCATAGTGTATTTGCCCAACTATCTTCATCAGCTATACCATCAATAGATATGGAGTTTTGAGTTTTTGGAATTTCATAACTCTTTGGAATTGGCAGTTCCAGTACCAAAGGCTTTTGGTGGTTTTCTTGTGAACAACTTATAAGTGTTGTTACTAAAAAGAGGGCAGGTAAGGCTTTCTTCATTCCCAATAATAAAGAATAAATTCTAACGGGCATAAAAAAAGCCCGCTCCAATTCTGAAACGGGCTTTTCATAACTCATGCTAACAACTAATCTACAATCTTGGGTGCAGCAGCAATCAGATCACCACTTGCGCTTCCTTCGAATTGTTTGAAATTGTTTACGAACATTTTCGCAAGCTCATTAGCTTTCTTGTCATACTCATGAGCGTCATCCCAGGTATAACGTGGAATAAGTATTTTAGAAGGCACACCTTCAACCTGTATCGGAATCTGGAATCCAAAAACAGGGTCCTTAACATATTCTACATCTTCCAGTTCACCGTCTATTGCCTGGCTAAGCATCTTACGGGTAAAGGATAGTTTCATACGCTTACCAATACCGTAAACGCCACCAGTCCAACCTGTATTTACCAACCACACTTTAGCGTTATGCTTTTTGATTTTTTCTGCCAACAATTCAGCATACACAGTAGGGTGTAAAGGCATGAAAGGAGAGCCAAAGCAAGCAGAGAATGTAGCTTCTGGTTCTGTTACACCTCGTTCAGTTCCAGCAACCTTAGCAGTATAACCACTGATGAAGTGATACATAGCTTGCTCAGGAGTTAGTCGTGATATTGGAGGTAAAATTCCAAAAGCATCACAAGTAAGGAAGATGATGTTTTCCGGGTGACTTCCCTTTCCGGTTTTACTTGCATTAGGTATGAAGTCAATTGGGTATGAACATCTGGTGTTCTGCGTTAAACTTACATCATCAAAGTCAGGTTCCCTGTTTTCGTCAAGTACTACGTTTTCCAGGATTGTTCCTGGCATTTTTGTAGTAGCATAAATCATAGGTTCACTTTTCTCAGAAAGGTTGATTGTTTTGGCGTAGCAACCTCCTTCAAAGTTAAAGATACCTTCATCACTCCAGCCGTGCTCATCATCACCAATAAGTGTTTTGTCAGGATCTGCCGAAAGTGTGGTTTTACCTGTGCCAGAAAGGCCAAAGAATACTGCGGTTTTTCCATTTTCATCGTGATTTGCAGAACAATGCATTGCCATGATACCCTTCTTAGGTAACAGGTAATTCATTATTGAGAAAATTCCTTTTTTAACTTCCCCGGAGTACATGGTACCACCGATTAGTATGATCTTCTTTTCGAAATCACACAATATGAATGTACTTGTTCGGGTTCCGTCAATTACCGGGTCAGCCTCGAAAAAAGGTGCTGCTAGTACTGTAAATTCAGGAACATGCTCAGCCAGTTGTTCATTACTTGGTTGTATGAACATGTTGTGAGTAAACAATGCATGGTATGCAACTTCACTTACCACACGTACATTAAGCCTGTTTTCCTCATCAGCACCGCAAAAAACATCTTTAACGAAAAGACGCTTGTCACTTAGATATCCTTTTACTTTTTCATAAAGCTTATCAAAAACTTCTTGTGAAGTTGGCTGGTTGATAGGTCCCCAATCAATATCGTCTTGAATAGATGGTTGCTCAACCACAAATTTATCCTTTGGAGAACGTCCGGTAAATTTCCCGGTGTGAACCAAAAGGGCATGATCTTTAGTCAGAATTGCTTCTCCGTGTAGGATTGCATGTTCGTATAATTCCGATGGGTTTAAGTTCCAGTAGACTTCTTCATTATTCTCCAGTCCTAAATAATCCAAGCCAATATTACTCCTTGGATGTACATCGTAGTCAGCTTTCATTGCTCCTGTTTCTATGGGTTTGTAGGGTCCTTTTAAGGTAAGCATTTGCGTATGGATTTTAACCTCTATTAATGAGATTGGTTTAGGTTTAAGGCTTTTTAGTGCCAGTGTAAATCAGCATTTTTTATTAATGTCTGATCTTGAATCCACCTAAAAATCCTCTTCAAAAATGAAGATTTTATGAAAAATAATTACCCGATAGATTTCCGGATAATTACATGGATTAAACTTTTTTTTGAAAAGCTGTGCTAAGCTGAGAAAGGTTTCTATATGATTTGGAAAAGCGCTTACAAATATCTATTTCCAAAATCAATACTGCTCAAAAAAAGTTTAAAAAAAGAGAAGAATTTTTTCGTTATTCACCGATTTTCCAGGAAGAATATCCACCCTGTAGATTTTTTACGTTCTCAAATCCGAGTTCGCTTGCCATCAGATTAGCAGCGGCTGAACTTCGTCCTCCGACCTGGCAATACACAAGATAGGTTTTGCTTGAATCTAGTTCCGAAATCTGGTTCTTAAAATTGGGACTATTAAAATCTATGTTAACAGAGTTTGGGATATTTCCAGCTCCGAATTCTCTGTCTGTCCTGACATCCAGAATTATAGTATTCGGATCTTCAATAGCTGTGAGGTCATGGAATTCCTGTAAGCTGATGTCATCATATGAAGCTTGTTTAAGCTGGGTAGTTTCCTTTTCGCTTTTAGTACATGAAACAGCGATTGAAGTAAAGAAAATGGTAAATAGTAATAGTGTTCTTTTCATGGAACAGGAATTGTGTTAATAGTAAAGGTTTGAAAGTATTGCTTATTTAATTAGTGTAAGCTTTTTTGTAAGCGAGAAATTCCCGGTTTCTAACTGGTAGAAGTAAATGCCACTGGAAAGAGTGGAGGCATAAACTAGTCATATTAAGTTTATTATCTCACACCCAACTTTGATATTATTGAAGCCCTATAGAATTTGAGATTAAACTTTTTTCATGAGCCGCTTTCATTCCTACGTTAACTCAGCAAAGAGCATACTTGAAGAGTATGATGGAGGAGAACCATTTTCTTTATTTCTGAAATCATTTTTCAGACGAAATAAAAAGTATGGTTCGAGAGACAGAAGGGAGATTGGGCATCTATGCTATTGTTATTTCCGGCTAGGGAAATCTATACCTGATATTGCAATTGAAGAAAGAATCCTGATCGGCTTACTCCTGTGCAGTAAAAGTATAAATGATGTTTTGGCTAACCTGAGACCTGAGCTTAGTGAAAAAGTCCACTTGAGTCTTGAGGGCAAACTAAGCTTCATGGGAAAGCAGTCTCTTATTGAGAATATATTCCCTTTTAAAGATGAACTAAGTGTAGGAGTTTCACATAGGGCTTTATCAGAGTCTTTTTTCGATCAACCGAACCTATTCTTAAGGCTCAGGCCTGGAAATGAAGAGTTTGTTAAGAATAAACTTCAAAATGAAGAGGTTGAATTCAAAGAGGTTTCTAAAAGTTGCTTGAGTCTTTCCAATTCAGTTAAGATTGATCAGAAGATTCAACTGAATAAAGAAGCTGTAGTTCAAGACCTGAATTCCCAAAGAATGGGTGAATTATTACCTTCAAACAATACTGAAACAACTTTCTCAGTATGGGATTGCTGCACAGGAAGTGGTGGGAAATCGATACTAGTATACGATACCATTACTAATATCGATCTTAACGTCACAGATGTAAGAGACTCTATCCTGGTTAACCTGAAGAGCAGATTTAAGGAAGCTGGAATAAATAGCTATAATTCTGGTTCTGTTGATCTATCTCAATCAACAGTGAGCCTCAGTAAGTCACCATTTGATTTAATAATAGCTGACGTTCCATGTACAGGAAGTGGAACCTGGGGTCGAACTCCTGAACAGTTGTTTTACTTTAATAGCGATAAGATCAAGAAGTACGTAGATCTTCAAAGGAAGATTATTGCGAACACCATTCCTCATCTAAAACCGGGAGGGCAATTACTTTATATAACCTGCTCAGTTTTTAAAAAGGAGAATGAGGAAAACATCGAGTTCTTTAAAAATGAATATAATCTTGATGAGGAGAAAAGAGAGTTGTTTACAGGTTATGATAAAAGGGCAGATAGTATGTTTGCTTGTGTACTCACAAAACAAAACTAAAGCACTTTATTTTATCATATTAAGTTTAATAACTCATCCTGAACTTTGATATCTTTGGGGCTTATATATAAAGACTGATTTTTTTGAATGAGTACAATCGCACATGAACGTTTTGAGGCTGTAATAGGCCTTGAGGTACACGCCCAATTATTAACGCAGAGTAAAGCCTTCTCAACCGTAGCACCAATTTACGGTGAAGCACCAAATACACAGGTTACACCACTTTGTTTAGGACATCCCGGAACCCTCCCGGTTGTTAATGAAAACCTGGTCCGTTATATCATCAAGATGGGATTGGCTACTAATTGCAGTATTGCACCAAGATCAATCTTTGCCCGTAAAAATTATTTTTACCCGGATCTTCCAAAAGGCTACCAGATATCCCAGTTTGATACTCCTATTTGTTTTGATGGATACCTCGATATAGAACTTCATGAGTACAACAAACGAATCGGGCTTACAAGAATTCACATGGAAGAGGATGCCGGGAAGTCTATTCATGACCAGGATCCTTATAATACACTTGTTGATCTAAACAGGGCCGGAACTCCGCTAATTGAGATTGTATCAGAGCCTGATTTAAGAACTCCAGAAGAAGCTTATGCTTATCTAACCAAGATCAAGCAGATTGTACAGTACCTGGAAATTTGTGATGGAAACATGGAAGAGGGGAGCTTAAGGTGTGATGCCAACGTTTCTGTACGTCCAAGAGGAAGGGAAAAGTTCGGAACACGTACTGAGTTAAAAAACATGAACTCATTCCGAAATGTTGAAAAAGCTATTGAGTTCGAAATCTACCGCCAGATTGAATTAATTGAAAGTGGTGGAGAAGTTGTTCAACAAACACGTTTGTGGGATACCAGTAAGCTTCAAACCAGGGTGATGAGATCGAAAGAGGAAGCCCATGATTACAGGTATTTCCCTGAGCCTGATTTGCCTCCAATCATTGTTACGTCGGATATGCTGGATGAAATAAAATCTGAGCTTCCTGAATTGGCTGATGTTCGACAAAAGAGATTTGTCAGCGACTATGCAATGAGTGAAATCGATGCAATTACAATTACTGAGAGCAGGTATTTAGCTGATTATTTTGAAGAGGTGGCGGAATATGCTGGAAATCCAAAAGCAGCACTCAATATAGTACTGAGTGAGGTTTTAAGAGTGTTGAATGAGCAGAGTATAGAAATCGGAGAATTTAATATTACTCCGAAGCGCCTTGCTGAACTCATCAAATTGAAAGAAGACGATAAAATTAATTCTTCTGCTCTACAATCTATTTTCAACAAGATGCTTGAAGAAGATAAATCAGCAGAAGAACTGGCTAAAGAAATGAACCTTATCCAGGTGTCAGATACCGGATTCCTGGACTCTTTAGTTGACGAGATTATTGCCAACAATCCTGAAGAAGTGGAGAGATATAAATCAGGAAAGAAACAGTTAATGGGATTTTTTGTTGGCCAGGCGATGAAAGCCTCTCAAGGGAAAGCAAACCCTAAAATGATAACTCAAATGGTTTCCAGTAAGCTGGAAAGCTAAACTATTTATATGAAGAATTCTTTGTTCGCACTTTTACTGGTGCTAACCACAACTATTACCTGCGCAAAACAACCAGAGCCATCACGTACTTTTTTTAACGTGTCGGTAAGTGTTGCAGATTCCATTGATCAAACCGGGGACTATTCCGGGTTTAGCTTTCTGATCTATAACAGAACAGATCCTGACGCAGCCGCAGATACTATGTTTTTTGATGTTACAGATACAAATGGAAATATTAGTGGTATTATCGAAATTGAAAAAGAAGGAGTTTATCCTGTTCAAATTTCCAGAAATGGTGTAAATCTTGCATCACTAAGACTTATAATTGCAGATCAGGATACAATCAACCTAACCGGAGAATTCCCTGAGCTGGGAAAGACTCTTGAAATTGACTCCTACGAAGCGCGAACTATGAAAAAATACGATCGCGTTAATGCCGGCTTTCAAAGAACAAACAGTTTTATAATGGCTGGTAGAGTAGCAGATAGCCTGATATATGGTGAGCTAGAAAAATGGAGTGAGTTATTCTGGGACGTGTATGAAGAAAATAAAGGTACATTTGCTTCAAAGTTTGCCTTAGAGAGTGCTATATCTTTACTGGATCGTTATAACAAGCCACAGATGTTTAATAAACTGAATCAGGCATATGATGAAGAACTTAGTTTTGGACTGGGTGTGACTCTTGGTAAGAAATACCTGGCTGAATATTACGGTCTAGAACGAGCCATTTCATACCTGGATTCATTGAAATCCATAACAGATAATGACCAGATAGTCCGATCCGTAGACCAGGCTTTAGTTAAAATTAACTTTGACAGTGCCAGGGTAGAAGAAGCTGAAAAGCTGCTAACAGCTTATGACAAAAAGTATAACCGCAGTGAAGAACTTAGTTTTTGGTATAAGAATATTAGGTTCGAACTAACTTACCTGGCTCCGGGTATGCAGATTCCTGATTTTAGCTTTGAAACGGTTGAAGGAGCTACTGTTTCCAGAGATTCTCTTCTTGGAAAAGTATATGTACTTGATTTCGGTTTAATGGCAAACCAGTTGTACCAGGAGCAATATGATGAATCAACAGTAATTTACCAGATCTATGCTCCCCAGGGATTGGAGTATTACACCATTCCTTTTGATCCAAGCGCGAATACGATCATTGGTTTTTTCCAGGAAAGAACCAGGTTTTGGGATTTGGCCGATCCACCTTCATTTGATAAAAACCAACTAATAGACCGATTCAATCTTCAATTTTTCCCTTCACGGATACTGGTTGATGCTGAAGGTAAGATTGTTCGTAAATTTGTAGGCCAGGAATTTGAGGAGTTGATCCCTGCTATAACAAACACTTTATCACAAACTAACTAATACGTAACACTATGCGTCGATTTTTGATTGCCGGAAACTGGAAAATGAACTGTGGTCCTGCGGATGCGGCAGAATTACTGGAAGGATTAAAAGCTAATAAAGCTGAGGTAAGTGAAGATGTGGACGTGTTAGTTTGTCCACCATTTGTTTCCTTATCAATGGCAGTAAACTACTTACACGATACAGACATACAGGTAGGAGCACAAAACTTCCATTTCGAAAATAACGGAGCTTATACTGGTGAAGTTAGTGCAAGTATGCTTGTTGAAGCTGGTTGTGCATTTGTTCTTGTAGGCCACTCTGAAAGAAGAGAGTATTTCGGAGAAACAGATTCTTCGGTGAATACTAAAGTTAAAAAAGCCCTTGAAACTGATTTGGTTCCGGTTCTTTGTGTAGGTGAAAGCCTCGATCAACGAAAAGCTGATATTCATTTCGAATTAGTTAAGAACCAGATTCTAGCTGCATTTGAAGGTATTTCAGGAAGTGAAGCACTTGATGTTGTTGTAGCTTATGAGCCAATATGGGCTATTGGGACTGGAGAAACCGCTTCTCCAGAACAAGCTCAGGAAATGCATGCACATATCAGAAATGTTCTTGCTGAATTATATGACCAGGAAACTGCTGATGGAATAAGGATTCTCTATGGTGGAAGTATGAAGCCCGGAAATGCAGAAGAACTCTTAGGTCAGGAAGATGTAGATGGAGGCTTAATTGGTGGAGCCAGTCTGGATCCAAACGGTTTTGCTGAGATAATTTCTATTGCTGAAAAACTATCCTGACAAATGAAATACAATGTCCTGCTAATTGGAAGCGGTGGTAGAGAACATGCACTTGCATGGGGTATTGCTAAATCCTCAAAGTTAGACCAGCTATTTATTGCACCGGGAAACCCAGGTACTATTGAATTAGGTACAAATGTGACTCTGAATGTGTCTGATCATCAACTGGTTTGGGAGTTTATCCAAAAGCATAATATACATTTAACCATTGTAGGCCCTGAACAACCCTTAGTAGAGGGGATTGCAGACTTTCTTGAAGAAAAATGTCACGCGGTGTTTGGGCCAAAACAACAAGCAGCCATGCTGGAAGGCAGCAAGGAGTTTGCCAAGGATTTCATGAAACGGCAGAACATCCCTACTGCGGCTTATGAAGTGTTTGGAATTGATGAGTTTGATAAAGCAGCTGAGTACATTAAAAGCGAAGGCAAATATCCCGTAGTGCTAAAAGCTGATGGACTGGCAGCTGGTAAAGGCGTGTTAATTCCTGAAACTGAAGAACAGGCCCTTGCTGCATTAGAAGAGTTGAAAACTGGATCATTAAGCAGCGCTGCTTCCCGGTTAGTTGTGGAAGAATTTATGTCTGGGGAAGAAGCTTCTGTTTTTGCTATTTGTGATGGAGATACCTTCAAAGTAATTGGTAATGCTCAAGACCATAAAAGGGTAGGTGAAGGAGATGTTGGGTTAAATACCGGAGGGATGGGAGCATACTCACCCGCTCCGATTGCAACTGCTGAAATTCTTGCTATCACAGAAAGTAAAATCATCAGGCCTACTATTGATGGTATGAAAGCCGAAGGCTATCCATATCAAGGCATTCTTTATGTTGGTCTAATGATCACAGAAGAAGGCCCTAAAGTAGTAGAATATAATTGCCGTTTTGGTGATCCTGAATGCCAGGTCATTATTCCTGCCATGAAATCTGATTTACTGGATGTGATTATTGCCTGTACCGAAGGGCGACTAGCTGATACTGATATCGAATTAGATAATAAATACAGGTGTACAGTAGTTATGGCTTCTGGTGGTTATCCTGAGCAGTATGAAAAAGGAAAAATTATATCAGGCCTCGAAGATGTTGAAGATGCAATCGTTTTTCAGGCTGGCACAAGAGTAGCTTCTGGTAATATTGTAACCAATGGTG
>JAVKDP010000076.1:0-7819 GCA_040222185.1 Balneolaceae bacterium | reverse complement strand
CCTAATTCTGTAAATGAGTTTAGCAGTGACGACGGAGAACCCTCAGGCACGGCAGGACTTCCCATACTCAATCAGCTTCGTTCTTTTGAAGTTATAAATGCAGGCATTGTTGTGGTTCGCTATTTCGGAGGTACAAAACTTGGAAAGGCCGGGTTAATAGAATCTTACGGAGGCTGTGCTGAGCTATGCCTTTCTGGATCAACACTATTTAACATTGTACAATGCCAGTGGTTTGAACTCACTTATGACTATAAAGATCAAAGTGTGGTTGAAAAGCTGAAAAAGGACTTCAACCTCAAAGAAGACAGCTCCTCTTACCTTGAACAGGTAATGCTGAAAGTTGGTACAAAAATTGAAGATGCCAACGCTTTTGAAAAAAGAGTAGCAGAACTGGAATACCTATCCCTTTCCTCGAAAAAACTGGACTCCGGCTACTACTATTCCTAGCCCTTTTGATTAGATATTACCACTCGATAGTTGTGAATTGCTCGGGGTCAAAGATTTCCTCATTCATAAAAACCGGGATTACAATTTGGGAGTACTCTTCTAGTAATCCTCTGAATCCGTTGGCATAAAAAATAACTTCGGGAGCTATCCAGCCTTTGCCCAATCGCTCATATTTATTGAAATGAACTTCCTGTATGGTATTCGCTCTCCCAATTGTAATATTCCTAACAAAATATAGACGCTCTTTATCAATCCAGAACTGGGCTACTGTGGAGTCTGCAGAATCTACTCCAACAACATACACAGGCCTTCCCTGCCATTCATCTTCGTACATTTTCTCCAGGTCAAAACCTCTAGACTCTAATTGCTTAGCGCTGGTATCAGGGTGTTGGTGGTAGATATCGAAACCCAGGACAAGCAGTTCATGCACTCTTTCTACTTCCTGAATTTTTTCCCCGTTTGCGTAGCCATACTGGATACCATCTCTGAATAAAATCCCATTATTGCTGTCAATAGCATCGAACCGGATGGCAAGTTTACCTGGTAGCATCAGAGCTTCGTACCACATCTGTACTCTTTCAACATTTCCGTCCTGCCCATAGAAAGATGTTTTCTGGGTAAAGGTCAGGTTTTTGTACCAGTCACCTTCATACTTATCATACATGGAATGTACAACATCGTACCCGGTTGTAATTTCCTTTTGAGCTGATACCTGGTTTACCAGAACCAACACCGCGCAAAAGCTTAGTAATAATGAAGAAAGAAATTTCATAACACCCTTTTTTTATCAACTGAAAAAGTAATGACTTAAAAGAATGTTTGCTTAAAAAATCATGTAAAGGAATATGTCGTTGTAAACACCTATTTTTGGCAAAAATATTTTCATGAAGATTTATACTAAAACTGGCGATTCAGGTAAAACCTCACTCTTTGGTGGTCAAAAAGTTTCGAAGGGTTCATTAAGGATTGATTCTTATGGCACCGTTGACGAGCTAAACTCTGTTATCGGGATGGCTTTATCGCACCCACATTCGTCAAAAACGAATGAATTACTAAATACCATTCAACAACACTTATTTATTTTAGGTGCCGATTTGGCTACCCCTCATTCAAGGGAAGTACGCATCGACAGGATTTCAGAACAGGAAATTGAGTTCCTTGAGAAAGCTATAGACCAAATGGAAGAATCGCTCCCTCCTTTAAAGTTTTTCATTCTGCCTGGTGGCACCGAAACCGGATCAACCTTGCATTTTGCCCGAACGGTTTGCCGGAGAGCTGAGCGTGTTTCTGTATTATGTAGTGGAGAGGAAGAAATCTCAGCTACTGCTATCAAGTACCTGAACCGACTCTCCGATTTCCTTTTTGTTTTAGGGCGATTCGAAAACCATACATCAGGGAAAGAAGAAACTCCATGGATTCCTAAACCATAAGCATGGCTAAGAGTAAAAAGACAAAAAAGGCTACAGAAAAAAGACCTCCACTGAGTAAAAAGAAAAAAATTCTTTTCTATAGTATTACTCTATCTATACCAGTCCTGTTCTTTGTGATAACTGAAATCACACTCAGAAGTATAAACTATCTAGGAGACACTGCCTTATTTGTTGACCCTAATATACCAGACAAAGAATACCTCATCCCTAATCCAAATTTTGCGGCCAGATACTTCTTCTATACCAAAACGGTTCCAAGCCCCTCTACTGATGTTTTTCTAAAAGAAAAGCCTGAAAATGGCTACCGGGTTTTTGCTATGGGTGGATCATCAGCGGCAGGTTATCCGTATGGATTTAATGGAACATATTCGAGAGTGGTAAAAGATGTACTCAGTGATGCTCTCCCGCAAAAAGAAGTGGAAGTTGTAAATGTTGGAATTTCTGCCATTAGCTCTTATACATTATATGACCAGGTTGACGAGATTATAGAACAAAAGCCTGATGCCATTATGATCTATGCTGGTCATAACGAATTTTATGGAGCCTTGGGAGTTGGTTCAAATGAAAATCTTGGAGGATTTCCGGGCTTTGTGCGCTTCTATTTGAAATTGCAACGATTCAAGACGTTCATGCTTCTTCGAACCATGATTGTAGACTCTGGAAAATGGATAGCCGAGAATTTTGGCAGCGAAGGGAAAATAGATCAAAGCGCTACATTGATGGAAAGAATTGTAGCTTCCAGATCTATAGAACTGGATAGCCCTACCTATCAGCTTGCTATGATACAGTTTCAGAGTAACTTAACGGCCATCATCGAAAAATTCGAAGAAAAAGGTATTCCTGTATATGTTGGCAGTGTAGCCAGCAACTTAAAAGATCATGCTCCTTTTGTTAATATCACAGATGGAGAACAACCTGAAGCCGATTTAGTTTTTAATGAGGCTACACTAGCAATAGAAAATGGTGAGGTTAGTATTGCAGCTGAAAAATTTGCTTTAGCCAGGGACCTCGACGGCTTGAAATTCAGAGCTCCTTCTGAAATCAATACAATCATAAAGAGTACTTCAGAATCATATATAAACGCACATTATGTACCTGTTGAAGAAGCCATGACTTCTTTTGCTGATGACGGAATCATAGGATTCGATTTGATGCTCGAACACCTTCATCCAAACCAACAGGGATATTTTTTGATTGGTCGTACTTTTTCAGAATCACTCTTATCAGGTCTTAGAGAGGCAGATAATATAGATCTTGAACTCGATGAATATATGAGCAGGATGTATCTCTCAGAATACGATCACAGAGTTCAATGGCATCGCGTTGCTACATTAAAACAAGGGTTCCCTTTTGTTACTGATGGAAAAGTAGAACCATACCAGAGGTCATATAATCCAACAAGTTTACCTGATAGCATGGCTTTGCTTTCAGTTCACAGTGGAAAAAGATGGGACGAAGCAAAAGTGGATATTGCACAAGCTTATGAGAAGAGTGGAGAAAAAGACAAAGCGCTATTGGAATATCTTGGATTAATTCGTAATCAGCCCTGGAATGATTCTCCATATGTTTTTGCAGCACGAATTTACCTGGATCGAAACGATTTTGTAAACGCACTACCCCTGCTCGAAGAAGCTTTTGAAATAAATCCGGATGACGCATATATCACCAAAATGCTGGGAGCCATTGCCGTCCAGAATGGAAACCCTAAAAAAGGAATCCAATATCTTGAAATCTCAAGGAGCATTCGCCCGAATGACCCGCAAATGCTATATAATTTATCCGGAGCTTATGGCACCGACCAACAATTTCAGAAAGCATTGGATATAGCGAACGAGGTAATCAATGTAAGCCCGAACTTCCCCGGAGTTCAGGCATGGCGTCAACAACTACTTACAATTATACAACAACAAGGGAATTAACCTATGGCTTTAATGATCTCAGTTTCCGGTATTCGCGGAATATTTGGTACCGATCTCACCCCAGAAAACCTTGCCCGCTTTACTGCGGCTTACGGAACCTGGATAAATGGTGGAACCGTTGTGCTTGGAAGAGATTCCAGGACTACTGGGCAAATCTGTGAAGACATTGTCGCTTCTACCTTAATGAGTGTAGGCTGCGATGTAATCAAAGTAGGTATTGTTCCAACGCCAACCGTAGCCATGGGTGTTCTCAAGTACAAAGCAGCGGGAGGAATCATTATTTCTGCAAGCCATAACCCCGCACAATGGAATGCTTTAAAGCTTTTGAATTCTACCAGCGAATTTATGGATGCTGTACAAGGCAAAGAGATGATTGATATTTCTGAATCAGGAAACTTTTCATACCAACCCTATGATAAGGTAGGTGCCCTAACTACTGATACTGAATTATTGAATTATCATATTCAGGAAATCATCAACCTTCCGTATATATCTCCTTCTGTTATTGGTGCTGCTAACCTTTCAGTAGCCGTAGATGCAGTTAACGGAGCTGGTTCAATTGGAGTGCCGCTGTTGCTTGAAAAGCTGGGAGTGAAATCAATTCATAAAATACATTGTACTCCGAATGGCTTATTTCCTCATAATCCGGAACCACTACCTGAACACCTTACTGAGATTTGTGCATTGGTTAAAGAAAAAGGTGCAGATATAGGAGTAGTCACCGATCCTGATGCTGACCGTCTCGCATTGGTTGATAATAATGGGGTATTGTTTGGAGAAGAATACACCCAGGCTACTGTATTTGATTTTATCCATCGTAAAAGATCAGGGACCTCGGCTACCAATCTTTCTTCCTCAAGAGTAGCTGATGATATTTCAAAAATGCATGGACAAACTTGTTATCGTTCAGCGGTTGGCGAAATTAATGTGGTCAAAAAAATGCAGGAAGTAGACGCCGTAGTTGGAGGAGAAGGAAGCGGTGGAATTATTGTACCTGATCTCCATTATGGAAGAGATGCTTTAGTTGGTATTGCCTGTGTTCTTCAGCACCTGGCTGAAAAGAAAATGACATCATCTGAATTGAGATCCACTTATCCTGACTACTACATGAGTAAAAGCAAGATTCAGTTAGATGAACTAGGTAAAGATGCTGATGAAGTATTAGACCTGGTAAAGAATCATTATGCTACACTTAATCCTAATACTGTTGATGGTGTAAAAGTCGATTTTGAAGAGGGCTGGGTTCACTTGAGAAAGTCGAATACTGAACCAATTGTTAGAATCTACTCCGAAGGCACTTCCCCTGAAGCGGCTGATGGTTTTGCTAATAAAGTGAAAGCACTGCTGAGCTAGGTTTTCTGAATTGCGATTAGTTCTACATCATTTTCTTTTCCTTTTAATGGAATTGAACCGATTGATGTTACTTTAAAATGAGAACCTACATGAATTAAGTTTATCAACTTCTTTGAGCTTAAAAATGCTGAGCTATATTCATTACACTGACCCTGAATCCTAGCTGTAGTATTCAGGGTATCCCCGGAATATGTAATGTCCCGTTTGATGATCCCTATCTCTCCAGCAATCACTTTACCATAATGTATACCTGCTTTAAACTCTGGTAATAGTCCGTACTCCGTTTCATATTTCACTCTTTCTGATTCCAGCTTTTCTTTTATGGCGAAGTAACATTCAATACAGTTATTCTCTTCCAATCCATCCGGCATTCTCCATGAAATCACGACTTCATCTCCTACATATTGATAAATCTGCCCTTTACAATTCAGAATTGGATCGGTTATATCTGCAAAGAGTGACTTTAATAGTTGATGATATTTAAGATTTCCCAGGCTTTCAGCAATTGAAGTTGAAGACTTTAAGTCCAGAAACATGAAGATCCGTTCTTCGGCTCTAGGGAAATGATACTTCCCCTTCACAATACTCCACAATAAACCCTGGCCAAATTTGTCGTTCACTAATAATGTAAACTGGGTTAAGGCTACAATGAATGCCCAAAAAAGAATATTCTTCAAATGCTGTGTAGTATAAACCAGTTCCCTGATACGCGAATACGTATCCTCACTAAAAAGAATGAAACCATTCTCAAATAAAGACTGAAGCGTAGCCATGAGGAAAGTAATAATCGTAACAATGAATATATAGGTTATACAAACAGCGGCAATCCCATTTAAATAGGGAGCTGACCTTAGTTTCCTATTAAATACAAATACAAGGAAAACACCACCCATTAATCCACCTATAAACCCGGCAAACATGTTAAAAGCCAGATTACTCAGAAAAGAATATTCATCCGTTGAACCTGCAGAAAAGTGGCTAATCAAAGTCCAATGATCATAAATAGAAAGAAAACCTCCCAGGATAGTCCAACTTAAAACTATCAGGTAAAGCTTCCGAAGGTTTATTTTATGCTGAGCATTCAAGATGTTTTCTTTTAGCCTAGGCTGTTATTCTGATGTACCACATTTCAGTATAAGAAGTGAGCAATGGAAACAAAAGTTTATAAATGGATAGACTTTTTATTCATACTTTATTCCTTATTCAACAATTTAGAATAGAACGATATGCTAACCTGGAAAGATGTAGTCAGTATTGCTAAAAATGGAAACCCTGCTCCCGACAAAAGAGTAGAAAAAACTCCAGAAGAATGGAAATCGATACTTACTGATGAAGAGTATGCGATAACCCGTTTAAAAGGAACAGAACGACCTCATTCCAGCGAAATGTGCAGTCGGTTTGATCCGGGTTTATATTCCTGTGTTTGCTGTGATACATTATTATTCGACTCGAATGAGAAATTTGAAAGCTATTCAGGATGGCCTTCCTTCACACAGCCCGTTAAAGAAAATGCGGTAGCCTATGAAGGCGATTATACTCATGGTATGGTTCGTGTTGAGATCCTGTGTAACACCTGTGACGCACATTTAGGACATGTATTCCCCGATGGCCCGGAGCCAAGCGGTTTACGTTACTGCACCAATGCTGTTAGCTTAAAGAAGATTGTTGAAGAAGAGGCTTAAACATATTTCCTTACACTCTTATTATTATACTGTCGAAATTCCACTAATTTATTACTCCCATGAATTCTCAAACACTTTCTGAACTCTTTTCCAGAGACCTTCAAATCCTTAAAGACCAGGTTAATGCGTATTCATCAGAAGAATCTCTTTGGGTCAAAGCTGAAGGTATAACCAATACCGGTGGGAACCTTAGTCTTCACCTTTCAGGAAATCTTCAGCACTTCATCGGGCACATACTAGGTGGAACAGATTATAAAAGAGACCGCCCATTCGAGTTCGGTGGTAAAGTAAGCCGACAAGAATTACTGGATGATATTGATGCTGCTGAAAAAGCTGTCATTGAAGCACTAAATAGCATGGATTCTGCAGATTTCGAAAAAGAATATCCAATTGAAATGTTTGGTGGCCCTGTAAAAACAGAGTGGTTTATTCTTCACCTTTATAGTCATTTTTCTTATCACCTGGGGCAGGTTAATTATCATAGGCGGCTCCTGGATAAATGAGGTTCCCCTTTCTAAAAAGTAGCCTCTTCCTATTATTATTTCTAATAGGTTCAAGTTCTTTAAAGGCGCAGGTTACCATTCGATATATCGGAAATATGGGTGTACTGATTTCCGGTGAAAACTCCTCTGTAATCATTGATGGATTCCATAAAGAGTACAATAAAGACACTTATCTATTCCCTCCTCAGAGCCTTGTTGATAGCCTAACCCAAGCCATTGATAGAGAAATACCACCCATTGTAGCAATTGCTGCTACTCATTATCACAGAGATCATCTTGACGGCAGGCAAATTGCTACATTCATTGATTCTAACCCAGATGCACTGTTTTTTGGAAGCCATCAATCAGTAGATTTAGTAAAAAAAGCCAAAGCCGGATTAGAGGATCAGATTATAACGGTTGATACAGGTTCCTATACTAAACAATCTGTTGAGCATGCCGGGATTTCAATCACTTCTTTTTATATAAATCATGTAAACCCAATG
>JAVKDP010000075.1:0-12965 GCA_040222185.1 Balneolaceae bacterium | reverse complement strand
AGAAATTGCTACCGGTATTACGGTCATTAAACCACACGACCGTGTTATGGTATTTTGCCAACCACAGGCTGTTGAAAAAATAACTCATCTTTTTCGATAATGTCCAGGAGCCCCATTAATGCCCTGAATCGTCCAACAATTGACTTCTTAATTGTACTAGGCATATTGGGTTCTTTCATCTTTTTTATGGGATTCGCTTTCCTTCTCCCATTGATTGTCGATTTAATTTACGCCGAAGGAAGATGGTTACCCTGGTTAATCTCCGCTGGTATTGCCTTTGGGTCTGGCGGTACCCTATGGTATTTCTTTAAGCCTAAAGAGGAAGTTCGAATCCGGGAAGGTTTCCTGGTTGTAAGTTTAACCTGGCTTATTCTTTCATTAGTTGGTGCCCTGCCATTTATAATCTCGGGGATATTACCGAGCTATACGGATGCTGTTTTCGAAACCATGAGCGGTTTAAGTACTACAGGCTCAACTATTTTAGGTGGTGTTACAAGCGATGGAATTGCTAATCCTATGATCGAGGAACTCCCAAAGAGTTTTTTACTCTGGCGCTCCCTTTCTCAATGGCTCGGTGGAATGGGAATTATTGTCCTCTCCATAGCTATACTCCCTCTTTTAGGAATTGGAGGAATGCAGTTATTCCAGGCTGAATCTCCGGGTCCCACAGCCGACAAGTTAACTCCAAGGGTTCAGGAAACAGCAAAGCTCTTATGGGTAGTTTACTTTGCTCTTACTATGGTTGAATTTGTACTGCTCTGGTTGCACCCATCCATGGACTGGTTTGATGCTATAAACCACTCGTTCGCTACCCTCGCTACCGGAGGGTTCTCTACCAAAAATGCCAGCATACAAGGTTTCGACTCTGCCTATATCGATATTGTAATTACCATATTCATGTTCCTGGCCGGGATTAACTTTGCCATGCATTTCAGGTTACTTCGCGGAGACAGAAAATCATTTTTCTCAAATAGGGAGACCAGGTTTTATGCCTTAATCACCCTGATTGGTATTCTTGTTGTATCATTCTCGCTTTGGTTCTTTGATGGTAGAGGTGTTTTAGAAGCTCTTCGTTATGGAGCATTCCAGGTGGTTGCAATTATTACAACTACCGGGTTTGGAACCGACGATTATGAACTCTGGTATTCCTTTGGAGCCTTCTTCTTATTCCTCCTGTTTTTTACTGGTGGTAGCGCCGGATCCACTAGCGGTGGGATAAAAATGGTTCGATGGATGATACTGATCAGGAACACCGGACGCGAAATCAAACAGATCATTCACCCCAAAGCTATTCTTCCGGTCCGTATTGGAGAACAAGCTATCGACTCTAATATCCAGCGTACCGTGTTGAGTTTCTTTATCCTCTATATGTTCATATTTGCACTGGGTGCATTTATAATCAGTTTATTCGGTTACGACATGATGTCTTCAATTGGGGCAAGTATATCGGCTCTTGGTAACATTGGCCCGGGCTGGGGAGATTTCGGTCCCACAGATAGCTTTGCCCAACTCCCTTACCTTGCTAAATGGGTATTGATCATGCTCATGATGATTGGCCGCCTGGAAATCTTTACGGTACTCATCATCTTCTCCCCTGCTTTCTGGAAACAGTAGGTTAGATTATTACTGCCTAAGGTTCATTCGACACTTCCTCGGTATAAGCTCTTTTAGTATTCTCGCTAAAACCCTTTAACCTAAGATGATGATTGTACTTTAGTAGTAAATCGCTTTACTTCATGATATTCCATGGATTTATAGGAATAGCAATAATAAGATGTAAAGATGAAACTGGGATAACATGAACTGTATTTGTGTTATTCTTATGTTGTGCACAACCACCTTAAAGAAGTATAATGGAGAAAGCGGCTAAGGTCCCATTTGATGAAATCAAACAAGTCAAAGAAACTCTTGCTGACAATGCTTTAGAGCAACTCAAAATGGGTAGCGATTTAGATAAATTAGAGAATATTGAAGTAGAGTTCGGTTACATTTATATGAGAAATGATGGTCTCGAAGCGTTGTTTAAAGTTGTAACAGACAGGAAAAGCATATTCTTTGCAGCTCAGCAAGGGAAACTTATGCGTCTACAAGAGAACTTCAATGATGAACTATTTCAAAGAACAATTCAACAAATGGAAGAGATTCATGGAGAATGGAGATAAACTCAAATCACTTTGTTGCCATAAAAGGCAGCGCACAACAATATGAACCTTAAAATCAGAAAATACAATCCAACCCTTGATTACGAGAACCTAATGAAACTGGTTCAATCTGAAGGTGAAGAATGGAAGGATTATTTAAACCCCATCTATCGAAAAGTCCTTAAAAACTCTATAACATACGTTGCACTGATTGGGGAGGAACTGTGTGGATATTCTCGTTCATTAAGTGATTCTGGATTATTCATTTGGGTGATTGATTTACTAGTAAATAAAAATCGGAGAGGGCTTTCGATTGGAAAAAGACTCATGGAGTGTATCTTAATTGATTTCCCGGATATTGATGTATTCGTTATGTCAGATGTTGATCCCTATTATGATAAGCTTGGCTATGAAAAAGAAGGTTCAATCTTTAAAGTGATACGAACACACAACAAAACCTAAACTGCGTTAAAACACAGTTTAGCCAAAACGTTAGCAAATATTAAATAATATGCAAGAATATTCTATTCAAGGAGGAGATGAAGGATCTAAGCGATTAGATATTCTAAATAGGACTATTGAAAAAAGTACGAGAGATTTTTTTAAAGCAGTAGGGATTAATAAAGCAATGAATTGTTTGGACATCGGTTGCGGAACAGGAAAAGTAAGCATAATGTTAGCCAAAATTGTTGGAGATCGAGGTCAAGTTCTCGGGTTAGATATCAATGAACTAAATATTCAATTAGCTTCCGATTCAGCTAAACATGAACATATAAAAAATGTGAATTTTCAAACTTTCGATGTTTATAAATTACATGACAAACTTAAATACGATCTAATTTATTCACGTTTTTTATTATCTCATTTGAAAAACCCTAAAATTGTTCTTGAAAATGCTCTAAAATCACTTAAATCAGGTGGTAAATTATTAATTGAAGATACAGATTTTAGCGGGCATTTCAGCTATCCAAGGTCAGACTATTTCGATCAATATGTATCACTTTATCAAGATTTGCTAAAAAAACGTGGAGCAAATGCAAACTTAGGTCTTAGCTTAGTTAAGTTATTAAGAGACATCGGTTTTACAGAAATAAAGTTTCAAATATCACAACCCGCTCATATTAATCAAGAGGGTAAACAAATGGCTGAAATAACATTTCAAGGAATCTCTAAAGCTTTAATTGAAGAAAAGCTCATAACGAAAGACGAGTTTGCAAGAATTCATTCTGAACTAATTAAATTTAGAAAAAGAAAAGATACTATTATAAGTTTACCACGCATTTTCCAGATAGCTGCTTACATTCCTTAAAATTATTAACAGAAAGAATTATTTGATCAACATTTGCTAACAAAGCTTATAAGTAGTAATGATTTTTTGATAAAACAAAGGTCAGTACTAAACCGAAAATTAACGCATATTAACACGTAACTGACGGTTATGCGAAACCGCTAGCACTCAATAAATCACAAGTCATGCCAGAAGTAACAGCAAAGAAAAATGAACAAATCGCGAAAATGAATTTCGGATCTATTTATCCACATTACTTGAATAGAATAGAAAAGCACGGTAGAACCAAAGAAGAGCTCGACCATGTTATTTTGTGGTTAACAGGTCATGATCAGGATAAATTAGAATCCTTTATTAACGGCAATGGCACTTTCGGAGATTTTTTTGAAGGGGCCAAAATCCATGAAAATGCACACATGATCAAAGGCGTAGTATGTGGATATCGTATTGAAGAAATATCCGAAGAATTTGCCTTGTATCGCGATTGCAGGCGAATGGAAAAATTGATAGATGAATTGGCGAAAGGCCGCAAAATGGAGAAAATTTTGCGTGAAGAAAAAAGATAGAGACTGATGTTAACAACGGCTATAATTCATTGCTTTTTCTCGCTGTAATTAAAAATTTATGATAACAGTAAATCCATACATCTACTTTGACGGAAATTGCGAAGAAGCATTTAATTTTTATGCGTCAGTATTTCGTAAAGAAATCAGCCACATTAGTAAATACAAAGACGTACCGAAGTCAGAAAGGAACATATTTCAAGAGTCCGATGAAAAAATTATGCATGTCACCTTACCCTTGAGCAAAGAAATAATGCTAAATGGCTCAGACAATTCATTAGCATATGAAGAAATGATAGAGTATAAAACCTTTTCTCTTATCATTCATGCCGATAGCAAAGAAGAAATTGACCGAATATTTGATGAACTTTCTCAAAATGGACAAATAAAAGTACCTTTAGATTATACATTCTGGGGTGCTTACTATGGCCAGTGTATTGATCAGTTTGGCATAAATTGGAAAATAACTTTAAACTCAGAAAATTGAATTCAATCACCAGTAATTGAAAAGTTATTCGAATGAAAAATTTTTTAGGGTTTATTTTTATTGGCTTGCTCTTTTGTGGTTGTACAGGTAAAAGAACCGAATTGGTACTTCTTGGGACTGTTCATCAGCCTGTTCAAAATTTTACACCAGACAGCCTTTACAATATCCTGGTTAAGATTAAGCCAGACTTGATACTTTTTGAAGTGGATTCCTCATTCTTTACCAAAGAATTTGACTTTAAGAAAACCTGGGATAGCAATGAAAATATTGCCACTGTAAAATACATGAGCAACTTCAATAATGTGGATGTAAGGCCATACGAATTCACAGGAAGAAACGAATACAGGATAAAGATAGGGTCTCGTCCAACAGATAGTAAAGCACTCGAGTTATTAGACAGCCTTTACAGAAATGGCCAACTGAACTCGTTAAACAAAAGAACTTATCAAAACTTTCTTGAAGCAAATGATAGCCTTAATTCATTTGCCTATTTAGGTGCAAGAGCCTTTAATAGTTTTAAAACAGATGA
The DNA here is from genome assembly GCA_040222185.1 of Balneolaceae bacterium. Lineage (GTDB taxonomy): Bacteria > Bacteroidota > Rhodothermia > Balneolales > Balneolaceae > JAVKDP01. The sequence goes on along the minus strand of JAVKDP010000075.1, from coordinate 7,957 downwards.
AGCTGCCGAAATCAGGCAAAAATATCAGTACAAAGAGCTCTTAAGCATAATGTCAGAATATCCGATCTTCTCTAACACGTATCACATTAAAAATGATGGTGATAGCATAAGTTATTATGAAGGTTATAAAAAGGCATCTGAATTTTGGGATTTAAGAAACCATACAATGGCTAAAAATATTTCGCATTTTATCAGAGAATACGATTACGAGCGAATAGTTGTTTTGAATGGTTATTTTCATAGGTACTATTTGAATTCTTTGATTAAGCCTAAAGAAAGAGAATTGAATTTCACTATAAAGGAATTTTACGAATACTAGATACAGCTACTAGTAATGACGATGAATCCTATAAGTCATTGTTGGAAAAGCAGACTGAAAGGTCAGTTATTGAAATGGAAAGAATTGGTTTAAGAATTGCTACTAAAAAGGACAAATCATTAGTAGTTGCCTTTGATTATGCCCTTGATAAAATCGAGCATATCGAATTAAAGAGAGAGGAAAAGATAACAAAGGCAATATCAGATAAGGAATGTTTTATCATTTTGGCAGGTAACAAAGCAGTTGGCTTTATCCTATTTGATCATCGTTTTTTTGACCAGGGATGGATCGAACTTATTATTATTGAGGAAAAGTATAGAGGAAAAGGAATAGGTGGGCAAGCAATTGACCTTATATGCAAGCAAAGTAAGACGAATAAAGTATTTACCTCAACCAACAGCTCTAATGTTCCGATGCAGAAAGCATTAGCCAAAGTTGGTTTCACCTTCGCGGGCAAAATAGACGGATTAGATGAAGGAGATCCTGAACTGTTTTATTTTAAAAAAATTGACGGTAGGAAAGCGAAAACTAAGATGTAAACTGAACTTTATTCACTTAATTCCGTTGATATGCGCAAACATTCAAAACTATTCAGACTAAATTGAGCGATATAATTTATTTTGATTACAACCCAAAAAGTTCAGTCTTATTAATTTTCTTTTTCCATGCTATCATCTTTTCATATTTGCTAGTTAAAAACGGCATTAGGGATGATGAAAGACATAGTAAGTGGTTGGCTGCATTCATTTTCCTGGGCGCACTATACATTTCTCCTTTTATGTTAGGGTATGCAGGTTGGTACTCCGAAACTAGTTATAAGGAATTCTTATTCTTTATGCCTTTCCAGCAACTATTTTTAATAGGGCCTGTATTCTTCTTTTATGTAAAAACTCTGTTAAACAAAGAGTTGAAACTCACATGGAAAGACCTCCTACATTTCCTTCCAGCAATCCTTTATTTGATTTACAGCTTAATCGTCTTCATCACCGACAAGCTTATTCTGGAGGAATTTTATTTTTATGCTGATGATATGGATAAGGACCTGGATTTCTGGTACCAGATGACTGGCCTTATATCTATGCTGTTCTATTTGTTTCTGAGCCTGAAGTACTATTTGAACTACAGAAAAATATCTGTTCGCGAAGTAAGTTTTGCAGACGAAATTGCCTTTAAATGGATCCAAAATTTTGCTGTAGCCTTCAGTTTAATCTTAGTCCTGAGAATACTGTTTTTTATTTTGAACCCGGAATGGGGTGAGTTTGGTAGCAAGTATTGGTATTACCTATGCTTTTCAATCCTGCTACTGTACATATCCATAGCAGGGTATTCAAATACAATTAAAGCTACCCTGGAATTGGATTCTAGTTTTATGGTCAGGAGCGAACCCCTGCAAAATGACGAAAGCGAAGAGAACAAAGATGAGTTGCAAGAAACCGTGCTACTTCAAGACTGGAAAGATAAGATCATTCAACTTTTTGAGGAGGAACATCTCTATAAGAACCCAAATTTAACGTTGACTAATCTTGCAAACCTTTTGAATACTAATCGAAACATGATTTCAAAAACAATCAACCAGGAGTTCGAAATGAACTTCAATGATTTTGTAAATGAGAAACGAGCGGAAGCAGTTATAGAAAGGTTAAAAAAGGGCGAACATACTGCTACCACTTTACTCGGTATAGCTCTGGACTGTGGCTTTAATTCCAAGACTACATTCAACAGAGCTTTTAAAAAGCATACCTCCACTACTCCCGGACAATTTATTTCAAAAAATAAATTATAAAACTGGATTCAAATGGTCATTTGGTACGAAGCGGGGTTACAGTTACTGTATTTTTGCCAAAAAACAATATTATGGCAAAGCGAAATATACTTTTAATACTACTCCTACTTTTCACTACAAATCTCTTCTCTCAGTCAATTCCGGGAGTCGATAACGACCCAATTACCAAACTTCTTTACCAGTATGTAAGTGATGATACACCCGGCATGGCCGTTGGCATTATACAAGACGGTGAAATAGTCTATGAACAATATTTAGGCTATGCTAACCTTGACCATCAAATAAAGATTGATGAAAATACTCGATCCAACATTGCTTCAACTGCCAAACAGTTTACTGCAGTGATGGTTTTGCAATTGTCATTGGAAGGGAAGCTTAGCCTGGAAGATGATATCAGAAAATATCTTCCTTCTCTATACCCTAATTCAAAAGAAGAAATAAGAATCCGACATTTGATAAATCATACCAGTGGTATTAGGGACTATGTTTTCATAATGGAAATGATGAACAAACCTTCCTGGAGGCAGATTGGTTTGGATAATAACGATGTTATTGAGTTGCTAAGCAAACAAGAAGAACTGGTTTTTAAGCCGGGATCAAAATATTCGTATAGCAATTCCGGCTATACCATCCTTGCAAAAATTATCGAAGAGGTTTCTGGAAAAAATTTCAACGATTACTCAAAAGAATTCTTTGAAGAACTGGGAATGGACGAGACTTCTTTTGTTAAACGCTATTCAGGTGTGATTCCCAATAGAGCAGACTCTTTTTCTGATTGGGGTAATGGCCTTTGGTTATCAACCCCTGCAGTAACTAAAGTTAATGGTGATGGTTTTTTATACACTACACTGAAAGACCAATTGATTTATGAACAGGCAATTCAGAATGCCTATGAAAATAATAATGTCCTCTTAATTGAAAGCCAAAAGCCCATTCCAAATAGTGAAATAAATACCTATGGCTTTGGATTGGAACTAGATGGCCGCATGGGAAGAACAGCCCAATATCATTCGGGCTCAACATTCGGGTATCACTCCCATACTAGCCGCTTCCCTGAGGAAAAACTCTCCATTTTTGTGATGAGCAATAATGGTAGAATTTGGAGTGAAGACATCGCTGATGAAATTGCTTCTCTCCTACTCCCTGCTATTGAAAAAAACGCAGAATACGATAACCTTATCAAAAAAAGCTTAAGTGAAAGAGATCAGGCAGAGGTTATAGGACAATACATGTCTTCACAAGATGTTTTGATTCGAATTGTAGAGGAAGAAGGAAAGCTTTTCTGGAAAAATGCGAATAATTATCCACAGGAAATCATTAAGGAAAACCAGGATATGTATTCTTTTGGCTACGATTCTGAAATCAAACTAAGATTCTTTGAAGATGAACTCGTTCTATTTTTCCCATCAGGAGGAACCAATACATACAAACGGTATTCATCTGCATCTGCTTCATTGACTGATCTGGAGGGTTTTGTTGGAAGTTATTATAGCAGTGAGTTGGATATGAGTTTTGAACTCAGTTTAACAATGAGTAAAGAACTAAAATTATCGTTCTCAAATAGAGAAAGAGAACGGGTAGTAGAAGTGTTAAATAGAAATGAGTTATTAGCTTCTAATTTCATTATGAAAGTAGAACGAGATCAGTTCGACAGAGCTACGGATATATTAGTAACACTCAATTATAGAGCCCAAAATAATAGGTTTAAAAAAGAAACGAACCTGCAGTACCAACCTAAAATCGAAGCTGAGAATAATACAATCCAGGTAAGTACTATCGCGTCTAGAAATGGAGATACATCAGACATTCTCTTAACAAAGAATTATCCTAATGGAAATGAAATCTGGTACAAAAAATTCGGAGGAAATGGTTACGACAAAGCGAGTTCAATTTTAGCGACCGAAGATGGCTATTTAATTATCGGTTCCACAAGCTCGTACGGGAATGGCAACTACGATATGTTTGTAATTAAGATTGATAAAGAGGGAAATAAGCAATGGCAAAATACCTATGGAGAATTCTATAACGAATACGGTTATATAGCAGAGAAAACAAAAGAAGGCTTTCTTATAAAAGGAACTAAACAGTATTGTACTTCAAATTCGGATATCTTCAACAGAGAGTGTTCCACTAATGTATGGTTTGTTTCGATAGATAAAAATGGGAAGGAAATATCTAATGAGATATTAGAAGAGTTAACAGAATAAATCTAACTTACAAGTATCCGAAATCAACAAAAAGCCACAACGCCTTGGTCAGGGTAATATGAAATCATTCACTTTGCCCTGTTGTTGTTGGCAGTCAAAAAAATGACAATTGATTAATGACAAAATATACGACTATAATAATACTCCTCTTTATCCCAGCGATTGTTTTTTCTCAAACACCAAAGAAATCTGAATCTGTTTCTGTAAATGGGAAAAAACTCTATTACGAAATTTATGGAGAAGGAAAACCTTTGCTCCTATTGCATGGTTATACACAATCCTCTAGATCATGGAAACCTTATGTCAAAGACTATGAGCAAGAATACGAAGTATACTTAGTCGATTTAACTGGACATGGAAAATCTGAAGCATTTAAGGAAGATTTATCATTAAAATCAGTAGCTGAAGATCTTAATTCCTTAGTTCAATATTTGGATTTGGATAAAATTAAGGCAATTGGATTTAGTTTTGGAGGCGATGTTCTTTATCAGCTTGCTCTTATAAATCCTTCTCTGATTGAATCAATGATAACGATTGGAGCAGTAGGAACATGGACAATCAATGACTTTCCCGAATACTTAGAAACTTTTACCTTCGAAAATCGAAACGATTTCCCATGGCTAAAGGCATCTCATGACAGTGATGAACATATTAAAGCAATAATGAATCAGTTTAAAAACTATACCATAAAGGTAAATGATGAAGAGTTGCAAAGTATTAACCCTGAAGTGTTAATCATAATAGGTGACAATGATGAAGGAATGGATTTAGAAGAAGTGGTTCGAGTTAGGAAAAATTTACCCAAATCGGATCTTTGGATATTACCAAACATAGCACATGGAGCTCATGAGGGTGAAAACAAAGATGAATTTATATTAAAATCTAAAGCCTTTTTAGGTAAAGAATAGAGTTCATTACAATTTTTCCACTCAGCGTAATTGTAAAGTCAAGCCTTAAACCATTCAACTACTCATATCGGAGACTTTTAGCGACAAGAAAAAAAATAAACATGGAAGAATCTGGAATAAAAAAGAACCCCGGGTTTTTAGAGTATGTTTATGAGCTCAATGAGGGTATTGAACTCACAGACGCTCTTGACCTAAGCCTGAAAAAAATCGACGATATCGATATTGCTCAATTAAACAGAATTGGTCTGAAGACTTATGAAAAAGAGAAATGGACTGTTCATAGAATCCTGCAACACCTCATTGACTGGGAAAGAATATGGTGTTTTAGAGCTATAATCTTCGCCCGTGGAGAAGGAACTATTCCGGATGCACACGACCAGGAAATAATGGGCAAAAACTCAAATGCAGATGAGCTGTCTATAGAACACCTGGTAAATGAACTTAGAATTGTACGCCAATCAACAATAATGATGTTCAAATCTTTTAATAAAGAAATACTTGAGACAAACTGTGAGTTTTTTGAATACGAAATGCCTCTTTCTGCAATTGGAATTACTATTGCAGCCCATCAGATACATCATTTTAAGGTAATTGAAGAGAGATATATTCCATTAGACAAATGAAGGATAGTATTTAAACGTTTGATACTTATTACTTATAATGTTTTAGAAATTGGTCATCATAATTAAATAAAAAGGGCTTTTAGAAAATGAGAAAACAAACAGGATATTTAGTAATCGGAATAGGTATAGCTTCTATACTGGCCGGAATCTATGGAGGAGTTCGAAGTGGAGAATTAATGGACTCTGTAAGTGGTATTATAATTGGAGTAGCACTAATCGGAACAGTAATTATAGAGCAGAATAAAAAAGACAACTCTGAATAAAATGGGAAAGTGGCAACAATGCATATGTAATCACTTAATCATCCCCTCCTTCTGGAAACAATAGCCACACTTCTGAATTATATTAGTCCTGTCGATTATTAAGTCTTCATACCAGGAGACTCTGATCAGTTTCAGCATATTTTTCTCTAGCAATTCATTATTCGGATTATCTATATTTACCGCCTTTTAAAATTCAATCCTTCAGCATGAAAAAACTTACTTCATTATTCATCTTCTTATTCCTGGTTTCCACTTCGTATAGCGCTTTTGCACAAAGCATCCAGGTTAAACCTCCGGTCAGGTTCCTTATTGGTTTTGCAGCAGAGTTTGGCGGAGATGAAGTAGCTGAAATTGAATTTACAGATGGCGAAACTCAGTCCGTTTATGCCGGGCAAGGGATATCAGGAGCAGTTGGAGCTGAAATCCAGATCCCAAATGTGAAGCAGCTTTTATTCCATACTACCATTGGGCTTAAATATGTAACTACTCAAGCCGATAATGCACACATTCGTTTAACCCGTGTACCTATTCATTTAACCGCTAACTGGTTAATTACTGATGATATCAGGTTTGGCGGCGGACTCGCACTTCACAGAGCTATAAACTTCAAGGCTGATGGTATAGGCCCTGATGTAGAATTTGATCCTGCCAATGGCTATGTTTTTGAAGTGGCTTATAAAGGTATTGGCTTTTCTTACACCATCATGGAATACACTGATCCGGATGATTTTTCCTATTCCGCCAACTCCGCTGGACTAACATTCAAATACGCTTTCTGATACCCTTAGAATGATAGCTGAATTCTTTCGATCATAAGATGATGATTGTACTTTAATGGTAAATCACATTTCTTCATGTTATTCCATGTATTTATCGGGATAATAGTAATAGAATAGAGAAATGAAACTGGGGTATCATTATTATAGAACGTGATATACCCATGCAATCACACACTTTAGAAATAATGCGATTAAAACTAATAACAATATTCGCTCTCTTGATTTGTGCAGAAAGCTATGCTCAAAAAAGTGGAGAATTATATGATACAATTTCAAAGCTAGACAGCACTTTTTTTAAGGCATTAAATGAATGTGATCTCGATACGTACGAATCTTTTTTAGCCTTTGATTATGAACTTTATCATGACAAACAGGGCTTAACAGTTTCAAAAAGAAAAGAAATGGAGTCCATGAACTTGTTTTGTGGTGAACAACGGGACAGGCAACAAATTGAGAGAGTACTCATCAATGGTAGCATTGAAGTATACCCTATTGCAAATTACGGGGCTATTGAAAATGGAGAGCATATATTTCATCTGGTAATAGATGATAGAACCAGCAAGCCTATATCAAAAGCTAAATTCACAAATATATGGAGGTTCGATAATAATGAATGGAAAATTGCAAGAACCATGAGTTATAATCACATACCATATGGAAAAACTCAGCTCGATAATGAAACACTTGAATTATATGAAGGGAATTATCAAGCATCTGATAGAGTAGTCTACATAAAAAAAGAAGGTAGTATTCTTAAAATGATAGACTTAGTTGATAACGAAGAAGTTTGGAGTGCAGAAATGCTGGCAGAAAGTGAAACCACATTTTATTTAAACCAAAATGATATTCAAATCAAATTTGTAACGAATAAAGGCAAAGTCGAAAGCTTGTCGGTTTATGAAAACGGGAAATTAATAGAAGAAGCTATCAAAGAAGAGTAAAAAAGTGCAACAATTTCAGAACAAAATTGATTAATAAATGAATGAAATACGACGAATTGGACAGGAAGAAATTGAGGAAGTAGTTGACATCCTTTGTGAGTCTTTCTCTGAATACCCGGTCATGAAGTTTGTAC
>JAVKDP010000074.1:0-12265 GCA_040222185.1 Balneolaceae bacterium | reverse complement strand
TACCTTCTTTAGAGGCTTTCCTTCATCAAAAATAGGAATGGTGTTCTTATAGCTTTTGCTCATCTTCTTACCGTCGGTTCCCGGGACAATAGCCACAGATTTTACAATGTATTCTTCCGGAACTACGAGGTAATCTCCTTCATAGGTATTGTTGAATTTCCCAGCCAGGTTACGGCAAATCTCGATATTCTGCTTTTGATCTTCACCAACAGGAACTACATCTGAATGATAAATCAAAATGTCGGCAGCTTGAAGAATTGGATAGGTAAACAGACCGATAGTCGGGCTAAGCCCCGCCGCAATTTTGTCTTTGTAAGATACTCCTTTCTGCATGGCACTTACGGGTGTCAAAGCGCCAAGCATCCATGCCAGTTCGGTTACTTGTGGCACATCCGACTGAGCAAAGAAAGTTGCTTTATGCGGATCAAGACCCAGTGCAAGGTAATCAAGAGTAACATCCAGCGTATATTTACGAAGTGTTTCTCCATCTGTAATTGAAGTCAGGGAATGATAGTTTGCAATGAAGTAAAAGGCGTCGCCCTGGTCTTGCATAGCGATATGCTGGCGAATAGCTCCAAAGTAATTCCCGATATGTAATTTACCGGAAGGTTGAATTCCTGAAAGGATGGTCTTTTTCTTTGTCATTGAATGTCTAATGCTATACTTAAGGCCTGAACCAATGCTCCGGCTTTGTTCTGAGTTTCTTCGAATTCTTTTTGAGGATCGCTATCGGCTACTATTCCGGCTCCAGCCTGAATATAAACCTTATTGCCCGTAACAACCATCGTTCTGATGGCAATACAGGTGTCCATGTTACCGGAAAAATCGAAATAACCGACTGCTCCGGCATAGATTCCCCTTTTTGTAGTCTCCAGTTCATCGATGATTTCCATAGCCCTGATTTTAGGCGCTCCGCTTACGGTACCTGCCGGGAAACACTGCATCAGGGCATCTACCGCATTCTGATCGTCTCTGAGTTCACCAATTACATCACTTACAATATGCATTACATGGGAATAGCGCTCTATAACCTGGCTTCGTTCCATCTTAACAGTACCAGCTTTACATACCCTGGAAAGATCGTTTCTACCCAGATCTACCAACATGATATGTTCTGATACTTCTTTCGGATCAGCTAGCAGGTCTTCTTCGAAAGCGAGGTCTTCTTCATGTGTTTTACCTCGTGGACGGGTACCTGCTATTGGTAATACCCTGACTTCTTTATTCTGTACGCGCACAAGCACTTCGGGAGATGATCCAACAATGGTAAAACGATCAAATTCAAGGTAAAAAAGATAAGGTGAAGGATTCACCATTCGTAAAGCACGGTATAACATAAAGGGATCGCCTTCCATATTGGCTTCAAAGCGCTGTGAAAGTACCACCTGGAAAATATCGCCTTCGTAAATATATTCTCTACCTTTCCCTACAATGGTTGAAAAGTAATCCTGGCTCATATTGCTCTTCAAAGACTCGGGGTGTATATGGAAGTCTCTACGGGAATAATCACTCTTTAATGCCGCAGCTTCCATCCCATCTAATGCAGATTGAGCTTTGCTGTACGCTTCTTCCAAGTCAGACTCTTCTTCTACAAATACGGTCTTTATAAGTACAACCTGGTGCTTCACATGATCAAAGGCGAATATCTCATCGTAAAAGGCCCAGATTGCTTCGGGTAGTCCAAGATCATCATTAGGAACATCAGGGAGATCTTCCACCAGACGGAATGTATCATATGCTGAGAAACCCACAGCTCCGCCTGTAAGTCGTGGCAATTCCGGCAGGAAAGGCTCGGTATAAGCTGTTGTTAAGGCTTTTAGCTCCTCGAAGTAAGGAACATCAATTTCTGATATATCACCTTTTTTACTTAATGTAGTTTTGCTCCCATCAAATGAAAGTACCTGGTATGGGTTTCTGCCTAAAAAGGAATACCGGGCTAATTGCTCTCCGCCTTCTACTGATTCAAGCAGAAATGGATGACTCGCTCCTTCCCTGATATTCATAAAAAGTGACACCGGGGTGAGTACATCGGCCAGCAGTCGCCTGACTACAGGTACCGCCGTGTATGTTTTACTAAGTTCTAAAAACTGTTGTTTATCCATTTACCAATTATTGGCCGCTTTATGACCCAAAATCAAACTATGAAGTTAGTGATTTTGAGTTTCAGCGACTCGATTAAAAGCCAAAAAAAAACCCACTCTTCCGAAGGAACAGTGGGCGTATAAAATACTTTGTTATGTCACTTAATAATGCAACTCTACCACTGCTATTTCCTGAGAAAGCCACCACCAAGTATTAGAAATTGTAGTTCTGTTTTTCATAACGCCACGAATATAGAAGAGTACATTTCTAAATGCAATACCGTGTGTCAGAAAGCTTGATTAAGATGGCCTGGAAGTTTTGGAATGTATTTACAAGGAGCAGGAGCTCCTGTGTTCTGTTCCACAGCAGAGCTGTGGAACGAGGCTTAAAGGTTGTGTTTCATTAGCTCGGAGATTGCTTCGTCGATTGAAAAAGATGCTCAATAAGAGTCTGTTACTCCTCGCAATGACATGCTATGTCTTCCCCCAAAGATGATTTAAGTCTGTGACTTAAATCATTCAGCTCTTGAAGTTTGTAACTTCAAACAGATACTTAAATTAAAACCTCATCCATTACAAGCAATCCCTGTTTCTTTTTATACCAAAGAGCACTACTGTATGGGTAGTCTTCTATATGATAACAGAAGCCTTCTTTTACCGGGTTGTAATGTAGGTAATCCATCTTTTGAGTAAAGAATGGATTACTTGTTATTTCCATCGGTCGGTTATCTTGTCTCCAAAATTGATAGGTCTTGTTATTGGAGTTTGCCTGCCCTGCTTTTCTGAACATCCAAAGCATCCATTTTCTCCTGCTTTCTTTTGGATTAGTTTCTAAATCTTCCAGGATTGCTTTGGCAGTATATTTTTTAAAATCCCGGAGTATATCTGAAAGATTGAATCCTTCTTTTGCACTTATCACCAAATGAAGATGGTTTGTCATGATACACCACCCATGGATGTTAAGGCCTTTCTCGCTCCTACAGTATTCCAGGCTTTCAATAATTACAGTTTTATAAAGAGGCCTTGTGAAAACATCTATCCAATCTACTACAGCGAATGTAATGAAGTGAGGTTGTTGGTGATTGTGGATTTTAAAGCCGGACATAGCTTTAATTTAAAATAACTTAGCCTTAATGCAAGTCTTAGACTTGCTTAACTACTGCTCATAAGTAACAGATTTATGAGATCTTTGGGGTTGCTGTTTGTAATTATGCTTTATACGAAGAAACTAAGCTAGGTGAAAATCTTGCGCCAGCATAACTAATAGCTGTCTTACCAGCTTGATTTAAAAAATCTTGGTTAGAACCATCAAATATTGCTGCGTCTACTCCTTTTGCAACAGTTGAAGTTGCGTCGGCATAAAAACTTGTTCTCACATTACCCAGGTAAATTAGTCTTGAAATGGACCGTCGAAGATCAATTCGAATTCATTCTCATTGATTAGATTTTCCACGGTAATAACAATGTTCTCCTTTGTCATACTTGCTATTATTACCATATCGGTAGCCCAAAAATAAGTTCCATTTGCACATTCTCCGCTAGTTTTATTCTTTTCGAAGAGAGAATAAATATTCTTAATAGTGAAAAAAGTAGCTACGTATTTTTTTCCATTTTTGAACTCTACGTGTATATCTAGATTTGAATTTAGCTCATCCAGCTCTTCATCATAATCTACCCAGGTTATCTTATATTCTTTTCTATCAATTATCATTTATCAAATTGTTCTTTTAAGATATTAATAACTTGCTGTTGATTATTTTTGTTAGAGTAACCAACAAATAATCATCATGGCCTAGTACATTCCTAGTTTGCTAGGCTAAGTCTATCTAAAACTAGGCTTGTAAGAGATTTCGATTCATTCATTGTTGTATCCTTAAAAACAATATCACCTACGACATTAAAACAAAGCTTCTCAATGCCCTTATCTTTATAAGATATAGTTACTTCATATCTCGTATCCAGTCTTGGAAGTATTTGACGAATCGAATCTTCCACAACCACTAAATTGCCCAATTCTTTTTCAAAGCCGATTAAAAAAGATTTATCATAAATAAGCAATGAATCTAGACTTTCTTTTGCAAAATAGGATAGATCTCCACAACGCAAAGGCATTACAGTATTAATGTTTTCTGTTGAATAATAGACTTTGATATTTTCAATTTCATGAGCTGACTCATTTAAGATGTTTGACTGAATACCTTTTTGGCTACTTTCTTCGACATTAGCTAATAGCGAATCAAGCATAAACTTAATATCATCAGCCATACTAGTGTCTTCTTGAATCATTTCCATTAAAGAGTCAACTGAGATTGGCTTAATGATATTAGTCACTATACTATCTACATTTAGATGGTTAGAAGAAGAAAAATTCTCACTCTTTGATCTACAATTTGTAAGAAATAAGCCTAAGACTATTAATATTTTTAAGCTTAGAGAATTTAAGCGTGCCATTTAGTTTCAGTTTGAGGAAAAAAATAGGTGATAAACACAAATCATAAGTGTTAGTATTTTTAAAACCATTGCTAATCGGTAGGCTCCCAAAACTTCTTGTTTTTTAGGGAATAAGGATTGTGCAATTATGAATGCTCTTTCTTGAGATAACTCTACAATAATGATTATGAATAATACCAATGTAAATATTAACAGATCTATATCCATTATTCCTCCTGATCTTCTCGCATAAGGTTGTTAGCTGAAAGTATTTTTATTGCGTGTTCTAGAACCTTGCGGTGCTTTTCAAATTCTGCCGTAACCTTTTTTCGACCGCTCTTACTTGAAAAATCTACACCTAAATGTTTTGCAAGACCCCTTAGTACTTGAGAAGTTGCATCAATATAGCTGTTAGCTAATTTACTTATATCCTCAATTGAACCCGAGTTTGCAAGATCTGATCTTAATCCAATCTGATTACCAAGTGCAGTATTCCCATTATCTTCAAATAATTTTCCATCACCATAATCCAATGATGTCAAAGTGCCAAATAGGACTTCATCAAATCCAACTTCACTTGGAGTAAACTCATCAATGGCTGATGTTACGTTGCCAAATCCTTGCGCTCCACTATTAAAATAATTTAAACCTGTTGAAAACTTCCAACCCTTTTTTAAGAAGGGAGAGCCTATACCTGCTACATCTAGAGGTCAATACCATTAGAAACAAACTTCTTTTTTAAATCGAAGTAGCTGACTCAAAATGATCATAACAGTTAAACTAAGAAGCGAATAAAAGATAAATCATGACACTTGCAACCAATACTAAAACTAAATCCTCAAATACTTCTAAGCCTTTATAATTTTCCTTGGCTTTTCTTTGTCGAATGAAAGATTTTATTCTAAGCAAGAGTACAATGGAGAATAATATCGCAAAACCTATAACTGGACTAACTCCTAGTGACTCAAAAAAATCTATTAGAAAAAGTCTTAGTGCATCTCTTTTTGTCTGTATTAAGGCTATAATCATATTTTTATAAATCAAAGAATTATCCTAGGAATATGGACTGAAACGGCTTCAATAACTCTATTTACAGTTGTTCTGATTTTATCCGAAAAAGGAATTGATCTAGTTGATTGGGTCGATCCTTCTAAATGATCTAAGGCTCAATTAGCCACTTTTTTACCTGCCCAAGCTGTGGTTTTATTAATGACTACACCTAAACCAGCATTTTGGTTACATCGGTTCTAATTTCTCAATAAAGTAAATTTCCTGACCATATATGTTAATAAACTTCTTTCGATAAGTAATTTTAAAACTAGAATTACACCTTTTTATATAATTGAATATTTCCAACATTCTTGTTGGGTTTTCTTCCTTGAGAATCACCGTTCTGTCTAAGTATTTAAACCTGACAGCTTTTTTATCTGGATAATTAGTTTTTGGTATATATACTGTTTCAAAAGTAATATTAGAAATCTGTTCACAAGTAAAGCTGCTTATTTCTTTCTTATCATTTTCAATCGAAAATAATAGAAAAAAAATTATTCCTATTATCATTAGGATAGCTTCAATCTTATGACTTTTCTTTTCTTCCACTGATTTTATAGTCGATAGCTAACAAAGATATAGGTATAACATTTAATGCAAATATGAATTTATTAGCTTCAATTTGATTAAAATACAAACTATAACGACCTCCGAAATTAGATTCAATACCAAATTGAATTCCTTCCATAACCAAAACTGACAAAAATAAACTATAAAACCCACCAAAAATATAGTTCAATCCGATAACAGAGATAGAAAAAGTACTTAATAAGACTAAAAATCTAAGTATAGATTTTTTACCAAACATTAATTCACTTATTCCAAAAACTAACATTAATGAATATAGAATAAGGAATATCATATCCATCATAATAAACCATATGGTTTGGTTAAACATAGAGTTAGTAATCGTAGCTAAAATTGCAATAACCCCTAAGAATCCAGATAAAATAGAATAGAGCGGTATTAAGTAATTAAGTAACCTTTTATTAAAAACTATTGGCATATCTGGTAATATTTTCTTTTAAAGCTTTAATTGGATTAACAATATAAGAATTTGTCCATGCAGTAATTGTAGTGTAAGTGTTGTTTGCTTTATTGGTGAAAGTTTTTTGATACTGTCCACCTAATATTATGTCTCTATTCGTATTTGTACCAGCTTTTAGTCTGAAATCGCCAGCAGGTGTTCTTTGAGTAAAATTCCCAGTTACTGTTGTTTCTTCATCTGTTATTTTAATGGAAGTGATATCTGTATTAATGGCAAAGCTTTCTTCACCTGTTATCAAACTTGTTTCAGTTAACGTTGGCCCAATGTGAAGCGTATTTGTTATATCAATACCGTTTTCAGTCTGATTTCCGTTATCTTGTCCCATATTAATAATATTGGTTGAAGTGTGTTCAAAAGTAACCTTAGTCCCTGATGCAGCTATTTTTGGATCACCCTTTCCTACTTCAACAGAAACTCCTGATTCAGTTTTTGTTGGTAAAAATGAAATCGCTATTTCATAATATCCACCAAAAAAATTGTATAATTGTTCTACACATGGCGGGTCGGGGCATGATGCCATCATCCCCGTAGGATCGGTTAGTTTTAAAGGATTGTTATGAACATAATGGTATGGTGTCCAGGCTGGAAATTGATCTGCTAACGGATCTACCTGCATAAACCTTCCGATTACCGGATCATAGGTTCTGGCGTTCATGTAATCAATGGTAAGCCCGGCTTCGTCATCTCGCTCATGCCCTGTAAACTTGTAAGTATCATTCGGGTTGGAGGTGTTGGAGGAATGACTTCCCGGCATAGAAAGTCCGAAGGCGTAGTAGTCATCGTAGCCCAACACATTGCCATCCCGATTTACGGTGGTTCTCACATTACCCAGGTGGTCAGTAAGGAAATACTTTCTTCCTTTATGCTGCTGGATGGTGTACACCGTTGTTGTAGAACTCCATTCGCCAGAGTTATCGCGCACTTCCAGTTTAACTGATACCGTAGTTACTCCATTGGCTAATACATAACAATCTCCGGCCGGGCTGCCATACAAAGCAAAGCAAGTACTGTAACTGCCCATATAGGAAATCGACTTTTTGAGTACTCCATTTATATAGAATTTGGAATAGTTTACATAGCCGTCGCTATCATAGCTGGAGCTGGAGGAGAAAACAACATCTTCCAGGTTATAAAACCAGGTTTGGTTCGGCGTACTTGTGAGCACGGGCACCGGAGGCACATTGCCTGCTTTTGCAGCGTTATATGTGAACAGGGCAACCATCGCTATTAATATACTCTTTTTCATGGGGTGGCTCCTAGTTATTTCCGGTTGAGTCGTTGGGGGTAGTCACAAACCCGGGTTCGGGTATGGAGCCTTTGGTGTGCTTACTTGCTCGTTCAGCCAATTTTTTGAACCGTTTATAAAAAGGATCATCCGGCCATGTCTGTTCGTAATTAGTAAAGAGGACGAGCAACTCATCATACATCTCGAGTTCAGCGTAGGCCTGAATGCGCAGGCGGGTATGCCGTAACTCGTAACCTTTAGGTACACCACTGAGTTCGGCAACATCCAGTAGCCCAAGAGCTTCAGTGTACTTCCCACTCTTGTAGTAACTTTCCGCAAGTTGGAGTGTTCCCTTCGCCTGCTGGGTGGCATTTCCTGTTGTTGCCAGCTGAGCCATGGTTTGCTCATATTCTTCATTCATACCCGCGCGCTGGTAGGCCCGGGCTAATTGTTCGGTATAGCCTCTTTGTTTGCCCTGGGATGCCAGTGCGGTTTGTGCTTCCAGCAACCTAATCCCTTTTTTTATACTATCCGGTTCGGTTTCAAGGAAATAGCTGTGTGCCAGCGCTTTCTGGCTGTATTCAGTAGCAATGTCCCACTGGTTTTCCTCTTGTACTTTTCGGAAGTGCCCGCGAGCTTCGCTTCTCCTGCCGGCGTTCATCAGGATTTCTCCTTCCAGGTAACCGTAATAGGCTCGCCGCTCCGGGATTTTTTCTTCAGACAGACGGTCTTTGATATAGGCCCGGGCTACTTCTACTCCTTGTTCTTTGGAGAGCCTGGTTGCCATCCGGTAGTGGAAGTCGTCTACTTCTTCCCCACCTTGATGCCCTGCTTTGTATTGGGCATATTTGGCTGTAGCCACCTGGGTATTGCCTGCTTCAAGGAGTTCCATGGCTCGCTCATACATATACCGGCTGTTTGAGGCTTGTTCGCCCAGCCGCGCCATAATGGTTTCGTAATCATCTATGTTTCCGGAGCTTGTTTCTATCGGAACTACGCCCGGCTTTTCAGGATCGTACCTGAGGGAAATGGTTTGTTCATTTGAGGAATCATCTATCCAGAATACATGGTTGGTATGCCCGGCTCTCCATTCCCACATCCATTCTCCTTCATGCTTCCAGGCAAATTTAAAGGGTACGTCGTGCGGCGTTCCAAAAGGGAACACAACGGTAGTCTCCCATATTCCTTCTGAGACTTCTGACATCTCCGTACGTCCTGTTTCCAGTTCATAACTCAGTGGGGATCTTCCTCCAAATAAGCCTACTCCTTCTGCCGGTACTCCGTCCATGCTGTGTTGGGTAAGGTCTAAGCGAACGGTAACCTGCACCAGGGTTTGTTGTATCCCAGCGCTGTTTCTATCATCAAACCAAACGGCACTAGTAGATTGTTGGTCCAGTACCCTGTTGCCCCGCTCTTCCCATTCTTCGTTGCCGCCCTGTCTCAGGATCACAAACTTATAGAGAATTGGGGATACTGTTTCTCCTGTCAGTTTAAGCTTAGCCGAATAGACCAAACTATTGGATTCTTTTTTGAGCGAAAGCTGGCCAGGAGCTTCCCAGTTTCCAAGCCCGGGTATATTTCCTCTGACTACTACTTTATCTCCGGCCTTCAGGAAGGTGTGTTCCATGTTTATCGAAAAAGTCACCGGTTGAGCATACAGGTTAACTGCTCCCAGAAGGAAAAGAAGTAAAGTCGCTGTGAATGTGATTTTGTATCGTTTCATTGGATTTATCGAAAAAAGTTCAGCTTGTGTGTGTTGTGCTTTCATAGTATTACCTCCCTTAGTTTTCGATTTGGCCAATGATCTGGCTACCTGCCAGGATATTGATGAATAGTAAATTACCAGAGTCATCATAAACGGCTATGGTTTGTCCATCCGCACCACGTATATAAAACTGCCCGACTCCTCCTACTACCTCTTTTTTAATACGGTTGCCATCTCCGTCGTAGTTGAATAGAAGTGCACTACTGTTTGCTACCATCCAGGTAGACAGGTTTCTCCAATCATAGTTTGCACTGGCAATACCGTTATAACCATTCTGAATCAAGTTTCCGTTAGGGTCATAATCAACATCATAGTCATCACCATCTTCATAAATCAGGGAGAGTTTATTGGTATTACTTGTTAAGGTGAACCCGAAGTCATTAAAGTTAACACCACTATTATTGTATCTATCAATACTGGTAAGGTTACCACTTTTATCATATGCATATTTAGCATCGAAACTTCCCATGGTGGTACAGGTTGAGCTCCCATAACAGGCTTCAGTAAGCCGGTTAGCTTTATCGTAATCGTAATGGTAATTGTAGGTGCTACTACCCATTCCGGACTGTTTCCATTGTTGCTGTTTTATATTCCCGTTTTCCAGGTAATCAAGGTAGAGCCCGAACCTGTCAGTTCCAGAGGTTAAACCATCATTTATTCTCTCCATCCAACCCTGAACTGTGTATTCATAATCTACCACCTGGGCTCCGTCTCCTAAGGTAAGTTGTTCTACCTGTCCATCAGCGTAGTACGTGTATTCAGCCTCTGTGAGAGCAGAACCTTCAGTATCGGTTCCATAGGAACTAACTTTTTCTAGTCTTCCGAGCTCATCATAGTAATACCAGAAGTAGTGATCTTCACCGGATGTTGGTGAATCGAAATGTACTTGCGTAGTCCGCCCCAGTTCGTCGTATTCATACCGAACAAATAAGGTTCCTGAGAGGCCAGCAATAGTTTTTGCAACCCATTCTACTAATCCCAGGTTGTTGTAACTATAAAAGGTTTTACTTGGTGTGGCTTTTAAATCATTAGGATCGTATGACCATACTTCAGCAAGTTTTCCTTTTGTGTTGTTAGCATTAGAATAGGTGATTCCTTCATCGTATTTATATTCTACCAGTTTTTGATTATCGGATGTTGGGAATGTACTTGAACCAGCATCTGCACTGGCAAAGGTAGTGCTACCATAATATTCTCCTGCTTCAATGGGGCGATCAAATTCATCGTATTTTGTATAGGAGTAGGTAAAAGGTTTGAACTCAAATGAGCCTGATGTAAGGCCATCCAAATAATCGCCACCAACGGAGAAGTCTCCTAAAAACCGATAGCTGCCTTGTTGTACCAGCATATCTTTTTCAACTGTAATTTCCCAGCCCCCATCGTTCGCTGCAAAATCACTTACCAGTGTTTCATAGCCATTGGCTGCATCATCGATTCTTCCATCATAACCTCCATTATGAGGGCTGATATTAACTTCGAAGAAAAGTAAACCTGCTTTTGTTGGGTTAAGGGTTTTATTGATGTAATCATCCTGCCCGGTAAATGTATGAGAAGAGCTACTACCGCTTACCTTATGTATTGCATTCTCCACAAACCGAAGCCTTCCTTTATCATCGTATTTATAATCAATATCGTTTTCCAAATCGGGAAGACTCTTCTTCGTGAGTTGCCCCAGGGTATTGTATGTATAGGTAGTGATTAAGCCTCTTGGATCTTCTACTAATACCAGATTCCCTCTTGTATCGTAAGCAAACTCAGTAACCAGATCACTTGATGACCTTGATAAATTGTCTACTCCGGCTCCTGTAGCATCCATATCAACTCCACTGGCAATGGTTTGCCCCCAGCCATTTGCATAGGTAATGGTTTTATTACCGGAAGGATCTTTGCTAATCGTTTTAGTAAGTTCGTTAGTTCCCCAGGTTTTTGCTCCTATGACCCCAGTTACAGCTGGGGTATCAAAAGTCTCGGTAGTGTTTAGACTATAGGTGGTAACTATTTCCTTATTTGAACCCATTTGATGAGTAACACCCGGCAACGTAGATTTTTCAACCCTTGCCAGTGGGCTGTCTTCATATTGTGTTTGGGAGTAAGCGAAGTCTTCGTCATCGGTTATATCAACAATTGGGGCATAGTAATTGTGAACCAATGCGGTTCCTGGTAATGGTTCTCCTATACTTGTTGGAACGAAGCTGCTCCCCCCCATCAGCCCTGAGCTATAGTACCCTGGCGCTACTGTAGTTGTAGTTTCAATCGGGCGAGACACAATCTCTGGAAGTCCACGCTTGTCATATAGTGTTTCTGTTGCAATGACCTTGGTACCTCCACGCATTTGGGTCTGAATTTCTCGTCCCAATCCATCTAAGTAGCTCACTGATTTGACTCCATCAAAACTAAGAGTTTCTATATAGTTGGGATCAGTTGTAGTGTAGCTACTATTACCATCCAGGGAATAATAATAGTTGTTGGTGGCAACTAATTCTCCATATACGTTATAGGCTTTTGTTAGTCTACCAAAATCGTCATACTCGTACCTGCTCGTTGCACCCGTGAGATCTTTCAATGATAAGGTAGTTCCTAATGTTGGATCTATTTCAGCACTTTGTGCCTGTGCTTTTGCCGGGTACATTCTCACATTATCAATGTACCAGTTAGTGCTAACAGAC
>JAVKDP010000073.1:0-21197 GCA_040222185.1 Balneolaceae bacterium | reverse complement strand
TCTTCCACTATCTGAATTTTTTATTCTTTACCGAGTAAACGGTACATCGCTTTTTTGTAATCTTCAACCCCTGGTTGATTGAATGGATTTACACCAAGGCTGTATACAAAAACACCTGTTAACAGCTCAAAGAAGTATATTAATTCACCTATGTTCTCTTCATTGAGCGAATCCATACAAACATTAACAATCGGAACATTCCCATCCTGGTGCGCCTCAGTAGTTCCTTCTCTTGCTTTAGTATTAATTTCATGAAAGCTCTTACCTGCCAGGTAATTCAGTTTATCATCATTTCCTTCTATCTCTTCAACTGATAATGATGAAAATGGCTTCTTAACAATGATGAAGGTCTCCATCACTGAACGCTTACCTTGCTGAATAAACTGTCCAAGACTATGTAAATCAGTTGAATAAGATGCTACCGCAGGAAATATTCCATTCCCTTCTTTCCCTTCACTCTCACCAAGTAACTGTTGAATCCAGCCTCCGAGTGATTTCAATTCAGGTTCAAAGCACGCAAAAACATCTATCGTTTTACCTTCTTCATGTAAAGCATTTCTTAAAGCAGTGTACTCCAGGATATCCTCGGCATCATCTTCATATTTTTGGTATGCTGATACGGCTCCATAAAACAGAGTCTTGATATCGATTCCGGCTACAGCTATTGGAATCAACCCTACAGGTGTTAACACTGAGAACCTGCCTCCAACATCATTCGGGATTATAAATTTTCGATATCCTTTTTGATCGATCAGTTCATTTAGAATTCCACCTGATTTACTTGTTGTACAGATTATATTCTTGCTTGATTTCTCCTCACCATACATTTCTTCAAGTAAGGCCCTGATTGCACGAAATGATAATGCAGTCTCTAATGTAGAACCCGATTTTGAAATTACATTCAAGTAAATGTTCTTTTGCGAGCCATCAGCTTTTGGTGTTCTGAGATACTCCAGGAGGCCTTCTAAATACCGACCACCCATATGATGACCTGCATATATAATCTCAGGCCCAGAACTTTTAAAAACAGGCGTTAGTGCATCAATAACAGCTTTCGCTCCTAAATAAGAACCACCAATCCCGCATACGATAAAAATATCAGCATTAGCTCTTATCTCAGATGATATTTCAACTACTTGCTGAAGTTCTGCATCATTAGGCTGAGCAAGTAAATCTCTCCAACCCAACCATTCCGACCCCGGTCCAGTCTTTGTTCTTAGCTGCTCAAGACCCAGATCAGCTTTTGTTCTAGACTTGATATATGTTTCATCATTTATAAAAGAACGTGCAATTCTAATGTCACAATTAATCATTTTAAATCCCTTTTTGACTTCTATCTTAAAATTTTCGCTAGTTCAACAAGAGCATAATCAAGGCTCTTCTTCTTGGAAACAGCTACTCTGAGAGGAGTTATTTTTAGCGCATTATTTACAATACCAACCATAATCTCGTTATGCCCTTCCAGGAGAACCTTAACAGCCGAAGCTCCAAGCCGGCTTGCTAATACCCTGTCATGAGCGCTTGGAGTCCCCCCTCTTTGAATATGCCCCAGTATACATACGCGCATATCGTACTGCTTGAAGTCCTCTTTGATATTTTCCGCTAATTTCAAAGCTCCACCAGTTTCTTCTCCCTCGGCTACAATAATCAAGCTACTTCTTTGCTGCTCCTTGAGCATGTTCTTGAGTTGGCTCTTCACTTCTTCAACATCAGTAAGTTCTTCTGGTAGTAGCGCGAGCTCAGCTCCAGCGGCTATAGATGTCTCCAATGCAATAAAACCTGCGTCTCTACCCATCACCTCAACCAAAAACATTCGCTCATGTGCGTCAGCAGTATCACGGATTTTATCGATAGCATCTAGTGCAGTATTTAAAGCAGTATCATATCCAATAGTCTCGTCAGTACCAATAATATCGTTATCGATAGTTGCAGGAATACCTACCACATTAATACCGTGCTCTTTGCTAAGAATATTACCACCAGTAAAGGTACCATCTCCACCTATGATTACCAGCGCATCGATTCCATGCTTTTTTAAATTTGCTGCAGCCTTTTTTCTACCCTCTTCAGTTTTGAATTCCATAGATCTGGCAGATTTCAGGATAGTACCACCACGCTGGATGATATTGGAAACTGAGTGCGAACCCATTTCTTCAAATTCATCTTCTATTAATCCTTGATATCCGTGGTAAACTGCAAAAACATTAATATTGTAGGCAGCTGCGGAACGTACCACGGCTCTAACTGCAGCGTTCATACCTGGCGAGTCACCCCCGCTGGTTAATACCGCGATTGTTTTAATCTCTGTAATTAGATCATTCATAAAAAGTAAATGCGAGTGAGTAAGTAAGTGAGTAATTCACCTTCAATATTTGTTCAGGATATTAACTAAATTTGAAGGCAGACAAGTTTAAGAAAATTTAAACACTTTTTGATGATCGATACCGCACCTTTTGAAAGAATTAATTCCGAAACTGTTATAAGGAAGTCTCTTGCTGAAATAACAGAGCCGGTTTCAAATCATTTAAAAGAATTTAGAAGCTTTTTTAAAGATACTATTCGCTCGGATGTTTTTCTTCTCGACCAAATTATCTCCTATTTATTAAAACAAAAGGGAAAAGAATTAAGACCAACTCTCGTTTTTATGTGCGCAAACTTGTTTGGAGGAGTTACGCAACGGAGCCACATTGCTGCTACAATGATAGAGCTCCTTCATACCGCAACGTTAATCCATGATGATGTTGTTGATGATGCCAATTCAAGAAGAGGTTTTGTCAGCATTAATAAAATATGGAGAAATAAAGCAGGAGTATTACTTGGGGACTATCTACTATCCAAAGGCTTATTAGTATCTCTGGAAAATAAAGAGTACCAGTTACTGGAAGTTCAATCCAAGGCCGTACAGAAAATGAGTGAAGGAGAGCTTCGTCAACTTAAAACGGCTGGGCTTTTCAATATGACTGAAGAGCGTTATTTCCAGATTATTTCAGAAAAAACTGCAAGCCTGATTGCCACCTGTTGTGAGTGCGGAGCCATTTCTGCCACTGATGATGAAAAAATGCATGTATTGATGAATAATATAGGAATGTGTGTTGGTATTGCTTTTCAGATTAGGGACGATTTATTCGACTATGGAGTTTATGATATTGGCAAACCCACAAGAAATGATATTCAGGAACGGAAAGTTACACTACCTTTAATTAAGGCTTTCGAACATTCTTCCAAAAAAGAAGCTTCTCGAATCCGAGCTCTGATGAAAAAGAGAAAGAAGAAACCTTCTGATGTTGATGAGATTGTTAATTTTGTTCATTCAAGTGGTGGAATGGAATATGCCAAATCGGTTATGTACGATTATGCTAACCGGGCAATTACTGATCTCGAAAAAATCCCTCCTTCCCCCTACACAAAAGATTTCGTAGATCTTATTCACTTTGTAATAACCCGGAAAAAGTAAGGGATGCAGTTTACGGAGCACCTATTTATCTCTGATGTACACATTGGAGCATTCTCAAAAGAAAAAGAATCTGAAACCGAAGCCAACCTTATAGCGCTTATCGATTATGCAATTGAAAGAAATGCTGCGCTATACGTTCTGGGAGACTTTTTTGATTACTGGATGGAATACCCCTCAGGTAAATATATCCCTGATATCGGCAAAAAAATCCTGGACAAATTCGAAGAATATAATTCAAAAGTTTACCCGGCAATCTATGTGACCGGGAATCATGACAACTGGACATTCGGGCACTTTGAACAAAAGGGTTTTGATGTAGAAATGGAATCCAGGGTGTTAACCTTAGGTGGCAAGAATGTGTTAATCATGCATGGAGATGGTAAATTCGGTCCCCGAGGTGATTTCCTTAGGCCAGCATTTCATCGCTTATTGAGAAGTCCTTCCTTTATAAAAGTATTTCAAGCTATTTTTCCACCAAAGTTTGGAATCTGGATGATGAAAAAATTCTCGGATTTGACCAGGAACAGAAATCATCAAAATCCTAAGCCATTGAACGAGCATGCTAAAAGAATTTTGAAATCAAATGATATAGACCTTGTACTTTGTGGACACGATCATTTACCACGTACGGAAACTTTTAACGACGGATTGTATATAAACCTTGGTACATGTTTTTACCACAAAAGTATGGTTAGATATGCTAATAATAAATTTTCACTCGTTAAGTGGCATGTAGAATCAAAAGAATTTGTACCTTATTCTGGTAACATCTAAGACTATGAGCGATTCAAATAAAGAACCTATTGATCACCAACGCTACTTCAACGACCCTGAGTATCGTAAAATGATCCTTGCCGAGAAGAAGTCTAAGGAAAAGGCTTCTAACTCTGGCTCTACCAATAAAAGCCTTTTTGGTAAGAAGTTCGTACTAGTCTTTAGCTTATTTGTACTGATAATGCTAACAAGCGTTGGAGGGTATGTATACTATCTGTTCCAGGGATTGCCCTCCATCCAACAGCTGGAAAACCCGGAAACTGCAATCTCGACGGAAGTACGAAGCAGAGATGGCGCTGTATTGGATAAGTATTATACAGAAAACAGAACCTGGGTTAGATATGATGATATTTCTCCACATGTAATTGATGCACTGGTTGCTACAGAAGATCACAGGTTTTTCAACCATTGGGGCATGGATATGGTTCGAACATTGGCTATACCCTACCATGTATTGAGAGGAAATCCTCAAGGTGGTTCAACCATCAGCCAACAGCTGGCAAGGAATTTATATAAAGAAATTGGTCAGGCTTTCTCCATCTCCAGGAAGTTTAAAGAAATGATCACTGCTGTTGAGATCGAAAAGAACTATACAAAACGTGAAATTATTGAAATGTATCTCAATACTGTTGAATACAGTAATAGTGCGTTCGGTATCGAAGCAGCTGCAAGAACCCATTTCAATAAATCAGCAAAAGAGCTTAATGTAACTGAAGCAGCTACACTGGTGGGTTCAGTAAACGCTATATATCGTTATAATCCCCGTCTTTTTCCTGAACGTTCAAAATACAGAAGAGACATTGTTCTCTTACTAATGAACAGGCAAGGCTTTATTGATGATCAAACTACAGCAAGTCTCCAGGGAGAAGATATCCAGCTTGATTATCAACCTCCTTCCAAGGCCGGACGTGTTAGCAGGTATTTTGGAGAATATGTCCGCCAGAAAGTAACCGGGTGGGCAGAAGAGAACGGCTATGATTTATTCAGAGATGGATTAGTAATTTATACCACAATTGACTCCAGGCTTCAGGCTCATGCAGAGAAGGCAATGAAGACAAAACTGGATTCCCTTCAAAAAATATATGTTAATGAGTGGACTTCCAGGGATAGCGGTATTTACATGGATGAGCTTTGGGAAGAGTTTCCTTCTTTTAAGGATAGTTTCCTGGAAGAAACCGATGAGTACAAAAACGGATACCAGAAATACAATACCTCTATTCGAAAAGTAGTACTGGATAGCCTGAAAATGGATTCACTGTTCGTGGATTCCGTAATGAAATCCAAAACAAGACTAGAAGCTGGATTTGTGGCTATCGATCCTACAAATGGAAATGTTCTTGCCTGGGTAGGTGGCTCTAATTACGGTAGCGTTCAGTTTGATCATGTCTATCAATCCAGGAAACAAGCTGGTTCTACATTCAAACCCTTTGTTTATAGTGTAGCAATTGATAATGGATACAAGCCATATCATAAGTTTTCAAAGTATCCAACCAAGTTTTATGACCGAGCGGGAAATACATGGGCACCAAAAGATGAGTCTGTTTCTGATGGCCCGATTATGGTTCCGCTAAGAGAAGCCCTAGCAAGAAGTTTGAATAATGTAACCGTTCGGCTTCTTCCTGAGATAGCAGGTGCACCGGATGCAAATGAACTTTGGCGATTAGATCCGGCAGCTCGAAAAATCAAGGAAATGGCTTCCAACCTTGGAATCGATATGAGTAATACTCCAGCCTACCCTTCTATTGCCCTGGGAACTGCTGAAGTAACGCTTCTTGAGGTCACCAGCGCTTACACTACCTTTGCTAATGCCGGAGTCCATATTGACCCAATAGCTATTACCCGAATTGAAGATAAAGAAGGAAATGTGCTTGTAGAGTATCATCCTGAATATCGCCAGGAAGTAATAAGCCCTGAAACAGCCTATATAATGACTGATATGATGAGAGGAGTTGTAAGAGGTGGTGACGGTTATAATGGAACCGGAGTAAGGCTTAGAAATGTATACGGTGTTAGACAGGATATTGCTGGCAAAACAGGTACAACCCAAGATGCAGCAGATAACTGGTTTATGGCAATGACACCTCATATCGTGATGGGTGCCTGGGTTGGCGGGGCCGACAGAAAGATTCGTTTCCCGGAAAACACATATATCGGCCAGGGTGCTCGTTTAGCTCTTCCAATTGTAGGAACTTTTATTAACAGGGTTACCGCCGATAAGGATGCTTACTGGGGTTATGACGCCTTCACTCCTCCTCCGGGCTTTGTAATGCCGGAAGATCCTGAGGAGACAAAGAATGAACTCCTCAGAGATAACAACCGTGGAAGAATTGGGTGGTAAGCTTAATTCGCTATCGATTACTTATCTGACCAAACTGCCAATTCATTTCCACTTGGCTCTTTAAAGTGAAACCTTCTTCCTCCCGGAAAAGAAAAAATCGGAACAACAATTTCACCTTTTGCAGATTCAACGATCTCAAGCGTGGTCTCAAGGTCATAGGAATAAAGGATTACCAGTGCGCTTCCTTTATCTACGGTAGCACTTTTATCTGATAGATAGAATCCTCCGTCCAATCCGGCTTCAGAGAAGCTACAGTACTCCTCTCCCCAGTCCTGGAATTTCCACCCAAATGCTTCATTGAAAAAACGTTTAGTAGCTTCAAAGTTGGAAGCTGGCAACTCTATATAGTTGATATGATTTTGATCACTCATGGCTTATTAATTGAAATTAGTAGGAAATAAAAATATATGTTCAATATATGTGTAAAGCAATCTGTGAGGAAAAAATTTTCTCGATTAATATATTGATTGCCAATAAGTTCAAACTCACTTTAAATATAACCGATAATGATTTTTGTCTTGATTGAAAATTAATCGCAATTTAGTGCCACTATTTCATCATTCATTAACACTATCCGAATAGAAAAATGAGAATATCAGGTGTTGTACTAACTCTTTTAGTTTTGTTTGAATTTACCAGCCCTACAGAAAGAATCTTGTTTTCTTCTAGTAGAGATGGAAACTCCAATATTTATATTATGGATGGAAATGGTAATAACATCCAAAGGATAACAGAAAGTGAGTTTGAAGAATGGGGACCAGTATGGGTAAGTACAAACGAGATTTCATTTCTAAGACAAAAAGAAAACATTATAAACCTGGTGTTATTGAACCTGGAGACAGGAAAAGAACAATTAATTGAACACCCATCAAATTGTTTGATTGATGATAAAAACATTCAATATTCCAAAACTAATAAAGCTCAATTATATACCTGTAAAGGCAATGTTTTTCTTCTCAAGGCCCCGAATACAGAGCCTTTTAATTTGACTGAAATGTTTAAGGGACAGTCATTATATGCAGAATGGATTGATGAAGAGCATATACTCTTTACGAATAATGTAGAAGGCAATAATGAACTTTATCAATTGAATACCGAAACCAAAGAATCAGTTAACCTTTCTAATAGCCCGGCTAATGATGAAAGAGGTTCTGTATCACCTGATGGGGAATATCTGCTGTACAGTTCAGACAGGTATGAAAAAGGAAACCAGGAAATAGTTCTACAGCGTTTATCTGATGGTACTACTCAAAATATTAGTGAAAGCAGTGGGACTGAACTAATAGCCAGGTGGAATAAAGACGGAACCCGGATATATTATGGAAGTAACAAAGACGGAAACTGGGAAATCTATTCTTACGAATTAGAAAATGGTACAACTACTCGTTTAACTAAAAACGACGCTTTTGATGGGGACCCAAGAATAAACTATCACTAACCACTGATACTGATAAAGTCCGGATAAACAAAAAAAGCCACTGCTTATCACAGTGGCTTTCAAGTTTCATTAATCGCCGAAGTTACTCTTCTATAACAGACTCAGCTAATAGAGTAAGTTTGTTTTTTGCAACTTCAACAAAGCCTCCGGAGATAGTATAGTTCACTTCCCCATCTGCTTTTCTAACAACAACATTCCCTTCTTCCAGTGTAGAAACAATCGGGGCGTGATTAGCCTTAACTTCGAATCTACCCAGCGCTCCGGGCATTTGAACTCCTGTTACTTCACCTTCAAAAAGAGATCCTTCAGGAGTTAATATTTGAGCATTAAATGAACTCATAGTTATTCCTTTTATGCTTCAGCGAGCATTTTCTCGCCTTTTTCAATTGCTTCTTCAATACTACCTACCATGTAGAATGCACCTTCAGGTAAGTGATCAAGCTCGCCATCAATAATCATTTTAACACCTTTCACAGTATCTTCAATCTTAACGTACTTACCAGCTGCTCCAGTAAACTGCTCAGCTACAAAGAATGGCTGAGAGAAGAAACGCTGAACACGACGTGCACGGCTTACTACCTGCTTATCTTCATCAGAAAGTTCATCCATACCAAGAATCGCAATGATATCCTGGAGGTCTTTGTAGTTTTGAAGAAGGATAGTTGCACGACGGGCAGTATTATAATGCTCATCACCTACTACTTTAGGGTCGATAATACGAGAAGTAGAATCCAGTGGATCTACCGCAGGATAAATACCAATCTGTGTAAGTGCACGGTTAAGTACCGTAGTTGCATCAAGGTGAGTAAAGGTAGTCGCAGGCGCCGGATCCGTTAAATCATCAGCAGGTACATAAACAGCCTGTACAGATGTAATAGATCCTTTCTTTGTAGAAGTGATACGCTCTTGCATCGCACCCATCTCAGTTGCAAGTGTAGGCTGGTAACCTACTGCAGATGGCATACGTCCTAAAAGTGCAGATACCTCAGAACCAGCCTGGGTAAATCTGAAAATGTTATCAATAAAGAGAAGGATATCTCTGGATACTTCATCACGGAAATACTCAGCGATAGTTAAACCAGAAAGAGCTACACGAGCACGAGCTCCCGGAGGCTCATTCATCTGGCCAAATACCAAAGTAGCCTGAGACTCTTTTAATTTTTCTTCGTCAACTTTTGAAAGATCCCACTCTCCTTCTTCCATTGACTCTTTAAACTCATCACCGTAGTTGATTACACCGGACTCAATAAATTCACGAAGAAGGTCATTTCCTTCACGAGTACGCTCACCAACACCAGCAAATACAGATAAACCACCGTGTTGCTTTGCAATGTTATTAATCAATTCCTGGATCAATACTGTTTTACCTACACCAGCGCCACCGAATAACCCGATTTTACCACCTTTAGCGTATGGGCAAAGAAGATCAACTACTTTAATTCCGGTTTCAAGCATTTCACTTGAAG
The DNA here is from genome assembly GCA_040222185.1 of Balneolaceae bacterium. GTDB lineage: Bacteria > Bacteroidota > Rhodothermia > Balneolales > Balneolaceae > JAVKDP01. The sequence continues at coordinate 11,727 of JAVKDP010000073.1, read as the reverse complement.
TAGCTAGTTCATCAAACGCAGGAGCTTCTCTGTGAATAGGGTAACTTCTTTTCCCTTCAGGAGCTTTGATACCGTCAATTGCTTCACCTACCACATTGAAAAGTCGACCTCTAACATCTTCTCCAATTGGCATTGCAATAGTTTCACCGGTATCAACAACTTCCATTCCACGAACCAAACCGTCAGTAGAATCCATCGCGATTGTTCTCACACGATCTTCTCCCAGATGCTGAGCAACCTCAAGAAATAATGATGATCCGTCAACTGGATTTTTAATGGTTAGGGCGTTCAGGATAGATGGGGTTTTTCCTTCAGAAAAATCAACATCAACTACAGGTCCGATTACCTGTGCAACTGTTCCTTTATTCATGTGCTAAACTGCGATTTTATTAAAAATTCTTGCTAAAAATGTTTTCGAAAACATGCGTTACCGCAAAGACTGACAAAGATAGGCAGATATAGAAAGAGAGGCAATGAAAATAACTCTAAAAATTGAATTCTATTCTTCTGCATCTATTGTGAGCTTCACACAAACTTCATATTTAAAAGATACCCTCTTTACCGAATCAAATAGTTATAGAGGTACCTATGGATGTTGAGATACTTTCCCGGATACAGTTCGCCTTCACGATTTCTTTTCACTATATCTTCCCTCCTTTAAGCATTGGCCTGGGACTAATGATGGTTTTGTTTGAAGGAAACTATCTCCGTACCAAGGAAAAGAAGTATGAGCTACTGGCCCGCTTCTGGACTAAAATCTTTGCCGTAACCTTTGGGCTTGGTGTTGCAACAGGTATTGTAATGGAGTTTGAATTTGGCACAAACTGGGCTACTTATTCACGTTATGTAGGCGATATTTTTGGATCAGCTTTAGCAGCAGAAGGCTTGTTTGCTTTCGCCCTGGAATCGGGGTTCCTGGGGTTACTTTTATTCGGATGGAATAAAACCACACCCATAGTTCATTTTATTGGAACTCTGGGGGTATGGTTAGGATCTATGTTTTCAGCGGTGTGGATTGTAGTAGCTAACTCCTGGCAACAAACACCCGCTGGTTTTCAAATTGTTGGTGAAGGAAACAGAGCCAGGGCAGAGATTGTAGATTTCTGGGCTATGGTTTTCAACCCCTCAAGTATTGATCGAATACTCCACGTATGGAACGGAGCATTTTTGGCGGGCGCTTTCTTCGTACTTAGCGTAAGTGCCTGGTATATAATAAAGAATAAACACCTTGAAATGTCCAAAACTGCTTTCAAAACAGCTTTGGTATTAGCTACAATCTGTTCCCTGGCCCAGTTAGTAAGTGGACATTCATCAGCTGAAGTGGTGGCAGAAAACCAGCCGGCAAAGCTAGCAGCAATGGAAGGGCACTTCGATTCAGGTGAACCAGCTGATTTATATCTTTTTGGATGGGTAGACAAAGAAGCTCAAAAAACCTATGGATTAGGAATCCCGGGCGGTACCTCCTTCCTCCTCTACCAGGATTTCAATGCTCCAGTAACTTCTCTAAATGATATTGAACCGGAAAACAGACCTACTACAATTAATGCCATCTTCCAGTTCTATCATATAATGATTGCTATTGGAATGGCTCTTATAGGCCTCACCTTATTATCTTGTTTCTATTGGTTTAAAGGAAATATTTTTGAAAAAAAATGGCTGATGTGGCTATTTGTTCCTTCAGTACTCCTTCCCCAGATTGCAAATCAAGCTGGTTGGTTTACCGCTGAACTTGGACGCCAACCTTGGGTCGTGTATGATTTGCTCCGAATATCAGATGCTTTATCAAATACAGTAAAAGCAAACCAGGTTCTGTTCTCAATCATAATGTTTGCTTTGGTATACGCTTTACTGTTCTTCTTATTTATCTATCTCTTAAATAAAAAGATTCAGCACGGTCCTGAAGAACTCTCTCCAGAAGATGACATGTATTATGATAAACTTACAGGAGCTTAATATGGAACTCAACACCTTCCTCGGCCTTGATTATAACACCTGGTGGTTCCTGGTTGTTGGCGCTGTATTCTCAGGGTATGCCATTCTGGATGGATTTGATTTAGGCGCCGGAGCTCTACATTTATTCATTAAAGGAGACGAAAACCGCAGAATCGCATTCAATGCCATTGGGCCGGTTTGGGATGGAAATGAGGTTTGGTTAGTTATCGGAGGCGGAACATTGTTTGCCGGGTTCCCTGAAGTCTACGCTTCCCTTCTCTCTGCTTTCTATACTCCGTTTATGTTATTCCTTGCTGCTTTGATTTTTAGAGCCGTAGCCATTGAATTCCGAAGTAAAGAACCTATGAAGTGGTGGCGAACTACCTGGGATATTGCCTACTCTGTATCCAGTGTATTACTCGCTTTACTCCTGGGTATTATCCTTGGAAATGTGCTAACGGGAATGGAACTCGATGAGAACTTTGAATACTACGGTAGCTGGTTAGCTTTTTTAAATCCATTCTCAATCATAGTAGCAGTAACAACCCTGGCGTTATTCATGATGCATGGCTCGATATACCTGTCGCTTAAAACAGGTGGGAAGTTATTTCTGAATATCACTCTCTTTGTTCGAAACACGGTAATTGGCTTCGTAATTCTATTTGTTATTCTCTCTTTCTACACCTTGATTTATGAACCTCATTTAACTGAACGATTCCAGGAATATCCTCTTCTCTTTCTGGTCCCTGTAATTATAGTTTTATCTATTGCTAACATTCCAAGGATGGTATCAAAACGGAAGTTCTTCGGAGCGTTTATATTTTCAGGGATCACAATAGCGATGTTGCTCATTTTATCTGCGATTAATCTTTTTCCGAATATTATTGTCTCAACCATAGCTCCTGAGAATAGTCTTACAATATATAATGCAGCAGCTTCTCAAAAGACATTAGGCATAATGCTAACTATGGCATCAATTGGAGCTCCACTGGCAATTTTCTATTCTCTTTTTGCTTTCTGGACTTTTCGTGGGAAGGTCGAATTGGATGAGCATAGCTATTAGTTAGAGGCCGTCTTCACACAATCTTCATATTACCTGACTTTCTTCGACGCTTTTAGTTGACTTAAAAATCAGACAAAGCATAATGCCTTTAGTAGCCTATATCCCGATTAGTACCACTTTGTTCACGATCTATTTCTTCATTGTGATCTATAAGCACTGGAGAAAAAAACCGGATGCGCTTTACTTACTTTGGTGGACTCTTGGAGTCGTGTTTTACGGCATTGGCACACTGGTTGAAAGTATTCATACCATATACGGATGGAGTCCTTTCATCTTTAAAGCATGGTATATTGCCGGAGCTTTTTTAGGTGGCGTTCCATTGGCACAAGGAACCATTTACCTGCTTATGAAAAGAAAAACTGCCAATATCATGACCAGCATACTGGTAGTTGTACTTATAATATCCGGGATACTGGTTATTCTATCTCCTCTTGATGCTTCCAGGGTTACAGAAAAACTAAATGGGAATGTATTGGAATGGAGTTTTATCCGGCTCATCACTCCTTTCGTTAATATCTATGCTGTAATTTTCCTGGTGGGTGGAGCATTTTATTCAGCTTTCAAATACTACAAGAATAATGAGTTTAAAGGTCGCTTCTGGGGAAATGTTTTAATTGCTGTTGGAGGAATACTTCCAGGGATCGGAGGCACAGCCACCAAATTTGGATACACTTACGTGCTTTATGTAACTGAACTACTTGGAATTTTACTCATCTTTGCTGGATACCAGGTAATCAGAAATGATCGTTCCCTTTCAGTTCACGAAAACCAGGTGGTAACTGAGTAGCATTATATAAAAAGCACTTCCTTCTAGAGTATTTATTTCGGCATTTAAAAAACTCACAGAAAACCCAAACATTTTAGCTTCAAAATTAGCAACTCCCCTCTTAAAATTTTATCTTAACAATTCTCAAGCCGGCCTGAACACCGGCTTGTTTTTTTGAACCGTGAGAAAATGAAAGGTGACCAAAAATCACCTTTTTTCGTAGAAGAAACATACTAATATTTAACCTGTACTCCATTGGAAACTGAATTTTCAGAGCGCTTAGCCAGCGTTGACATACTTATCGAATTTGATCTTAATAAGGTACTTGACTACTCCATCGCAGATGACCTGGAACCAAGAGAACGCGCACAGGTTAGAGAGTATGTCCAAAACATTCTACGAAGACGTAGCTATCTCGACTTCCTGATCGACCATTACTCGAGTGTAGGGATTACCGAGATGAAAGCTGAATTGAAGAATATTCTTCGCCTTGGTATCTACGACATGCTTTTTATGGATAGTACTCCTGATTATGCTGCTATTAATGAAGCAGTAGAAATCGCCAAGTTTATGTTGGGCTCAAAAACGGGTGATCTTGTAAACGCAATTATGAGGAACCTGCAGCGCGATCTTGAAAATCTTCCAAAGCCAGCTTTTGAAGACCGTACGAAACTAGTTTCAACTACATTCTCTCATCCTGAATGGATGGTTTCTCGTTGGAGTAAACGTTTTGGTGAGCGTGAAGCCTTCCAGTTGATGCAGGCTAATAACACTCGCCCGAATTATTATGTTCGTGTAAACACTATACGTACAAAGCCTGAAAACTTTGAAATGAGAATGGAGAAAATGGGTGTTGAATTTGAAGCCAGCGACTGGCTCCCAAATTTCTACAAAGTAGATTCTGTTCAACCATTTATCGAAAAAGGTTTACTGAAACGAGGTGTATGCCAGGTTCAGGATATTGCAGCTGGTTTAGCTCCTTTCGTGTTAGACCCTCAGCCAGGTGAAAAAATCTATGACCTCTGTGCTGCTCCTGGAACCAAATCAATTATGATTTCAGACCTTACTGCAGGCGAAGGCGATATCCTTGCTGTTGACATATCAGCAGAGCGACTTGAAAAATTAGCTGAAAGTGCACTTAGCTTTGGTGCTGAGAATATTAAAATCCGCCGTGGCGATGTTTTAGAGCTATCACTTCCTCTGGCCGATGCTGTGCTGCTTGACGCTCCTTGTACAGGAACGGGCGTACTTAGCAAAAGAGCTGATCTACGCTGGAGAAGAGACGAAGAAGGCCTCAAAAAAGCAGTTGAGCTTCAGGAACAACTACTTGAAGAAGCGGCAAACATGGTTAAGCTCGGTGGCCGACTTGTGTACAGCACCTGTTCATTGGAACCAGAAGAGAATATGGAGCAAATTCATAAGCTTATCGAAAAGATGGACGACAACTTTGTACTTGAGCCGCTGGAAGATTTTGTTCCAGAAGAAGTACTTAGTGAAGATGGTAAGGCTTACCAGACATTCCCACACATCCATGGTTGTGACGGACACTTTGGTGTTCTTCTAAAAAGGGTTAAGTAATAATTTTGCCACGAAACCACTAATGCACAAAAGTAGTGCTTTTGTGTTTCCGTGGCCTCAAATAGCTGAGTAGTGCGTAAAGAAATCCCCTCAAAATACGATCCTTCTATTGTTGAAGATAAGTGGTACTCCTACTGGATGGAGAACAAATATTTCCATTCAGAAGTTGACCACACAAAGGAACCATTTACCATAGTAATCCCTCCTCCCAATGTGACCGGAGTATTGCATATGGGACACATGCTGAATAATACAATCCAGGATGTGTTGACCAGAAGAGCACGAATGCAAGGTTTTAATGCATGCTGGGTTCCCGGAACAGATCACGCTTCTATAGCTACAGAAGCTAAAGTAGTTAGAAAGCTAAGAGCTGAAGGGATTAAAAAAAGCGACTTATCTCGCGAAGAGTTTTTAGAACATGCCTGGGATTGGACCCGGAAGCATGGTGGCATCATACTTGAGCAGCTTAAAAAACTTGGAGCCAGTTGCGACTGGGATCGCACTTCATTCACTATGGATCCCAAATATTATGATAGTGTAATCGATGTTTTCATTGATCTTTTCAACAAAGAAAAGATTTATCGTGGTGCACGAATGATCAACTGGGATCCTTCAGCTTTAACAGCACTTAGTGATGAAGAAGTAATTCACAAAGAAGTGAACTCGAAGCTATACCACGTTAGGTACCAGATTGTAGATTCAGATGAATATGTAACTATTGCAACTACAAGACCAGAAACCATACTGGGAGATACTGCGGTTTGTATAAACCCTAAGGATGAACGCTATACTCATCTACATGGGAAAAAAGCATTGGTTCCTCTTCTCAACCGGGAAGTCCCGATTATACTGGACGATTACGTTGATATGGAATTCGGGACAGGCTGTTTAAAAGTTACCCCTGCTCATGATATGAATGACTATGACCTTGGAGAAAAACATGGTCTGGAATCCATCAATATGATGAATCCGAATGGTACTATAAGTGAGGAAGGCGAGCTTTATGTTGGAATGGATCGATTTGCCGTTCGCAAGCAAATCTCAAAAGATCTTGAAGAATCTGGCAACCTGGTGCTTGTTGAAGACTACAAAAACAAAGTTGGGTACTCTGAACGAACGGATGTAGTTATTGAGCCACGATTATCACTTCAGTGGTGGCTCTCTATGAAAGAATTGAGTCAGCCTGCTCTTGAGAATGTTATGAACGATAACATTCAGTTTCATCCTCCAAAATTCAAGAATACCTACCGTCACTGGATGGAAAATGTTCGGGACTGGTGTATCAGCAGGCAGCTTTGGTGGGGCCAGCGAATCCCTGCTTACTATTATGGTGAAGGAGATAATGACTTTGTTGTAGCTAAAACGATCGATAAAGCACTAATTGCTGCGCAAAAGAAATCAGGCAATCCAGATCTTCAAGCTTCAGATTTAAAACAAGATGAAGACGTACTTGATACCTGGTTTTCATCATGGTTATGGCCGATCTCAGTATTTGATGGCTTCTACACTAAAGAAGAAGTCAACTATTACTACCCTACTAATGATCTTGTTACTGCTCCTGAAATCATGTTTTTCTGGGTGGCCAGGATGATTATTGCCGGATATGAATATCGTGGTGAACTACCGTTCCGAAATGTATACTACACAGGAATTGTAAGAGATAAGCAAGGTCGTAAGATGAGCAAAAGCTTAGGAAACTCTCCTGATCCACTCGACCTGATTGCACAATATGGAGCTGATGGTATCCGAATGGGGATGTTATTCTCAACTCCTGCAGGCAATGACTTACCTTTTGATTCTTCTATTTGTGAACAGGGAAGTAAATTTTCCAATAAAATCTGGAATGCCTTCCGTTTCCTCACCATGAATATGGAAGAAGGTGTTCAGTATAACCCTACTGTTGAAATCAATCCTGATAGCCTTGTAGACCGCTGGTTACTGGCCCGTATCAATCAAACAGTTAAAGAAGTTGATGAAGACTTTAAGAACTACAAACTCAATGACGCTCTCAAAAAGGTATATTCTTTAATCTGGGATGATTATTGTGACTGGTATATAGAACTAGCCAAGCCAGACAACTATGGGGATAAGTTTGATACACAAAAAATGAATGTTGCATTGGGTATGTTTGAGCAATTAATGAAGCTCCTCCACCCCTTCATGCCATTCATCAGTGAAGAAATCTGGCAGTATATCCAGGATCGTAATCCTGAGGAAGCTCTTTGTGTTTCTGACTGGCCTGAGTTTAATGAAGCTGACCTGGACCTTACCGCTATTACCAACTTCAACATGCTGAAGCGACAAATAACTGCGGCCAGAAATATCCGTGCTGAAGCAAACCTGTCTCCGAAAGTAGAACTGGATATTAAAGTTAAGCCAGGCTCCGGAACTGATGCTGAAGTATATAGCGAGAATGAAATTTACTTTAGAAAACTATTCTTAACTGGTTCTTATGAAGTTGATGCGGGTCTTACCCCTCCTCCAGCTTCAGGTTCATCCATCATTGAAAATGCTGAATTATTCATTCCATTGGACGATCATCTGGATTTTGAAAAAGAACGAGAACGTATTCAGAAAGAAATAGATCGCTTTGAAGGGTTTCTGAAAGGTGTTAACGGCAAACTAAATAACGCCAACTTTGTTAATAATGCACCTGATTCTGTTGTACAGAACGAACGAAACAAAAAGCGAGATGGTGAAGCAAACCTGGAAAAGCTTCGCGAACAATTAAAAGACTTTGAATAATCCTCTGCGATACCTTTTGTTAATAGCTGATGCTAAAAACGATTAAGTAAGTAGAGAATGTTATATGAAAACATTTTCACTACAACAGGAAGAACCCAGAAAAGGCCCCGATTTTTTAACCGGGTTGAATAAGCAGCAACATCAAGCGGTAACGCATACCAAAGGTCCGCTCTTGATTATTGCCGGTGCTGGTTCTGGGAAAACAAGAGTACTCACCTATCGCATAGCATACCTGTTGCAACAATTTAAAGCTGCGCCTAACGAAATCCTGTCGTTAACATTTACCAATAAGGCTGCCCGTGAAATGAAGGAAAGGATTGCCAATCTTATTGGGGACAACGCAAAAAAGCTTTGGATGGGGACATTCCACTCTATCTTCTCAAAGATACTTCGATTTGAAGCGGAGAAGCTGGGATATGGCACCGACTTCACTATTTATGATACCAGTGATTCCGAGACCGTTATCAAACAGATTCTCCAGGAACTTAACTTTGATCCAAAGGAGATCAAACCTAAAACGATCAGGAATAAAATCAGCGATTCAAAGAATCAACTGATTACCCCTGACACCTACCAGGAACGCTTTGTCAGCTCTACATTAGACGATATTACTGCACGTGTATACACGATTTATGTAAAGCGTCTAAAAGAAAGCAACGCAATGGATTTTGATGACTTACTCATTAAACCTATTGAGCTATTTGAAACTCATCCTGAGCTTTTAGAAAAGTACCAGGATCGGTTTAAATATATCCTGATTGATGAGTACCAGGATACTAATCATGCACAGTACAAGGCTACGAAAATGCTGGCCGATAAATACAAAAATATTTGTGTAGTTGGTGATGATGCCCAAAGTATTTACTCGTTTCGTGGAGCCGATATATCCAATATCCTCAACTTCCAGGAAGACTATGAGGATGCAAAGCAAATTCCATTAGAGCAAAACTATAGATCTACCAGGTCAATCCTGCAGTGTGCCGATTCCATTATCAAGAAAAATTCGAAACAACTTGATAAGACACTGTGGACTGAAAAGGAATATGGCGACCCTATTACTCTTTTAAGTAATTATGATGAGCGAGATGAAGCCAACCGGGTGGCCAAATATGTCGTTGAACTCAAAATGAGACATGGCTACAAGAACAACGATTTTGCCATTCTCTACCGAACCAATTATCAATCCCGTGTTTTTGAAGAAGCCTTAAGGAGGCATGATTTGGCTTACCAGCTGGTTGGTGGTCTTTCCTTCTATCAAAGGAAAGAGATCAAAGATGTTCTGGCTTACCTAACTCTTCTGGTAAATAAACATGATGAAACGAACCTGATTCGGATTATCAATGAACCTTCAAGAGGTATCGGGAATAAATCTATTAATGATTTAAGAGCAGAAGCCAGAAAGTTAGGCAAATCGGTTTGGACCATGCTTCAGAATGTTGAGTCAACTAATGTATACAAGCCCGCAAAAGTCCGGATCAGAGAGTTTGTGGATATGATTAACCGGCTTAGTGGTAACCTACAGAATGGTGCTGTTCTTTCTGAAGTTACAAGATCTGTGCTTGAACAATCGGGTTATATGAAGGCATTGGTTGAAGAAAACTCTCATGAGTCGATGATGAGAAGAGAGAATATCCTCGAATTCCAAAATGCTATTTCATACTATGAGAAAGGTACTTCTAAACCTTCCTTAAGTGCTTTCTTACAAGAAATCAGTTTGATCACTGATGGGGACAAGTTTGATGAAAACAAGCCTGCTATCACTTTAATGACTGTACATGGTTCAAAAGGCCTGGAGTTCCCGGCGGTATTTGTTGTTGGATTGGAAGAAAACCTCTTCCCTGTAGGAGGTCGAGAAGGATTTGATGCAGATATAGAGGAAGAACGACGCCTATTTTATGTAGCAATTACAAGGGCTGAAGAAAGGCTTTATTTTAGCCACTGTAAGACAAGGTTTAAGTTTGGTGAAGAACAAATGCAGCTGCGTTCACGGTTTATTGATGAAGTTGATCCGGGTGTAGTAAGGACAGAAACCGGGGCTACAATCAGCCAAAAGAAAGAACGTTTCGATTTAGACGACACAAGTTCTAAATCAGATAATTCATTTAAAATCGAGTACGACTATAAAGCTCCGATATCAAGAAAGAAACCATCCTCTGCATCTACAACTATTCACTATGACTACTCCGATGGACAAGATCCCTACCAGGTAGGAGTAATGGTTGAGCATGCAAAATTCGGTCAGGGGAAAATCATCAGCCGTACCGGATTAGGAATGGATGCCAAAGTTGTCGTATTTTTCAAAAATAGAGGACAAAAAAAGTTGATGTTGAGGGCAGCCCCTCTTCAAGTCATCGATTAGACGGTAAAATTGTGAAACGGACGTCTCTTGTTATAGTATTTATCTTGCTTTGCTGTATATCAGTATATGCTCAACCTGTGTTAACTCCGCGAAACGTAGCGCTGGGTGGTGGTGGAAGTACATACATTACAGATTACAATGCGAACTTCTATAATCCAGCAAACCTACTGGTTCAGGATAGAAGAAGAAATGTTGATTTTGGGCTACTTATTACCGGCACTTATTTTAACGCTGTTCAGAACTTTAGCGACCTGAATAGCCAGAGAGTTAACCTGGAAGATTATATCTACGCTTTTAATCCTGGATCTTACGACATCAACCCTCTCGAACGAGAACAGATTTTAACAGATAACTATGTTAAAGATCGAAGCTCCTCCCTTCACCAAACAAGATTAGACTTAACATTACTCGGATTTAAATGGAGAAGAAATGACAAAGCTTATTCTATTGTAGTTCGAAACAGGATATCGTCAAGCTTTGAAGTTGGTAAAGGCTGGTATTCATCAGCACCCCAGGAAAGAAATAATTTACCGGTTCTTAACCGTACGCTAAAGCATCGCTATCAGTCGCTATATGAATTTTCTTTTGGCTACGCTGAATCATTCAAGTTTTTTACAGATATGACTCCTCGTTTGGATCAGTTTATTATTGGAATTGCTCCGAAACTTGTACTCGGAGGTGCTTACCAGAACGCGAGCTGGAAAAATGTTTATGAACAATCGGGAAGTGGTGGTGTATCCAGAATTCAGAACTTTGAATATACTGCTTCTGGAAACTTTGGAGCTGCAACCAAGGAGTATTTGGGAGGGGTTCCAGCTGAGACTGCCCTGACTTCCAATATTTCCGATGAGATTTTCGACTACTATGGAATTGGTGCAGGATTAGATATTGGATTCACCTATTTGCTAACCCTTGGTAATGACCTTTCCACTATTTCAGAAAACAGGCAGAGTACTAGTAAATCATTAAGAATATCTTTCTCAATTACTGATATTGGTTTCGTTTCTTATGATGAAAATGCTATCAAGCTAACTCTGAATAATGACACAACTGCCAGCTCTTTCCCAACTGGTGTTGTTGATGAAGCTTTTGTAGGAGCTCCGGGTCAGTTTTTAGACTTTACAGACCAATATGGAGTTACCAACCCTTTTACATCATCTGTACGTGAAGACGGAACTCAATCGGTATTACTACCAACTGCTATTCATGGAGGGGTACTTCTTGAAGTAAACCGTTTAAAGTTGATGGGTGATCTTAGCATTGTTAGTTAGCCCGATGCTAAGA